>NZ_LMNZ01000001.1:543739-595676 GCF_001423445.1 Rhizobium sp. Leaf311 | reverse complement strand
GATCCGTGCGCGCGGTTCATATTTTCGGCTTCTATGATTTAAAGCGGCAGAAAGGTCAAGAGGGCCATTGTTACGCTTGTGTCTGCCCGCTGCGTCTCGCCTACCGCATTTCCATGATGACGATGTCGATTGGCTCTCCTCCCACGCCATGGGAGAAGTATCCACGACTGACCAGCTTGAAGCCAAAGCTCTCGTAAAACCCTTGTGCATTGAGGGTCGACTCGACCCTGACCGGCCCCTGATGACCCATTTTCGCGACCTCGATGCCACGCTGCAGCAAGGCCCTGCCCAAGCCTCGCCCGGCGGCCTCAGGCACCAGAAACAGACGCGTGACTTCGCCACGGTCCGCATCAACGAAGCCCAGCAGTACGCCATCCTGCTCCGCAACGAATGTCCTGTTTTTCGTGATGACGTCTTCGTAATAGGCGGCGGTTCGATTTCCCATCCAGTTCACAAGCTGGTCACCGCTATAATGCGATTTGCCCAATGCCTTTATGGACTGCGCGGTAATATCGTAAAGCTGCTGCCCCTCACCCGGACGGGCGGGCCGCAGCTTGATCCCGTGCTGCAACTCATCTTCGCTCGTCATCAAAGACACTCTGTTTCGGCCAGACGCTCGACGATCATCACGCCCTGCTCAACAGCAGCTTGATGCCCGCAAAGCCAAAGAACAGCGCAAGCGTTGCCTCGATGGAGCGTTTGGACTTCTGATAGATGCGGATGGCGGGTGCCGTGGAAAACACCAGCGCATAGCCGCAGAAAATGGTGAGACCGAGCATGGCGCAACCGCCGATGATGGCGGCAAGGGTTGCGGTGCCAGCGCCCGGCTTGAGGCCGAGAGACATGATGGCAAGCCAGCCAAGCACGGCCTTGGGATTGGTCAGATGAAGCAAGAGGCCGCGACGATAGAGCTTGAGATAATCCGCTTTGCTGGTCGCCATTTCCCCGGGTTGGGCCGAAGACGCCTTGGCAAAGGCAGAGCGCGCGGACTTATAGGCCAGATAAAGAAGATACAGACCACCGGCAATCTTGATGACGAAAAGCGCGTTGGCAAAGGTCGCAAGCACGGCGGACAAGCCGGTAGCCGCCACAGTTGCCCAGCAGAGCGAGCCAGTCATGACGCCCAGCGCAAGCACGATTGCGGGCACCCTGCCCTGGCTCATGGCGATACCCATAATGGTCATGTTGCTGGGACCGGGGCTAGCGACGGCGATGATATAAGCCACGTAAACCAGTAAAAGCTGATGGAAATCGATCATCTGCGCCAAGCTTTCAAACATCACGATAAAACAATCAGGCTATTGAAGCGGCCTCGATGAGATTGTCAATTCCACGACGTCGAAAGCCAATCAGGGCGTCACCGTATCATTATGCAGCCTGAGCGATGTCGTCAAAAGCGGCGGCAGCGGCGTCCACCAGCCGGTGCGCAGGCCGGCGTGCCGCAGTGCGGAGGCCGTCCATGTGTTGCAGCCAAGCAGGGCGTTGAAATAGCCGACAGCTTCGAAAAATGCATCATCCCGGCCATAGGATTGCCCAAGCAGCGGCACCGGCTTCCCTTGCGGTCTCGCGAAACTGCCGAGGATGAAGCCAAGCAGCTTTTCATAATCCGCGTCTGACAGATCAAGCGCCATGACACCAGAATCGGCCAGCGGTATCTCCCCGGCAAGGGCGACATGCATGACCGATTGATCGAGCGTAACACCTTTGAACAGCGGCAGCGGTTTCAAATCCGCCCATGTTGGCGTCTCGGTGTAAAAGGCGCGTCCGCCCCAGCCGAAGACGAGATAGCGAACGCCCGGATAATCGATCTCCAGACTGCCCTCACGCAGAAAGGCAAAGCGGGCCAGAAGCTCTGATGTAACGGGCAGAGCGATATCGGTATGGATGGGGTTGCTGAGAATGAGGACGCGGCGGGGCGCCGCATCAGCTGAGGGCGATTCATTGCCAAAGATCGGCCGTGGCACGAGGGTGCCGCCAGCGATGCCAAGGATCAGCAGCGCCAGCAGAATGCATAGATGTTTGATGAACTTCACTCTGCATCACCTGCGCGGCTTTAGGAAACGGCGGCGTCTCATGACGCCGCCGGTATTCTGTATTTGCTCAGGCAGCCTTGACCTTGGCCTTGCGCACCAGATGGGTCACCACATTCTCAATCATCCGCATACCGGCATCGCCGCCCAGCGTCATGATCGATTCCGGGTGGAACTGCACAGCGGCCACGGGCTCCTTGCTGTGCTCGATACCCATGATGGTGCCATCTTCGCTTTCCGCCGTGATCATGAATTCGCGCGGTAGCGTGGCCGGGTCGGCGAAGATGGAATGGTAACGGCCAACCGTTACCTCCTTGCCGAGGCCCGAAAAGACGAGGCCGGGTTCCAGCACGCGGATGCGCGAAGGCTTGCCGTGCATGGGGACGGCAAGCTGACGAAGCTCACCACCATAGGCTTCCGCCAGCGCCTGAAGGCCGAGGCAGACGCCGAAGATCGGCAGGTCGCGAGCGCGGGCAGCCTTGATGGTCGCCTTGCAATCGAAATCGCTGGGGTTGCCGGGGCCGGGAGACAGAACGACCAGATCGGGTTGGAAGCGCTCGAACACTTCGGCCGCCACTGGGGAGCGAACGGTGGACACGGTGGCACCCGTCTGCCGGAAGTAGTTCGCCAGCGTGTGCACGAAGCTGTCTTCGTGGTCCACCAACAGGATTTTGACGCCCGTTCCCACCTTCGCGGCGTCGCGCTTGGTGCCGGCGGAGTTCTGGCCCTTTGCATCACGAATAGCAGAAATCATGGCGGATGCCTTCAATTCGGTTTCAGCTTCTTCTTCCTGAGGATTGGAATCATTGAGCAAAGTTGCCCCTGCCCGCACCTCAGCAATACCATCCTTGATGCGGATGGTGCGCAGCGTCAGGCCCGTGTTCATATCGCCATTGAAGCCAACCATGCCGATTGCCCCGCCATACCATGCGCGAGGGCTCTTTTCATGGGCTTCGATGAAGCGCATGGCCCAGAGTTTCGGCGCGCCGGTAACGGTCACGGCCCATGCGTGCGACAGGAAGCCATCGAAAGCGTCCATATCATCGCGCAGACGGCCCTCAATATGGTCTACCGTGTGGATGAGGCGTGAATACATCTCGATCTGGCGGCGACCGATGACCTTGACCGAGCCGGGTTCGCAGACGCGGCTCTTGTCGTTACGGTCCACATCCGAACACATGGTCAGTTCGGACTCGTCCTTCTTGGAATTGAGCAGCTTGAGGATCTGCTCGCTATCGGCAATCGGGTCATCGCCGCGCTTGATGGTACCCGAGATCGGGCAGGTCTCGATGCGGCGTCCGGACACGCGCACGAACATTTCCGGCGACGCGCCCACCAGATATTCCTGATGGCCCAGATTGATGAAGAAGGAATAGGGCGACGGATTGATGGCCTTCAGGCGGCGGGAAATCGCCGACGGGTTGCTCTCGCAACGCTCCATGAACTTTTGGCCGGGCACGACTTCGAAGAGATCGCCGCGGCGGAAGCTCTCCTTGGCCTTCGTCACCAGCTGCGAATATTCGCCGGGGTGATGGTCGCCGCGCGGCGGAATGGTATCTGTCGTCCGGAAAGGATCGGGCGCAATCTCTTCCGCCTTGCCGTGGGTGGTGACGCCGTCCTTTTCGAAGTCATAACGGTCGATCCACGCCTTTGCGGAATAATGGTCCACCACCAGAATCTCGTCCGGCAGGTAGAGAACCATGTCACGTTGGTCTTCAGGGCGCTGAAGCGAAAACTTGATGGCATCGAACTGGAAGGCCAGATCGTAGCCGAAGGCGCCGAACAGGCCGATGGCGGCATCCGCACTCGAATAGAAGAGGTCGACAATGGCGCGAAGCGCTGTGAAGACAGTCGGGATCTTGGAACGTTCTTCCTCGGTAAAGACGCGGTCGGGTTCATTGACCACGAGATCCAGCCTGCGGGCGGTCGATTCCCCCAATGTCAGATCTGGCGTTGCCTTCAGCTTCTCGGCAATGAAGGAGAGCAGCACTTCGCCGCGCCCGTTATAGGCTTCGATCCACATGTTGCGGCCAAAAGAGGAAATGCCAAGCGGTGGATCGATGATGGCCGTGTCCCAGCGGGTGTAACGACCGGGATATTCGTAATTGGATGAAAAGACGGCACCGCGGCGCTCGTCCAACCGTTCGACATAGCTGTCGATTGCCCCGGCATAATCGGCGGCGCGACGCTGACGGGAGACTTTAACGCCACCCTTCGTCTCGTAGGTTTCCGCGCCATCATCCTGAATGATCGTTACCATTTCTAAGCACTTCCCGTTTTTTCTGCCTGATAACATTCTGCCCGATGAGAGGCGGCATAATAACAAAAAAGCCGCCTGAGAATTCGGGCGGCTTGGACTTAGTCAAAGGACATAGGTGCTCAAGGCCGCGTAAAGCTGCCCCACCACCAGATAGCAATGTTCTTCGACATGATGTTCATGGCGCAAATTGTTAGCGCCAACGGTGTCTCATGGCAAGCGGATTTGCGTGAAGGCATGAACCGAAAGACAGCTCAGACGTTCAGGCTCTGCCGCAACAGGGGAGCGACCGCTCACATGCTTCATCGTCTCATCATCCTCGCAGCCAGCACGCTGCTGATCGCAGCCGCGCCGCCGCCACAGGATGTGCCCGTTCCGCAGCCCAAGCCAGGGCAGGAAACCCCCTCACCGACCCAGGCACCAGCCGATAATAAGAAAGAGGCCGAGCAACCGTCTCCCCCCGCTGAAAATGCCGTTCCAAAACCGGCGGAAAAGCCCGAGGAAAAACCGGAACCGGCACCTGAAGGTGAGAAGGCAAAGCCTGAACAGCCAAAGACGGACGAAGAGAAAAAGCCGCAAGAGCCTGCGCGCGAGCCCGTGAAGCCTGAAGATCCGGAAGAGCTGAAGGCCTGCCTTTCGCAGCTGCGTGAATTGGGCGCTGAATTCAAGGAGCTTCCCGCGATTCCCGGAGAAGAAGACGGCTGCGGCATCGCATCGCCGCTTGAGCTCTCCACCGTCATTCCCGGCATCAAGCTTGAGCCTGAGGGAACGATGCGCTGCGAAGCCGCTCTGGCACTGGCGCGGTGGGCAAAGGACGTGGTGGTGCCGACGGCGGCGATCGCGCTGCCAGACAAAAAGGTATCCGCCTTCGGCAACGCCTCGACTTATGTCTGCCGCAACCGCAACAGCGCCGAAACCGGCAAGATTTCCGAGCACGCCAAAGGCAGCGCCGTCGATATCGCCACCCTTGCCTTCGACAAGGGCGAACCACTGGTCATGAAACCGCGTGAGGAAGACGGGACAATGGAGGGCGCGTTCCAACGCACTATAACCACTGCCGCCTGCCTGTTTTTCAAGACCGTCCTCTCGCCCGGCAGCGACGCCACCCATCAGGATCACCTGCATCTCGATGTACTCGAACGCAAGGGCGGGTATTTATACTGCCGGTAAAAGACTGGCGGCGTAGCACCGCCAGTTCTGCGCTTGATATGTCGATCAGAATTTCTGGGTCAGAGAAATCTTGAACGACCGGCCCGGCTCCGAATAGAAATCGACCGGCTGGTTGGTCGATGACACCGAGCCCGGGTTGATATCCCTGACGCCGACAGCATTCCAATACTTCCGGTCAAACAGATTATAGACACCCGCCTGAATACGCAGGCCCTTTGTCTGCTCAGGCTCCCACCAACCGGTCAGGTTGAAGATACCGTAGCCGGGAGCATCGAATGTGTTGGACTTGCCATCGTCCCGCATGTTCGAGGAGAATATCCCCGTAAGCTCCGAGCCCCATGTTTCCTGCGCGTAGCCAAGTCCGACAATGGATTTAAAAGGCGCAACCGTGCGGATGAGCTCGTCATTGTCGGTGTCCTTGCCATAGGCATAGGCAAGCGATGCATGCGCGAAAAAGCCATTCGCCAGATCCTTTCGCACCTTGGCTTCTACGCCGGAAATTTCCACATGTTCCAGGTTCCGATAGGAAAACAACTGGCCATTGCCCCTGCCACCGAAGCCCGGGAAAAGCGTCGTGAATGACGTCTCCTGCTCGATGAAGTTTTTGTACTTGTTGTGGTATAGCGTCACGCTGCCTGAAAGATCGCCGCTATCAAACTTGGCACCGATTTCAAAGCCGTTGCTGGTCTCGGGTTTCAAAGAAGAGTTGCCGATGACAGCGTATCCTGAACTGATATTTGAGAAGTTCAAATAGAGTTCGTTCACGGTTGGCGCACGATAGGCCATCGCCCATTGGGCAAAGAGCTGAACCTGCGGCGTCAGATCATAGGTCGCCAGCAGCTTTGGAGAGAAGCGGGATCCGCTGTTGCCGGTTGGCAGGCCGAAGGTGTTGTAACCGCTATTGGTTGAGACCGAGCCATCCGGATCATAATCATAGGCATCGAAACGCAAACCGGGTGTCAGCTTGAAATTGCTCGACCCGAAGCCAAGTTCATCTTCAAGATAAAGGCCAAGGCTTTTGCCGTCCACATCAGGCATATCAGACTGCGAGGCCGCAGACGATCCGCCTGTGTTGAGGTAAACGGCGTTGCTGAAATCGGAAATCCAGGCATTTCCGCCGAACCGGATGGTGTGGCTGACGCTGCCGACCTCGAAGCCGGATTCGAGACCTCCGACAAGTCCGAAGCGGTTGTCTCTCAGGCTGTCTTCGCGGATATAAAGCGAATTGTTGGTCAGACGGTCGCCCGAGCCGGATACCTTGTCCAGCCGCGTCCAGTAAAGCGAAAGATCGGCTGCGTCGATCAGGCTGTCGGTAGACGGTGCTTCATATTGATAGTCCAGCGAAACGCGATCACGCTCGGTGTCCTCATGGCCGTCATAATCATCGATCCGGTAGGTGGACGTTGAAACGTTGGAGCCTTGAAGCGTTTTCAGGTCTGTTCTGGTTCGCAGCGAAAAGCGTTCCGCCGTCAGACCGATGCGGTGACCGCCTTCCAGATCCTGCCGGATCTTGAACATCAGGTTACTCTCGTAAGTATCGGCCGGATTGGGTGTCGTGCGACGTGTGCCGTAAATATCTGCGCTGCCGCGGTTATCTGCCTCATTCCCACGCTTGTAGGAGCCCTGGAACAAAACCGAAGTATTCTCTATTTTTTTGGCGACCGCCAGCGAACCACCAAAGCTCTTGTCCTCTGTGTCGTAGGTGGTCTTGGCAACACCGCCCCAGTCCCTGTCAGCTCCGATGAGATCGTCAGCTTCCAGAGTGCGAAGCACCAGCGCGCCGCCCAATGCCCCGGAACCGGCGCGGCTGGAATCGGCGCCACGCACCACATCGATGGATGAGAGCGAGGAAAAATCGAAACTTGAGTTCGTGTTGCTCAAGGTCGTCGTCGCCGTTCCCTGACGGGCAAAGTTTTCGAAAAACGGAACAGGGATGCCATCGATCAGCGTGGTGACCCGCGCCCCGCCCAGACCACGAATGAACAGACCACCAGGCTTGCCTGGCTTGGAATTGACGAAATCGACCCCGGCTTCTGTCGTCTTTCCCAAATCCTTGAGGCTGTCGATGTCTTTTTTGCGGATCTCTTCTGCACCGGTCGAGCTGGCGAGAGGCGTATTGCCAGCGGCATCGCTTGCCTTGATGCGTTTTCCCTTGATGACAATCCTCTCCAGCACGGTGGCGCTTTCATTCGCTGCCTGATCCGTAGCCTGCTGTGCGCCGGCAGAATGAACGGAAAGAAGTGTCATCGCCGTGCAGACAAGCAAAGCTGATTTGGATCGCCCAATGGTCATCATTCACCCCTAAATTCGAGCGCACGAAAGCGCACGGCAACGCGAGGCGCTGACGCGGAGTGGCTCGATACATACCCATAATTTTTACGGCTTTGGCCGTATCGGAGAGTTAAAAAACATGACTTTGGATGTCAACAAATAAAACATGATTCAAAGGATCATGTTTACGCCGGACAACAATGTTGCGAAAATGTGACAGGCAGAAACTACGCCATTGTGACGTCGGTTCGGGCAAAACAAAAACGCGAACATGAGGCTGATCAATAAGAACGCGCGATGGGATCAACCTTGGAATGAGTGGGCGGGGCCCTTGAAGCAGCAATGGCGGCCAACTAGATCATTGCCGCAAACGAAGTCGAAACCAGTCGAAGACGAGAGACGCAGATGAAATCCCTTGAACTGCTTGTTGAAAGAATCATTCTCTCCAGCCGTTGGCTGCTGGTGGCATTCTATCTGGGGCTGGTTGCTGCACTCGCTGTCTATGCGCTGTCCTTCGCCTTCAAATTTCTCAAAATCGCCCAGAATGTCTTCGTTTACACGGACGCCGAGATGATCCTTGCCATGCTGGCCTTGATCGATGCGGCGCTGGTGGCAAGCCTGATCGTGATGGTGATGATTTCCGGATATGAGAATTTTGTCAGCCGTTTCGACGAAGGCGAAGACAAGGTTTCCTTCCTGGGCAAGCTCGATGCGGGCAGCCTGAAAATCAAGGTTGCCTCATCCATCGTCGCCATATCATCCATTCATCTGCTGCAAATATTCCTGAATGCAAACCAGTACAGCGACAGCAAGCTGATGTGGTTTACGATCATACATTTGGCTTTTGTCATTTCTGCGGTCATGCTGGGCTTTCTTGAGAAACTGATGTCCAAACCCAAGGCCGCGCAGGACAGTGCCAACATCTAATCCTTTTCACATCTTTTGTGACAGTAAATAGCTGTCGACAAAGGACGTTGGTTACTTCCATATCGATGCATTTGATTTAAAACAGTTCATACGGAGGTGATGAAGCGCGAACCAAACTTGAAATTAAAACTGGATTTTCAAGATAATTCGTATATTTGTTACCGTTAACATATCGCGGCATTATCAACGAAACGATCATGATCACACTCGAACGGCAATCGCTACTGAGTAAGGAATTGTCGGCAGCGGAAAGCCGTCCTCGGTGGCTGCAGGTGCTGCAAGCGGTTGCCAAGGAATTCGGTTTCTCACATGTCGGGCTCATGCGTTTTCCCAAAGCGGATGACGAGCTGCTTTCCGCAGTCCTGGTGGAAACAACCATTCCTTTGCGTTTCATCCGTGAATTTGATCAGAAGCGTCTCCTGCGGTACTGCCCTATTCTGCCAAAAGTCGAGATATCCTTGATGCCGCAAGGCTGGTCTCTGGATGATATCGAGGGCTCGGACACCAAGGTGAAATCCTTAGGGACGCTGCTGTCACAATACGGCATCAAAAACGGGCTTATCATTCCCACAAATTCGCTCAACGGCGAACGCTACCTCATTCGTTTTGAAGGCGACTGTGCGCCGCTCTGCCAGATTGCGCTCAACGAAATCGGCATGATCGCACTCCATGCCTTCGACGTGTATGAGCGTATGCGGCGTACGGAGATGACTGCGCCGCGCAAGCTGACCAAACGCGAACTGGAAGTTATCCGCTGGACATCGCAGGGCAAGACATCCGTTGAAATCGGCCACATCCTCTCGCTGTCGGATCACACCATCAACGCCTATCTGAACAATGCCATCCGCAAACTCGATTGCGTCAATCGCACGCAACTCGTTGCCAAGGCGATCCGCCTCAAACTAATCAGCTGACGCTTCGATACGAAGCGCCAGCCATTGGCGATCAGCGATCCAGCACGGAGCGCAGTTCCACAAGGTTCGAACGAACTCTCAACACATAAAAGCCCATGGTCGCCAGATGCGATGGCATGATCCATCCGCCCTCGTCACCGTTGGAGATGATGAGCGGCTGGATGCGCAATGCGGCGCGCGTCTGCAACAGCGTATCGTTCCAGAGGCTTGTCAGGTTCCGTTCACGGATAACCTGGGAGAAGTCCGCTCCCGCTGCGGCCAGAATGCCGTAATAGCCATAGAGCTGACCATAGGCGAACCAGAACCTGTCGTCGGCGCGCGTATCGAACCAGCCGCCATTGTAATTCTCCGAACGCTCACGCAGGATTGCGGATGTTCCGCCGATGTCGTTGGCGATGCGGTCGATGAACTGGATGAGGTTGTCGGCACGTCCGTCAAACACCGAATTGCACTGCGCCAGGCTGGTGTTGAACATCCGCAGGCTTTCCGCAGCGGAGCGATAGTAGCTCGGGCTCGGTGTTTTTGGGCCGAATGGATCAAGACCGAAATACCAGGAATATTCATCGAACTGAAGGTTACCGCGCGCTTTCTGCAAATTGGCGTCAATGCCAGATGTGCCACGGACGCGACCAAGCGAATCCACCAGCTCAACCGATGTCCGGCGAACGGCCTGATTGACCCCGCGCTGGAACGACGCCTTGTTGTCGAGGAACGGCGTGTTATCCCAATCGATGCCGAACAAGCCAGCGCGATACAGCAGCATGGAAGAAATCCAGGCATTCTGATCGACGTTGAAATCGATCAACCCTGCGGCAACATCAACGATGGCCGAACTCTGGCAGCTTCTCGCCGCAGGTGCTGCAGGTGCTGCAGGGGCAGCCTCAGTTGTGGATGCAGCAGGCGTGGGCGCTGCTGCTGCAGGCAATTCCTGTCCGGCACCAAGCGTGCGTTCGGAGAGTTTGTAACTGGCAACATAATCCGGGTTGAAGTTCGACCAGACCTGCGTCTGCCAGAAGAAATAGCCGTAAAGACCGACCAGCAGAACCACCGCTGCAGCAATCGGGATCTTTATCAATCCGTTGCGGTTCGTGTACCAGCCATGCGCCGCTCTCAAAGGCCAGAACAGCCATGCAATCGCCATGGAGGCACCTCTTCCAAACGCGGAGAACATGCGCCTGAAAAACGCGATAACCGGATCGAGCATCGTTCAACTCCCCTGAGCGCAGCGGCCCAAACCGGGCACAATGCGTAATCTACCACGACGAACATCTCCAGCGTGACAGATACGCGACGCCAGGATGGGACAATCGTTCCGCTCTCAAAGGCGGACCGGCTGTCACCTCACATATGGTGATCAGATGCGCGATACAACGGAGGATCTCATGTTTTTCCCGCTCCGGTTTCGATGATCTTCGCTTCCGATCGCTCGAAATGGCGCGCCAGGGCATCTTCCAGCCTGATTTTGCGCCGGTCCACGTCCTGCATGGTAACGGCGCCTTTTGCGTGAAGTGTCAGCAAATGGTGGAAAGGACCCGGCCTTGGCGGGTGCTCCATGTCATCACCTGCCTGCGAGAAGAGCCGCAGATCTTCCAGCAGCGGCTGTAACGAGCCGTAGGCGACATCATGAAGCATGATGCAGCGTTCGGCTTCGATGGAGACCGCATTCAGCAAGTGGGAATAGATCGACACGCCATCATTCAGTGCGTCAATCATATCGCCAAACAGGATCGCCTGGCGGTCCAGAACGTCGCGCTCATCGTTCAAGGCCTTGCGCTCCGCCAGAACGGCGTCCCGGCGCCCGGCCGCATCATTCCTGTCCGCTGACCACCTGTCGGATTGCGTGTCGTCTGTCGATGTGGAAATCCTG
The DNA here is from genome assembly GCF_001423445.1 of Rhizobium sp. Leaf311. NCBI lineage: Bacteria > Pseudomonadati > Pseudomonadota > Alphaproteobacteria > Hyphomicrobiales > Rhizobiaceae > Rhizobium > Rhizobium sp. Leaf311. The sequence goes on along the minus strand of NZ_LMNZ01000001.1, from coordinate 584,240 downwards.
CGCTCAAGCGTTGCCACAGTTGCTGCAAGCTCCCGGTCACGCTGGCGTGCATCGTCAATCGAAAGGACGACCTTGCGGCGCGCCTCCATGATCGCCTCAAGGCGCGCCTCACACCGCGTCACGAGGGGCGCTGACGTTTCCTTGCAACCCTTCAAAACCCGATAAACGACAGCGGCCTGGGCAAGGATGACCTGCACACTCTCGGCGACGGCAAGCCGTCTTTGGCGCGAAGCCCTGAAGGAGTTGCGGGGCTTTCGCGTAAAAAACGCCAGAAATCGTTCTTTGCGCGTAACGTCGTCGGCCCTGTCAAAGGCCAGGTAAGCCGCACCGATGCGCGCGGACAATCCTTGGATGACCCGACGGCTGTCTGCCGCAAAGGTGTTTTTGGCATCCAGCATCTCCCCGAGAAGCGCCGCATCTGCTTCCAATGCTGCATCCGGCGAGGATGGTTGCGTTGCTTCAACGGATTGGGCCAACTTGGCGCACAGCTCTTCGACAATCCGGCCAGCGGCTGTGGTCTTCTCAAACTGGGCGTCAAAAGATGGCGTTCGTGCCATGAAGGGTCGTCTCCCGAATCGCTGCTGTGCAAAAAGGCCGCTCATATAAATATGCGCAGCCTTTTCTCAATCCGGGAGTGGAAACCGGTTACTTTCAGAGATTAAGCTTGGCGATCTCTTCGTCCAGCTTTTCGCGTGCCTTTTTCGGCAGCTTGCCGGCTTTTACGGCCTCGATGTTGGCCGGCGCATCACCAACGACGACGAGGGCCACCATGCCCATGCCGACATGCGGCGTGCATTTGAAGACATAGGCGCCTTCCTTCTCAATCGTCACTTTAAGGGCTTCGTTCATCTTGCCCTTATATTCCTCGACACCATCGGGAATGAGGCCTTTGACGGCTGCGGCGTCGTGACCCTTGTCGACGGGCGTGAAGGTGATGACATCTCCAATATTGGCCTTGACCGCAGCGGGCTCAAAAACCATTGCCTGACCGTCCGACCCCTTGTTGAGCATCTTGATCTCGATATCTGCCGCCTGAACCGGGAAGACGAAAAACCCGGCGACGGCGGCGCTGGTCAGAAGGCGAAGGACGTTTGTATTCAGCATGGGATCATACTCCTGAACGAAACCGCGATGGCGGTCTTTCCGTTGCAGGTCCTACTCCGGCAGCCGGTGGCCTTCTTTGACCAAAATCAAACCAGCGGACAGTCGTCGTTGGAATGGGACGCGCGGTGCCATTTCCTGAGCATCACGCGCCTTCGATTGCCTCCACCCAGTGCCGCCGGCAGAAGGACACATATTTCTCGTTGCCGCCGACATCGATCTGCGCGCCTTCCTTGACGATCTTCCCCTGCGAATCGAAACGCGCGACCATGGTGGCCTTGCGTCCACAATGGCAAATCGTGCGGATTTCACGCAATTCATCGGCAATCGCCAGTAATTCTCTGGAGGCCGGAAACAGCTTTCCCTGAAAATCGGTGCGTAGGCCGTACGCCATGACGGGGATTCCAAGCCTGTCTGCGATGCGCGCCAATTGCCAGACGTGGTGCTCGGAAAGAAAGTTGGCCTCATCGATAAAGACGCAGGCCACCGGCTCCTGTGCGTGCAGACGCTCAACTTCCTGGAAGATATCGGTGGCGTCATCGAATACCAGCGCATCCGAGGAAAGACCGATGCGCGATGCGACCTTGCCGATACCGGCGCGATTATCGAATGCAGCCGTAAAGATGAGGGTGCGCATCCCCCGCTCCTGGTAATTATAGGAGGCTTGCAAAAGCATGGTGGACTTGCCAGCGTTCATTGCCGCATAGTTGAAATAGAGCTTGGCCATCATGCCCTCCGGATCCTGCGTTCAGCGCCTTTTGCAGGCTAGTCCACGCCAAGAGCAAGAGAGTGGCGGCGAAAAACACAGGTTTCGACAAAGAGCGCAGCCATTGAGTGCATTCTATTTTAATGCAACGTGTCGCAAACTGCGCTTGAATGCACGCAAATGCACATGAGTTGATTGTCGGCTCAAGATATTGATAATGGCGGGGAACTTAAAAACAGGGAGTAAGCAATGCTTGCAAAAAATCACCGCTGTCTGGCGCTCGCCGCAGCCGTTTCTGCAATGGCACTCTTCACCACGACGGCCTCTGCGGCAGAACCCGCCAGTTGTGGCACGGTCCGCTTCTCGGATGTCGGCTGGACAGACATCACCGCAACCACTGCGACCGCCTCTGTTATTCTAAAAAGCCTCGGCTATGAAACAGACGTCAAGATTCTTTCCGTCCCGGTGACCTATACCTCCCTGAAGAACAAGGACATCGACGTCTTCCTCGGCAACTGGATGCCGACGATGGAGGGCGACATCAAGGCCTATCGCGAAGACAAATCCGTCGAAACGGTTCGCGAAAACCTGACCGGCGCGAAGTATACGCTGGCCACGAACAGCAAGGGTGCCGAACTCGGCATCAAGGATTTCAAGGATATCGCTGCCCACAGCGATGATCTGGGCGGCAAGATCTACGGCATCGAGCCCGGCAATGACGGCAACCGCCTCATTCTGGGAATGGTAGAGAAGGACACGTTCGGGCTCAAGGACTTCCAGGTGGTGGAATCGTCCGAGCAGGGAATGCTTTCCCAGGTGGCGCGCGCCGAGAAATCCGGCGACCCTATCGTCTTCCTCGGCTGGGAACCCCACCCGATGAACTCCAATTTCAAGCTGACCTACCTGACCGGCGGTGACGACGTCTTCGGCCCCAACCTTGGTGGCGCAACAATCCATACCAATGTGCGCGCAGGCTATCTGCAGGAATGCCCAAATGTGGCAACCTTCCTCAAGAACCTGCAGTTCACCCTTCCTATGGAAAACGAAATCATGGGCAAGATCCTCAACGACGGGATGGAGGGTGAAGCCGCCGCAACGGAGTGGCTGAAAGCCAATCCAGCCGCCATTGAGCCATGGCTTGCAGGCGTAAAAACGAAAGACGGCAGTCAGGATGCTCTGGCCGCCGCAAAGAAGAGCATTGGGCTATAAGCATTTCATAGAATGTATTGAACACGTCTTCCGACTGATGGCGGTCGGAAGACGACCATGACTCCGTTCACGAAAGGTTTGCTCTTACCGTGGAATGGCTCAGCGCTTCTGAAAATCGTCTCCCGATCGGTCGATACGCCAAGGATGCGGTCGACTGGTTGACCGGAAATCTTTCCTTCTTTTTCGACTGGTTATCCTTCATCTTCGAAAGCGTCATCGACGCTCTGCTCTACCTGCTACAGGCACCGCATCCGCTCATCATCGTTGCCATACTCACGGCACTCTCGGCATGGATGCGGCGCTCTATCGGAATGCCTCTGTTTACGGCGCTCGGACTGCTCCTCATCATCAATCTGGGATATTGGAAGGCAACGACCGAAACCCTCGCACTTGTCATCGCCGCCAGCGTTGTGTGTATGCTTGTCGGCGTCCCACTCGGCATCTTCGCGGCACGTCGAAAATGGGTCTATGCCGTCATGCGCCCCGCGCTCGACCTCATGCAGACCATTCCCACTTTTGTCTATCTTATTCCAGCGCTTGTCCTTTTCGGACTTGGAATGGTCCCCGGCCTGATCGCAACGGTCATCTTTGCTCTCCCCGCCCCCATCCGTCTGACGCGCCTTGGCATCATTTCCACACCGCCGGCCCTGGTCGAAGCAGCCGTGGCATTTGGCGCCACACCGGGCCAGGTGTTGCGCAAAGTGGAGCTGCCCTTCGCCACGCCACAGATCATGGCGGGGCTGACACAGACCATCATGCTTTCCCTGTCGATGGTGGTCATTTCCGCGCTCGTTGGCGCAAACGGGCTTGGCGTACCGGTGGTGCGGGCTCTCAACACCGTCAACATCGCCATGGGCTTTGAAGCAGGGCTTTGCATCGTCATCGTCGCGATCATTCTCGACCGCCTGTTCCGCCTGCCTGGATCGGAGGAAGAAGCATGAGCGACGCGATCATATTCGAAAATGTCGATATCATCTTTGGTGACAATCCATCCAAGGCTCTCCAGCTTCTCGATGCGGGAAGGACACGGGCCGAAATCAACGCACAGACCGGACTCGTTCTGGGTGTTGCCAACGCATCGCTGACCGTCAGGGAAGGTGAGATTCTCGTTCTCATGGGATTGTCCGGTTCGGGGAAATCAACCCTTCTGCGTGCCGTCAATCGTCTTGCTCCCGTCGCTCGCGGAAAGGTCAGCGTAAAGACGCCATCCGGCTATATCGATCCCTATGCGACCTCAACGAAAGCATTGCGGGACTTACGGACCCATACGGTTTCCATGGTCTTCCAGCAATTCGGCTTGCTGCCATGGCGCAATGTTGCAGACAATGTGGGTTTCGGCCTGGAGCTTTCCGGTATGCGAGAGACTGACCGGAAGAAGCGCGTTGCCGAACAACTGGAACTCGTCAATCTCTCCGATTGGGCAGACCGGAAGGTCGGGGAACTATCGGGCGGGATGCAGCAACGAGTCGGCCTGGCCCGCGCATTTGCGACGGGCGCGCCGATTCTGTTGATGGACGAACCCTTTTCCGCTCTCGATCCGTTGATCAGGAGCCGGTTGCAGGACGAATTGCTGGAATTCCAGAGTCGATTGAAGAAGACGATTCTCTTCGTGAGCCACGATCTGGACGAGGCCTTCCGCATCGGCAACCGTATTGCCATGATGGATGGGGGACACATCATCCAGTGCGGGACACCGCAGGAAATCGTCAAGGATCCGTCCAACCAATATGTTGCGGACTTCGTCCAGAACATGAACCCGATTTCCATGTTGACCGCCGCAGACGTGATGCAGGCGGGCGTCACCGCCAACAATGCCGGGCTCCCCGTCTCGGGAACGGCCAAGCCAAGCTCGCCTCTGGTCGATATTCTCGACACGATGGCGAAGCAGCCAGGGGCCATTGGTATCGTGGACAACGGGGTGGTCGTTGGAACTGTCAGCGCCGATGACATCGTTCGAGGGTTGACGCTGCACCGCAAGAAATGAGAAAATCCTGCGACGTCGTCCGCGGCGTCGCAGCTTCCAGATCGACCGAACGAGTCGAACACAACCCGCCGCAAGCAACTTCTCACACCCTGCGATTGCCAAACAGACCTCACACTGAGTTGAGATCTGTCAGACCGGATGCGCCAGCGCGGAGTGCTGCAGTGCGAAATCTAGGTAGCTGAATAAAAAATTAATAATTATGACCCGCAAAAAGCTGTAGCGGGGAATTGAAATTATTTGCCAATTTTGACGTAAAATTAGCAAATTCGACCAAGCGAGCCTGATACTGGCCATATTAGCAGAACATTCGACTATTTTTTTGAAAGGAAGCGCAGATGCAACCGAATTTTATTCGTTGCTAATAAAGGCTGGCCTGTACCTTATATTTAGGTATATACAACGGTCTTACCGAATTGATACACTTAGGCCATATAAACTTTCGTTTTTGCCATTGAGACGGTCCGGGGCGGGCTTCACTCAGGAGAAGTGAGAATATGAAAACAGAATCTCTTTCAGAACAATCTACTGCGGCAGCGGGCCTTCTTTCCGCGATGGCAAACCCGAAAAGGCTGATGATATTGTGCAGCCTCGTTGAGGGCGAAGTGCCAGTCGGCGTGCTCGCCACCCAGGTAGGCCTGAGCCAGTCGGCGCTTTCCCAGCACCTTTCCAAGCTGCGCGCTCAGCGTCTCGTCAAGACCCGTCGCGACGCCCAGACCATCTACTATTCCAGCACTTCCGAATCCGTCAAAAAGATCCTTGCGACGCTGGAAAACATCTATTGCGAGCCTGCAGCGTCTGACGCCGAGAAGACCGCAGCTTGAAGATCTGAGCCACACCGGTATCTGGCTGCTTCATTAAAGCGCCCAGTGCCGGTCCGGTTTGGACAACTTCTCAAAAGCGTATCTACGCTTGGTTTGTCAGGGTGCAGAAGCCATCTGCATCTTGAGATTGGTGGCAGCTCGGGCGTAGCCACCCTCTCCCCCATCGACGAAATGCATATGATCTTTCGACAAGGGAGACGGCACGATACAGGTCATCAGCGCCGTATCCTGTTCATGCAGCCCGTAGAAACAGATCCCTTCCCTTGCAGCACCTTCAAGCCGTGACTTGATCTTCTTCAGCCTCTCGCCGTCGACATCGACGGTCATTTTCAGGCCATCATCGAATTTTCGGAAATCCGTATTGCTGGCAACGGCGCGTTTGTATTGAATGGGGTCAAACCGGCCAACCGGCTTTTTCAACGCGTAGAGGACGGCGATCAGCACCGTCTGAAACATGACCCAAGCACCATTTCGCAGCTGTGATACGCGGTCGCGGTAAGCTGAAAGAGCACTCGCTTCCAGCAACAGGCCCTCGCGAATGAAGCCGAGCGCCGGCCCTTCGACCGGTATCGGATGTCCGCCTCGTCCGTCTTCATTCGCCAGAGCCACGATCTCGGCAACGATTTCCCGGAATGCCAGCTCATCGCCTTTGGGTCCAGGCAGCGCAATTATCGATACCACGTGTCCTTGAGTTGCCTTTATCGGATTCCAGCGACAGGAAAGGCCGGTCAAATCCGGACGCTCACCCTTGCCTGCTTGCTGGATCAGAAAAGCTCCCTGCTTCATCTGCTCGTCAGCCCAATGGTTGCCGCCGCCGGAGAACATGGCGTAGGAAACATCCGGGCTGGCCTTGAGCCGCGCCACGCGCACATCCAGACCATTGTCACGAATGGCCGAAACGGGCACGATGGCAGCACGCAGTGTCAGGCCGATATCGTCCGCCACCCAGCTCTGCACTTTCGACAGCGCCTCGCGCGCCGCCTCGATCTGTTGCGATGGAATGGCGATTGCGGCACCGTCCCCTCCGAAGACGAAGGGAAGATCGTGACGTCCCAGCGCGTTGAGGACGCCGGAAATGACGCCAGCCCCGGCCATGTTGACCGCCTTGTAACGTCCGGCATCGATAGCGCCGGTCGAGTCGATCACATCAGCCAGCGCCAGTGCCCAGCCATCCGGCAAGGCACGATAAAGCGTGGGGTCCGCCACATCCTCGAAATGCAGGAAGACCGGCAGGTTTTTCAAAAATTCGTCGTCAGGCGATATCATCATGACATTATCCTACTCCGTGCGACGAAAAGCCAGATATATCGCTGGATCGAGGGGCGGCCAGGCCGGTGCATTTCCCTCACAGAGGATTTACGCTGACAAGGCGGATTTGGATCAAACACGACTTGCGAAATCGCGTCCGGCGAGTATGACGGGAAAAGGATGTCGGAAGTCAAACATGAAACGACACCGTGTTGCCTGGAGGTACGGCTGATCTGCGCTGTCCAAAGCGCCCGTCCTCCCGCGATTCATCCGGGACACGCCCAAACCAAGGAGAGACCAGAATGAAACTCAAGATTCTATCGGGCCTGACGCTCGCCGCTTCGGTTGCCTTCGCACCATTGGCCCATGCAGAGATCGTCATCGGTCTTATTGCACCATTGACGGGTCCGGTTGCAGCATACGGCGATCAGGTGAAGAACGGCGCGCAGACCGCAGTCGACGTCATCAACAAAAATGGCGGCATTCTGGGCGAACAGGTCGTGTTGAAGCTGGCCGATGATGGTGGCGAACCCAAGCAGGGTGTATCGGCCGCCAACCAGCTGGTTGCAGAAGGCATTCGCTTCGTCGTCGGTCCGGTCACGTCGGGTGTCGCCATTCCCGCTTCGGACGTCTTTGCCGAGAACGGTATCCTGATGGTAACGCCGACAGCGACCGCCCCTGACTTGACAAACCGCGACCTGTGGAACGTGCTGCGCACCTGCGGTCGCGACGACCAGCAGGCTGAAGTCGCCGGCAAGCTTGTGCTGGCACAGTTGAAGGACCGCCGCATCGCCATTATCCACGACAAGGGCGCATATGGCAAAGGCCTGGCGGACTCGTTCAAGAAGACCCTCAATGACGGTGGCGTGACAGAAGTCTTTTATGATGCCCTGACGCCGGGCGAGAAGGATCTGAGCGCGCTCACGACGCGCCTCAAGTCCGAGAATGTCGATGTCGTCTATTTCGGCGGCTACCACCCGGAAGCCGGTCTTCTGGTTCGCCAGTTGAATGATTCCGGCGCGAAGGCAACGGTTATCGGCGGTGACGGCCTCTCCAACTCCGAATTCTGGAGCATCGGCGGCAATGCAGCAGCTGGTACCATCTTCACCAACGCAGCCGACGCCACCAAGAGCGCCGATTCCAAGGCGGCAGCAGACGCGCTGAAGGCAGCCAATATTCCTGCTGAAGCCTTTACGCTCAATGCCTACGCCGCTGTAGAAGTACTGAAGGCCGGTATCGAAAAGGCTGGAAGTGCAGAGGATTCTGAAGCCGTTGCAAAGGCTCTGAAATCCGGCGAAGGCGTTCCAACAGCCATCGGCAAGCTGACCTATGGCGAAACCGGCGACCTCAGCTCGCAGGCGTTCTCGCTGTACAAGTGGGAAAACGGCAAGATCGTTTCCGCAGAATAAGACGCGGTGCTATTGAGAGACGTAACCGGGTGCGACCTTCGCGCCCGGTTATTTTTTTGGGGCTTCAATCAATCATGCCCCGTCATTGCAGATTGCGGAACTGGACAAGCCATGGGCAGGTCTGGCTTACTCTGCACCACAAGAAACCCGGATGAGGTACAGAATGGCATCGGCACTCGCGCGCAAGATCGATCAGGGAACAGCTCGGGAAAAAGCCGATATCGTTTTGAAAGGTGGCCGCTTCTTCGATCTGGTGACCGGCGAACTGGTGGCGTCAGACATCGCGATCTGCGGTGATACGATCATCGGCACCTGCGAGAATTACGAGGGCGTCGACGTCATCGACATCACCGGCAAGATCGTCGTGCCCGGTTTTATCGATACGCATCTTCATATCGAATCGTCTCTGGTCACACCGCATGAATTTGACCGATGCGTGCTTCCCTATGGCGTAACCACGGTCATCTGCGACCCGCATGAAATCGCCAATGTTCTGGGCGCAGAGGGCATTCAGTTCTTCCTGGATTCGTCGCTGGAAACGATCATGGACCTCCGCGTGCAGCTCTCCTCCTGCGTGCCCGCGACCCATCTGGAAACATCCGGTGCGGATTTGCCAATTGAAAAGCTTCTGCCATTTCGCCAGCATCCAAGCGTCATCGGCCTTGCCGAGTTCATGAATTTTCCCGGTGTCATCCACAAGGACCCGGTCTGCATGGCCAAGCTTGAGGCGTTCCAGGGCCAGCACATAGACGGCCATGCCCCGCTTTTGTCCGGCACCGCCTTGAACGGTTACCTGTCAGCGGGGATCCGCACCGAGCATGAATGCACGACGGCAACCGAAGCGCTGGAGAAAATCCGCAAGGGAATGCATATTCTGGTCCGCGAGGGCTCGGTTTCCAAGGACCTCAACGCGCTGATGCCGCTGATTACGGAGCGGCTTTCCCCCTATCTGGCTCTGTGCACGGATGATCGCAACCCGCTCGACATAGCCGAACAGGGCCACCTCGATTACATGATCCGCACTGCCATCGCGAATGGTGTCGAGCCGCTTGCCATCTATCGCGCCGCCTCGATTTCTGCTGCCCGGGCTTTCGGCCTGCGGGACCGTGGCCTTGTCGCTCCGGGCTGGCGCGCGGATCTCGTCGTTATCGATACGCTGCAGAACTGCAAGGCAAGCATGGTCTTTTCCGCCGGTCGCCGAGTTACGGATGAGCTTTTTGCCAGCCGCAAGCCCGTGCAGCCGGTCGGTCTCGATAGCGTAAAAGCGCGCCCGGTGCAGGCGTCGCATTTCGGCGTCGCAGCAACGGAGGGCGAAACGCCAGTCATCGGCGTCATGCCCGGCAAGATCATCACGGAACATCGCCGCTATACCCTGCCGACGGATGGAAACCAGACGAGCATCGATCTGGAGAACGATATCATCAAGGTCGCGGTCATCGAGCGCCACGGCAAGAATGGCAATCACGCAAACGGTTTCGTGCAGGGTTTCGGTCTCAAGAAGGGGGCGATTGCCTCCACCGTCGGCCATGACAGCCACAATATCTGCGTCGTCGGCGTCAGCGAGGATGACATGGCGCAAGCCGCGAACCGCCTGGGTGAAATCAAGGGCGGCTTTGTGGTGGTTGAAGATGGCAAGATCACCGGCGAGATTGCCCTGCCCGTTGCAGGCCTCATGAGCCTTGAACCTTACGAGACCGTGCGTGACACGCTCCACAGCTTGCGAAAGGCGGCCTACGCGCTCGGGACCACCCTGGAAGAACCTTTCCTGCAGGTGGCATTCCTGCCCCTGCCCGTCATTCCTCATTTGAAGATATCGGACATGGGGATGGTGGATGTTGATCAGTTTGCACTGATAGACACTGTTTCCAAGTAACGAAGGATAAATAATATAAAGCTTTGCTCATGTTAAATTAAGACAGTTCGGCTAATACTAAACTGTCTGATGGAGTATTTCTACCGGAGCTCTTTGTGGCTGTAACAAGAATTGATAAATCACAACTCAAGATCGGAATGTTCGTTGAGGCTATAGAAGGCGCCTGGCAGGACAGTCCGACACTTGGAAGGCGTTTTACAATTCGCTCCGGGCATGAAATAGACATGATCCGCAACAGTAATGTCAGCGCAGTCTTCATCAATACGGCCTTGGGCCGCAGTATATCCTCTGCGGACCATCCTTCCAGAGCCGGAAATATTGGAACCGCGAGCAAACACGAAAAGCTGCAGACCTCCCGAAAAATCCAGGCCCAGGCAGCCGAAGCCCGATCCCTGATCGAGGACGTCTTCGAGGGGCGCATCCTGAAGGCTGAAGCCTTTACGCCGCTGGTTCAGGATGTGGCGCGGACGATGGAAGAAAACCCGTCGCTCTATATCGGCATGTCGCGTATGCGGTCGCGCGATAATGCAACGTTCGTACATTCCCTTGCCGTTGCGGCCCTGCTGCTCCATTTCGGGCGATCCATGCACATGGATGACGAAAGTGTCGAGCAACTGTGCATGGCGGGCATTCTCCATGACATCGGCAAACTGACCATTTCCAAGGAGGTCCTGCAGAAACAGGGCCCCTTGAGCGCCGCTGAGCGCGATTTGATGGAACAGCACCCCCAGCGCGGCTACGATCTCTTGTCCACCCACGCCAAGATGCCGCAGCTCGTCCTCGACATCTGTCGCTCCCACCATGAAAGGCCCGATGGTAAAGGTTACCCGGACAAGCTGAAGGGCGCGGAAATCGGTACGGAAGTGCGCATGAGCACCATCTGCGACGTCTTCGACGCCCTTACCTCGGCGCGCCCCTACAAGAAGGGCTGGTCATCGCAGCAGGCCTTGAGCTGGATGATGTCCCGCGAAGACCAGTTCGACAAGGCGCTGCTGTGGCAGTTCATTCTCAGTCTCGACCCTGAGATGACCAAGGGCATCCTGTAGCGCAAGCCGCGCTACGCAACAGTCCCGCAAAAGACATCGAGCCCATCCAGCTTCACCACTGCGCCATCAAAAAGCGGCTCAAAGCCCGGCATTTCCAGTGCTTCGCGGACTTTCAAGTCTGCCGGAATCAGAAATTCTGCTGGCTCGCGCGTCAGGTTGAAGACAAACAGCAGCGTTTCGGTGCCCTTGTGGCGGGTAAAGGCCAGCACGTCCTGTTGCGTGTCCAGAAACACCATATCGCCGTCACGCAGCGCAGCATGGCGCTTGCGGAAGGCCAGCACGGCTTTGTAGTGGTTCAAAACCGAGTCCGGTTTGCGCTCCTGCCCATCTGCGGCCAGCATGGCGTGTGCATAAGGCACCGGCAGCCATGGCTTATCGGCCGTCGTAAAGCCGGCATTGCGGCCTCCGGTTTCCCACACCATCGGCGTTCTGCATCCGTCACGACCCTTGAAGGCTGGCCAGAAGCGAATGCCGTAGGGGTCACGCAGGTCTTCAAAGGCCAGTTCCGCCTCGGTCAACGCCAGCTCTTCACCCTGATACAGGCAGATGGAGCCGCGCAACGTGGCCAGCACGCAAAATGCCAGCTTGGCGACACGGTTCTGCTCCTGATTGCTTTCGGCAAAGCGGCTGAGATGGCGCACCACATCATGATTCGAAAATGCCCAGCAGACCCAGCCATCGGTCACGGCCTTCTGGAAACCGGCGACAGCACCGCGAATGTGGCTCGCGGAAAAATCCGGCGACAGAAGGTCGAAGGTGTAGCACATGTTGAGCTTGTCACCGTCTGCGGTGTAGGCCGCCACGGTTTTCAGAGACCGGGCGCCATCGCCGACCTCGCCCACCGTCATGCGTCCCTCATATTCGTCCAGCAAGGCGCGAAACCGCCGGAGAAAGTCGATGTTCTCAACCTGCGTCTTGTCGTGGATGTGGCTCTGCATCCCGTAAGGGTTCACGTCAGGCGCATCGAGACCGGCATCGTCGCTGTCTGGTTCGTGCGGCGGGTTATCGCGCAGCAGCTTGTCATGGAAATAGTAGTTCACAGTATCAAGGCGGAAGCCATCCACACCGCGATCGAGCCAGAAGCGCACCGTTTCCAGAAGAGCATCCTGGACTTCCTTATTGTGAAAATTCAGGTCCGGCTGCGAGGCCAGGAAATTGTGCATGTAATATTGCTTGCGCACGCCATCCCATTCCCAGGCGGGGCCGCCGAAAACGGAAAGCCAGTTATTGGGCGCGGTGCCGTCCGGCTTTGGATCTGCCCAGACATACCAGTCTGCCTTCGAATTCGTGCGGCTGACACGGCTGTCCATGAACCACGGGTGCTGGTCGGATGTGTGGGAGATGACCTGATCGATGATGATCTTCAGCCCCAGACGATGCGCTTCGGCCACCAGAGTATCGAAATCTTCCAGGGTTCCGAACATCGGATCGACATTACAATAATCCGAGACGTCATAACCCATGTCTGCCATGGGCGATGTGAAGAACGGGGAAAGCCAGATGCCATCCACACCCAGCGAAGAAATATAGGGCAGACGTTTGGTGATGCCGGGAAGGTCGCCATATCCATCGCCCGTCGTATCCTGAAAGGAACGAGGATAGACTTGATAAATGACCGCTCCCCTCCACCAATCCTTATGATCTGCAACGGCTGGGGTGGAGGCATTCGGGTCCGGCATGGGCAATCTCCGTTCAATTTGTGCAGAGCATATAAAGCCCACGTCAATTCGTAAACGCCAAAGACGTTCCATGACACACCACGACGGACACAGGGTATCGTGCCCTTGCCACCACGCGGCAAGCATCGTAATGGCGGAACGTCGATTTTCGGGAGGCAAATGCGATGGGTGGACGGCTTCTTTCTGTTGGCGAATGCATGGTGGAACTGTCGCAGGCGGGCGATGGACTGCTGCGCAAGGGCTTTGCCGGAGATACTCTGAACACCGCGTGGTATGCACGCGCCTGTCTCCCATCCGAATGGAAAGTCGAATTCTTCACCGCTTTGGGCGATGATCCGCTTTCTGCTGAAATGCTGTCATTCATCGACAAGGCGGGCATCGAAACAGGCAGTGTCGCGCGCATCACCGGCGGCACGCCAGGCCTTTATCTCATCAACCTGAAGGATGGAGAGCGCACCTTCAGCTATTGGCGCAACGCGTCCGCCGCGCGCAAGCTCGCCATCGATGCCGACCACCTGCGGGCCACCGTCGAGAAAGCGGATCTCATCTATTTTTCGGGCATAACGCTGGCGATTCTCGAAAACGCGCTGGCCGTCGATACGTTTCTGTCAGAGCTGCGCCGCGCCAGAGCATCGGGAAAACAGGTCGTCTTCGATCCCAATATCCGGCCGCGCCTGTGGGCGGACAAGCGCACGATGCTGGACACCATCACCGCCGGTGCGCGGGCCGCAACGCTCGTCATGCCGAGCTTTGACGATGAGACGGTGAATTTTGGCGATGCCGATATCGATGCAACAATTGCTCGCTACCGTGCGCTTGGCGTTTCCCAACTGGTGGTCAAGGATGGCGCCAAGGGCGCAACACTTGATTTCGGCGGCGAGCGCAGCCACGCCCCCGCCACGCAGGCCCCCTCCGTCGTGGATACCACGAGTGCGGGCGACAGCTTCAACGGCGCCTTCCTTTCCAGACTGGTGACAGGCAGGACACCGCAGGAGGCTGCCATCTTCGCGGCAAAGGTTGCGGCAACCGTTATCGGCCACCACGGGGCACTGATCGAGCCTGCCTTGCTGCCGCACGACTGAGCGCTGCAGTGACATGAAGCTGTAACACACCTGTCGCATACACGCGGTGACCCGGCACAACGGGACTCGCGAGCGCGGAGGTCCGCACAGCATGACCAGAATAACCATCGTCACAGATGCATGGCATCCACAGGTCAATGGCGTTGTTCGTTCCATCGAGAACACCAACACCGAACTGGAGCGTATGGGCGTGGAGGTCTGCATGGTGACCCCACAGAATTTTCACTCCGTTCCCTGCCCCACCTATCCGGAAATCCGCCTGTCCGTGGCGGGCTATCGGCGGGTATCCCGCGCTATCGAAAAAAGCCAGCCATCCTACGTCCATATCGCCACCGAAGGACCGCTGGGCTTCATGGCGCGGCGCTGGTGCATCAAGCACAACATGCGCTTTTCGACCAGCTATCACACGCGCTTCCCGGAATATGTCGCCGCCCGTTTTCCCATTCCCGAAAGCTGGCTCTATGCCTTTGTCCGCTGGTTCCATAATGGCGGCAGCGCCTGCATGGTGGCGACGCCCAGCCTCGAAACGGAACTCGATGCACGCGGCGTCAAGAACCTGCGGCGCTGGAGCCGCGGCATTGATGCCGACATGTTCTATCCGCGCAAGAAGATCGCCCAGCCATTCGACCTGCCGCGCCCCATCTTCATGACGGTTGGCCGCGTCTCAGTTGAAAAGAACCTGCCCGAGTTTCTGGACCTCGACCTGCCGGGGTCCAAAGTCGTCGTGGGTGACGGCCCTGCCCGCGCTGAACTTCAGGACAAATATCCCGACGTGCTCTTTACCGGCGTAAAGACCGGCGAAGATCTGGCGCAGGCTTATTCTCAGGCCGATGTCTTCGTGTTTCCATCCAAGACGGACACATTCGGCAACACCATTCTTGAGGCCCTGGCAAGCGGCGTCCCCGTCGCCGCTTTTCCCGTGACGGGTCCGCTGGATATTCTTGGCGCACACCCGGATGCAGGCCAGTTGAACGTGGATTTGCAGACCGCCTGCCTCGCCGCACTTGATTGTTCTTCGCAGGCCGCGCTTGCGCTGTCCCGGACCTATTCCTGGGAAAAGGCGTCACGCCAGTTTCTGGACAACGTAACCTCGGCTGCAAGCTCCGGCATACAGGAAGCCCGCGACCGCGCTAGAGCTGGCGCTACAGCATTTCCCTGTTAATTGGAGCGCCGCACAAATATCGACAGATCGGGCGATTTTTTCAGCGGCGCATGTGGACGAAAGCCCGCAAGGCTGTCACAAGACGCCTCGGGATGCGACTGCCGCTATCTATAGAGCGGGGTCGGGCTGCTGATTGACGTCAGGCGGCTGCCGCGAGATTACGCTGGCCGTCCTTTTCCAAAAACGTCTTCGTTACCACGTGCCAGTCAGCGCATTTCCCGAAAGGGGAATGGTTCTGCTCTTGCCCGACGAGTCGGAAACTGAAAGCTCGCTCTGCATCGACTTTGGCGATTTGCGAAACCAGCCTGCGGCAATCGATGCCAGATCACCGATCATGGCGTGTTTGCGCCAGTCTGCGAAGCGACGCGCGGTTGCTTCCGGCTCCGACTTGTAGAAAAAATCGCCGGATTGCTTCAGCTCGTTGAGCGACGGTGCCATGGATGCGAGCGGACGCTGGAACATCTTCGACGGGACGGCAAGCTCACGCGCGGCCTGTGAGAACACAGGGGCCATGAAGTCAATGGCCCACCCATCAGCCTCCACCCAGCAATGAAAATTCTCGCCAGCACCGGTAACATGGCCATCATCGCGGTGATCCGCGAAAAGAATGAGCTTGCCATCGAGATTATAGGCCGCAAGCCCACCCTTAGGCTTGGCCTTGACCTTGTAATGATGCTCCAGAATAAACGCGCCGAATGTGCTGAAATACATGCTGGCCGTTGCGGGATCGGCATTCTCGTTGATCAGCAGGCTGTTGATGACGCGGTAGATGCGATGATAATCGGTCTGCTTGATCAGCATGATAAGTCCTTGAGAAATATGATCGATGCCTCCGAACAGCGCTGTGCCTGTGGCGTCGAGCCCTGCGGGCTAGGTTGTTTGAATGCGCAGATATTCCGATGGACTGCGTTGAACGAACTCGGCTTCGACGTGCCGGAGCACGTTGCGTTGACCCGCGAAAGGCACCATTGTCAACGCCTCGCTGAAGGACACCCAACGAAATTCACTGTGCTCTTCATTGATCGCAACATCAGCGACGGCATCGACAATTCCCACGAAAACCGGGAGCAGACTGATTGCGTCGCGATCTGCCTCGTAGAACTGTTCGCAGATGTCGCCTGAATACAGATGCTGACATACCAGCCCCGTCTCTTCCCGCACCTCTCGCAACGCCGTCTGCCACGCGGTTTCGCCGTCTTCGATACCGCCGGCAATCTGGCACCACTCACCAACCAACGTATGGTTCCGGCGTAGCAGCAACACCTGATAACCGACCGGATTTTGACGGATCACGACAACCGATACCGCGAAACTACGGATTGGAATGTCGGCCATGAATTTAACTCCGTCGATGAAGCTTACCGCTTCTTCTTCGCCTTATGTTCGAACGGATTGTCCGAGCCACGGTAATGCACGCGGATCGGCACGCCCGGCATGTCGAAATCCTTGCGCAGATTGTTGACGAGGTAGCGCGTGTAGGATTCCGGAATGGCTTCGGGTCGCGTGCATGAAATCATGAAGGCAGGCGGGCGGGCCTTGACCTGCGTCATGTATTTCAGGCGCAGACGACGACCGGACACAGCCGGTGGCGGATGCTGGGTGACCTGCATATCCAGCCATTTGTTGAGCTTGGCGGTGGAAATGCGGCGGTTCCAGATCTTGTCGGTATCGATGATGTTCTGCATCAACCGGTCAAGGCCGTAACCCGACTGGCCCGAGATTGGAACGGCACGAATGCCACGAGCCTGCGGCAGAAGACGCTCGGTCTTTTCGCGCAGATCGGCGAGAAATGCCTGCGGATCTTCGACGAGATCCCACTTGTTGAACGCCAGGACGGCTGCACGTCCCTCGCGAATGACGAGATCGACGAGTTGCAGATCCTGCTTTTCAAAGGGGATCGTCGAATCAAACACGATGACCACGGTTTCCGCAAAACGGATGGAGCGCAGGGAATCGGCAACGGAGAGCTTTTCCAGCTTTTCCGTTACGCGCGCCTTTCGGCGCATGCCTGCGGTGTCGAACATCTTGATGGTGCGGCCGCGCCAGTCCCATTCCACGGAGATACTGTCGCGTGTAATGCCCGCTTCCGGCCCGGTCAGCAGCCGGTCTTCGCCGAGGAAGCGGTTGATGAGCGTGGACTTGCCGGCGTTTGGGCGACCGATGATCGCCACACGCAGCGGCTTGGTCTCGTCGTAAACGGGCTCTTCTTCGTCCTCGTCTTCTTCCCCATCGAGTTCGCCGTAACGAAGGACGATATCCGTTTCCGCCTCTTCGAAATCATCCTCTGGCGGAAAGGCAACATCTTCCCCGATGGCCGCCACGATGGCGTCGCGAAGGTCGATCATGCCCTGCCCATGTTCGGCAGAGATCGGGCATGGCTCGCCGAGACCCAGCGTATAGGCATCGTAAAAGCCGCCATCGGAGCCGCGGGCTTCCGATTTGTTGGCAACGAGCACGACAGGCTTGCCGCGTCGGCGCAGCATTTCGCCAAGCGTCTGGTCGGCAGGTGTCAGGCCGAATTTGGCATCAACGACAAACAGGGTAAGATCTGCCTCTTCGATGGCCTCTTCGGTCTGCGCCCACATGCGGCCTTGCAGCGTTTCCGGGCCGGATTGCTCCAGACCCGCCGTATCGATGATGGTGAAGCGCAAATCCACCAGCTTGGCGTCGCCCGGGCGGCGGTCGCGGGTCACGCCCGGCGTATCGTCAACAAGCGCCAGCTTCTTGCCAACCAGACGATTGAACAAGGTGGACTTGCCGACATTGGGACGCCCTACGATGGCGACGGTGAAACTCATGGGAAAACCCTAACCTGAACTATGGCCTGGATGCGCAGTCTATTCAAAAATTACTGCCGGTCTGGCGAAATGGTGATTTCAAGAACCGTAGCGCAGCGTACTTAAACTACGTGAGCACCGGAAGCGCCGAAAATGCCATTTGCTGCCGGCCAGCGGCGATTATCGGATAGAGTGTTACGCTGCCTTGCCGGAAGCGGCAATATTATCGAGCATGATCTGCGCACGGCTGGTGACATTGCGCGGTGCCTGCACGTCAGCGGTGATCTGCTCGAACCACTGCTTTGCCTTGACGAAATCACCCGCCTTGTAGGCGGAAAGGCCGAGCGCCTCGCGCGCCGAATTGCGCATGGCCTGACCTTCGCCGGTCAGCACTTCCGCCTGTGCCGAGACCTGCTCATAGGTGCCATTGTCCACCAGCAACCATGCGGCCCGTACCTTTGCCGTATCACGGAAAACCTGCGGCGCGCTGTTGTCGTTACCGATGGCGGTGAAAGCAGCAATTGCGCCAGCCGCATCGCCCTTCTGCGCCAGAAGCGTGGCGGAGCGGAACTTGGCAAGAACCGGGTAGGAGCCGTGGCCTGCCGTTTCGAGATCGGAGAATGCCTTCAGCGCCTCGTCATTCTTGCCTTCGGATGCAAGCTTGAGAGCGCTTGCGAACTGATCGCCCGAGGAAGACGCACGGCTGTTGTTCCAATATTCATAGACACCGGCACCGGCGGCGCTCAGAACGACAAGGATCGCGGCGCCGACGACGACAACGCCATAGCGTCCCCAGAAATTGCTCAGTTTCTCCGAGCGGATTTGCTCGTTCACTTCGCGGATGAAGCTTTCATTCTCGTTCGCCATCGAATTCTCCGTTACCCGCACCGAATGTATCTACCCAATCGGTCTGCGGACATGCCAAAGCCCTTTGTCGGGGCTGACAAAAAGCCAACCACGATCATTGGACGGCCTTCTAGCCTATTTTCCCTTATATGTAAGGGGAAAACTCACTTTCTTACATCGCGAGAGGCTGAACCCCAATCAACCATTCGTGCAGCTTCCAGATCATCGCTGCCCAGAGAACGACGCCCAGAACGAGCGCGACGATATCGTAACGCGCCGACACAAATGGACGGGTCACCGTCTCGCCTGCCCGTGCCCGACGTTTCAGGATGATGCGCATGACGACGCCCCATGCCAGAAAAGAGGCAAAAAGGATGACCGACGATGTCTCGCCATTGGCAAGAAGGTGGGACAATGCCCAGATCTTGACGGCCAGGATGAGCGGATGTTTTGTCTTGGCGACGATGTGACCAGCCGGCAAAAGGCTGGCGGCAAGACAGATCATCGCAAACAGCATGAGTGTCAGCGCAGTGTGGCTCATCCAGATGGGAGGGTTGTACAGCATCCCCGTCACCTGGCGCGCCTGATCGAAGGAATAGGCGACAGCCACGATGGCCAGGATGCTGACGAGAGAATAGACACCCTTCCACAGCCCCTCACCCATGCGTGCAATCATGTCTGAGCGAAATCCCGGCGCGATCAACCGAAGGGAATGCGTAGCGAAGAAAAACAGAAGACAGATCAAAAGCAGCAGCATGGATGGCCCCTAAAGCGGATGCGGAAACGCGTTGCTATTGAATTATGGCCAAAAGCCCAAAATTGCCAGACAAATCAAAGCTTCGCCTTATTGCCGCTTCAAAAGGCACCTGCCTTTCAAAATTACGTGGTTGCTGATGTTTCGTTCTATTGCCGTTTTGAGTTTATCACTTTCTGTTGCCGCGCCGGCATTCGCGCAAACAGCGGAGAAACCAAAACAACTCGTCATGGTGTCCTTCGATGGTGCGGGAGACAATTCCCTGTGGGAGCGCAGCCGCGCCACTGCGAAAGAGGTCGGCGCGCATTTCACCTATTTCCTCGCCTGCACGCTCGTCATGGACCGCAAGACCAGCGCCAAGAGCTATCAAGGCCCCGGCCAGAAAACGGGCCGGTCCAATGTCGGCTTTGGACAGTCCATCGAAGAGGTTGAAACGCGCCTGCGCAACATCTGGGCAGCATCCCAGGAAGGCCATGAAATTGCCAACCACACCTGCGGCCATTTCGATGGCGGCAACTGGACGGAAGAACAGTGGGACGCGGAATTCACCACGTTCACGAGCACGTTGGAAAATGCCTGGCAGATGATCGGCAAGAAGGATGATGAGCCACAAGGCTGGCGAGATCTTGTCAAAGGTATCAACGGTTTTCGTGCACCCTATCTTTCCCAAGGCGATGCACTGACTGCCGCCCAAAAGAAACATGGCTTTGTCTATGATGCGACAAGCATCACCAAGGGTCCGGCATGGCCGATCAAGAAAAACGACATCGAGCATTTCGGTCTGCCGCTCATTCCCGAGGGGCCGGATAAACGACCCATCATCGCCATGGATTATAATCTCTTCGTGCGCCATTCCATGGCTATCGAAAACCGGGAAAAATCAGCCGAATTCGAAGAACGCGCCTATCAGGCCTTCCGCGCCGCCTTCGACAAGCAATATGACGGCGAGCGCATACCGCTCCAGCTTGGCTTCCACTTCGTGAAAATGAACGGCGGCGCCTACTGGAGCGCCTTCGAGCGGCTGCTACGTGAAGTCTGCAAGAGGCAAGATGTTGCCTGTGTGAGCTACGCTCAGGCCATGCCGATGATAGAGGCCCGACGGGCGCAGAAGTCTGAGGGCTGATTTTCTTATCGCAGAAACTGAAAAGGGTGGCGCAAGGCCACCCTCTTTGCTGTCTCAGGTCGGCTTGTTCGCCGCCAGCTCACCATCTTCAGCTTCGCGCTTGAGATAGCGCTGATCGATCTCCGGCAGCGGCTTGTCGTCAATTGCGGCTTCAAAGGCCTTGAGGCGCTTATGAATGGAGAGAAGCTCGATGATCGTCGTCCAGGAATTGACGAGATACTGGAACGAGTTGCTGACCTGACCGAAGGCTGTAGCAATCTGCTGGTAGATACCGTAGGTGATCTTGCCTGCGACGATTGTGGGAACAAGCATAAGAAGCAAAAATACCGCGTCTGCCTGAATATAAAAATACCTGGCGACATTGAAGTAAAGATAGTGCCAGTACATTCGGAAATAATTTTTACGAACATTTCCGAAAAGTTCTTTCACAGTGACTGGATCAGCTCGTTCAGCATGGTCTTCACCGTAGACGAGTTCCTTTCGGTAGGCCGCTTCGACGCGCTGATTTCGAAAATTTAGACCCGGCAGTTTGATGCCAACGGTGGCCAGCAAGATTGTGCCGAAAGCTGACCAAAGAATAGCAAGCCAGAACAGAGCATGGGGCACTTCACCGATAACTGGCAGTTCCGACACATAGCTCGATAGCGCGAACAAAATGGGCAGGAATACGACCAGTGTCATAACCGAGTTGATGAGCGTTATACCGAGGCCTTCCACAGTGGCCGAAAAACGCATCGTATCTTCCTGGACACGCTGAGATGCACCCTCGATATGACGCAGCTTGTCCCATTTCGACATGTAGAAGTTGTTCATCGCTGTGCGCCAACGGAAAACATAGTGGCTGGTGAAGAAGTCCGTCAGGATCGAGACGGCCATGCTGAAAAACACGAGCTTGGCAAAAACGATCTGCAGACTGTAAAAATCCCAGGCTGTGATGCCGGGCTGTTTAGACAGCGCATTCTGAAGCAGGTCGCCAAAAGGTCGCCGAAAATTATTGATGACCACACTGACCTGCACGCCGAAATACGTTACGGCGATAATGAGAAGAGAGCCCCATATAGACCAGTATTTCCAGGGATGGTCCTTGGCTGCGACGGTCCAGAACGCTCCAAACAATGAAAGGCAAGCAGCGAGATACGCATAAAAATACAAATTTGCAGGGACGACGAAATAGCTGAGATCGTAGGGTTCCTGCTCCGGCATCACATATCCAAGCGAGTCACCGAGCGCTTGGAACATGAAATACCAGCCGAAAATGGCAATAAATGCCCAGACCACGGCGGACGTGAAAAACAGTTTGGGTTTTGGGAAGAAGGAATGAAACACGTTTCGAACTCTCGCGAGTTGGGGTCAGCCATTATTGGCGAAGCAGTTTTGCCGGAAACTAGGACAGAAATTGGTCAGCAGCAATGCGACAATCGCTAACTTACGAAGATGTAAGATAAATCTGCCTTCCGGCGCCGTGGATTACAAAACCATTACTTACGTAACGCCTGCAATGCGATGAGATTACTCGGCAAGCGTGAGGATGAGAGGACCGTTCTTGGTCGCGACCACCGTATGTTCGAACTGCACGGTTGGCGCGCTCGGGTCGCTGAACAGCGTCCAGGGATCGTCATCGCCGTCTTCGGCCCAATAGGCGCCCATGGACAGGAAGGGTTCGACCGTAAACACCATGCCTTCGGTCATGATGCGGGTTTCGTCCTTGTCCGGCCATGTGGCAAGCTCGGTCGGCTCCTCATGCAGGGAGCGGCCAATGCCGTGGCTGGCGAGGTTGGTGATAAGCGTATAGCGATTTTTCTTGGCGAATGCGCCGATGGCGTTGCCGATATCGGCCAGCGGACGTCCGGATTTGATCTGCTGAAGCCCGGTCCACATGGCGCGCTTGCCATCCCGGCACAGCCGTTCGATCTCTTTCTTGACCGGAGGAACGGCGAAGGATGAGCCGGTATCGCCAAAGAAGCCGTTTTTGACGGCGGAAACATCGATGTTGACGAGATCACCCGCCTTGATGATGCGCGGCCCGGGAATGCCGTGGGCGACCTCTTCATTGACGCTGATGCAGGTCGCGCCCGGAAACTGATAGCAGAATTCGGGCGCCGATTGCGCGCCGTGATCCTCAAGCACTTTCCGACCAATGGTGTCGAGCTCCAGGGTGGTGATGCCGGGCTCCAGCGCGTCACCCATGGTCTGCATCGCCAATGCGCAGATGCGACCGATCTCTTTGAGATGCTCGAGCTCTTCTTCAGTAGAAATAACCATTATCGTTCCATGCTTGCGACACGCTCACAGGCTGAGGCACCGCCTTTTTTCAATCAGGCGGAGGCTTTCGCCCTATCGGCACTGCCAGTCAATTCTTTTCTGACGATGGGCGCGACTTTGGTGCCGTAAAGCTCGATGCCGCGCATGATCTGGTCGTGCGGCATCAGTCCAATGGCCATCTGAAGCAGGAAACGGTCATTTTTGAAAACGCCATGCGCGGCGATGATCTTTTCTGCCACCGCCTCCGGCTCTCCGACAAAGAGATTTCCGGCAGCGCTGCGCGCCGCGTCGAATTGCGCGCGATTGGTCGGCCCCCAGCCACGTTCGCGGCCAATCCGGTTCATGACCTCCGCCTGCGGACCATAAAACTGATCCGCCGCCTTCTCGGTCGTATCGGCGATGAAGCCATGGACGTTGATGCTGGTCTTCTGCTTTGACGCATCCCGTCCCGCCCTGCGCGCCGCTTCCCGATAGAGATCGAACAGCGGTGCGAAGCGGCGGTATTCTCCCCCGATGATGGCCAGCGCGACCGGCAAGCCCATGGCACCCGCGCGCGCGACAGACTGCGGTGTCCCGCCAACGGCGATCCACACCGGCAGACGTTCCTGCAAGGGGCGAGGATAGACGCCACGACCGTTGATCGGCGGATGCTTGCTGCCGGACCATGTGACGATTTCGTCTTCACGTAGCGCCAGAAGAAGATCCAGCTTCTCACTGAAAAGCTCGTCATAATCCTCGAGATTGTAGCCGAAGAGCGGGTAGGATTCGATGAAGGAGCCGCGCCCGGCCATGATTTCCGCCCGACCGTTGGAAAGCAGATCAACGGTAGCAAACTGCTGGAACACGCGGATAGGATCATCCGAACTCAGAACCGAAACCGCACTCGTCAACCTTATGTCCCGCGTTTTTACGGCGGCGGCGGCGAGCACGGTGGAGGGCGAAGACACGGCGTAGTCGGAGCGGTGATGCTCACCAAGGCCGAAGACATCGAGCCCGACCTGGTCGGCAAGCTCAATCTCCTCCAGCAGGTTCTTGAGGCGGCGGGCACCTTCAGGGCCTCTTCCGCTCGCCGCGTTCGGATCGACGTCCGCAAATGTGTAAAGACCAAGTTCCATGCCAAGCCCTCGAGAGTATTCACCGAGAGATAAGGCTGGAACGGCACGGACGCAAACGCAAAATCCGGCACGGCGACACAAGCAGCGGCGCTGAGCCAGCGGGCGGCGGGTTTTTCCACGACGATAGGCAGATCAGATACGTTGCAGCAGGGCTTCCATCTGCTCGGCAGCCGCACTCCATCCCTCTTCAAAGCCCATATCCTCGTGTGTCTGCTTGTCCTCTGCTGTCCAGTGCAGGGCGCGTGCGACATAACGCGTGGCGCCGTTTCCGGCATCCTCAAACGTCACATAGCCCGTCATGAAGGGTCTGTCTCCGGGCACCCAGCCCTCCCGGAACGCGTCGGTAAAAACCAGACGCTGGTTCTGGACGACATCCAGAAACACGCCGAGATTTTCATAAATTTCTCCGGTCGGCGCGTGCATGACGGTATTGAAGGCTCCGCCCGGGCGCAGATCGATCACGGCCTGCGAGGTCTGGTAAGGTCGAGGCGCCCACCACTGGATCAGCAATTCAGGGTCCGCCCAGACACGAAAGACCTTTTCCGGCGGAGCATTGACGATGCGGCTTAACGACAATTCATGCTCTGCAATCTTTGGCATTGTTTGTCCCTCGTCCCCAGGAAGAGGCCAACCATATAGTATTTCAGCATCTTCGGTAAGACCTTGCCTGCAAGGGCTTTGCGAGGCGATCCCCACTGCCCGTCAGGGCTGCCCTGGCCCGGTTTTAAGACGTCGCCAGAACGTCACTTTGGCGCCGCTCGAAGCGTGAGAGGCCGCAGACAAGGCCAAGATAGGCCCAGTAATACATCAAGGTGATGGTCGGCGAGGAAATCCAGAAGAGGAAAACCGCATAGGAGCCAGCCCGCAGCAGCGGATGCGGAGACTGCAGGATGATGCGGAAAATCATCACCAGAAACGCGGCAAGAAACACGAGACCGACAAGGCCCAGCTCCGATAGCGTCTCGGCGTAGACATTGTTCGGAATGGCCTTTTCCTTGTCGACCGCATAATCATTGCGGGTGAAATCCCAACGCAGACGTCCGGGCACATTGAACCCGTATTGGGAAATGCCGACGCCGATGGACAGGTTGTCCTGAAACATGCCGAAAGCTTCGATAGCCGTGTTGGTACGGTCGCTGATCGACGATGTGTCGCTGTCGTCGGAAATCTTGTCGAAGACAAAGGTTTCAAGCAGGGGGGAACCGAGGATCAGGGCGGGCACGATAACGAGCAGCACCTTTATCTTCGACGCTGCATATTTCCCCTTGAGCATCCAGTAGAGCCCTGCGGCAGTCAGGCCCAAAAGGGCCGTGGTCGAAAAGGTCAGGAGAGCCGCGAGCAGCAGCAGCAAGGCCCGCAGCCGGTAGCGCATGTGACATGCCAGCAGAAACGAGAGGATGAAGAACGGACCGGCATAGTTTCCTTCCAGAAATGTGGCAGCCCGGTAAAGGCGCATTCCCGCAAAATCGATCATCTGCGGATTGTCTGGCATACCCGGCAGGCTTGGCAGCGCCATGCCCGCAAGCGACATCAGGAACAGCGTGAAGTGAACGGCGGCGGCGGCGAGCGCGCCTGCAATCCAGATATTTACCGCGAGCTTCGGTTTGAAATAGGCGGCATAGGCAACGAGGTTCAGCCCCAGCACGCAAAACAGCAGATATGCCGCCTTCGTCAGCCCGTCGATCTCGGGCGACCAGCGGGCCAGATGGGAGAAGTTTCCGACATTATCGAAAATTCTCAAGTTCATGAGAAGTGCGACGATGCAGTAGGCAGTCAGCAGAATGCCGAAGATGAGGATGGGCACATCGAAAACGTGAATGCGCATCATCGCAATCGCCGTCAGCCCCCACAGAAGGATCGCGATCTCGAAAATCTTCAGCGGGAATACGAAGTTCACCGTAAACAGCTGCATGAACGGCAAGGTCAGGATCAGCAGGAAGGCAGCCCATGGCACGGAACCGTCAAAACCCGTCGATGTCGCGACCTGTCTTGGCGCGCGGTAAAGCATGGAGTGCGCAAGGTCGCTCATGCCGCCAACCCTCTTTTTGCTGAAACGCCGAGCAGATCTGACCGCAGCAAAATACCGGCCATGACAAGAAGCAGGCCCGTCAGCGCTCCAATTAAGGCCATCATGTTGCGGGGCGGCCCGGCCCGGCGCAAGGGAAAGGACGCGGGATCGATGACGCGCGATTGCTCCTGCACGGCCCCGGCCTGCTGCGACAATTGCTGCGTGCGCAACAGAAACTCCTCGTAGACCGATCGCTGCGATGCGAGATTTCTCTCAAGTTCGCGAAGCGTGACCATCGTGGCGTCGTTTTCGTTCAACTGGCCTTTCGTCTGGTCGAGCCGGGCGGTGAGCAACCTGTTCTGTTCTTCAAGCGTCTTGACATTGCGGGCAGCGGCATCGGCGTGGTTGCGCAATTCGCCATCCAGAACCCTTGTTATCGCCCTGCTCCGTTCCTGCGCAGCCTGATAGGATGGATGGCGCGCTCCCACTGAAGCAGCCAGAACATTCAGCTCTTCCCTGCTCTGATCGTATCGCGCGCGGAGTTGGACGATCGCCCGGCTGAGATTGATATCCGGCACCGAGGGGCGGTAGGCCGGATCCGCCCGCATCTTGCTCAACTCCGCCGAAATGGCCTTCTGCTGGGCAATTCTGGCCGCCAGATCGGAAACCTGATTGTTCAGTTCGGTCACCTGCCCGGCAATATCGGATTGACCGTTGATCAGCGCGATATTGTGTTTGGCGCGATAGTCCGTCACAGCACGGTCCGCCGCCTCCACCGCCGCCTTCAGGTTCTGCAACTGTTGGGACAGGCTGGAACCGGTCCGCCGCAATGCCTCGGCGCTGCTGTCCTGACGTGTTTGGAAGTAGATGTTGGGTATCTGTCTTGCAATCCGTATCGCACGCTCAGGCTTGGTATCGGTGATTTTCACTTCGATGACAAAGCTGTCTCCGATGCGCTTGAGCTTGACGGCATCCCGCAATTTCTCGAGCGCGAGCACCTTCCTGCGCGCCTCGTCGGGATAGTGTGGCGACGCCGCACCAAAGTCCGGGTCATCAGCGAGGTTCTCGTTCTCTACAACCCTCTCCAGCACCAGATCGGACGTGATGACGCTCTGTTGGCTCAACACCTCAAGGTCCGCAGAACGCTGCTGCTCGGGCCTTTGAAGATCGGACTCGAAAATGCGCGTCCCCTCGGGATCGAGAAGGATTTGCGTGTAGATGAAGTAATAGTTCGGCACCGCAAACGATGCCGCATAGGGAACAAGCGCGCCAAGAAGGGTGACAAGGCAGACCAGCAGTTTCCGGCGCCAGAGCGCTACCGCCACATCGGCAAGTCTCACCAGACCACTGACGGGGTGAGTGCGAAAACCGGGACTGCGATCGGCTGTAACTGACATCTCAGGCAGCGGGCGCAGGAAACGGCGGCTGGCACCGCGGATTTGGCCACAAGGCGGCAAAGTGAGAAAACCGATCCGTCACCAGCGCAGAAACACCCTTCAACATCGCCTGGTTACCAGCCTCTTGTTCGCGTTGCGCCGACATTGCGCAGCCGCAGCAGGCTCGGACCGCGCCGGGCGAACCTCAATCGGAATGAAACGGCACTTGCGCCGATTTAATTCAATTGCCGAATTTACAGCCCAACCCATTAAGAATTGGTGTTGGCGGCAAGGCAGGTGCGCACCTCAGACCCGCCTTCCCGGGGTCTTGCGACTTGGTGATCTGGCCGCCGGCATTTCCGTTCCAGAAGGCCAGACAATGCCGAGCGGCCCAGGGATCACGCGTTGCTCAATGTCCGCTGGACGGCCTTTTTCCAGCCCTTGATCTTCCGTTCGCGCGTTTCATCGTCCATCTGCGGTTCAAACCGGCGATCCCGTGACCAGGCGTCGGAGAACGCCTTCATATCCGGCCAGACACCGGCCTTACTGCCCGCCAGCCAGGCTGCGCCCAGCGCCGTCGTTTCCAGTATCACTGGCCGATCGACAGGCGCATCGATAAGGTCTGACAGGCGCTGCATCGTCCAGTCGGATGCCACCATCCCGCCATCGACGCGCAGCACGGTATCGCCATTGGCGTTTTTCCAGTCCTTGTGCATGGCATCCAGCAGGTCGCCGGTCTGGTAGCAGACGGCTTCCAGCGCCGCACGCGCAAATTCTGCAGGACCGGTGCCGCGCGTGAGGCCGAACATTGCGCCTCTTGCCTCCGCATCCCACCAGGGTGCGCCAAGGCCGACAAAGGCAGGCACGAGATAAACATCCTGAGCTGGATCGGCCTTTTCGGCCAGAGCACCGGTTTCCGATGCCGAACCGATAACCTTCAAACCATCGCGCAGCCACTGAACCGCCGCCCCGGCCACGAAGATGGAGCCCTCCAGCGCGTAGATCGTCTTGCCGTCCAGCCGATAGGCGATGGTCGTCAGAAGCCGGTTCTTGGAACGCACCATGTCTTCGCCGGTATTGAGAAGGGCAAAGCAGCCAGTGCCGTAGGTGGATTTCAGCATGCCCGGTTCAAAACATGCCTGCCCGATCACGGCTGCGTGCTGGTCTCCCGCAACGCCGAGGATCGGGATTGGGGCGCCGAAGAGTTCCTCGTCGGCAACACCGAACTCTGCTGCGCAATCCAGAACCTGAGGAAGAACGGATGGGGGAACATCCAGAATCTCGAGAAGCTGCTTGTCCCAGACGTTCTTTTCAATGTTGAACATCAAAGTACGCGAGGCATTGGTGGCGTCCGTCACGAAGGACTTGCCGCCGGTCAGGCGCCAGATCAGAAAGGTATCGACGGTGCCGAAACACAACTCGCCCTTTTCCGCACGCTTGCGCGCGCCCTTGACCTTTGACAGCAGCCAGGAAAGCTTGGTGCCGGAAAAATAGGGGTCTAGCAGCAGGCCGGTCTTCTTAACAAAAACCTTTTCATGGCCGTCCTTCTTCAGCTTTTCGCAAAGCTTGGCGGTGCGCCGATCCTGCCAGACAATGGCGTTGTGCAGCGGCTTGCCAGTCTCCCGCTCCCATAAAAGCGTCGTCTCGCGCTGATTGGTGATGCCGATGGCGGCAATGTCGGCGGCCTTCAAACCAGCCTTTTCCAGCGCCTGCCTGATTGACCAGACAACGCTTTCCCAGATTTCCTCCGGATCATGCTCCACCCAGCCGGAGTCCGGGAAAATCTGGCGAAATTCCTTCTGCGCCGTGCCCGCAACCTGCATCGACCCATCGAAGATGATGGCCCGTGTCGATGTCGTACCCTGATCGATGGCGAGAATATAACCGCCCATGCATGCCTCCCGCAAATCAATGTCGCGCAACACAATATGCGCGGCCTGCAATGTCAAGCCACGCCGTTGTCATCAGCCCCGTGAAATCCGATTGCCACCTCCCCCGGTTTAAGCATAACCTGATGTAAATCGTTGCAACGTTATATAAAAAGGGGAACGCATGCATCGGACAGTCATCGTAACAGGCTCGACCAGCGGCATCGGCCTGGCAATAGCGCAGGCTTTCGCCAATGACGGCTGCAACGTGATGCTGAATGGTTTCGGCGACGAACACCAGATTGAAGACACGCGTCTTCTGATGGAAGCGGAAAGCGGCACTCGCATTCTCTACCATCCGGCCGACATGACCAGACCGGACGAGATTGCCGATCTGGTCAAGGTAACCCATGAAAAGCTCGGATCGGTGGACATTCTCGTCAATAATGCGGGCGTTCAGCACGTCGCACCCGTCGATGAATTTCCGCCGGAAAAATGGGATCAGATCATCGCCATCAATCTCACCAGTTCCTTTCACACCATGCGCGCGGTCATCCCTTTGATGAAAGCCGCCGGGAAGGGACGCATCATCAATATTGCCTCGGCCCACGGGCTTGTCGCCTCACCCTACAAATCTGCCTATGTGGCGGCAAAACATGGTATTATCGGGCTGACGAAATCCGCCGCACTGGAACTTGCGCAGAGCGGTATTACCGTGAATGCCATCTGCCCCGGCTATGTGCTGACCTCGCTTGTGGAAAAGCAGATTCCCGACACCGCCAGAACACGCGGTATCAGCGAGGAAGAGGTCAAGAACGATGTTCTGTTACGGCTGCAGGCGACGAAGGAATTCGTGAAGGTCGATGATGTCGCGGCAACGGCCATTTTTCTGGCCAGTGATGCGGCCAGTCAGATCACCGGAACACACATCTCGATAGACGGCGGCTGGACGGCCCAATAACGATAACGCATACGAAGGCACGGCATGAAAGACGCAATCAGCTTCATCCTCAACAATGAGAGTGTATCGCTCAAAGACTTTGGTCCAACCGACACGCTGCTCGATTATCTGAGGCTGCGAAAAAGACTGACCGGCACCAAGGAAGGCTGCGCCGAAGGCGACTGTGGCGCCTGCACGGTGCTGATCGGGCGGCTGGTGGACGGATCTCTGCGCTATGAGACCGTCAATGCCTGCATTCGTTTCGTCGGTTCCCTGCACGGCACCCATATCGTGACCATCGAGCATCTGGCGGGCAAGGATGGCGTGCTGCACCCCGTTCAGCAGGCCATGGTGGATTTTCACGGATCGCAATGCGGTTTCTGCACACCGGGTTTCGTCATGTCGCTCTATGGCCTGTGGCTGACCAGCGACAAGCCGTCACGTTCCGATATCGAAAAGGCCTTGCAGGGCAATCTCTGTCGCTGCACCGGTTATGAGCCGATCATCCGTGCCGCAGAAAGCGTTACGGCCGCAAAGCCAAGCACGCTGTTCGACCCCATAGAGCGCGACCGCGCCAGCATCATGTCGCGTCTGTGGGCCATTCCACTGAATGAGACCATTGTCGTAAGCAGCAATGGCTGTCGCACCATCATTCCCGGTAATCTCACGGAATTTACCGCCGCCTATGGCGCAGAACCCAAGGCAACCATCGTGGCCGGCTCCACCGATGTGGGCCTGTGGGTGACGAAACAGATGCGGGCGTTAAACCCTGTCATCTTCATCAATCACTTAAGCGAGCTGCAATCCATTGCGGTGGAAGAAAACGGCATTTCCATAGGCGCCGGCGTGACTTACGCCCAGGCGTTCTCCGTTCTTGCAAAGCATATACCCGCTTTCGGTCGCCTGATTGATCGTATCGGTGGCCAGCAGGTGCGCAACATGGGGACAATTGGCGGCAACGTCGCCAATGGCTCCCCCATCGGCGATACGCCCCCTGCCCTGATATCGCTTGGTGCCACCTTGACCTTGCGCTCGACATCAGGCACCCGCTCCATGCCGCTTGAGACATTCTTTGTCGATTACGGCAAGCAGGACCGCTTCGCGGGCGAATTCGTGGAGAAGATCTTCGTGCCGTTCCAGGCGCAGGACAGCCACTTTGCGGTCTACAAGATTTCCAAACGGCGGGATGAGGATATCTCGGCGCTCTGCGCCGCCTATCATCTGCAACTGGGGCCAAACGGCACCGTTGACGACATCCGCATCGCCTTTGGCGGCATGGCCGCAACGCCGAAACGGGCCAGCCGTCTGGAACAGGCCTTGATGGGCAAAGTCTGGAACACAGACACCATCGAAGCGGCCCGCGATGCCATCGATGAGGATTTCCAGCCGCTGACGGATTGGCGTGCCACAGCCGAATATCGGCTGCTGACCGCAAAGAACCTGCTGACCCGCTTCTTTCTCGAGACATCCGGGCAAGGCCAGGAGTTGCAACGCTTCGCGCTGGCGGAGGTGTGAGACATGGATACAACAACATTCAAATCCGAAAAAACAGTCGTTGAGGGCAAGATGCATGGCTCGTTGCGACATGATTCAGCGCATAAGCATGTAACCGGAAGTGCCGAATATATTGACGATATTCCCGAACCTGCGGGCATGATCCACGGCGCCATCGGCATGGCGGACCGCGCCCATGCCGAAATCGTGGCCATGGATCTCTCCGAAGTCGAGGCCACACCGGGGGTTCTGTGGGTCATGACGGGCAAGGACGTGCCCGGCGAAAACGATGTGTCATCCGGCGGTCGTCACGACGAACCATTGCTGGCGGAAACGCTGGTGGAATTTCACGGCCAGCCGATCTTTGCCGTCTTCGCCGAAAACCGTGACATTGCCCGCAAGGCAGCACGCAAGGCCAAGATTACCTACAAGGATCTGCCCCACTGGACCGACATAGACACTGCCATGGAGAACGGCGAGCCGCTGGTTACACCGGGCATGGTCCTGCAGCGTGGCGATGCGGCACTGGAGATGGATGTCGCGCCGCGCCGCCTGACCGGCTCCATGCGGATCGGCGGTCAGGAGCACTTCTATCTGGAAGGCCACATTGCCATGGCGGTGCCGGGCGAAGATGACGAGGTCACTGTGTGGAGTTCCACACAGCACCCAAGCGAAATCCAGCACATCGTCAGCCATATCATGCAGGTGCCCTCCAATGCCGTGACCGTGCAGGTCAGGCGAATGGGCGGCGGTTTTGGCGGCAAGGAAACGCAGGGCAACCAGTTTGCAGCGCTTTGCGCCATCGCCGCCAAGAAGCTCAATCGGGCGGTCAAGATGCGACCCGACCGCGACGAGGACATGACCGCTACAGGCAAGCGCCACGATTTCCGCGTGGATTACGAGGTGGGCTTCGATGAGGAAGGCCGCATTCACGCAGTCGACGCCACCTATGCCGCCCGCTGCGGTTATTCCTCCGACCTTTCCGGCCCGGTGACGGACCGCGCCCTGTTCCATGCGGATTCCAGCTATTTCTACCCGCATGTAAAGCTTCAGTCGAAGCCCTTGAAAACGCACACCGTTTCCAACACCGCCTTTCGCGGCTTCGGCGGGCCGCAGGGAATGCTGGGGGCCGAGCGTTTCATCGAGGAAATAGCCTATGCGGTGGGCAAGGACCCGCTCGAAATCCGCAAGCTGAATTTCTACGGCCAGAAGGATTCGGGCCGTACCACCACCCCCTACCACCAGGAGGTGGAGGACAACATCATCGCCCGTATCGTGGAGGAGCTGGAGACCTCCAGCGATTATCAGGCGAGACGCCAGTCAATCATCGACTTCAACAGAACAAGCCCTGTCATCCGCAAGGGCATTGCGTTGACGCCGGTAAAATTCGGCATTTCCTTCACCATGACCGCCTTCAACCAGGCGGGGGCGCTGGTGCATGTCTATAATGATGGCTCCATCCACCTGAACCATGGCGGCACGGAGATGGGACAGGGCCTTTACACCAAGGTTGCCCAGGTCATTGCCGACGCGTTTCAGGTGGATATCGGCCGCGTCAAGATTACCGCCACAACCACGGGCAAGGTGCCGAACACATCCGCAACAGCCGCATCTTCCGGCACGGATCTGAACGGCATGGCAGCCTATGATGCAGCACGCCAGATCAAGGAACGGCTGGTCAAATTCGCCATGGAAAAATGGAATGTCGGCGAAGGAGACGTGACCTTTCTGCCGAACCGCATTCGCGTGGGAACGGAGGAAATCGCCTTTGACGATTTCATCAAGCAGGCCTATTTCGCGCGCGTCCAGCTTTCCGCCGCAGGCTTTTACAAGACTCCGAAAATCCACTGGGACCGCAACGCTGGCAAAGGCACGCCCTTCTATTATTTCGCCTATGGCGCCTCCGTGTCGGAGGTTTCCATCGATACGCTGACCGGCGAATATATGATGGAGCGCACCGATATTCTCCACGATGTCGGCAAATCGCTAAACCCGGCAATCGACATCGGACAGGTGGAAGGCGGCTTCATTCAGGGCATGGGCTGGCTGACTACCGAGGAATTGTGGTGGGATGCGAAGGGGCGGCTGCGCACCCATGCGCCCTCCACTTACAAGATACCGCTGGCCTCCGACCGTCCGAAGATCTTCGATGTGAGGCTGGCGGAATGGGCCGAAAACGCAGAACCGACCATCGGGCGGTCCAAGGCTGTGGGCGAACCGCCCTTCATGCTGGCAATCTCGGTGCTGGAGGCGCTCTCCATGGCCGTAGCCAGCGTTGCGGATTACAAGGTCTGCCCAAGGCTGGACGCACCTGCGACGCCTGAGAGGGTGTTGATGGCGGTGGAGCGGCTGAAGCGGGTGTGAAAGCATGACGATTGCCGACACCACGCTCAGCGCCTTTCTACAGGGGAATGATTCCGTCATCCTGATAGAAATCGCGTCCGTAAAGGGTTCCGCGCCACGAGAGGCAGGAACCTTTATGCTCGTGTCGCGAGACCGGATCTGGCAGACGATCGGCGGCGGGCAGTTCGAATATATGGCAATCGACCATGCGCGCGCCATGCTGGCAGGCACGACAGCGATTGACAGCCTGGATATCGCTCTGGGTCCGGAAATCGGGCAGTGCTGCGGTGGCAGAACGCTGATCAGATTTTCTAAAGTCACGCCGGCCATCGCTGACGATTTGAAAAATCGCTGGCAAAGTGAGGAGGACGCCTACCCCGCTGTGTTCCTCTTTGGCGCAGGCCATGTCGGAAGGGCTCTGGCGCAAGCGATGGCGCTTCTGCCCCTCGCCGTGACCGTCGTTGAAACGCGACGGGATGAACTGGTTGGACTTTCCGAAAGCGTTACATCGCATCTGGCTCCGATGCCGGAAGCTCTGGTCAAAACCATTCCGCCGGGTGGATCGGTGGTGATCGTCACCCATGATCACGCACTGGACTTCCTGATTGCGCGCGAGGCTTTGGCGCGACAAGACCTGGCCTATGTCGGGATGATCGGCTCACAGACCAAACGCGCAACCTTCTCGCACTGGCTAAGCCGCGAGGGTGCGCCGCCCTCGATGATCGAGCGCCTCATCCTGCCGATTGGCGGCAGCATCGTGAAGGACAAACGCCCGCAGGTCATAGCATCCTTGGTGGCAAGCGAAGTGCTTCACGCAATTCATCGCTTTGACGAGGCTGCTCCCGCCCCCTTTGGCCACGACCATCCAGCAAGCCAAGATCGCGCTTGACCTGAAGCGTCGCCTCACTGGGCAGCAACACGGTGGGCCGATCCGGTCCCGGCTGTGGCATTTGGATTGTCCGCAGGCGCGCAAACAGGGCTGACCAGACGCTGAAAGCGACTGTACGCATTCGATTTCTCCTGAGCTTTTTTGATGCTATGAGAGAGAAATGCACCTGATTTCCGGGAAAAACCAATGAAACTTTCGACGGTATGGATGAAGAGAGATTATCCATGAAAATGTCACGCAACGTTCCCCTGAACGCCCTTCGTGTGCTGGAAAGTGCAGCCCGTCACCTGAGCTTCACCAAGGCTGGCGAAGAACTTGGCATGACGCAGACGGCGGTCAGCTACCAGATCAAACTGCTTGAGGACTTCATCGGTGCGGCCCTGTTCGTGCGCAAGCCGCGGCAGGTCACGTTGACATCGGTGGGTGAGCGACTGTCGCAACAGGCCAATACGGCCTTTTCGATCCTGGAGACCGCCATCGCGGAGGCAAGGACAGGAACGGGTGATGTCCTCATCGTTTCCCCCACCCCCACATTCGCGCAGCAATGGCTTGCGCGCAGGCTGGGCGTGTTTCAGGCGCGACACCCAAAGATCGCGGTGCATCTGGCGCTCTCCAACGACATCGTCGATTTCGCCCGCGACAATGTCGATGTCGGCATACGCTGGGGCAAGGGCGACTGGCCGGGCCTGATCGGCCACCGGATCATGCGGCTGGATTTTGCGCCGGTCGTCAGCCCGTTGCTGCTGGAAAAACATGGTCCGCTGAAGACACCCGCTGATCTGCTGAAACTGACGATCATCAGCCCGAATGATGTCTGGTGGAAACACTGGTTTACGGAAGCGGGCGTGGACGCCTCGGAGCTCGACACGCGCACCGGCAGCAGTTTCGGTTTTCAAAATCTCGAGGCACAGGCGGCCATGGCCGGTCATGGCGTGGCGATCGTCAATCCGGCCCATTTTGCCGATGACATCGCCGCCGGTCGCATGGTTCAGCCCTTCGATCTCGTCTGCAATGATGGCCGCGACTATTGGCTCGTCTACCAGGAAAGCCGTCGAAACATTCCAAAGATCAAGGCGTTTCGCGACTG
The DNA here is from genome assembly GCF_001423445.1 of Rhizobium sp. Leaf311. Classification (NCBI taxonomy): domain Bacteria; kingdom Pseudomonadati; phylum Pseudomonadota; class Alphaproteobacteria; order Hyphomicrobiales; family Rhizobiaceae; genus Rhizobium; species Rhizobium sp. Leaf311. Next base: position 548,038 of record NZ_LMNZ01000001.1, on the reverse strand, counting down.
GATGCTGGAGGAGTTCCCGCCGGAGCCGTGATCCACAGTCCTTATGTGACAATCCTGCGTACAAAGCGCTGTTGCCTCTTTTCTAACGCCCGAAATTCTCGCACAGTGCGGTGCAACGTCAGGGGAACATAATGTACGAATATGCCATTGCGTGGGAATGGATGGCCTTTGCCGTCCGCTGGCTGCACGTGATAACAGCGATTGCCTGGATCGGCTCCTCCTTCTACTTCATCGCGCTCGATCTCGGTTTGGTCAAACGCGCGCATCTGCCGGCCGGTGCCTATGGCGAAGAGTGGCAGGTCCACGGCGGCGGCTTCTACCACATCCAGAAATATCTGGTGGCGCCCGCGCAGATGCCGGAACATCTGACATGGTTCAAATGGGAGAGCTATGCCACTTGGCTTTCCGGCTTTGCGATGCTCTGTATCGTCTATTATGGCGGCGCGGATCTTTTCCTCATCGATCATTCCGTGCTGGAACTGACGCAGTTTCAGGCCATCTGTCTGTCGCTGGCATCGCTGGCTGTTGGCTGGGTGTTTTATGATCTTCTGTGCAAATCACCCATCGGCAACAACACCTGGGGCCTGATGGCGGTTCTTTACATCGCGCTGGTGGCGATGGCCTGGGGTTACACGCAGGTGTTTACGGGACGCGCTGCCTTCCTTCATCTGGGCGCGTTTACCGCTACCATCATGTCGGCCAATGTCTTCATGATCATCATTCCCAACCAGAAGATCGTTGTCGCGGACCTCATCGCCGGGCGCACGCCAGATCCGAAATACGGACGCATCGCCAAGCAGCGTTCTCTGCACAATAACTACCTGACGCTGCCCGTCATCTTCTTCATGTTGTCGAACCATTATCCGCTGGCCTTTGCCACCCAGTTCAACTGGATCATCGCGGCACTTGTCTTCCTGATGGGCGTCACGATCCGCCACTGGTTCAACACAACCCATGCCCGCAAAGGCAAGCCCACCTGGACATGGCTGGTCACGGCGCTGATCTTTCTTGTGATCATGTGGCTCTCTACCGTTCCGAAAATACTGACCGGCGAGCAGGAAGAAAAAGCCGCGACGCTCTCGCCGATACAGCAGCGTTTCGCAAGCGACGTGCATTTTGCATCTGCGCGGGACGTGGTGCAGGGCCGATGCTCCATGTGCCACGCCGCAGAACCAGTCTGGGAAGGCGTGCCTTTCACGCCCAAGGCAGTCCGACTGGAAACCGATGCCGAAATTGCGGCCCATGCGCGGGAAATCTATTTACAGGCAGGCCGTAGCCATGCCATGCCCCCCGGCAACATCACGGCGATTACGCCGCAAGAACGCAAGGTGCTGACTGCCTGGTACGAGAGCGCCCTGTCCCAAGGAAAAACGGAATGACCATGCTCCTGCTGCGCGGACGCCTGCTAAGCTTCAACCGCGCACCGCACTCCATATCTGATACGGCCAGCTATCTCTATGTGGAAGACGGGGGCCTGCTGATCGAAGACGGCAGGATCAGCGCTATCGGCGACTATGCGGACATCCGCGTCAAGGCGCCAGACGATGTCGAGGAAAAAGACCACCGCCCGCACCTCATCGTGCCAGGGCTGATCGACATGCATCTGCATTTCCCGCAAATGCAGGTCATCGGTTCCTATGCCGCAAATCTCCTTGAATGGCTCGATACTTACACTTTCCCAGAGGAATGCCGGTTTGTCGAAAGCGCCCATGCAGAGCGCATCGCCACGCATTTTTACGATGAACTCATCCGCCATGGCACCTCGACGGCCGTGGCCTATTGCTCGGTGCACAAGACCTCTGCCGATGCATTCTTTGCCGAGGCCATGAAGCGCAACATGCTGATGGTTGGCGGCAAGGTGATGATGGACCGCAACGCCCCGCAGGGTCTGCTGGATACGCCGCAACTGGGCTATGACGAGACCCGGCAGGTGATCGCCGACTGGCACGGCAAGGGCCGCAACCACGTCGCCATCACGCCGCGCTTTGCCATCACCTCCACGCCGCAACAGATGGAAGCGACACAGGCGCTGGCGCAGGAGTTTCCGGACCTGTTCATCCAGACGCATCTTTCCGAAAATATGGACGAGATCAAATACACCTGCGAGCTCTACCCGGATGCGATCGACTATACGGATATCTATGTGCGCTATGGCCTGATGGGCAAGAAGACGCTTTTTGGCCACGCCATCCACCTTTCGGACCGTGAAGCGGATGTCCTGTCCGAAACAGGCGCCGTGGCCGTCCACTGCCCCACCTCCAACCTGTTTCTCGGCTCCGGTCTTTTCCCGATGAAACAGCTGCAGCGCCGCGAAAAGCCGGTCCGCATCGCTGTCGCCACAGATATTGGCGGTGGCTCAAGCTATTCCATGCTGCGCACGATGGATGAGGCCTACAAAATCCAGCAGTTGCTGGGTGAGCGTCTGAACCCGCTGGAAAGCTGGTACATGATGACCCGCGGCAATGCCGAGGCCCTATCCATGGTTGATCGCATCGGCACGCTGGAGCCAGGAACGGATGCGGATATCGCAGTTCTCAACGCCGCCTCCACTCCCGCCATGGCGCTGAAAATGGAAGTTGTCACCAGCCTGACAGAAGAACTGTTTCTGATGCTGACAATGGGCGACGACAGAACAGTAGAAGAAACTTATATTGCCGGGAAACCTGTAAAAAGCATAATTTAATATTCGAATTTATCGATATTATCGTAGCTAAAACATGCAGATAATTTTAAGTATATTTAAATAGTACCTAAATAGTTTCCGCTCGACAGCTTTAGTCTTGAGCGCCATGACGGCATGCTCGCACTGTCATGCAAATAAATCCCCCGTTCCGAGCTGTTTTGCTCCGAAGTGATTGAATCCGCCGCCCTCCCCGGCCACCCCTTCGGACGCCTCGTGTTTCGGCTAGAACCTCAAAGCGAGGACGAATGTCGTTTTTAGAAAATGCGAGCATACGCACGAAAATACTGACCTTGATTATACCCCTATGTATCGTCGGGTTGGCAGCCACTGCCTTCGTTTCCAGCAGGTACAAACAAGGGGATACTGATTACTCGGATTTCCTCGCCAAGGAAATAAAGGCGAGCATCGAAATCGCAAGAGCAAACCGCAATCTGGCGGCGACCGCCTATGGCGCCTATCAGATGATGGTCTATTCAATCAACGATCCTGCAATCGCGAAAGCATTGGATTATTACAAGGATAGCAAAACAAAGCTCTTTGAGCGTCTTGAGAAAGTTAAGGCGTTGCTGCCTGAAGAAGCTAAAAATATCGACCCCTTGATGACAAGGGCAAAAGAAATCGTAGCCCTGACGGATCGCAGTGTCGAACTGGCGCAAGCGGAAAAGGATGATGAGGCGAAAGCCCTGCTCGCAAAAGTCGACGCGCTGGTCCTTCCGCTGGCGTCGGACAATGCCGCGTTTCTCGACAGGATCGTGAAAGAAGTAGACGCAAGAAGCGACGAACTGACCGCACAGACCGATTCAACGATCTTCAACTCGTTGCTGGTCATCGGCCTTACATTCGCGCTCGGCATCATCGCTGCGCTCATCGTTGCAGCCAAGGGGATCACGACGCCGATTTCGGCGCTGCGGGAGCGCATGATTTCGCTTGCCCAGGGCAACGCGACGGCACCGGTGGAAGGACAGCATCGCCGCGACGAAGTGGGTCAGATGGCAAAGGCTGTCTCCGTCTTCCGCGATAACCAACTGGAGCGCACACGTCTGGAAAGTGAAGCGGCTGCAACGCGTAACCTGTCCGAGAAGGAGCGCAACGAGCGCGAAGCCCAAAAGGCGAAGGATGCGGCGGATACGCAGTTTGCCGTGGATCGGCTGGCTGAAGGCCTTGGTCGCCTTGCCGATGGCGACGTCACCTGCCGCATCGACACTCCCTTTGTCAGCCATCTCGATACGTTGCGCAACAACTTCAACGATTCCGTCGGCAACCTTAACAACGCACTACGCGCGGTTGGCCAGAATGCCCGTGGCATCGATGCCGGCGCAAACGAGATCCGCTCCGCTGCAGACGATCTTTCCAAGCGCACCGAGCAGCAGGCCGCATCCGTCGAGGAAACCGCAGCTGCACTGGAAGAAATCACCACCACGGTGAAGGATTCCAGCCGTCGCGCCGAAGAAGTGGGCGGCCTTGTTGCCAAGGCCCGTCAGGGTGCGGAAAAATCCGGTGACGTCGTGCGTCAGGCCGTGACTGCCATGAATGAAATCGAGCGCTCCTCGGGCGAGATCACCAACATCATCAGCGTCATCGATGAAATTGCCTTCCAGACCAACCTGCTGGCGCTC
>NZ_LMNZ01000001.1:291775-543686 GCF_001423445.1 Rhizobium sp. Leaf311 | reverse complement strand
TGCACGTGCCGGTGAAGCCGGCAAGGGCTTTGCCGTCGTTGCCCAGGAAGTGCGCGAACTGGCGCAGCGTTCGGCCAAGGCCGCCAAGGAAATCAAGGCATTGATCACCACTTCCGGCGAACATGTTCGCTCCGGCGTGGAGCTTGTCGGAGAAACCGGTCGTGCGCTTGAGGTCATCGTTTCCGAGGTGCAGGAAATCAACCGCCACATTCATGCGATCGTCGAATCGTCGCGCGAACAATCGGTTGGACTTCAGGAAATCAACACCGCCGTTAACACCATGGATCAGGGCACGCAGCAGAACGCAGCCATGGTCGAGCAGTCGACAGCGGCCAGCCACAGCCTTGCAAAGGAAGCGGCATCGTTAAACCAGTTGCTGTCACGCTTCAAGCTTGGTGACGCCGCGGTAGCGGGCCGCACAATGCCATCAGCACCAGGGGCAGCGGCACCTGTCAGATCGGCGTCAGCCGCTTCAAAGCCAGCACCGTCTCCGGCCCGCGCGCTGAGCCAGAAGATTGCTGGCGCCTTCGGGGGCAGCTCGGCGGCGGCGGTTGCGCAGAACACCTGGGAAGAATTCTGATCCATCCCGGCCAGAAATCGACTTTGCGGGCGCCTCTGGCGCCCGCACCATTAGGGACATCAGTTCCAGAACGGTCTTGCGATCAGCTCCGTACCTAAAGCCAGCAGGCACATCAGGAACCATCGTCTGAATCTCGCCGGGCTGACGAACTGGCGGACCCATTGGCCAAGCCACATACCAAGGAGCGCTGGCACTATGGCGAGTGTCGAAAGCCCCAGATCGTGGATCTGCAGGGCGGCCTGGGACGCCAGACCGAGCGCGAGAGCCACGGTTGAAACCGTAAATGAAAGACCGAGCGCCTGCACCAGCATATCGCGATCAAACCCCATCGACTGGATATAGGGAACGGCTGGCATCACGAAGACGCCGGTGGCACCGGTGAGAAGCCCGGTCACGAGACCGATCAGCGGCGATAGAAACCTCATCAAGTGCAGGGGCAGGACAAGTGGCCGCGCCATCAGGCTGTAGGCGGCATAGATGAAAAGTGCCGCGCCAAGCGCCGACGTCGTCCAACCAGCCGCCCCACCCGTCAGCAGCTGAATGCCGATTTGTGCTCCGACAACGATAGCGGCCATCATCGGCCAGAGCCGGAGCAGAATTCCGCGAAAATCCGGACCGGCACAAAGTTGCCAGATATTTGTCACGAAGGATGGCAGAAGCAACAGGCCCGCCGCTGCAATGGGCGGCATGAAAAGGCCGAGCAGACCCATGGCCACGGTCGGCAGACCCATGCCGGTCACGCCCTTGACTACACCCGCCAGAACGAAAGTCATGGTAATTGCCGCCAGAAAACCAATATCGATATTCGTCATAAAATCCGTCCCGTCGCTGTGTTCCACCCTGTTTTACGTCGGCAGATTTTCCAATGTTACGGCGACGGGCGAAACATTCGCGACGCAATCGCTGCTAACGGCAACGCGCCTCAAAAACCCTCTCCAGACATCTCATCTCGATCAATTTCAGTACCATTCGCCCGCAACTTCGTGCTATGCGATTATCATTCAGATGTGAAAGTTCAATTCATGGCCAAAACGCTTACCATCGCTGATCTCAAATTGCGTGCCCAGCGCCGCGTGCCCAAAATGTTCTTCGATTACGCCGATAGCGGTGCCTGGACCGAGAGCACATATCGCGCCAATGAAGACGATTTTTCCAAGATAAAATTGCGCCAGCGGGTGCTGGTAGACATGACCGACAGGTCGCTTGCTACTGAGATGATCGGTGAGAAGGTGTCGATGCCGGTTGCATTGTCGCCGACCGGGCTCACCGGTATGCAGCACGCCGATGGTGAGATGCTGGCCGCGAAGGCCGCAGAAGAATTTGGCGTGCCTTTTACGCTCTCCACCATGAGCATCTGCTCCATCGAAGACGTCGCCTCGGTGACCTCCCGGCCCTTCTGGTTCCAGCTTTACGTGATGAAGGACCGCGATTTCGTCAACAATCTGATCGACCGCGCCAAGGCTGCCGGATGCTCCGCTCTGGTACTGACGCTTGATCTCCAGATTCTCGGGCAGCGCCACAAGGATTTGCGCAACGGCCTGTCTGCACCACCGAAATTTACGCCAAAACATATCTGGCAGATGGCGACGAGGCCGCAATGGTGCCTGGATATGTTGCGGACGAAGCGCCGCAGCTTCGGCAACATTGTCGGCCACGCCAAGAACGTGTCGGACCTCTCGTCGCTCTCATCCTGGACCGCCGAACAGTTCGACCCGCGCCTTTCCTGGAAAGATGTGGAGTGGATCAAGGAGCGCTGGGGCGGCAAACTCATCCTGAAGGGTATTCTCGATGAGGAAGACGCAATTGCTGCGGCCAACACCGGTGCGGATGCAATCATCGTATCCAACCACGGCGGTCGTCAGCTGGACGGCGCGCTTTCATCCATCGCAATCCTGCCCAAGATCGTCGATGCCGTCGGCGACAAGATCGAAGTCCATATGGATGGCGGCATTCGCTCCGGACAAGACGTCCTCAAAGCCATCGCCATTGGCGCCAAAGGCACCTACATCGGACGTCCCTTCCTCTATGGCCTCGGCGCAGACGGAAAGAATGGCGTCACGACGGCGCTGGAGATTATCCGCAAGGAAATGGACATCACCATGGCTCTGTGCGGCAAGCGTCTTCTGACCGATGTGGATCGCAGCATCCTGGTTCAGTGACGGTCACTTGCCCTTTTTGGCACCGCGCGAGATCGATCCAGCCCTCACAATCCTGTGAGATCGGCGCATGGAAACTGGCCTCGCGTTTTGCCGTCAGGGCAGTGATGTGGGCCCCTCACCGGTGTCGTCATGGCGATAGCCAAGTGCAGGCCGCCCTCTCTTTTTCAGGCAGGAAATCGCTGAACGCAGATGGTCGAAACCCCTTGTGAACAAGGTGGTTTCGGCTGAAAGCCAGCCCTTTTCCGGCGCGAGAGAGGGCGCGGATCTGCGCCCTTATTGCATCAGTCCCTTCATCAGGAGCCGCACGGGGCGTCCGTTTCTTTTCAAGAAATTTACCCGCCACCAATGGGGGTCGATTTTCATACTTAATTAAGGATGAAAGCGGTCTTTAAAGTTTGAGTGGTTTTGTTGCCTGAAAGTTTCAGTAGTTTTGGCAACGGCGAATGGACGGACAAGGGGTGAATTTATGTTGAGAACGATCAGACGAGGTATGACCGGAGCGCATTTTCTGGCTGCGGCATTCTTCTGCGCGATCCTCTCGTTCGACGCCGCCGAGGCGCAGGCGGGCTACGCACATTTCGTAATGGATGCAAATACGGGCAAGGTCCTTGCTGCCGAGAATGCAGACACGAAGAACTACCCCGCATCGCTGACGAAAATGATGACGCTCTATCTGACCTTCGAGGCTTTGCATGACGGACGCCTGACATGGAACCAGCGCGTGACGATGTCCAGACGCGCGGCAGCGGTGATCCCCTCCAAGCTATGGGTAAAAGCCGGCACGACTTTTACGGTTCGCGAAGCGGTTTACGGCATGATCGTCAAGTCGGCCAATGACATGGCGGAAGGCATGGGCGACCATCTTGGCGGCTCCCAGGCGAAATTTGCTCAGATGATGACGCGCAAGGCCCGCCACCTGGGCATGACCAGCACGGTCTTTAGAAATGCATCTGGCCTGCCAAACAAGGCGCAGGTTACCACGGCGCGTGACATGGCCAAACTCGGTCTTGCGCTTCAGCGCGACTTTCCCGAGGAATACAAACTCTTTGCCACGCGGTCCTTCAAGTTTCGTGGCAAGACGATCAACGGTCACAACAGGCTGTTGAGCCGCTATCAGGGCGTCGATGGCATCAAGACAGGTTACACCAACGCATCCGGCTTCAATCTTGTCAGCGCCGTCAATCACAATGGCCGCAGCGTTGTCAGTGTCGTGCTGGGTGGCAGGACATCCCGAAGCCGCGATAACCAGATGGTATCCCTCCTCGACCGGACCTTGCCCAAGGCATCCAGAGGGAATGAGAGCCGACAGTTGATTGCAAGTGCTAGCACGAGCCGTACCTTTGACGTGAAGCCCGCAAGCGTACCCCTGCCCATGTTTGCACAGCGGAAAGACCCGGTGGCCATGCAGATCGCCTCCGCCTCCCCCGCACCCGTCATTCCCGACATGATCAAGACATCAGCGGTTCGCGCAACCAACTCTGAACGCAGCACCTGGGAAGTGCAGATTGCCGCAGCCGACAGTCAGGCCGCCGCTCTCTCGCTGCTTCGCAATGCCCGCCCGACGATTTCTTCCGATTACTCCGGCATCGCGCCCTATACGGAAGCAGTGAAAAGCGGATCCGCCACGCTTTACCGCGCCCGCTTTACGGGCTTCGACAGCCAGGCGGCCGCCCTTTCCGCATGCAAGGATCTGAAGGCGAATTCCTATTCCTGCGTGGTCATGTCAAGCGAAGGCTAGCCCAGCCAGCCGCTGGCGATGGCCTTGCCCAGACGCGGCATTCCGTTGGCGCGCGCCAGATCTCCCATGGCGGCACTGTCATAGCGAACCTGCCGAAACGAGACCTGCCAGCCATGCGGCGTGTCTTCCAGAACGGCATAGCTTGCCAGCGGATGGCCGGCTTCAACCTGATGGTAGAAAGGTTCATCATCCTTCCAGCCCGGACAGCCGACACTGCCGGGATTGACGATCAGACGGCCGTCGGACAGTTGCACGGTGCGGGCGATGTGCGTATGGCCACATAGCATCAGCGGCTGCTTGATATCGGCAGCAAATGCCTCGATTTGCGGCAAGGGACGCAGATGAAGAAACCCGTCCGGATGAAGCGTCTCCAGCCAGTAATCCAGATCGTCCCTTGGCGAGCCATGGCAACAATAGGCGACATCCTTGAAGACGAGTTCGAAGGGCAGCGCCTGTAGCCAGCTGAAATGATCGGACGACAGCTGCATATGCGCAGGCCGCTCCCAGTCTCCCATCATCTCAAAAGTCCGGTCGATCAGGGCACGGTCGTGATTGCCGCGCACGGTGGCGATATCTCGCGAAACAAGTATGTCGGCGGTGCGACCCGCTTCCAGCGGACCGCTGAAGCAATCTCCCAGATTGACGATATCTGCTATGCCGAGTGTCTCGATATCTTTCAGAACGGCTTCAAGTGCCGCATGATTTCCGTGAATGTCGGCGATGGCGGCAAAAATCATGCGCTCAGCTTCCGCGATAGGTGGAGTAGCTATAGGGCGAGAGAAGCAGCGGAACGTGGTAATGCCCCTGCTCGTCGGCTATGCCGAAACGGATGGGGATGATATCGAGAAAGGCGGGCTCCGGCAGAACGAGGCCCTTAATTCTCAAGTAATCTCCGGCGTGGAACACGAGTTCATACTGACCCGCCTTGAAGTCCTCACCAATCAGCAACGGCCCGCCATCGACGCGGCCATCGCTGTTGGTTTCGACCGATTTCAGCTTTTCACGATGATCCCCGTCAAGGCGGTAAAGATCGATCTTCAACCCCTGCGCGGGTGTACCGTGTGCGGCATCGAGAACATGGGTGGTAAGGCCGGTCATGGATTGGGCTCCGCGATGAGATAAGGCTGCACGAAAAAGAACTCCTCGAGATTGTTGCCCGGTCCGTCACGATCCACCACCAGAAAATCGCTTATGGAACCAACCGCCATCAGCGGGTGGTGCCAGACATTTCGACGGTAGTTCACGCCCTGATCGGCACGCGCCAGAAACACAAGGGGCTTGCCCGGCGCGCCATCCCGGTCTTCGGCCACCACCACAAGAAACGGGTTGCCGGACAGCGGCGTAAAACTCTGGCTGCCGAGCGGATGCCGCTCCATCATGTCCACGGCATAGGGGAAAGACCGCGGCTTGCCCCTGAACTTGTTAAGAACGATGCGGGCTTCCTCCCCCGTCGCCTCTGCTGTTGCCAGCGCGTGAAACCGCTCCGTATTGCCGCCATTGATCATCCGCAAACTGGTCGGATCGTCTTCCAGAACATCACCGAATGGCGTAAATGCATCCTTGGTCAAAGGCAGTATTTCAAGAAATTCAGTCAAGGTTCATTCACTTTCGGCATTGCCATTACAGGCATTACGGCAACATCGCGGATAGTCGCAGCCAGGCAATCTTTTCCACCTGCTCGGTTGCCGTTGCAAATTCATCGTCTACACCGTGGTCGATGCGGGTTTCGAAAGCGCGCAGGATATCGTCCTTCGTCAAACCTTTGACGGCAATGATGAAGGGAAACCCGTTCTTCTCGACATAGGTGGCATTCAAATCGGTAAACCGCGCGTGCTCTTGCGGCGACAGACGGTCGAGACCTGCGCCCGCCTGTTCGCTGCGGCTCTCCTGCGTCAGTTTCCCGGCGATTGCGAGCTTACCGGCAAGATCGGGATGGGCGCGCAAAACGCCCAGCCTTTCTTCATGCGAGGCAGCCCGGAACTGTTTGCACAGAGCCGCATGAACACTTTCCGCCGTCAGCGGTTCATGCAGTTCGCCCGCATCATAGGCGCGCTCTGCGATAAAGGAGGAATGTTCGAACACACCGCCGAATCGGTTCACGAATTCTGTCCGGTCCAGCATCAGAACGTCTCCGGCTTATGGTGTTCGTGCCAGTGCCGGGCAATGTCCACGCGCTGCGGTATCCAGACCTTCTCATGGCCAAGGACATATTCGATGAACCGCCGGAGCGCTGCCGCGCGCCCGGGGCGCCCCACCAGACGGCAATGGAGACCGACGCTCAACATCTTGGCCGATCCCTCGCGCCCCTCTTCATACAACACGTCGAAGGCGTCTTTGAGATAGGTGAAGAACTGGTCGCCTGAATTGAAGCCCTGCGGCGTGGCGAAACGCATGTCGTTCGTTTCCAGCGTATAGGGTATGATCAGGAACGGCTCATCCTTCACGCCCTTTACCCAATAGGGCAAATCATCCGCATAGGAATCGGACGAGTAGAGGAAGCCGCCTTCCTCCATGACGAGCCGGAGCGTGTTGTCCGAGGGCTTGCCCTGATACATGCCGTAGGGCCGCTCACCCGTCAGCTCGGTATGCAGGCGCACCGCTTCCAGCACATGGCGGCGCTCATCTTCCTCAGTAAAATCCTTGTATTCCAGCCAGCGATAGCCGTGGCTGGCAATTTCCCAGCCCGCTTCCTTCATCGCAGCAACCGCTTCCGGATTGCGCGCCATGGCAGACGTGACGCCATAAACCGTCGTCGTCACGCCAAGGCTGGTGAACATGCGCCACAGCCGCCAGAAGCCCGCACGCGATCCGTATTCATAGATCGATTCCATGTTCAGGTTGCGTTGTCCCGGCCATGGCTGCGCCCCGACAATCTCGGACAAAAGCGATTCTGACGCCTTGTCACTATCGAGAATGCAGCTTTCGCCGCCCTCTTCGTAATTGATGACGAATTGCACCGCTATTCGCGCTCCGCCCGGCCATTTCGGATCAGGAGTGTTGCGACCGTAGCCTATGAGGTTGCGGGGATAGTCAGCGGAAATCATCAAATCACCTTCACGAGAATTTCGTGAACGGTAGCATCGCAAACCGGAATGTCGAGTGCCTTTCTAGGCAATCCGTCTGGCAGAAACACGTCCCATGGGATGCAGGGAGTGCACGCGGAACGGAGCACCCGGCTCGTCTTCCACAAAGAGCGCGAGATTGGCAAACTCGATCTGCCGTTCCAGCAAGGGTTCGAACACACCGCGAATGGCCCGTTCCACCCTTGCGCAATCGCCGGGCATGACGCCGCCCGTCAGCAGCATCTGGAACCGGAACTCATCCATCACGTAGGGGTGCCCCCAGCGATGAAGATTCGTCAACTGCGTTGCGGATAACCGGTCTGGATCGGCGCGGTCTATATCGGCGTCCGACAGGGGGGCGCGGTAGTGATCGAACTCCTGCACCACGCTTGCGGCCAGGAAATTCAGCGTTTCCGATGGCCATGACGGAACGAGGCCATAGACATTGCCCAGCTTGGCAATCTCCAGCGGCGGCAGAGAAAAAGGTTGATGGGTGCCTGCAAAATGCATCAGGCCGCGCAACAACGAAGCTTCACTCACATCCTCCATCAGCCTGAAGGGTGCCTTGATCGCTCCGTGAAATCCATATCGGCGCGGCAGCGCGGTATGGTAGGAAATCTCCTGCATTCCGAGGCTGGTCACGGCAGGCGGCTCTACGCTAAGCCCGGAATAGACATCACGGCCAAGCCAGGCCGCCGCCACATGCGTCAGCGGATCGTTGGGCGAAGGCGTAAAATGAATGGCATACCGCATATGTCGTCACCTCGCCGTGTTCAACGGATCTCAACAGCACCACTGCATAAGCCAAGCTGTTAGGTGATTTGCGTGACAGATTAACGACGCGTAAAAGATGTGGTGTCAAATCTTTCGGTTGAAGACGCCAATGTGCTCTTCGAGCGAGAAACTGTCCGGCACCCGCATCGGCCTGCCGCACATGGCGTCGATTGCCGCATCGGCAAGACGGTGGGCAAGGCCGAAACTCACCTTGAACCCTCCCGTCAGCGCAATCAGACGAGCGTGCCGGGGATGGACGCCGACCATGGGATCGCGACCGATTGCCTTGGGGCGCAGTCCCGCCCAGCGCTCAACCACCGCAGCACCCGACAAGGCCGGAACGATTTCCCGGGCCTTTTCGATCAGCATCTCCAGCCGTTCATCGGTCGAGAAGGGGTTTTCGAATTCCTCCTCGCTGGTGCTGCCAATGGCGACACGACCGTCTTCATGCGGCACCACATAAAGGCCGTTGAGAAAGACCACCGGCATTGCCGGATCGGCCTTCGCATCCAGCAAGGCCGCCTGCCCTTTGACGGGCTGGCCGAGTAGTCCGCTTTCAGGAAGGCCAAGCGCAGTCTGAAGAAGAGGAAAGGAGCTATGGCCTGCCGAGACCATGCAATGGCTGAAACTGATGCGCTCTCCCCCGGTCAGAGTGGCCATACCCTCAGGATCAAGAGCCGCAACGGCGCAGTTCTCGACCAGACGCACGTGTTTGCAGCGTTCGACATAGGCTTTCAGAACAGCAATGAAAGCGCGGGGAGATACCTTTGCCGCAAATGTATCATGGACAAAACCCGCCTCGCCTGCGGTCTCGGCCACCCAGCCGCTGACAGGAGCATTTTCCAGCAGATGCCAGTAGAACTGTCGTTCATCAGCGTGCCAGTTGGAAAGCGCGTCCTGCTGGTGCCGCTCTGCGATGGTTCGCAAATGTGGCTTTGGCAAAGGGATGATGCGGCCACACCGTCTGTAACCCGCGCTAAGGCCTGTATCGGCCTCCACCGCGGCAATATCCGCTTCGAGGCTCAGAAGTGCATCAAACTGAAACTGCTTCTTGTCCGACCAGCGGTCCGGCATATGCGGCATCAACGCACCCAGCAGCCCGCCACTGGCACCGCTGCCGATGCGGCCAGCATCGACAAGCAAGGTCTCGATACCCAGACGATCTGCCTTGACCGCCGCCCACAGCCCCATGATGCCGCCGCCGACGATCAACAAAGACACGCTGGATGGCAAAGGTGATTGACCTGTTTGATTGGGCAGACTATCGGCTTTGACCATGACACACCCCGATAATCGTGGGCCGGAACGAGCCGGTTCAAACATGCTGGATTGGCGAGAGGGCGATATGCCCTATTCGCTGGCCTTTGGCGACCATTTTTATTGCCAGACCGACGGCAGGCAGGAATGCAGCCATGTTTCGCTGTCCGGCAACGGCTTGCCGGAACGCTGGAAAACGGCACAGGGCACGTTCCGCATTGGCGAGCTTGGCTTTGGAACGGCGTTGAACCTGTGCGAAACCTGGCGACAGTGGAAGCTGTCACGGCCCGCCGGTGCGCAGCTGCATTTCGTATCCTTCGAGCTTTACCCGATGACGGCACGCGAGTTGAACCGCGCACTGTCTCATTGGCCGCAACTTGATGCCGAGCGGCAGGCCTTCGTTGCGCAATGGCCTTCAGATCCGGAAGGTTGGATTGACATCAAGCTTGATGAGCAGACGCGTCTGACCGTCTTTTGCGGAGATGCCATGCAAGGCATCATCGAGACTTCGAATACATTCGACGCGTGGTATCTCGACGGATTTGCACCATCCAAGAACCCGGACATGTGGTCGCTGGACATCATGTCGGCGGTGTTTGAGAAGACCGCCCCCGGTGGCACCTTCGCAACATTTGCAGCGGCTGGATTCGTGCGGCGCAATCTGGGCAGCGCCGGCTTCAACGTTGAGCGCAGACCCGGCTTTGCGGGAAAACGCGAGATGCTCTGCGGTACGAAACCCGCATAATCCTCCCAAACAAAAACGCCCGGATTTTCATCCGGGCGCTCATATTCAAAAGATCAGCCTAATCAGCCGCGCTTGCGACCGCGACCGGCATTGCCAGCGGGACGACCCTGACCGGCGGGCGCAAAGGAGCCAGCCTTGCGGGCAGGACGGCCCTGACCACCACGGTGGTTGCGATTGCCAGCAGGCTTGCCTGCAACGGCATCAGCCTTGGGACGCTTGAAGTCGGACGTCACTTCCAGATCGTTGTCGTGCTCGACAGGTGCGAACTCACCGGCACGCTGGCCGCGGAAATCACCATTGCGTCGGCCGCCATCACGTGGTGCGCCTTCGCGGTGCGTGCGCGCTGGACGATCGCCATGGGCACGTTCGCCGCCCTGGCGACGTGGACCGCTCGGAGCGCCGCGATTGGCACCACGATTGTTGTTGTTGCCGCGAGAGGGGCTGGCAAGTCCTTCCGGACGTTCGCCTGACAGGACCGGAATCTCGATCTTCATCAGCTTTTCGATGTCATGCAGCAGACGGGTTTCGTCCGGTGCGCAGAACGCAATGGCGATACCGTCACGGCCCGCACGGGCGGTACGACCGATACGGTGAACGTAAGCGTCGGCAACTTCCGGCAGGTCATAGTTGAAGACGTGGGTCACGGCTGGAATATCGATGCCACGGGCAGCAACATCGGTTGCGACCAGAACCTTGACTTCGCCGTCCTTGAAACCCTTGAGCGCGCGCTCACGCTGGCCCTGGCTCTTGTTGCCATGGATCGACGCGACCTTGAAGCCGATATGCTCCAGATGCTTGGACAGCTTTTCAGCGCCATGCTTGGTGCGCAGGAACACAATGGCGCGACCATCGGGGTTCTCGTTCAGCGACTTCTTGAGAAGCTCTGTCTTGTCGTTCTTGCCCGCAACGAAGTGAACATACTGCTCAACCTTGTCGGCGGCCTTGCCCGGAGGCGTGACCTGAACCGTGACAGGGTTGGTCAGATAGCTTCCGGCAAGATCAGCAATAGCCTTCGGCATGGTGGCCGAAAACAGCAATGTCTGACGACCGGCAGGAACCATCTTGGAAATCTTGCGCAGGTCATGAATGAAGCCGAGATCCAGCATCTGGTCGGCTTCGTCCAGTACCAGATAGGTCACCTTGGACAGCGAAATAGCATTGCGGGAAATAAGATCGAGCAGACGGCCAGGTGTGGCAACCAGAATATCGGTTCCCTTTTCCAGCTGCAGCTGCTGCTTGTTGATCGAAGCGCCGCCAACAACCTGATTGATCTTCAGATGGGTCTTGCGAACGAAGCCGCGAAGGCTTTCGCCAATCTGGTTCACCAGCTCGCGAGTGGGAGCAAGAATGAGTGTGCGTGTGGTTCTGTTGGCAGGACGATCAGGCTGCTTGAGCAGCATTTCGATGATCGGCAGGCCGAATGCGGCAGTCTTGCCGGTTCCGGTCTGTGCCAGACCAATGATGTCGCGACCCTCCAGAAGCAGCGGGATCGCTTTTTCCTGAATGGGAGTCGGTGTGGTGTAACCAAGCTGGGTGACGCCGGCCACGATTTTTTCGGATAGGCCGAGTTCGTTAAAACTGGTCAATAGTATGCCTTTCGGGGCGCCAAAACGCTTGCATCCGGATCAGCCCTGCTGTCCGGTTGTCTTGGCGTCAAGAACCCCGCGTGAATTGGGAACTTGTGGGTTGGAATGACTTTCTGCGCTAAAGGGCGGCGTGTTTGCCGTCTCCTGTATGAATGCGCTTTTCCTTCATGCGTCTTTATTAATTCGTTGACGCTGCAGCTCACGCGGCCGCCGAAAGTGAAAGCTTGAGGGGGATTTGGTCTTTTTATCCGCGAAAGTCAAGCAATTGTTTTCAAGATGGAGATGGGAAGTCCCCAACGACGCGCCGGTCAAGCAGCAGAAATCTCTCTAAAACATAAAGAACTGATGGAAATCTATAGTTAACATTTGACCAATAATGCTGTCGGACGCATAGCCAAATCAATCAAGGTACAATAGCTTACAGCCACAGGTTCAGTTCGCGGTTGGCACTGATTCTGTCAGGTGTCATGGATGGTTACGGAGAATGTCTTGATTGGAGGGGGGTTGCTTGAAAGAGCATGCGAAGGCGTCAAGGCGCTGCCACTTCCCGCCTGCATCAAGGACAGTCAGCTTCGCTATGTCTGCGTCAACGCCGCCTACGCATGTTTCAACGGCCGCTCCGTCAGTGACTTTGTCGACAAGACCACGCAGGGCCTCTTCGGCGAAACCAGGGACGTTGACCGGAATGAGAAGGAGCGGCGCTGCCTCGTCTTTTCAACGGAAGAGGTGACGTCCTGCAGCGGACAGCAAGCCGAAGACGTCCACTCGATGAAGTGCGAAAGATTTGAGACGGAAGACGGAAATCTGTTCCTCTTCGAAGTCTTCGAGACGGTGCCCTCTGTGAAATCCGAGTTTTCGGCTGCCCAGATCGAGCTTCTCACCGGCGGAAATGTTCTCGACCTTCTCGATGTGGCCATCGCGGTTTACGACGTCGAAGATCGCCTGCTTTACGCCAATACGCGCTTGCAGAGCCTCTATGCCCAACTCGACCTCGATTGGCGTGGAACGCTCACATTGCGCTCCGTCGTGACCTCCTTTTACGAGCACTATGTGGGTACCGGGGCTGCCGATAGCGTAGCTGAGGCTGAAAAGAACGCCTGGGTCGATGCCAAGGTGGACGAGACCCGCCAGGCCTATTCCGAATTCACCCAGAGGGTGAGCGACGGACGATGGATACGGTTCATCAACAGGCGCCTTGAGAACGGATTGCTGATCGCTCTTCGCATCGACATCAGCAACGTCAAGACCCAGGAAAATCTGATCGAACAGCATAAGCGGGAAACCTGGCTTTTCCGCGAGGCGCTCGAGCGGCTGCCTGTTGCCGCCTTCCTTCTGGATAGCGAGCGGCGGCTGACCTACGCAAATGCGGCATATGAAGCGCTGTGGGGAGAGCCGCGCGAAAATTATTACGGGCTGACGGAAAGCGAATTGTTCGTTCACGAGGGCGAGCGTTTCAGGCTGGCAAATACCCGCGTACTGGAGACGGGCGAGGAATTTCAGAAGACGGAACAGATTGTCCGAAACGATAACACCCCTGTTCCAACGCTGATCAGGGTAGGACGAATTCAAACACCGGACAATGAGCGATATCTTGTCGGATCCATGACCGATACCACGCCCCTGGAGGAGGGGCGTCGGGAGCTTCTGGCGGCCAGAAACGAGGCGGAACGCCTTCATGCCGAAGTCGAATCCATTTTGCAGACGCTGCCCGTGGGTGTGATGCTGCTGGGACCCGACCTGACGATCGAATATGCAAACAGCTGTTTTTACGATCTTTGGGAGGTTGAGGAAGAGGTCGATCTCATCGGCCAGCCCTATCGCCGCTACCTCCAGCTTGGCTACGAATCCGGCAAGTACGAGTTCGGAGACATGACGTTCGAAGACGCCTATCGCGATCGCATCGAACGGTTGAGCAAGATCGATGGCAATACCTCGCGCGAAGTCGCCAGCAAGGCCGGTCGCTACACCATCCTGTCGGAACGACGGGTGGCGGGAAACAAGATCCTCATCACTTTTGCAGATTGCACAGCCATCCGCGCTCGCGACAAGGAAATCAGTGCCGCAAGGCAGGAGTTGCAGCGCGTCGGCGAATATATGCAGGATGCGACCCGGGTCATGGCCCAGGGGCTGGCGCTGGTTCAGGATGGCAAGATCATCCTGTCCAATGATGCCCTTTCCTCCATGTTCGACGTTCCGCCTGACATGCTCGCTCCCGGAAAGAGCTGGCTCCCACTCTTCGCTCATTGCGCGGACCGTGGCGATTTCGGCAATCATGAGGACGCCGCTGCCCAGCGGACGAAATGGCTTCAAAACATTTCCGCCTCAAAACCATTCTCGTCCCTTGTCCATGTCGGTGGCAAACGCTGGCTCAATCTTGAATCGACCATGGGTGCTGGCAATTACTGGCTGGTCATCGCGACAGATGTCACGGATCTGAAGCAGCGAGAGGCCGAGCTTGAGGGTCTTCTCGCGCGAGCCGAGGCTGCGGACCGTGCAAAATCCGAATTTCTTGCCAATATGAGCCATGAGATCAGGACGCCGATGAATGGCGTTCTGGGCATGGCGGAATTGCTGGCCAAATCCGCACTCGACACGCGCCAGAGAACCTTTACCGATGTCATCGTCAAATCCGGCAATGCCCTTTTGACCATCATCAACGATATCCTCGATTTCTCAAAAATCGATGCTGGCCAGATGGTGTTGCGCTCTGCACCTTTCGATGCGGCGGAAGCCGTTGAGGACGTAGCTTCGCTCTTGTCCTCGCAGGCCCTTGAAAAGAACATAGAGCTTATCGTGCGCGTCGATCCCAAGCTGAAGACGACGGTCAGCGGCGATGCGGGACGCTTCCGCCAGATTGTCACGAATCTGATTGGCAACGCAATCAAGTTTACCGAAATCGGTCACGTCCTCATTGATCTCTCGAGTGAAACGATCAGCGAAAGCGAGCTCGTTCTCACGCTTAGGGTCGAAGACACCGGAATTGGCATCGCGCCTCACCAACTCGACCGTATTTTCGAGAAATTTAGCCAGGCGGATACGTCTTCAACCCGCAGACATGAGGGAACGGGGCTTGGACTGGCCATTACCCTGGGCCTAACGGGACTGTTCGGCGGCAAGCTGGACGTTGAAAGCAAGGTGGGACAGGGCTCCATCTTCACCGTGGCCCTGCCATTACGCGCCGCCAGCAACCGTCCGGACCAGGCCGTGACGCCGATCGATACGAAGAAAGTCAGTGTCCTCGTCATTGATGACAATGTCGTCAACCGGCAAATCCTGACCGAGCAGCTCGATGGCTGGGGCGTCGACAGCTATGCCGCCGAAAGCGGACCAAGCGGTCTGGCAATCCTCGAAGAGGCAGCCGCCATCGGTTTCGAAATCGATGCCGTCATTCTGGATTACCACATGCCCGATATGGACGGCATGGAGGTGGCGAGACGGCTGCGTGACAATCCGCGCCTCAAAGATCTGGCCATCATATTCCTTACGTCGATGGATGCGGTCAGCTACAGCGCCTCGCGAGGCCCGGATTTCGATGCCCATCTTATGAAACCGGTGCGGGCGCGGCTGTTGCGAAAGACATTGGCCGATGTCGTTCGGACCGCGCGCGCAAAACGTGCTCTCCAGAGGCAAGCCGAGCCGGCCAGAGAGGCTCAGCCACAGCCGAACCCGCAAACAAACGCTCCGGCAGCAACCGTCAAACATATGACGACGAGTTTTGCCCGGCCGGAAAAGGATTACGTCGGAAGCAGGCGGCTGGACGTGTTGATCGCCGAAGACAACGATGTCAACCAGATCGTCTTCACGCAGATACTCCAGCAGACGGGGCTTACCTTCCGCATTGTTGACAATGGCAAACAGGCGGTTCAGGCTTGGCGCAGCGACAATCCGTCGATCATCCTCATGGATGTGTCCATGCCTGTAATGAATGGCCACCAGGCGACCCAGGCGATCCGCGCCGAAGAGGACGCATCTTCTGATGTCAAGCGCGTGCCCATCATCGGCGTGACCGCCCATGCGCAGGACAGCGATCGCGATCTGTGCCTTGCAGTCGGCATGGATGATTATCTTTCCAAGCCGATCAGCCCGGAATTGCTGCAAG
The DNA here is from genome assembly GCF_001423445.1 of Rhizobium sp. Leaf311. Classification (NCBI taxonomy): domain Bacteria; kingdom Pseudomonadati; phylum Pseudomonadota; class Alphaproteobacteria; order Hyphomicrobiales; family Rhizobiaceae; genus Rhizobium; species Rhizobium sp. Leaf311. The sequence goes on along the minus strand of NZ_LMNZ01000001.1, from coordinate 527,686 downwards.
CAAAGATAGACAAGTGGCTGACGCCGAACACGACCAGATCCGTTGAGGTCAAGTCAAACTGAAAACGCCGCATGGGTATTCCCACGCGGCGTTTCTTGGTCACAGATAAAGTCTATCAGCGGCGCTTGGCGTCCAGAGAGAACGCACCCGGTCCCGCAGCCACGAGATACAGGAAGACGAAGCAGAAGAGGATTGCTGCGTCACCGCCGTTCAGCACCGGGAAAAAGCTTTTTGGCGCATGAGCCATGAAATAGGCAAAGGCCATAAGACCGGACAGGACAAAAGCGACCGGGCGGGTGAACAGACCGATGAGAACGAGAATACCGCCAACCGTTTCAAGGATAGCAGCAACCAGCAGCATCGGCGGCAGTGAGCCTTCCATCTGCGATGCGGGGAAGCCGAACAGCTTCTGAGTTCCGTGCTCGATGAACAGCAGGGCGGTGATGATTCTCAGCGCTGCAAGCAGTTGTGGCTGAAATCGCGAAAGTTTTTCAAAAAATTGCATATGTCCTGTCCCTTAAAGGAGTCTGATGGATAATGACCGAGCCTCACCCCACCTCGATCTTTGGGGATCGGATACACATTTCAAAACCAAAGACAACACGGCGCCCAAGCACAGCTGCGTGATCGAGCCAACGAGCTACGCCCGCGAAGCCTCACCAGCTGATATCAGAGGTCCAGCACAAGCAAGGTGAGCCTTGTCACCGGCAAAGGGCAGCGGCTACGTTCAGGCCTGCATCAGCACTGCCGGCTGGGCAACCGGATTGAACTCATCGAATGAGATATCGGCGCCGGTAATGGTGGCAACCGTGTTAGCGGGGATGATATCCCAACGCTCGACACCGGTTCCAAAGGGTTCCGATGCCACCGCGATGCCTTCGCCCATATTGCGCCAGTAAAGCGTCGGTGGACGTTCATCGCTCGACCAGCGGAAGGCGTGCAGTTTTTCACCATCCGCATGAATGGCGCTGAAGCGCACGGGCTCGTTGAGACCGGCGCGCGACACGACATCGAGACACATCTGCAATGTTCTTTTCAATGCCCCTATCGGATCACGATCCAACCCGAAACCCGCAGCGATCAAGAAGATCGCCTCGCTATCGCCGTTGCCCGCGCGTGAACAATAGACTTCGTCGGGAATATACGCTTCGATGGCCCGCTTGACCTTTTCATAACCGCCGATCTGGCCGTTATGCATGAAGAGGTGCCGGCCAAAGCCGAAGGGATGGCAATTGGACATGGAGACCCCGCCTGTCGTGGCGGAGCGCACATGCGCCAGAAACATCGGTGAGCGGAGTTGATGGCACAAGGAAGTCAGGTTGCGATCGGACCATGCGGGCAGAATGCCCCGGTAGATGCCAGGCTCTCCCCTCTCCCCATACCAGCCGATGCCGCACCCGTCACCATTGACAACCGTCTTCGCCTCACGGGCCGCAAGCGATTGGGTGATCAGAGAACTCTCCGGCTCGATCAGAAGACTGTCGAGCCAGACAGGCGAGCCGGTATAGGCAAGAAATCGACACATGGGGCACCATGGCAAGGGGTTTGTGATCCGGCTGTAGACCGCCGGATCCTGGCATTTATAAGGTCACTATGCCTGCAGAACCACAACGCGGGAACCGACCGGCACACGCTGGTAGAGGTCGATAATGTCGTGGTTCAACATGCGGATGCAACCGCTGGACATTGCGTGTCCGATCGATTGCGGCTGGTTGGTACCGTGCAGACGGAACATCGTGTCGTTGCCGTCGCGGTATAGGTAGAGCGCGCGCGCACCGAGTGGATTGTTCGGGCCGCCCGGCATACCGCCAGCATATTTCAGGTTCCGCTCGGGCTCGCGGCGAATCATGTTCGGCGTCGGCGTCCAGCTTGGCCACTCGGCCTTGCGACCGATATAGGCGTTACCCTTGAGGGCAAGTCCCTGGCGACCGACACCTACGCCATAGCGCATGGCCTGACCGTTACCCATGACGAAATAGAGCCGCCGGGCCGGTGTATCGACAACAACCGTGCCTGCCGGATGCGTCGTGACATAGGCGACTTCCTGGCGACGGAGCTCTGGCTTGATCTGGTCAAGCTGCATTGCCTTCAACGGGAATTTTTCGTCCAGCACGGCAGCATAATTCTGTCTTTGTTGGGTAAAGTTGGTGCTGGCGCAGCCTGCGAGAAAAAGCGGCAATCCAAACAGGACCCCACGGCGAGAAATAGACATGTAACCCCCGGCTCGATCAATCTTTCGATTAACAATTCCTATAATTCTATGGTTAACAAACCTCTAATTGAGCGCGGCATGCTGTTAACAAACATCGATGAAGCCAGGGATGCCAGCTCTCCGCTCACGCTTTCATTTGATGAAATTTTAAGCACCGGACGCCGCACAACCTATGAGAATATTTGGCAAAAGAGGTAGAAGCCCGTGCGCGTGCTTCCTTTTTGCTGAATTTATCAGCGACCAAAGCTGAAACCGCTTATTTTTTGAATATTTAGCGAGCACGAAAGGAGCAAAAATTCTCTCTGGGCATTGTGTATGCTTCTTGCATTGCGAGCGTCCTTGTATTCAAATGGGCAAAAATGGGGAACCTAAAGTTGGCATTTGACGAAATGATAAATGCGGACTCCACGCCGCGAAGCCCATATGAAAAGTATAATGACTGGTATAGCCGGCAGGACAGATCGCACCTGATCCAGAAGTCCAGGGACGCCGAAAACATCTTCCGCAAGACGGGCATCACCTTTGCCGTCTACGGACATGCAGACAGCGCGGAAAAGCTCATCCCTTTCGATATTATCCCTCGAATCATCTCTGGCCGCGAGTGGCGCAAGCTTGCCCAGGGTATCGAGCAGCGGGTGCTGGCGCTGAACGCCTTTCTGGATGACATCTATCACAAGCAGGAAATCATCCGGGCAGGCCGCATTCCCCGTGAGCTGATCGAGCGCAATGAAGCCTTTCTGCCGGAGATGATCGGCTTCAAGCCGCCGGGTGGCGTTTACACCCACATCGTCGGCACGGATATCGTGCGCACCGGCGAAGACCAGTTCTACGTCCTGGAAGACAACGCCCGCACGCCTTCCGGTGTCAGCTATATGCTGGAAAACCGCGAAACCATGATGCAGATGTTCCCGGAACTGTTCCACGAGAACAAGGTCCAGCGCGTCGAAGATTATCCGTACCTTCTGCGCCAGTCGCTGGCATCACTTGCGCCTCCGGGCTGCAAAGGCAAGCCGCGCGTTGCGGTCCTCACCCCCGGCATTTACAATTCTGCCTATTACGAACATTCGTTTCTGGCCGACATGATGGGTGTCGAGCTGGTGGAGGGTTCGGACCTTCGCGTCATGGATGGCAAGGTCAAGATGCGGACGACACGCGGTTACGAAGCCATCGACGTGCTTTACAGACGTGTGGACGACGATTTCCTCGACCCCCTCACCTTCCGCCCTGATTCGGCCCTCGGTGTACCAGGCATCATGGATGTCTACCGTGCCGGCAACATCACCATCGCCAACGCACCCGGCACAGGCATTTCCGACGACAAGGCAATCTATTCCTACATGCCTGAGATCGTCGAGTTCTACACAGGCCGCAAGCCGCTTCTGGAAAATGTGCCCACATGGCGCTGTTCGGAGCCGGACAGCCTCAAATATGTTCTCGACAATCTGGCCGATCTCGTCGTGAAGGAAGTGCACGGATCCGGCGGCTACGGAATGCTTGTTGGCCCCACCGCATCGAAAAAGGAGCGCGCGCTGTTTGCCGACAAGTTGCGTGCACGCCCTTCCAACTACATTGCACAGCCGACGCTGTCGCTTTCGACAGTGCCGATCATGGTGAAGAATGGCATAGCTCCGCGCCACGTGGATCTTCGTCCCTACGTTCTGGTCTCCGACAAGGTAAAGATCATTCCCGGCGGGCTGACGCGTGTCGCACTCAAGCAGGGATCCCTTGTGGTGAATTCCAGCCAGGGCGGCGGCACCAAGGACACCTGGGTACTGGAGGACTAAGCCATGCTGGGAAGAACGGCAAACGGACTCTACTGGATGTTCCGGTATATCGAGCGTGCGGAAAACATCGCGCGGCTGGTGGATGCTGGTATGCGTGTCTCGCTGACGCGCAGCGGCGGCGGCGACGAGGACTGGGATGGCGTGCTGCAGAGTGCAGGCGCCCGCGAGGAATTCCTCCAGCACCATGAGAAGGTGACGTCGGTAGACGCGATCGACTACATGCTGCGCGACAAGGCCAACCCCTCCAGCGTTATGTCCTGCATCGAATTCGCAAGGAACAATGCCCGAATGGTGCGGACCGCCTTGACCCGCGAAACGTGGGAAGCGACCAACGAATTCTGGATCGAGCTCAAAAACCTTCTCGGCCGCAAGGTAAAGGCGGCGGAATTACCGCAGGTCATCGATGTCATCAAGCACAGGGCCGGACTTGTGCGCGGTGCATTCCACGGTTCGATGCTTCGCAATGATCTCTATAATTTCTCCCGCATCGGCACCTTCATCGAGCGTGCGGACAACACGGCGCGAATACTGGACGTCAAATATTATGTCCTTCTGCCCGCGGCAGCCCAGGTGGGCTCATCGCTGGATAATGCCCAGTGGGAATCCATTCTCCGTTCCGTCTCGGCGCACCGTTCCTACGGATGGGTGTATGATGCAGAGTATAGGCCGGCCAATATTGCCGATTTTCTTATTCTGAACGGCAGAATGCCGCGATCTCTTGCCTATTGCTATGAAAAGATCGTCAGTAACCTCAGCTATCTTGCCGAAGAATACCAGGAACGACACAAGGCGCATGATACCGCCGAAGCCATTCAGGCGACTTTGCAGAAAACGACAATCAATCGTGTGATGGATCAGGGTCTCCACGAATTTCTGGAGCACTTCGTCAACAGAAACGCCCAATTGGGCCAGGAAATCACGGATGGCTATCGCTTCTATCAATAAGCGACCGTGAGATGGGGATATGGAATGCGCCTGAAGATCAATCACACGACTGAGTATCTCTACGATGAGCCGGTGCCCTACTCCCTGCAACGCTTGCGGCTGACACCCGCAACCGGGCCAACCCAAACCGTGACAGAATGGGAAGTAACGGTGGATGGCGCCACGCTGGAGGTGCGCTACGACGATCACTTCGGCAACCGGGTGGAGCTCGTGGAGACCGAAGGCCCCCGCAGCGCGGTGAAGGTCGTTGCCCGTGGTGAAGTGGAAACAATCGACAAGGCTGGCGTCTTCGGCGCACATGTTGGCAACGCCCCGCTCTGGCTATTCATGCGCGAGACGCCTCTGACCAAGCCCGGCAAACTGATCCGCGAGCTTGCTCGACAGGCAACAGGTGAAACGCCGCTGGAGCGGTTGCATGAGCTGATGGCGCTTGTTCACCTTGAAGTCGAATATGAAACGGGTTCGACGGGAACGGAAACCACTGCGGAACAGGCGCTGGAAGCCAAAAAAGGTGTCTGCCAGGACCACACCCATATCTTCATCTCAGCTTCCCGCCATATGGGCCTACCCGCCCGATACGTCTCAGGCTATCTCATGATGGAAGACGTGGAACGGCAGATCGCAACCCATGCCTGGGCAGAAGCCCATGTTCCGGGCCTCGGCTGGGTTGGTTTCGATGCCGCCAACAAGCTTTGCCCCGACGAACGCTACGTGCGTATTGCCTCCGGACTGAGCTACCGCGATTGCGCACCTGTCTCGGGAATGCGTGTAGGCCTTTCAGGCGAAAGCCTGTCGGTGTCGGTGACGGTCCAGCAGTCCCAAAGCCAGAGCCAAGGCTAACCCTATATTCCTTCTTCGATTCTTGATCACGGTCCGGTGAGGCCGCGATCACGCTTGCGTCGCGCGGCGGTGTATGGCGCTGCTTTTCTAGCACGGAATATATTTGATTAGGGCCAATTATCGGCCGATCTCGACTTTATTATCTACTTAAAATTCGTATTTTATATTATTATCAATAGCAAAAATAACAGACATATCTGCGAGAAACCCACCAAATTAGAAATTCTGGACGCATTTCTGCTTGCCAAATCCAGAAAGTTCATTGATAAAACCAAAAAAAGTCACATCCTGCGGCTGAAATTTCTTTTTCTAGTTTGCCCTTAAATAGAACCTCCGAACCATATTGATACACACTGATTTCACTCATGTTTTTCGCTATATCGAGACAGATACTTACAGATATTAAGAAATTCGATTTGGTTTAGACTCGACGTAGTCTTCAAGAGATCATCGATCTGCAGTCGTCGTTAACCAATTTTTCACACATTATAGACGATAGTGATAACGGTCATGTGAGGTAGCCGTGAACCGTAACTATTGTTGCGCTCATCGTTTGCCGAAAGTTTTCCTGCGGGGAAGCTCTAATGTCCGATGGCGTAGGGATCAGAACAGGGAATGTTCTGTACGCATGATGCCCTTCCGATGCGCCGGCTCACACGAGCCATGTTCTGCTTAATACTGCTATTGTCCTGAACGGACACTCATCGCTCGGCGTTTCGCCGAACGAAGGAGACACCGTGTCTAATTACGCAAAAGCGCATCCGGGGTAACGGATGCGGCCCAGTGGGTGCGCTGCGTAAAGTCGGCATGTGTGTGTGGCGCTTTGGCCAGTTATCAACGGGGGCACGTGTCCATGACGTCTATTATTTCTTCGTTTTCCATCAAGCAGATTGCAAATCTGTCGACTGCAACTGTAGCGGTTCTCAAGACAGACGATGTCGCCGCTCTGACCACTGCTCAGATCGCCGCGCTTTCGTCGACGCAGATCGGTGCATTCTCCACAGATGCAATTTCCGCCTTTAGCAGCTCAAAGATCAGCGCCATCACGGCGAAGGCGATCGTTGGCTTGTCTGTACCGCAGCTGTCCGCAATCGGCACAGACCAGGTATCCGGCCTTTCGACGACTCAGATCGTCGCCATGTACAGCAGCCAGATCGACGGCTTCACTTCAGACAACATCGCTGCGCTGACAACCACGCAGATCGCTGCCATGAGCGCCACACAGGTCGGCACGCTCGACGCAAGCGAACTCAACAGCTTCACAACCGATGAAATCGCTGTTTTGAGCGCCAAGGCTCTCGCAGGTCTGACGACAGCAGCCATGGGTGGCCTCAACACCGATAAAATTGCCGCTCTGACCACGACACAGGTTGCTACTCTCAACACCGCTCAGATTGCATCGATCACCTCGGAGCAGCTGGGAGCACTCACCACAAACCAGATCGTATCGCTCTCGGCCAAGCAGATCGCTACCGTCACGACCGATGCTGTCGCTGGTCTCCAGACCGGCCAGGTTGCCGTCCTCACCTCCAAGCAGCTCGCGTCGATCACGACCACTCAGCTCGCTGCATTCAACTCTGATAATATTGCTGCTCTGACCAACACACAGGTTGGTGCTTTGAGCTCTGCTCAAATGGCAACCCTCGACGCCGCAGAGTTGAACAGCTTCACGACCTCAGAAATAGCTGCGCTGAATGCAACGGCTCTGTCGACTGTCTCAACAGCCATTTTCTCCGCTCTCAGCACAGAAAATGTCTCTGTATTGACAACTGGCCAGATCGCAAAGCTTACAACCGCACAGGTCAATTCCTTTACGTCCGAGCAGATTGGGGCGTTGACGAGCGGCCAGTTTGCTGGCTTGTCTGCCGCACAGGTAAAATCCATTGCTACCTCGTCTCTCTCGGGCTTGCTGACCGGCCAGGTAGCCGCACTCGGCACCACGCAGCTGGCGGCGTTGACCACGGAGCAATTGGCGACATTCAGCAGCGATAACATCGAAGCGTTGACGCTCTCCCAGGTTGGTGCCCTCACCTCCGCCCAGGTCTCGACGCTGGATGCGGCCGAGTTGAATAGCTTCACCACCACCGAAATCGCAGCCATCAACATCAAGGCTCTCCCCGGCATCTCGGGAGCTGTCCTGGCCGGCCTCAACTCCACAAACACTGCCGCACTGACAACTGCGCAGGTCTCGAGCCTGAGCACTGCCCAGGTCGGCTCGCTTGTTTCCGAGCAGGTTAACGCCCTCACCACCGATCAGGTTGCTGCCCTTACAGTCAAGCAGATCAGCTCTGTCACAACCGATGCCCTCGCTGGCCTCCAGACTGGACAGGTTGCCATTCTCAGCACGAAGCAGCTCGTGGCCATCACGACCACACAGTTTGCAGCTCTGAGCTCCGACAACATCGTAGCACTCACCACCACTCAGGCTGGTTCTCTAACCTCCGCTCAGATCGCAACTCTTGATGCCACGGAACTGAACAGCTTCTCTACCACCGAGCTCGCTGCTCTCAGCACAGCCTCCCTGCAGGGCATCACGACAACCGCTCTGTCTGGCCTCACCAGCGACAACGTGGTTGCTCTGACAACGACACAGGTTTCGAAGCTGGGCAATGCTCAGGTCGCCGCCTTGACATCGGAACAGGTCGGCTCTCTTCTGACTGGCCAAATCAATGCTTTGTCCGCAACGCAGGTCAAGGCGATTGCGACTGCTTCTCTGGCAGGCTTGCAGACATCTCAGGTCGCAGCACTTGGCACGACCCAGCTGACTGCACTCACAACCGACCAGATGGCTGCGCTCAGCAGCGACAACATCGCAGCACTGGGCGACGCACAGGTTGGCCTGCTCAGCTCCGCTCAGGTAGCAACCCTGGATGCCGCAGAACTTAACAGCTTCACCACAAGTGAAATCGCATCCCTGGCGACAAAGGCTCTTTCCGGCCTGACCACCACTGCTCTGAATGCGCTGAATACAGAAAAGCTTGCTGCTCTCACGCCAAACCAGGTCGCAACGCTCAGCACGACACAGATCCGATCCATCACTTCGGATCAGTTGGCTTCGCTTACGACGGGCCAGGTTGTCGCACTGACCTCTCTCCAGGTCGGCGCCTTGACAACTGATATGCTTGCTGGTCTGCAATCTTCGCAGGTTGCTGTCCTCACCAACAACCAGCTGAAGGCCCTCAGCACAGAGCAGCTCCAGGCCTTCACCACTGACAACATTGTAGCACTGACTGTTTCGCAAGTTGGCTCTTTGAGCTCCATGCAGGTAGGCACGCTCAACGCTGCCGAGCTCAACAGCTTCACCACGGACGAAATCGCTGCTCTCAGCACGACATCGCTCTCTGGTATCAGCCCAACTGACCTTGCCGGCCTTGACACTGACAAGGTGGCTGCACTGACGACGGCGCAGGTCTCGAAGCTTACCACAGGCCAGGTCGCGTCTTTGACATCCGATCAGCTGAATGGCCTTTTGACAGGCCAGATCAACAGCTTGACGGCAGTGCAGGTCAAGAAGCTGACGACTGCTGCACTGGCTGGCTTGCAGTCAACGCAGGTTCCATCCATCGGTACCGCACAGCTCGCTGCGCTCACCACGGATCAGCTGGCGGCGTTCACATCTGACAATATTGCAGCACTGACGACGACACAGGTTGCAGTCCTGAGCTCGTCCCAGATGGGAACAATCGATGCAACGGAACTGGGTAGCTTCACCACTGACGAAATTGTACTTCTGACGCCAAAGTCCCTTACCGGCTTGACGACAGCTGCACTTTCCGGCCTGAGCACCGATAATCTTGCCGCCTTCACGACAACGCAGATTGCTGGCCTGAGCGCTGTGCAGATCGGATCCATCACATCTGACCAGATGGCCGTTCTGAAGACTGACCAGGTGGTAGCGTTGACGACAGCCCAGCTGAGCGCCCTGTCAACCGACACACTTGCAGGTCTTAAGACTGACCAGGTTGCCGTGTTGACAACAAAACAGGTGTCCACACTCTCCGCAACACAGCTCGGCTCGTTCAACTCTGACAACATCGTAGCCCTAACGGCTTCGCAAGTTGGCGCTCTGACCTCAACGCAGGTTGCAACGCTCGACGCTGCTGAGCTCAACAGCTTCACCGCAGCAGAGCTTGGTGGCTTGAACACCGCATCTCTGTCTGGCATCACGACCACAGCCTTGGCTGCGCTCACAACGGATAGCGTTGTTGCACTCACAACAGCACAGGTCTCCAAGCTTAGCACAGCCCAAATCGCGTCCTTGACGTCGGAACAGGCTGGCGCGCTGCTCACAGGCCAACTGGCTGCAATGACATCAACTCAGGTGAGGTCGTTGACAACAGACGCTGTGGCTGGCTTGCTCACCGCTCAGGTGTCCGTAATGGGTACCGCACAGGTGGCATCGCTTACCACCGAACAGATGGCTGCCTTCACATCTGACAATATTGCAGCGCTTACCACCACACAGGTAGCTGCACTGACGTCGGGTCAGATGGCAACGCTCGATGCAACTGAGCTTAACAGCTTCACGACAGACGAAATCGCCGTGTTGTCCGCTAAGGCACTCGATGGTCTCCAGACCTCCGCAATCGCCGGTCTGACAGATGCAACGATCAACGCCTTCAGCCAAGCTCAAGTTCAGTCGCTGACCCAGGAACAGGCTGAAGCTCTGGCACAGGCATATGCAGCCGTCTGATCACGGCTGACATACATCACTGAAACAGGAAATGGCGCGGCTTAGGTCGCGCCATTTTTCTTTTGCGGAGGTTGTTTGACTTCCTTACCCTCGAATTAGAAAACCCACAGGTCGGGAAAGGCCTGGCGACGGCTAGCACAATTGAGCCTTCCTGTGCTGATGTCACTCAGACCGATCTATTTTCGAAAGGAGGCTTCCATGCAATCACCCTCGGCAATCCTGGAAACAGTGATCTACGCAACCGATATCGACGCAGCAGAGCGTTTTTATCGGGATGTTTTCGGGCTCGAGATCGTCCGAAAGCTGCCAGAACAGTTTGTGTTCTTCAGATGTGGCCAGCAGATGCTGTTGATCTTCAACGCTGACAATTCCAGTAAGAATGACATCAATAACCCCCTTCCCCGTCACGGGACGACAGGAAGTGGCCACTTCTGCTTTGCTGCAAAAGACGAGGCTGAGGTGCTGGCTTGGAGGGATCACTTCACCTCCAGGGGCATTGCAATCGAACACTACCATCGCTGGCCCAATAACAGCGTGTCCGTCTATATCCGCGACCCCGCTGGCAATTCCGTCGAAGTCGGTGAGACGCAAATCTGGACTGACGATGCGCCATAAAAAAAGCTCCGGACCTGAAGGTCCGAAGCTCATGCTTGCTAACTGTATAGCACTCAGAGCTGTTGGATAACCACCGGCTCTTCCATTTCCACTCTCAGCGCATTGCGCAGCGGCAGGCCAAAGCCATCTGCTTCGATCTCGAATACGTCACCCGCCTCTGGCTTGATACCGTCCGCGAAGGACAGTGTCGCCGTGCCAAACATATGGACATGCACTTCGCCCGGCGTGCGGAACAAGCCGTATTTGAAGTGGTGATATTCGAGATTGGCGAAGGTGTGGGACATATTGTCTTCGCCGGAAAGGAAAGGCTTTTCAAAGATGACCTTTCCATCGCGCAGGATACGGGACGTGCCACGAATATCCGCTGGAGGCGCACCGATGCGGATTTCCGGACCGAAGCTTGCAGGGCGCAGTTTCGAATGGGCCAGATAGAGGTAGTTCATCCGTTCTGTGACGTGATCGGAGAACTCGTTGGAGACCGCAAATCCGACCCGAAATGCCTCGCCCTTGTCGGAGATGACGTAAATCCCCGCCATTTCCGGCTCTTCGCCGCCATCCAGTGCGAAAGACGGCGAGACGAGAGCAGCACCAGGAGCAGTCGCGACGTGGCCGTTGCCCTTGTAGAACCACTCGGGCTGAACGCCCTTTTCGCCAGCCTTCGGCTTGCCGTTCTCAAGACCCATGTTGAACATCTTCATGGAGTCCGTCAGGCTCTCCTGCGATGTTTCGCTGGCCTTCTTATGCATGCTGTCACGCGTCGCTGCTGACCCGAGGTGGGTCAGGCCTGTACCTGTCAGGTGCAGATGGGACGGATCGGGATGGGTAATCGGCGGCAGAACGCGGCCGTCGTCATAAGCAGCTTCGAGATCGACATTGTCGCCAAACCCGTGCGCTGCAATGACATCCGCCAGCGACTTGCCGCTATTGGCCGCTTCCATTGCCAGCGCGTAAACCGAACCGGCATTGTTGATGGCGCGCGCCTGGCCGCCTTCTTCACGAGCGGCAACGATGATGCTTCCGCTTGCATCCTTGATTTGAGAAATCAGCACGGTAGTTCCTTTCAAGACGTTCTGACGCCTGCATCTCATGAAAGTGGCCGGAAACCGGCCACTCTTTTCGTTCACATCGATGGGGTGATCTGACGATCAACCCTTGTTCTTGTTGTAGACGTCGAAGAATACGGCAGCCAGCAATACGAGGCCCTTGACCATCTGCTGGAAGTCGATGCCAAGACCGACAATCGACATGCCGTTGTTCATGACGCCCATGATGAAGGCACCAATCACTGCGCCGGTGATCTTGCCAACGCCGCCGGACGCCGAGGCACCACCGATAAAGCAGGCAGCAATCACGTCGAGTTCGAAGCCAACACCTGCCTTGGGCGTTGCCGAGTTCAAACGTGTCGCGATGATCATTCCGGCAAGACCGGCAAGCACACCCATGTTGACGAATGTGAAGAAGCTCAAGCGTTCGGTGTTGATACCAGAAAGCTTCGTTGCCTTTTCATTGCCACCCATGGCGTAGATCCGGCGGCCGATGGTGGTGCGGCGCGTCACGAAGCTATAGAGCGCAATGAGCACCAGCATCACGATCAGCACGTTTGGCAGGCCGCGGTAGGTCGAGAGCTGATAGCCCAGGAACAGGATCGCTGCGGAAATCAGCAGGTGCTGCGCAACGAAGAAGCCGAACGGTTCAACGTCGATACCGTGGCTCTGGTTTACCTGACGACGGCGAAGAGCGAAGACGAACAACACGGCAGTGATGACCACAGTCAGGACCATCGACGTGGTGTTGAAGCCCTCGATTCCGCCGATATCGGGAAGGAAGCCCGTGCTGACGACCTGGAAGTCGACAGGGAACGGGCCGATGTTCTTTCCGCCCAGCACGAACAGCGTCAGGCCTCGGAACACGAGCATTCCGGCAAGCGTCACGATGAAGGATGGAATGCGGTGATAGGCAATCCAGTAGCCCTGTGCCGCGCCGATCACGCCGCCGACGCCGAGGCATATAAGCGCCGCCAGAAGCGGATTCATGCCCCATTGGACGGTCAGGATAGCGGCAATCGCACCGACAAAGGCGACGATGGAGCCAACGGACAGGTCGATATGTCCCGCGACAATCACCAGCAACATGCCGAGCGACATGATGACGATGAAGGAGTTCTGCAGAATGAGGTTTGTCAGGTTAACCGGGCGAAACAGAATGCCGCCGGTGTAAAACTGGAAGAAAACCATGATGGCCACGAGGGCAATCAGCATACCGTATTCGCGGATGTTGGACCGGATATACGAGCCGACTGATACGACGTTGCTTTCTTCGGTGGATGTGTTGGCCGAACTCATCAGTTCTTCTCCCCTGAGCGCATGATAGCGCGCATGATACTTTCCTGGCTCGCCTCTCCCTTCGGCAATTCGGCGACAATCCGTCCTTCGTTCATGACGTAGATGCGGTCGCAGTTGCCGAGCAGTTCGGGCATTTCCGATGAAATCATCAGAACGCCTTTTCCGTCGGCGGCGAGCTGGTTGATAATGGTGTAGATTTCGTATTTGGCACCGACATCGATGCCGCGTGTCGGTTCGTCCAGAATGAGAACGTCAGGATTCGAGAACAGCCACTTCGACAGAACGACCTTCTGCTGGTTGCCGCCCGAAAGATTGACCGTTTCCTGGAAAATCCCGGAGGATCTAATGCGCAATCGCTTGCGGAAGTCGCTGGCGATCGACATTTCCTTGATCTCGTCAATCACCGTTGCCGACGACACGCCCGCCAGATTTGCCAGCGTGGTGTTGTGTACGATGTTGTCGTTGAGCACGAGGCCGAGATGCTTGCGGTCTTCGGTAACATAGGCCAGGCCCGCATCGATTGCCTTGCGAACCGTGCTGACGTCGACCGGCTTGCCGTGAAGAAGGACTTCGCCGGAAATCTTGTGGCCGTAAGATTTGCCGAAAACGCTCATCGCGAATTCGGTTCGGCCTGCGCCCATCAAACCGGCAATACCGACAACCTCGCCCTTGCGCACGTTGATGTTGATATCGTGCAGCACCTGACGTTCGCGGTGTTGCTGGTGGTAAGCGTTCCAGTTCTTGACTTCGAGAATGGTTTCGCCAATCGGCACATCGCGCGGCGGATAACGATCTTCCAGATCGCGGCCCACCATGTTGCGGATGATGACGTCTTCGCTGATCTCTTCCTTGTGACAGTCGAGCGTCTTGACGGTCATGCCATCGCGCAGAACCGTGATCTGGTCCGCAACCTTGCGCACTTCATTGAGCTTATGCGTAATGATGATGGATGTCAGTCCCTGCTTGCGGAACTCGATCAGCAGGTTCAGAAGCGCCTCGGAGTCGCTTTCGTTCAAGGACGCGGTGGGCTCATCGAGAATGAGCAACTTCACGCTCTTGGACAGCGCCTTGGCGATTTCAACGAGCTGCTGCTTGCCGACACCGATATCGGTGATCAGGGTTTCAGGAGATTCCTTCAGACCGACCTTCTTCAACAACTCGCGCGTACGATTGAACGTTTGCTGCCAGCTGATGACCCCATTGGTGGCCATCTCGTTTCCGAGAAAAATGTTTTCGGCAATGGAAAGAAGCGGCACGAGCGCCAGCTCCTGGTGAATGATAATGATGCCGATTTCTTCACTGTCATTGATCGCGCGGAAATTACGCAGCTGACCTTCGTAGTGAATTTCGCCTTCATATGTGCCGGCGGGGTAAACGCCTGAAAGGACCTTCATGAGGGTCGACTTTCCGGCACCGTTTTCGCCGACGAGTGCGTGTATTTCACCTTGGCGAACCTTGAGGTTCACGTTTTCCAGAGCTTTCACGCCCGGAAACGTCTTGGTGATATTCCGCATTTCGAGGATGGTATTGTCCATATCGCAATCCAGCGCCGTACAATCCGGCGTTCTTATGTGAAGAAGCGGGGATGAACCATGTCCATCCCCGCCACGATCATGAAATTACTTCAGCTGATCTTCTTTGTAGTAACCGCTTTCAACCAGAACAGACTTTACGTTGTCCTTGGTAACGGCAACTGGCTTGAGCAGGTAGGAAGGAACAACCTTGACGCCATTTTCATAGGTCTTGGTGTCGTTTACCTCAGGCTCTTTGCCCTGCATCACAGCGTTGACCATGCCAACAGTAACCTTGGCAAGTTCGCGTGTGTCCTTGAAGATTGTCGAATACTGCTCACCGGCAAGAATGGACTTGACGGAAGGAACTTCAGCATCCTGACCGGAAACAACTGGAAGCGGCATGTCGCCGGAACCGTAGCCAACGCCCTTCAGCGAAGAAATGATACCGATGGAGATACCGTCGTAAGGCGACAGAACTGCATCAACCTTTGCATCGGTGTAGTAGGCAGACAGGAGGTTATCCATACGAGCCTGGGCCGTTGCCGGATCCCAACGCAGCGTACCGACCTTGTCCATGCCCATCTGGCCGGACTTTACAACCAGCTTGCCGCTGTCGATGTAAGGCTTCAGAACGGACATTGCGCCATCGTAGAAGAAGAAGGCGTTGTTGTCGTCTGGCGAGCCGCCGAACAGTTCGATGTTGAATGGACCCTTGCCGTCCTTCAGGCCAAGCTTGTCGGCAATGGACGTTGCCTGCAACACGCCAACCTGGAAGTTGTCGAAGGTTGCGTAGTAGCTGACGTCGCCGCTGTTGCGGATAAGGCGGTCATAAGCGATGACCTTGATACCCTGCGAACCGGCCTGCTTGAGCACGTCAGAAAGCGTTGTGCCGTCGATCGATGCGATCACCAGGACCTTAACGCCCTTGGTAACCATGTTTTCAATCTGGGAAAGCTGATTCGGAATATCGTCGTCTGCGTACTGCAGATCGGTGGCGTAGCCAGCTTCCTGAAGCTGCTTGACGATGTTGTTGCCGTCATCGATCCAGCGAGCAGAAGACTTCGTTGGCATTGCAATACCAACTGTGCCCTTGTCCTGCGCCCAGACCGGCGACGCAAATGCTGCAGCGCCGATGGCACAGGCCGCAACCAACGAAATGATGGATTTCATGAACTCTCTCCCTTGGAACCCTTTAACCAGGCGATGTGTCTATACAGCGCGCCCTCAAATCCACGCCCGAGTGTTAGAAGTTTAGCTTACTCGAACGGAATGCATAGTTACAATCCGAACTTTCGCCACTCCTCCTCGGCACAGGCGCAAACTGTTCTGAATCCATATAACTGTCAAATAGAATATATTGCTTTTCCTATATCATTTTTGATATATTAAATCGATATAATTGCACAACGTCGTTTGCAACGGGTCTGGACCGCATTTGCGATGGAACGAAATGGAACGAACACGTTCGAATTCCTGTCGCTGACGGAGGACAACCCTCTGTTGCGCGCCGGCTTGAAAATGGCGCATCTGCGCATGTTGGTCACGATTGAAGAGCACGGTCAGGTCAGTGCGGCCGCGGCTGTCCTCAACATGACGCAACCGGCCGCATCCCGCATGTTATCGGAAATGGAAGCCATCGTTAAGAGCCCGCTGTGCCAGAGAGCCTCGCGCGGCGTTGTGCTGACGCAGTTCGGCGAGGCTCTTGCCAAACGCGCCAGAAAGATCCTCCTCGAACTGCGGGAAGCCAGCCGCGAACTTGCACAGATGAAGTCCGGCAGCGGCGGCTCTGTTTTCATCGGCTCGGTCACCGCACCTGCCATTAGCCTCGTGGTGCCGGCGCTGCGCAAGGCGATGGACACCTATCCCGGCATCGAGGTCAATGTGCAGGTGGAAACCAGCAATGTGCTGGCGCGCGAATTGCTGGCGGCCCGCCATGATTTCATCATTGGCCGTATTCCCGAGGACATAGACCCTGCCCTCTTCAACGCACATGAGATCGGCATAGAGCGAGCCTGCCTACTGGTGCGCAAAGACCACCCGCTTCTCAACACCGCGCCAGCCCGGCTCGAAGACCTCTCACAATATGACTGGGTGTTTCAGCCACCCGGCGCCCTTTTGCGCCGCACGATGGAAGATGTTTTCCTGTCCCAGGGCGTTCCCCTGCCACGCAACGTCATCAATACACCGTCTATCGTGCTGACCCTTGCAATCGTAACCCAGACCAATGCGATTGCGCCCCTGGCCTATGAAATGGCGGAGTTCGTCTCTGGGCAGCACTCACCGATGGGCGACATACGCATTCTGCCCACAGAATTCGATCTGAACGTCAAACCCTATAGCCTGGTCGTGACGAAGGACCGCGTTCTGCCACCCAGCGCACAACTTCTGTATGATCTTGTGCTGGCCGAGAGCGACACATTGAGCTGGAATTGACGGCGCAAGCCCCGGACCACCTTCATGTGGTCGTGTCGCTGCTTCGAGAGGGAATATCTGATGCTGTTTGGCCAGTCTGTATTTCAGTCTGTGGTGGCGCGGCTGGAGCGGGAAGCCGAGGAAGAGCCGCCCGCTGAGGAACCGCGCGCCGATTATGCGACCAACGGGTTCAGCGCCAGTCTGGTCTTCGAAACCGCAACGCAGGATCCGTCTTCGGCGAATCGCCCGCTGGATAGCTATCTGGACTTTCTGGAGGCGCCGCCGCCCGCTCCCGCCCCACCACCGGAACAAATGCCGGCACACCTTGCGCGCACCTCACTGGCCGATGTGTCTGAAGAACTGGCGATCGATCAGAACGACACCATCGAATCGCTTGGAGAAAAGCGCCGCAGTTTCGCGCGTCTCAATCATCCGGATATGGTCAGCGTCCCGTTTCGCGATAACGCCACCAAACGCATGACGGCAGCCAATCTGCTGATTGACCAGGCAATCCGCCTGCTTTCAATCTGATTTTTCGGTGTCGGTTTGCGGCAAGGTCGCCGGGTCTTCGACCTTCTCTGCCTGTGGCTTGAACGTGATCAGCAGGACATAGGCGGAATAGACGGCAACGCCGCCCACCACCGTGGCCCAGAATATCTCGTGATTGACGAACTCGATGATCGCCCAGCCGGCACAGAAGCCGACAATCAAAAGCCGGACCCAAAGCGGCCTGTAAATCGGGTGGCTCGTATCGATGTTGAGCATGTTTTCTCCCGCACCGTGCCGGTGCCGCTTATGAAATCTGTGGCACGGCCATGCCAGACATCACGATATCTCCATCCAGACGCGACAATGCAAGTCCCATATGGCCGTCGAAGACCAAAGTCTGCTCATCTGGCTCAATTGTGATCTGAGGCAAACCGCCCATGCGCACGACACTCGTCTGCTCCATGCCCTCTCTCATGCTGGCGCTGATGAGATCGAGAAAACGCGTTCCCGGGCCTGTCACGATGATCGGCATGGGGCCGTAGAGGCTGAACAGCCGCGAAAGACCGGAGCCCAGCGCCAGACCCGCCTGCCGAAAAGCGAGCACGGCCATGCGGTTTCCCGCCCGCGCCGAGGCCGCAATCTTTTCGACTTCTGGAAGCGGCACGAATTTGGCCGGTATCGTGTTGGTGGGAACCTCGAAAGCCGCACGCAGGATGCCATAAAAGCCGCAATAGGCTTCGACGCAGCCCCTTGCCCCACACCGGCAGAGCGCTCCCCCGGGCACATGCAGCATGTGACCAAAATTGGGAGCGGTGACCTCTGCCTTCCCCTCGCCAATCCCACGCGCCACACCAAGCCCGATGCTGTGACCAAGGGAGAGCGCCGCAAGCGAGGCTGATTCGCCAGCGCTTTCGCGCCTTTGCCGCCACAGGGCGTCGGCTACGAGAAGCGTTTCGTTGTAAAGATAGATCTTGGCGCGGAAGTGGGGCGCCAGCACCGTTCGAAAATCCACATGCCCGCTTCCCAGAACGGGAGACCACACCAGCGTTGCCGTGGCGGGATCAACCAGGCCCTTGCTGCTGATGGAGACATGCAGGATGTCACCGGGCGCAATCTTCGAGCGACCGGCCAGCCGCACCAGCCCATTGAGAATCTCCCGTGCGAAGACATCGCTTGAGGTCGAAGACCTGCCCTCCCCGAACCGGTCCATCAGCCTGCCGGTAAAATCGACAAGCGAATATTGAACGGCATCCGAGGAGATGACGACGACAGCCACATAGCCAAAACCGCTATTGGGCTGAAACAGCACGCGCGGGCGACCGCGACCGGATGCCGCCTGCTGTTCACTGCGATGAATGAGCTGCGACCGTTCCAGCTCTGCGGTTATGGCAGAGACCGTGCCGGATGAGAGGCCCGTCAGTTCGGCAAGGTCGGTGTGGGAAAGATTGCCATGCCTTCGCAATGCGCTGAGCATTCGCAAACTGTTTTGCTGTCGGACCAGCTCGGTACTCGCTATGGCCGACATTCCGCCCCGTTTCCCCTGTCTGTTTCGGATGCCATTAAACCCTGTCCGCACTCATCGCAATCTGCCTTCTGCACCCCTTCGCACGTCCAGTTGACAGCCTTCGGATTCTCTGACATTTAATTTCTCGACTGTCGAGAAAAAAGCTTTGGGCTTTGCTAGGCAGGATTTCTGGCGTTCGCGCAAAGGCATGGAGGTGCCCCGCGTTTCGCCACCACCCGGGAGGACAATCATGAATTCTTTTGCCAAATTGCTGGCGGGTACAGCCGTACTCGTTTCCCTGCACACGGCAGCGATTGCTGCTGATCTCGTTGTCGGTGTTTCCTGGTCGAACTTTCAGGAAGAACGCTGGAAGACCGACGAAGCCGCCATCAAGGATGCGCTGAAAGCGGCCGGTGCGAAGTATATTTCCGCTGATGCCCAGACCTCAGCCGCAAAACAGCTGACCGATATTGAAAGCCTGATCGCGCAGGGCGCCAACGCCCTCATCGTTCTTGCGCAGGACAGCAGCGCCATCGGCCCTGCCATCGAAAAGGCTGCCGCCGAAGGTATCCCGGTCGTGGGTTATGACCGCCTGATCGAAAACCCAAGCACCTATTACATCACCTTCGACAACAAGGAAGTCGGCCGCCTGCAGGCGAAAGAAGTCTTCAAGATCAAGCCAGAGGGCAATTACGTCTTCATCAAGGGCGGCTCGACCGACCCGAATGCAGATTTCGTATTCTCCGGCCAGATGGAAGTGCTCAAAGACGCCATCGCCTCCGGCAAGGTCAAGAATGTCGGCGAAGCCTATACGGATGGCTGGAAGCCCGAAATTGCCCAGAAGAACATGGAGCAGTTCCTCACCGCCAACAACAACAAGGTCGATGCCGTGGTCTCATCCAATGATGGCATGGCGGGCGGCGTGGTCGCGGCTTTGGAAGCCCAGGGTCTTGCCGGTTCCGTTCCCGTCTCCGGTCAGGATGGCGACAAGGCCGCGCTGAACCGCGTAGCACTCGGCACCCAGACGGTATCTGTCTGGAAAGACAGCCGCATGCTGGGCAAGAAGGCCGGTGAAGTGGCGGTTGCTCTGGCCAAGGGCACCAAGATGGAGTCGCTGGAAGGCACCATCAAGTTCAAGGGCGGCACCCAGGGCGTGGAAATGAGCTCTTATTTCCTCCAGCCGCAGGCCATCACCAAGGACAATCTGAACGTTGTCTTGGATGCAAAGTGGATCAGCAAGAGCGAACTTTGCCAGGGCGTAAAGGGCGGAACCGTCGCCGCTTGCAAATAGGCCAGCATCGGGCTGTGCGAAACGCGTGAAGGCAGGGGGCCTTGCGTTTCGCGGTCTCGTCAGGCTTCGCCGCAGGGGCAACCCTGCGGCGCACCGGCATGAGGCGGGCATGACATATATCAGGGAGAACAACAGATATGGCGGACCAAACCGTTGGCGCATCGCAAGCGCGCGCACCGGCGCAACAAGGCAACCCGTTGCGACGATTCTTGAACGCGACGGAAATCGATACCCGCCTTCTTGGCATGGTCGTGGCATTGTTTGTTATCTGGGTCGGATTTGACATCCTGTCCGGGGGCCTGTTTCTGACATCGCGCAACCTCTGGAACCTGTCCGTTCAGGCAGCATCCGTCTCCGTCATGGCGACGGGCATGGTTCTGGTCATCGTCACGCGCAATATCGATCTGTCCGTCGGCTCCATCCTTGGCTTCGTCGGCATGATCATGGCGGTCACGCAGACGCGCTTTCTGCCCGGCTGGCTCGGCTATGACCATCCGATGTCGTGGATGGTGGCCTTGAGCATCGGCCTCATACTGGGCTCAGCCATCGGCGCGTTTCAGGGTGTCATCATCGCATTCATGAATGTGCCATCCTTCATCGTCACGCTTGGCGGCCTTCTGGTGTGGCGCGGTGCCGCATGGATGGTCACGAGCGGCGCTACGGTTGCGCCGATGGATACCCGTTTCCGGCTGATGGGCGGTGGCGCAGATGGCTCCATCGGGGCAACGGCAAGCTGGATCGTCGGCATTGTGGCCTGCGTTCTCATTATTCTGTCCATTATCAATTCACGCAGGCAGCGCAAGCGCTTCGGTTTTCCGCTGAAGCCAATCTGGGCCGAATATTTCGTCGGCCTGGTTGGCTGTGGCATCGTGCTTGGCTCCGTCAAGGTTCTCAACAGCTATTACATGCCGGTCAATCTGGCGCGCAAATATGCCGAAGCCAACAATATTGCCTGGCCTGACGCCGGACTGGAGATTTCGCTGGGTGTTGCAATCCCGGTGCTGATTGCGCTTGGCATCGCCATCGTCATGAACTTCATCACTAACCGCACCCGTTTTGGCCGCTACGTCTTCGCCATCGGCGGCAACCCGGAAGCCGCGGTCCTCGCCGGCATCAAGACCCGCTGGGTCACGGTCAGGATATTCGCGCTGATGGGGGCGCTGTGCGCCATTGCCGCCGCCATTTCCACCGCGCGCCTGAACGCGGCAACCAACGCGCAGGGCACGCTGGATGAGCTTTACACCATCGCCGCAGCGGTCATTGGCGGAACGTCGCTTGCGGGCGGAGCCGGAACGATTGCCGGGGCCATCCTCGGTGCCGTTGTCATGCAATCCTTAAACTCCGGCATGGTGCTGCTAGGCATGGATACGCCGCTGCAAAGCATTGTCATCGGAATGGTGCTCGTTCTGGCCGTCTGGCTGGATACGGTTTACCGCGCCAGAGCCAAGTAAGAATAAGAGGAGTTTCCGATATGACGGACCAAACCACTCCGCTTGTGGAAATGCGCAATGTTTCCATCTCCTTCGGCGGCATTCATGCGGTTGAAAGCGCATCGATCGATCTTCATCGCGGTGAAGTCGTGGCACTGCTGGGCCACAATGGCGCTGGCAAATCGACCCTCATCAAGATCCTGTCGGGCGCCTATCGCCGCGACAATGGCGACATTCTCATTAACGGGGAAGAAGCCGATATTCGCAATCCCCGCGATGCGAAAAAATACGGTATCGAAACCATCTATCAGACGCTCGCCGTCGCCGACAATGTCGATGCCGCAGCCAACCTCTATCTTGGCCGTGAACTGCGCACACCATGGGGCACTCTGGACGATGTCGCCATGGAGGCCTCGACCCGCGAGGTGATGGGGCGTCTGAACCCCAACTTCAAGCGTTTCAAGGAGCCGGTAAAGGCGCTTTCGGGCGGACAGCGGCAATCCGTGGCCATCGCCCGTGCCATTCTCTTCGACGCACGCATTCTCATCATGGACGAGCCGACAGCCGCACTTGGGCCGCAGGAAACCGCACAGGTGGGCGATCTGGTCAAAGAGCTGAAAAAACAGGGAATCGGTATCTTCCTCATCAGCCACGACATCCACGATGTCTTCGATCTCGCCGACCGGGTGTTCGTGATGAAAAACGGTAAAGTCGTGGGACACGCCAGAACGCAGGATGTGACCAAGGATGAAGTCCTGGGCATGATCATTCTTGGAAAAGTGCCCGCAGGTGCCACACCGGGACCCGGCGCCATGAAATCCTGAAAGATCGTGAAGGATCAAAGGCGCCCCCGCACCTTTGATCCAGTTTGAACATTGCCCGATGCTTGGTCGGGCAATGCGTTGTGATCAGTCCTGGATGCGGCGAAGAAGCCCGATCAGCTGGTCACGCGCATTCTCACCACCCAGCCGGTTGATGAGCTTTGCTTCGTGATCTCTCCAGATTTTGGTGATCTCCTCGACAACGATCCGGCCTTCGTCGGTCATTTCCATATAATGGACACGCCGGTCGGAATCTGAACGACGCCGATGAACAAGGCCCTTCTCCTCAAGACCATCGATAATGGCGACGAAGTTGGCGCGCTGGATACCAAGCGCCTCCGCCACATCACTCTGCTTGAGGCCCGTATTGTTTGCCACAACAATCAAGACGGAAAAGTCGGCCGGTCGAAGCCCGAATGCCAGCAAACTTTCGTTGAAATTACTTACAACTGAAAGCTGTGCCCTTCGCAGGCGATAGCCAACAGACTCCGACAGGATCGCGTAATTGACCCCAGATTTGGAGGCCACGGGAACACCGTCAACCTCCACATAAACTACATCACTACTGCCTTGTTCACATGCCCAACTCAAAGCCATCTTTGCCCCCTCTGATTCGTCAGCATGAATCACAGTTAATTATCTTAATACGTTTATTAGAACAATATTTAACATTATATAAAGCAAAGCTGTAAAGTTTTGTAGTGATGAGTATTCGTCAAGATTATAAATCACAAGAAAATTAGCATAGGTTGCACCTGATTGGCCCTTAGAACAGGTCCAGGGAAAACGCAACTAGACCTCTTCTCAGAAAAAATGAAAGATCGCGCCCGCACGCCGCCCACGCTCAAAATAGACTAGGCGCGACCTAAAATTCACTAATGAATACAATCTCAAAGAGAAGAATAATAGACAATCGTCAAAAATAACGATCGTTTTTTTGACGGCAAACCCAATTCCCCAATTTTACAGATTGATGCAAACCACAAGCTAGGCTAAGAACCAGCAAGACCAGTCGCGATTCATCGCACTTACGGATGCACCCGTAGCTCAGCTGGATAGAGTGTTGGATTCCGATTCCAAAGGTCACAGGTTCGAATCCTGTCGGGTGCGCCACTGGACTTACTGATTTCATTGATTTTTTAGCCTTCTCTTGTCCTGTTCGATGAAGGCAATAAGCTAGCTCAGTCCTAGCTCAGTAACGCATAACGTTTCGAATTCATCAATGCTTTCAATGTAGCGTTTCGACGCTTGGACTCGGAACCAGCGCAGTTTAAGCGCAGCGCCCCGACCGAAGTAACTCCGTTGGAGCCCGTATTCATGTTGCAGCGTAACCACGAATCTACAAACGCCCCCTTCTCCCTCTTCCAGCGCGAAGGCACCCGTAATTGGTCCATGCGCTATTCGCTGGGAGGCAAGCAGATCAAGAAGTCTCTTGGCATTGCCGATCACGGCCTCGCAATGCAGCGGGCACACGAAATTTATCACGAACAAAAGTATCGGCATAAGCAGGGCCTATCGCTGACGCAGCACGCCTTTCATGACGTTGCGGAAGAATTCATCGAGAAAGTCTGCGCGGAAGCAGAGCGCGGGGAACGCAGCCATTATCACCCGACATTCTGGCCGCCAATCATTCGACGTTTTCCGGTCGGCTACTTTGGCGATAAGCCCATCGACCTGATCACCACAGCAGATGTGGCTAGATATCTAGAATGGCGAAAGACCTACTGGACGAGAGGTCCAGGCTCGCAGATCGAGAAGATCAGGTGCAAACGTGAGGATGGTCGCGTCTTCGCGCGCCCTGCCCCGCGTAAGATTGCAGCCTTGACCACCATGAAAGGCGAAATGGTAATTATCCGCGAGCTTTTCCGACAGGCTGCCCTGTGGGGTTATTGTAAGCCCTTGGAACTTCCAACGGTAGAAACGCGCAAAAGACCTGACAATAGGAGGCCTGGCTTCAAGCCGGAGGAATACGAAAAGCTAATCGCCAAAAGCATCGAACGTATCAACGAGCATCATACGTCCCTCAAGGTCATCAAGGCGAAAGACGGGCGTGTTTGGACGCAGAAAGCAGTAACAGAGAACATTCGAGCTGATCGTGTTCGGCTCCATGCCTATATCGAGCTTATGGCGAACTCGGGCCTACGTCCGACAGAAGCAAAGAATCTGACATGGGGCGACATTTCACTGTATCGAGAAACGAGGAAGCTGCCGCTTCACAAGCAAGATGCGCGTCTCGCCGTGCGGGGCAAAGGCAAGCATGGAAACACTGTTCCGCTCTATGGCGCGGTGTCGGCATTAGAAATGCTTTGGAATTTGTTTGAGCATGACCTCGGACGCGAGCCGCAGGACGATGATCCGGTCTTCGCCGATGAAACGGGCAAACCCATCCTCTCGTTCAAGAAGGGCCTCAACGCACTCTTGATCGCAGCTGGACTGGAAAAGGATAATCGGGGAGTACGCCGTACTTCGTACTCGTTCAGGCATTTTTACATCTCGCAGATGCTCGCTAACAATGTCTCGGTCCATCACGTCGCTCGAAACACCCGGACATCTTTGGCGATGATCGACAAGCACTATGCCCAAGTGAACACCGAGCAGATCAAGGACTTCCTCCGCCCAGGCCAAGAGGACTTCTCAAAAGAGCCAGTTCTGCTGGATGAGGATACATTCGATGAGATCAAGCTTCTTGAAAAACGGATCGAAGAGCTGAAACGTGGTGGAAAAGGCAATTCGATCGAGCAAAAGATTGCACAGCGATATGCTCAGAAGCTTTCTGGTTAGCGAAAAGTTCATTAAGCGAACTTTTATGGCCCCTACTCTCCTACTAAAATCAGTTGCATTTCTCTCAGGAGGAACGCTACAGGCATAATTTCATGCTTAACTCAAACGCGATGTGCATGCGGAACGCTACGGCAAATCCGCTACTTCAGCTTTCAATTGATACGGAATCCCGGTGCGTCACGTATTTTCGGAACCAAAGAAACTGCTCGATTTGCTCAAAAAGGAGCGACCTGGGTCTGGTTTCAAGCCCGCAGTGACGGATTTATTCGGTCAAAGTCCCGAACACGGCAAGAAAATAAGGATCGCCGGTCAAGAACTCTCTTACGTGGATCATGACAGAAAATCCGCGAGCTTTTTACCCGTCGAGTGGCTCATTCAGCTGAGTGAGTTACGAACTGTATGGAGAGGATGTGAAAATTGGCGAGCTGGCTTCCCTCTCATCGCATTTGTCGAGATTTCGAAGCAAAATCCTGACAGTTCTGCAGAACTCAGGATCAACGCCGAAGTCGGACCAGTAGCCGACATTACCCTTCGAAAAAAAATAATAAACACTATCGAGAATGTCGCGTCAGAACGAAATCTAGCAAGAATTCGCTTCCATCCAGGAGCTTCGGACAAGGGTAGGCTCTACTCCCGGTTTCTGCACGGTAATTCCGTCCTTGTCAGTAATCTCTTCGATGCAAATGAGACCAAAAAGCAAATCGTCGATATTATTCAGGAATTCAACGGTGAGCTTAACGCGATTTCAGAAGCTATTCCAAAGTTTATAAGCGGCTACTAACTTTATAAGCGGCTACTGGTTGAAAGCGCGTCGCGTTAACGTTTTGTTAACCGAAAACAACGCAAAAGGATTCATAGAAGTCTCCGATTTGTGGGACAGCCGAGGGTGGGATTCCCCATCTTCATGGCGCGGTCCAGCCATTATGGCTGGCACCCACTTGGGTTAACCGTAACGATGTTCAGATCATTGCCCGCCTAGCAACAGTTCGATCATTCGGACTGATGGCCAGCCTTTGCTTTCGGACGGTTAACATGACCAGCATTTTGACAAACACCAGCGCCATGAGCGCACTTCAAACGCTTCGCTCCATAGGGTCGAATTTAACGGAAACGCAAGCGCAAGTCAGTTCTGGCTTACGAATTAAGTCGGCCTCTGATAACGTAGCCTACTGGTCAATCAGTACGACTATGCGTTCTGATAACAAGGCTCTAACCGCCGCGAGTGACGCACTTGGCATTGGAGCCGCGAAGCTTGATACAGCCTATGCAGGGACAGAAGCCGTTGTCGATATTCTAACGGAGTTCAAAGCGAACCTCGTCACTGCGAAAGAGCCTAGCGCAGACAAACGTCAAATTCAGGGTGCACTTACGCAGCTTAATGCACAGGCAGAAAGCATCGTAACATCGTCCAGCTTCAGCGGAGTGAACTGGCTGCAAACTTCGGCAAGCGACCACATCAACGATGTCAACGTTCTCTCAGATTATGTGGTGGAAGGCTTCATCAGAGACGCAAATGGTGGAACGAAGATCACGCAGATGGAAGCCGATCTCAGGAAAACCAGTATGCTCAATACTGGAGGCGGCGGCATTTTGCAGAAAGACGTCCTAGATTACTACATGCCCGTAGGAGGCATGTACACGAACAGCTTTTTCCATGAAGGCCACGAGGATCACCTCTTCAACGGCCCAATCACATTCGGTAACAGCGACAACGTTGCCTTCAAACTGACGATTGACCAAAGCGCCGAAAGTGCCGGGGAAACATTCAACATCAACATCGACAAATCCGTTATAGATACCGCGTTGGGAACGACCGATGGCCTTATCAGAAATGTAGCGGATTTACGCCTCGTCATGCAAAAAGCATTCGATGATGCCGGAGCAGGCGTCTACGCCGATGTGTACGGTCATACGGCTACGCCGATAAACGATCCCAGCCGCTATGAAATCCGCTCGCTAGAGACTAGCCCTCATGTTGGATCAAGTATTTTCATTAGCGATGTCGTCCCGTTATTCTCATCACCGGTGAATGAAGGAACACTTGGCCTTCTCACAACGCCGCGTGTCAATCACGACAACATGATCACGAGTTCAACGATGAGCTTCGTGCAGCCGTTCAAAGTGATGCTTGATGCTACGATATCTTTCGATCTCAGCATCAACAATAATCCAATCACCACTTATACTATCAACCGGGCTGCTGTAGACGCTGCGCTCGGGACGACTGACGGAATGATCAACAGTGCCGCAGACCTGAAAACGGTAGTAGATCACATCACATCGGGAGCAGGTATGTCAGTCACTGTATCTGGCGGTCAATTGACGTATCAGGCGGATCAAACCGCTTATCCAGGCTATGGAAATAAGGCTGTGGATTTTTACATCAGCTCATTTCGGCCAAATCCACCCTTCACGTTACGCTTCGACCTAGCGGAAATTGATATCACAGCTGGCACTTTCACAGTGGATGAATATCTTGAAGGTGTAGAACACATGCTCAAGGAAGCGATCCACAGCGCCTCAACTCTTGGCTCACTCAGTCAACGTATCGATTTGCAGGATGATTTCGCAAACAAACTCATGGACAGCATCAAGAGTGGCGTTAGCCGACTAGTCGACACTGATATGGAAGAAGCATCGGCTAAACTTGCCGCACAACAAACTCAACAGCAGCTTGCTATTCAATCCTTGCAGATCGCCAACACGAACGCGGATAAGATTTTGCAGCTTTACCAATAAGTCCAGTTCAATCTACCCAACTCTTCGCTCGCCCTTCTGGCAGACGGCTGTATCCCGGAAACACGTTCAAGGTTTCGGAAAGGATCACAGCATGTCTCATTTGAAAGCACTCAAGCTCACTTCTGCAGTTCCGGTTCGCGCAACTGTCGATCCTGTACAGCGGGCGCGGGAAAAAATGATCGCAACGCTCGCGGAGCAGAAGCAGATGGCAGAGGCAAAGATCGCCGATCAGGTCTTTGCGCCTACACATTTGGTTCGCCGCAAGAATGCCGACGGTCAGCGCGTTGAGGTGGAAACGCTCAAGCGTGTTCGTCAGGGCTGGTTCACCGATGGCAACGGGAAGGTTTTCTTCGCGATCCGCTATGCTGGCAAGCCAATCGAGTTCGCGAAGGACAAAAACGCCGTCGAGGCGGGTGAGCTTTCGGCACTGCCGAAGATCATTGATACGCTGATCGAGGCAGTGCGAGGCGGCGAGCTTGACGCGCAACTGACCGCTGCTGCTGCCGAACGCGGGAAGCTTTTGCGTAAATCCGTGTAAACAGCGAATACTGCGTTTAAGCATCCAAAGGCATGGGATCATATGATCCCATGCCTTTTGCTTCTCTGGGGCGCAGCGCAGTCAAAGAGCGCCAACGGCACGCATCCTCTTCGGCATGCTGCGCTTTATTGTTTCGACGCATGGCAGCGTTCCTTGATATGTCTATGCTTCTGCACGATGCAAGACAGCGTAAGCTCCAGCATCGAACAAGCACCTGCTGCACAGATGCCCACCTCTGGCACTCTCCACTCGCCCTTTCTCGTCGTCGGCTTTTTGTTTCCGCCGAAACGTAGATGGGACAGGAATGCAGACACAGCGCGAAAGCGATTATCTTGGTGAGAACGATAACGTCAGAAAACCGACGCAGACACAAATCGACATGGCCCTATTGTTCGCCACCGATTTGCAAATCGGATCCAAATGGCTCTACAAGGTTAAGCGCAAGGGTACGGCTCTCAATCTCCGTTATGACATTGACAGCGTTCTTCACCAGAGAAACTATCTATCGGGGCTCTCATGGCGAGCTATCATGCTGTTTGCCTTAAGCGAGGGCAAAACCGTCACCGTGCATGAGATGGATCAGCCGGGACGATATTGGCGATTGTTTCCAAAAACCCTTTTGTGCCGTCTTCAATGGCACGCAAGGCCGAACGCGAACTTCCCGCCTGTTGCCAGACTTTACGATCCCAAAGGCAGCTCTGTCATGCTGCTAACCCGGAGCAGACTTTGCAGCCACGCAGTTGACGCTCTGCATAATCTCACCGACGGTGGTCCGGTTTTTCAGCCACTCTGGCTTTCCGACATCATGGCACTGCGGCCTATGCTCGGCATTGAGTTTGTGCTGGACCAGACATTTGCACCGACGATGCCGATTAGCGCGTATCTAAAAGCCGCCGCCATTACGGGACGAATAACAGATGAGGAGGAATTAGCGGGACTTGATCTGACCGGCGCACATCATCCACTTCCCATGCCGCCATCGATGCTAGCTGTCACCCGTATGTTCGACCAGCAATGTCGCGAAAACCCTGAACTTCAGCAGCTTCGCGGAAAGAGCATCTGTGAGGATTACGCTTTCGAAATTTGACACCAAAAAGTTCTGTCAGCGAACATTCATCGCCTTGTCGTAGCGTCCAATGCAACGTCGCTGACTGGCTTCTTGGCCCAAATGCTTCGCATATGTTCAGAAAGGCTGATGACGTTCCCCGCATATCCTGGCCTTTCACTGACAACGTTCACCGCTGGACGGTCATCACGTTCCGATGAGCCATCAGACCCACAATTAGTCCAGTTAGTATCCTGTATAGTATTATTATACATAGACATTCTGTTGCCAGACCAATCACGACTGACAGGTGAGCAATGAGATGAGACAACGCCATTGATTTCAATGATGTGGTTCTGCTCTACGCTTAAGCTCTCCACCTGAGAACATGTCAGGTTAGTTTCGGCACATGAAAATTCACGGCCTTGAATGTCAGTAGGCAATGAACAACCGTCAATAACCTGATCAGCAGAAGAGGGGTTTAATTCGGCAATCTTTTGCGCCGGTTTGCCGGATTGAACTTTGGCTCTGCCGATTACAACGCGAAGCGATTGAAACCCTGCGCGTTGCACACACAGCCAGTCGACATATTCGCGGACATCCTCAGCTGGCCACCAATTCCGTGTGGCAGGTTTTCCTTCAACTGACACCTCATAATCTATGAAGTCTTGCGCATCCGGTCGTTTGTAGTCGCTCTCAATGCGGAATTTCAGGCAGTAACGAACGATATTCTGCAGATTTGTTTCAACGGCGCGATTTGGGCGAAACGGCTCAATGTCGACCTGATATTTCGCCGTGTGTGTTTCCTTTCGCAGAGCAGTGGCGATTTCCTCGGTTGTCAGATTACCCTTGCGAACTATCGCATGGAGGTGTGGGCGCCAAATGGTCTTGTTTGGGGCTTCCATCAGCGGAAAGCCGAGGGATTCCAGCGCCAGCCGCGTATTACGGCCACAAGTTTCAAAATCACCGAAACTCATGCGGTCGATTTCCCACCAGCCCAGCAATTGAAAATCGTCCCATCGGGCATCTTTCACCCGCTGGCGAGAAATGAATGTGCGCAGTCGACGCTTTTCCGTTTCCAAGAGATTGGTCATACCGGAGAAGTCGAGCTGTGGCGGCAGGAGGATTGTTGCGAATGCGAGGTCGGCATTGGCAGCTCCGAGGAACGTTTTCTTTATAGCTTGAGCTGTCTGCACACCCCGCTCCCTTAGATGGCAACGCGGACAAAGGGGGACACCACAGTAATCGACATTGCCCCAGTCGTCCACTTCGCCACAGGTTTCCATCCAGCCTCGGGCCAAATGATTTTTTGGAAGTGCCACCTTTACATATTGGCGCTGAGCTTCGTTAGCTTTCGTCAAGTATTTGATCTGGGCGCGTTCACGATGGGTGAAGACACCACTCGTCATCATGTCCGCGCGAAGCTGCTGTATCTTGGTCTTCATTGAAATCTCCTGGTTAAATGACCTGCTATTTATAAAGCACCAGTGTAGCGCCACTGGTCTTTGAAAATAAATAATTAAAACAGTGAGTTGCTACCGATGAAGATCAAAGACATCTATGAATTTATGGCTACCGCTGGATTAGCCAGCTCGCAAATGGAATTCTCGAGCGTGTGGTTGGGCCGTAGCCCCCGATACTACTCACATCTCATCGCCGTTGATCGCGAACCCGGACTGGCAACGCTGTGTGGTTTGTCGTGGAGATTGAAGGGAATGCGTCTAGAGGCTCAGCCGGAACTGCTAGAATTCCAGCAAAAACTTTCAATGGAGATAGACCGAAGAGCGGTGACAGATATTCGGAAACATCAATCTTAACATTTGGCCAATAAACGGTTCATACAATCGAAGCGTTTAACGTTGCTTCCCTCCGCATCAGGAATTTCAAATGAAAAGCCCGTTTATCTCCAGCAAGGCGTCCGGATTCGCCCCGCTGATAGCTTCTGCGATTGCTTTTAGCATCTCCTCACCTGCATATTCTCTCGATAAGGTCCGCTTTGGCACCGATTGGTTGGCAGAAGCCGATCATGGCGGATTTTATCAGGCTGTCGCCGATGGTACATACGCCAAGTATGGCATTGACGTAGAGATTCAGCAGGGAGGGCCGGGAACGCAAAATCGAACCCTTCTGATGGTTGGAAAACTCGATTTCTACCTCGGCACACAGCAGGAGCAACTTGCGGGTGTCGAACAAGGCATTCCGCTTGTGGACGTTGCCGCCTTCTATCAGAAAAACGCTCAAGTTCTCATAGCTCACCCTGATAACGGTATCGACGAATTCGGAGACCTCGCCAAGCTAAAGACGATTTTCATGACCCAAGGCGGGTTAGGCGGATACTTCGAGTGGATGAAGGCTAATTTCACCGGATTCCGTGACGAACAATACCGACCTTATAACTACAGTGTCGCGCCGTTTCTCGCGGATAAGAACTCAGGGCAACAAGGCCTGATTACCGCAGAGCCTTATGAAATAAAGACGCAAACGGGTATCGAACCAAAGATATTCCTTCTCGCTGACAGCGGCTATAAGCCATACGCCACCACGATTACAGTGCAGCAGAAGCTGATCGACAGTAACCCAGACCTTGTCCAACGCTTCGTCAATGCGTCTATTGAAGGCTGGTACAACTACCTTTACGGCGACAACACCTACGCCAACGCTCTCATCAAAAAGACCAACCCTGAAATGACTGATGGCCAGATTGCTTACGCAATCGCCAAGATAAAGACTTACGGTATCGTTGACAGTGGTGATGCCCTAAAAAAAGGTATCGGTTGTTTGACAGCGCCGCGTTACAAGTGGCTCGCAGATGAGATGGTGAATTCCAAGCTTCTGAAATCGGACACCGATTACACGAAAGCCTTCGATGAACGCTTTACGTGCAAGGGTGTTGGGCTTGATCTGAAGAAGTAGTGACTTGCCTGGATGGAGCCGCTCATTTGGCTCCTTCCAACTCAGTTTCTCATGTCAGCAAAGATATCCAACATCGAAGCCGATTCCTTTAGCAATGCTCTAGCAGCGGCAGGGCCTGTCGAATAATGTTTTTCGAAAATCAGTTCGATAGCAACCTTCGCAGCTCGGACGTAGACGGGCATATCATCATGCAAAGGGTTTTCATCGAAACTGCGATTGAGAGCTTCGAATGCCTTTTTGAACACCTCGACGTTGTGGTTCATCAAAATCCAAACGCCATCCGTCGTGATGCGCCAGCGGTTATCCTTCAACTCACAAATCTCTGCAACGGTCACTCTTGAGCCTATAGCTGTTGCAACGGGGAGCGGGGTAAAACGCCGTACGGGTACCCCTGTCCGCGAAATCACAACCTCTTTGATGAAATCACGAGCAATGTCATTGAGTGTGCGGATATCGTCGGCGTTCGCATGTTCCGCAACGGAAGCCGTCGAGAACGCACAACCATATTTGTCGAAGCGGAACGACGTATACATGTTAAAGTTCGCCGCCGAAACGAACGGGCTTGATGTGTCGAAGGAAATGCCAATCTCGGGATTATACCGGCGCAGACAGCGAAGGATCGTTGTGAACAGGTACGCAGGTTCAAGCGTGGAGATGCCAAGGAAATGTATCCATTTCGCGTTATGCAACAGCCCATCGTCAACCATATCGAGCAGGCGAGCGATGGTCAGAGAGAACGCGCTCTGATGCGCACCGGCAAAGGCCCAGCCCTCCAGCGAGTAGCCTTTTACGGCCTCGTACCACACCTTGCTTTCGCGTTCGGTGCGGCCTTGGATGACATTGAGAAGATTGGTCTTTGTTGAAATGCGGTTGTGAACGAAATAATCAAGGTTGAGCAGCGATTGAGTCAGGCAAGCATTATAGTCCAACGACAGACGGTTGGCCGCGCTCATTGCCGTGATTTTCCCTCCTGCATTTAGCCTTGCAGTGTGCTGCGCAACGTTTCCTGGCGATATGCCACCGGTCGGAAAATCCAGCGACATGGAAAAATCTGAATGGCTTTCCATCCAACGCAGCATGCGCTCACACGTAACATCGCCGGTGAACTTGATCGTGCCTTCCTGTATCTGGAAACCTCCGCTATCACCGATCACCGTTGTACGATCGCGATCCCGGTGGCTCACAAGGTTGGTCTGCTTAGCGGCGCCGTCCGTTTTGGCCGCCTGCCCTGCGCTATAGAGCGCGTAGGGGTAGTGAAACAGGCCGCTCGCCGGATCGAGAAAGTTCATGTCCTTTTCCGAGAACGCGAAAGTCCGCTTGAAATGCAACGAGTGACCGAGCTTGGCATAGTTCGCACTGATCGCTGGCAGATAGACGGCATGGTTCGATTTCGCGGAAAGCATTGAATAACCTTAAAATCCCTGAACTGCCAACTGGCTGCACTTTCTTAATATCTGCACGGTTTCATTGCCATACACTTTATAGAATCATTGCGAGCATCCAATGGGCAAAGCCGTTAAGAAAGAGCAAATCGTTTCTCCGCTCCATCAATATAAGAGCCGGTTTCAGACAATCATCAATGCTGCCAGCGTTTTCGAAGATCACGAGAGCCAAAGCCAGAAGCTCTTATATGTGGCTCTGGAACGGCTTTTTGCTTTTGGCGAGGACATTCGCCATGACACACAGTTATTCGAAAATTTCCTAGAGGACCGCAACAAGCCGCTCAACAAGGTTACGCGAGAAAACCCCTACAACGCGCTTGTCGAGCTGACTTTCTCGAAAAGCACCAGCAAGAGTTGGCGCAGCGAAATCAGTAGCGTTTTGAGGTATGCGGCAGAAACGAAAGTCACTGAGCCAATGCCGACATGGCTAGAGGAAGGCAAGGGCATTTCTGGGCGATACGGGGAAGCGGTCGATTACTTCGGACGTAAAGCAACTCAAAAAAACCAAAGGCTCCGGTCGTCTCAGCTCGATATGATATCCGCAGAGTTGACCAAGGCGCGCGTTGTTGCCGCTCCGCTTCCTGGAGTGACGCTTGCCGATGGATTTCACCGTTCCTTGCTGTTTTCCGAAGGTGGTCAGACTTTTCTTGTCCACGTCCGTGATAAGGACGATCCGAAGACCATAGACAAGTATCTACTGGAAGCCGTTGGGAGCAGAACGCCGGAGGATCATCCCCTTGCCACTCGCCCCCTCTATCCGCTGTACCGCGCAATCGATCTGATCGCTGGCACGTGCAAACCGTCAAATTCAAGCCAACATCAAGTGATCGTTATATGGAACGAAATGGCGGACGGGGTGCCAGTCACGAAACTGCGCTTTCTGTCGGATGCCTACAGCTTCACGAATGCCACTGTGACGCTGGCACACTCTCTCGCCGAGCTAGACGGTAAGGGGCAATATGCCTTTGAACTTCAAGACGCGGAGACTTTCCGACAACGCTTCGAACACGATTACCAGTGGCGCATTTTGGTAGACGATAAAGGTATCTCGGTTGTCGATGACGCGAAGTCGCAATCCCGGCTGACGCTTCGACCGATTGCGGGTTACCTTGGTAAGAAACTGCGACAGGGCGCTAAGCTCGGATTGAGAACACGTCATTTCCAGGCGACGTGTATCGGCATGAAGGCTTCTGCCAGCAATCTTGAAATGGCGACCGCCTTGTTCAAAAGGGACAATGGGGCGCAGCTTACAGCCGATCCGACACCGAAACGCATTCAGTGGCTGTCGGACGGGGCAATGCCGGAAGTCGGTTTTACCAGCGCAAAAGGCTATTCCGGGCTCAGTTATCCTTTTCTCAAGTTCACCGCGCCGACCGCTGCAATTGACCCGCAGATGGAACTTTCATTGGCCGACATTGCCGCATTCTGGAAAACAGCTTCTACTTATGGCGAGGATCTGACCGGTTATATCGCTGAAAGCGACGTAGCAGATGCAGCATTTTGCATCGATCACCCCTTTAAGGATGGCGACCGGTTCGAGTATGTTTCTCCGATGGTTCTCGGCGTTTCGATGGCCCGCACGCAGGTTTGCGAGGATTTTATCGCCGCGCCTGCACCCCCTCCTCCTCCGGCGCCCCCATCGGGTTCGAAACCGTCAACCTCGCCTGGAACGCGCTCGCGGAACCATGCGCGGATCGAAAAGAATAGGCGGAAAAGAACAACATTCCCGGCTGCACCATGCTCCAGCGGACGGGCTTTCGGTGCCTTTATCACCAGCTATCTGCCTGATGACGCCGCCCATAGAGAAGATCGGAAGTTCGATTTCGAATGGCAACTGGAGTGGTGGCGTCGCATGACGGACATTCCGGTTCATGTCGCTGCGTCCAACTGGACTGACGAGGAAATTGCAACCAGCAAAGAACTTGGTCTGCTTTCGGAGCATGGCGGCGGCATCATACGCCAGCCCGGTCAATCGATTGCCCGCAATCGCAATCTTTGCCTGTCACGGCTTTATAAGAGTGATTTCGATTGGGGCATTGTCATGGACGACGACGCCGTGCTGATGCAGGGAGAAAACCATAACAGCAGTTATCGTCTGTTCACTGAAATGGCAGCGAACGGAAAGTCTGCTTATGACGGGGTTGACCTGTTCCAACCAATCTTTGGTAGACAAACAAGCTTTAACAAAAAATACAGCGCAATTGACGCACCCTATGCGGACAATCATGTGTTCAAGAAAAGTACGAACCTCAAGGGAACGATGATCGTTGTTCGCAATTTCGCGCAGGAGGGGCGCGATCCGTTGTTTCTTCCCGAAGAATTCGAGTTTGTTGGTGAAGATACCTATCTGACCTTACAAGCCATTTCTAAAGGTTATGCGCCAATGACCTGCTGGAATATCATTCTCGATGAACTCGGCGGCGAAAGCCATTTCGCGATGACGGATACCAAAAGAATTGAGCAAATGCGTGAAGGACACCACAAGCTTGTTGAGGTCTTCGGCCAGGATGGCTTACGCATGAACAGTGATGGTTCGCACAAGCTGGATAAGAGCGATTTCATCGGCAAGTTTTGGGGTGATAAATTGCAGACGGTCACAGTGGCAAAACGCGCAGAAAAAGTTCGCTGAGCAAACTTTTCGTTCCCGGTAAGCTCAGTTAGCATTTGCTGCGTTGGACACACGGCAGCTTCGAAACTTCCAAATCGCGCTGTCTGAGACGAATTTTACAGTCTTCCCCACATCTATGATGGTGTTGGCGAACTTGTTCGGCTGATAAGCCGGATAGGCCTCGACCTTCATGGGTTCATCACGGTCGTTGATACAATTGAACTGAATGTTCTTTAACGGAAACTGATCGCGGTTGGTCACGTAAAAATCAGTCCTGCTGTCCTTGACGTTCCGTTTGAAGCGCAGCTCAAGCTTGAATGGCAATGGCGCGACGAACGTTGCGTCTTTCGGCCAGCATTCCATGAGGTTCGGATCGCTGCGGTAGCGTTTGAAATCGGTGGGTGTCGCCACAAGTGTCGTCTTGCCGTATCCCGTATCAAGCTGCGCCAGCCGTCCAAACCCGCCGCTGAGCAGCTTGACGACCGGCTCTCCGTTATCGTGAAAGATGCGGCAAGCTATATTAGCGGAGATCATTGGGTCTTTGCCTACATTCGTGATGCGGACGGCGCCGGTCACCTGACCGTTGTTGCGCGATATCTCTACGCTGATCGGCACGTTTTCAGTGAGCTTGTACGTAGGCAGATCAAGCGCCCAAAAACGGAAGGTGGTTCCGAGAACATAGGAAAGCCCAATGAGCCCGACGACCATCAGCCATGAATATTCGCCGAGACCCGCCCACGCGGTCACGCGGATTGCAACGACGCCGCTGGCAGCTAACGCCAGGAGGATCACGATATAGAACGAGCCGAACATGTGAGAGAACGAGCCGCCGCCTGCCCAGGTGGAAAGAACGACCAGAGCGAAAACAATCAGATGAAGCATGCTTCACCTCACAGCAAATCGACGGCGGCTTTCATCATGTCGTCCCGCACATCGATATAGCGTTGAGTGGTGGTGAGATTCCGGTGACCGGCGAGCGTCATGATGACCTTCGGACTGACCCCGGAATGCGCAAGCCGGGTGATGAACCAGCGGCGACCGCTATGCGAGGTCGCCCCCTCAAGCCCGGCCAGCTTGTAAATCTGTCCCATCAACTGGCAGAGCGTGTTTGCAGAAAATGGCGTACGTTTCTGTGTAAGGAGCAACGGCGCGTCAGCATCCCCGTTTTCGGGCCGATCCATGCTGAAACGCTCGATCTCGTGGCGCAGGCGTTCATTCAAAAAGACCGTCCGAGCATGGCCGCCTTTGGTGATTTCAGCCCGAAGCCGCAATTGCTCCCGAACCTTAGATTCACCGTCGAAGACATCGCGCGTGGTTAACGCCGCAATCTCACCTACACGCAAGCCAGCGAGATGGGAGAGCATCAACGTCAGCCTATTGCGCCCGGCATGTTTCATCTGTGCGACTACAGCCAGCACCCGTTTAAATTCTGGTTCCGTTAAAACCCGAGCTTGCTTCACCTAAACCTCATGAAAAGCGGCGTTTCCATGCCATTCGTTATGTTGCCGATGACACGGAAGGGCGAGCAGAGATTTTGCGGAGGAAATTGCTCTACGGGCGCAGCAGGTTAGTGTTCAAGAGAGCCAGAACCTAAGAAAATGCGTATTTTGTTAGGTTTTCATTTCCGCTCATCTCACAGCTTTTGATGCCCTGCTGGCATACCAATGACGTAGAACAATGCGATCCAAAACCGATATCAGAAGAAAGATTGAGGCTCCAAGTAAAGCAAGGAGCATTACTGCGGCGAA
The DNA here is from genome assembly GCF_001423445.1 of Rhizobium sp. Leaf311. Classification (NCBI taxonomy): domain Bacteria; kingdom Pseudomonadati; phylum Pseudomonadota; class Alphaproteobacteria; order Hyphomicrobiales; family Rhizobiaceae; genus Rhizobium; species Rhizobium sp. Leaf311. Next base: position 488,980 of record NZ_LMNZ01000001.1, on the reverse strand, counting down.
AAGTCGTGGTGTTTTCAGCTTTTGCTGGGCCTCAAGCAAGCGGAACGCGAGACCAGCATTTTCTCCAGCCGTCCCAACCGTGAATTCAGCGACCACTGCTCCCACAAGCGCCAGTCCACCGCCAATCTTCAATCCAGCAAAAAAGCTAGGAAGAGCAGAGGGCACCTGCAGGAGCACCAGCATTTTCCACTTGGAGGCCGTGTAAACACTTACCGTATCTGCCAAATCACGGTCAACGCTCTTAAGACCTTGTAGCGTATTCACCATTATCGGGAAAAACGTCACCAAAAACGCACACTGTAGCTGAGCGATCTGCGGATTAGGCGCGTAAATAAGAATCAGCGGAGCTACCGCGACTATCGGCGTCACTTGAAGAATAACCGTGATCGGGGCAATGAGCATTTCGAGCAGGCGGGATTGCGCGGTGAGAACAGCTACGCATACTCCCCCTACGACAGCTAGGAACAAGCCAAACAGCGTTGTTTGGGTGGTGACCCATAGCGCAGGCCCCAATACTGACCAGTCATTTACGATTGCTTCAACCACGGACTTTGGATTGGGCAGTATGTAAGGGGGGATTTGCGCTAGTAGTACAATTCCTGACCATGAACCCACCACCACGGCTATTCCAGCGATGGCAGCGATAAAGCGGCGTAGGTAGTTAGATACGGACCAAACTGTAGAGCCAAATACGAGATGATTGGTTTTCACTATAATACCCGATTATCGCACCATTCGGAACCCATACTGCGTGAAGATATCGTAAACCTTGCGATTCAAAGACGCAAAATGTCACAAAATGTGTGCCTTGTTAGCTTTAAATCTTTGCGTACCGTTGCCATCAACTCATAGAAGCAAGCAAGTGCCTATATAAATGAAAGCGGATTTATAGCAGCCATTGCCAAATCAACCTAAACTAGTAATGTTGTGTTTGGGGGGGGTACAATGGCAATCAAAAATCTTCCACTCAGTTCGCTTGAGGTTAATCGTGCCAACGACCGACACGGTGAGCTCGAAAACGAGACTGCTGCTATCGCTTGGCTCTTCAAGGAGCGAGAGCAGCACATGCTTAACCTTGCAAAGGATATCGTCGATCGGGGCGAGATCTACGAGTTTCCACTTGTTTCGCCCAATGCCAATAAGTTCATCGTTTTCGACGGCAACCGCAGGGTCACTTGTCTAAAGCTGCTCGATGATCCACGTCGTGCTCCAACGATTGAATTGCAGGCTTTTTTTCGGGAGCAGCGAACCCGTTGGAACGATTCATTCCCCGACAGTTTCCAATGTCAAGTTGAAGCCGATCGGGACAGAATCGACGAGATTCTTTACCGGCGGCATACCGGCACCCAGAACGGTGTTGGCCAGAGTACGTGGGACGACCGAATGAAGGCGACCTTTGTCGCGCGAACTGGCAAGGGAAGCGGACCCAGCGTCGCTGACGAGATTGAGAAGTGCTTAGCCGATGCCCACCTTTTGCCATCTCGCAAAAAGATTCCTCGTTCCACACTTAACCGCCTGCTTTCGGCAGAATCGTTCCGCGCACGAGTCGGCATCAGCATGAAGGGCGGCCGATTTAACTTCACACATGACAAGGCGATATCCATTAACGCGCTCGCCAGAATCGCGAGCGATCTCGCTAGCCGCGAAGTCGTTCTAGGCCATATCTGGGACGTAGACGGAAAAGAGCGATATCTTAACAAGCTAGAAAGCGAAGGCGTTCTTCCCGGCCCGACCCACGCCCTTGAAACAGATGACGATGCGAAGGTCTCGTCAAAGACAACTAAACTGAAGCCGACCGCTAAGGCCACCCCGACAGTCCGTACGACGCTAATTCCGCACAAGGATTTCGTCTTCAACTGGCCTGGCCGCCTTCAACGTCATCATCAGATTTGGGAAGAGCTGCAGTTTCATCTTGATCTGAGAAAGCACGCTAACGCAGTTTCTGTGCTGCTGCGCGTTCTTATCGAACTCGCTCTAGAGAACTACGTAAGAGAGGCCGGCGTCTCAGTCCACGACAACGACAAGCTCGCGGCCCGACTTGAAAAAGCGGGGCTACATCTTCTGGCAGCAGGCAAAATCGACGGCAAGCAGATGGACGTGATTCGCAAATTCAAACAAGGCGACAAGCTGATCTCTGCGGACACACTAAACAGATACGTCCACTCGCCTAACTTTGCGCCATCGCCGGAACATCTCATGTCGATGTGGGACAGTCTGGCAGATGTGATAGTGTTGTTCCTCAAGGCTTAGCTATGCTTTCTTCCACTTTGCTGTTTCCTGCGTGATTTTTTCGGTGGCATTAAAGAGTACTTAGGCGCGCGCGCTCTTTCGGGCGAACGCGCCTGCTCTAAATCTTGGTGAAAACCGGTTCTCAAACTCTGAATAAAGCATGTCGTAAAGGCCATTGAGTTGCTTCACGACCTTCCTCATTACGCGGTTGAACTCTTTTTGGAGTTCAACGAGACCCTCACGGAAGAGCCTTTCAACGGGTAGCGCACGACCATTCGGCCCGCGCGCGCCGTTGTAACGATGTTCGAACAGTGCTCCGATTCGGAACATCTCGTCATCAGAACTAAATTCTCGTTCATGCCCATGATGGAACCTACGGTTTCGTTCCTTCCGCAACAGTCCTTGATCCTCGATCATTTTCTCAAGATGTCTTAGGACAGATTTCGGGACAGGCTGCTTTTTAAGGTTTTGCAGCGTGCACGCTTGAGACGAAAGCCCGCATTCCATGACCTCGTTGACCAAGATTGTCGCGCAGTCCATCACCGAAATATAGCGCGCCAGAAAAACATCAGCCGATATGGTTAACCACTCGTAGCGGGAGACAGGGAATTCCTTGAAGTTCTTCGGCATTTTCGTCGGCCATATCATTCCGCCGACCATGTTCAAAGATTCGACCCGTCGCGTAAGCATCGACAGAACGTAGTAAACGTCATAGGCATATTTACAGTCTGGGTGTTTCGACAGCTCTTCGTAACTATCGAAGTGCAAGGACACGATCGAAAGATCGTATATGCGTCCAACAAACTCGTGATTGTCCGACGACAGAATGTATCGCTTGAGGTACCGGGCGGCCACGCGCTTAGTCTCCAATAGTTCCAGTCTGCCAAATCTCAAAGGTAATTCAGAGTCGTAGATCCGTAGGAAAGTTTGCTTTTCGGTTTAACCGTCAACTCGACAGCATGAAATGTCACAATGTGTGCATTTCCTCAAGCTCAATGTACCTGTCCGAATGTGTGGTGACAGCCTTCGTAAACGCAAGTTAAACCTATTTGCGCGAGAGTTCGAGCCTGTCTAAACGTGCGAGTAGAGCGAATTTATGATTGACCAATCTCACAGTGCAAATGAATTCGATGGGGTAGTGGACTATTTGGCCATCTATGGTTTGCACAAAAAACAAGATGTTTTCCTGCAATTCGCCGGCCGAACCACGATATTTATTGCAGACAACGGATCGGGTAAGACAACCGCGCTCTTCATTCTCCAACTGATTCTACGCAAGCAGTTCAGCCAAATCAGTAAATTTGAATACGAGCGGATTGAGGTCAAATTCAGCGGTCTTGAGCCAGTCGCTTTCGGACCTGCCGATTTCGAAAAAAGCAGAAATGCTTCAATGCTTCGTTCATGGCTTCATAGGGGAAATATTACGCCAAGCGAAATTTTTCAGTTGGCGAAACAAGTTAGGCATTTACCCTACACACATTTGCGAGAAGAAACTTTGTTCACTTCGGTAGCACGACGTCTGAGGGTGCCAAGTAAAGTTTTCTACGACAGATTGATAAGATTTGATTATAGCCCTGACGGTGAGCCAGACCTTGTAGATCAAATGGAAAACTCACCAATATTACAGCTGCGATCGCACCTTGAAAATAATCTAAACGCGTCAGTGCTATATTTACCTACTTATAGACGTGTTGAGCAAGACATGCAGCAGGATATTGATGAGGACGATGACAACGACGACGACGGTATCAACATTCACTTCGGTATGAGTGACGTTAAAAAAAAGATCGATCGAGTAACAAGCCAAATTCGCGATCATTCGATCATGTCATATGGACAGATCAGTGGGCAGATGCTTGGCCAGTTGGCGGAAGATCGGGGCCTAACGAGCGAAATGATCGACAGGTTGACGGATCGTGGAAGCGTGGAGCTCGTGCTCGCAAGAGTGGGCGAGAACGTTACTTCCCACCAGCGCGACTTGATATTAGACGCGATGGATAGCGGGTCACTGTTGGAAAACAGGCATTTGTCGTTCTTCCTCTCTCGTTTAATCGAGGAATATGATCAAGTCCGCGAGCTTGATAAGGCGCTGTTGAGGTATGCGAGCGTCTGCAATGGTTATCTAATCAACAAAAAAATGCGATACGACAGTCTGAATGCAACGCTCGGCTTGTTCGAAGAAATAACCGGCGACAGGATCGATCTTGAACATCTTTCTTCCGGAGAGAAACAAATTCTCGGAGTGATGGCAGAGCTATATCTGGGCGACGCTGGTTCATACGCGGTAATATTTGATGAACCCGAGTTGTCTCTTTCTGTTGAGTGGCAAAGGAAAATTCTTGTAGATGTGGCGGCCTCTGAAAGATGCAGGCTCTTAGTCGCGGCAACTCATTCACCGTTCGTTTTTGAGAATGATCTTGACCCCTTTGCAAGGGCATTGGACGTCCGCTTCAGGCCAGTCAAGAGTTTTGTGGAATAATAATGTCGATCACGCCAGAAACCCTTCGTCGGAACCGAAAGTCATATGCCGTAATTTTGCAGGGGATAATCAGAGAATTCAAAAGGGATGAAGATCTGTTCTTTTTTCTTGTTGAAGGGAAAGACGCTCCGTATTATCGCCCCCGGATTAACGGAAATATACCTAACTCAGGCAACAAAATCGAATTTAAAAATTGCGACGGAAAGATAAACGTCAAAAACTTGGCGGATGCTATTCGCGCGAATTCCTCTCTGGTCCGTCTTCAATATTTTCTTTTTCTGGACAGGGATTATGAGGATGATCTTGTCCAAATCCAGTACAGAGACGCGTTTGTAACGAATGGATACTCAATTGAGAACTATTACACTACTGCTGCGGCCACGTCGGCAGCAGTGCGGTCACTATTTTTTGCAGATGCCGTGCATACTGAGGATGACGAGACTTCAGTGAACGAAATTATCGAAGCATTCATCATTTTACAGGCGAACGTCCATAAAGAAGTGGCCCTGTTTAATTATTGGGCCTGGGCGCAGCGACATAGCTCTCGAAACGGAAAATTGGATTTAGATAAGTTCTCCCTGAAGGACTTCATTGAGTTGCATTTTGAAACTGCCACGGCGAGGTCGATCTACGACTTGGCAACTCTTAACACGTTGGCACCTGATCGAAAACCAGTAACCTCCGAAGAGATCGAGGCAGCGGCCAACTGGTTCTCTACACGAAACACTCAATTACATTTTCGAGGAAAACAAGAAGCCGAGCTTCTAGTTTTATTCTTGCAATGGCTCGCTGAACGAGCTCAAAAATCGGAGGCCCCGTTTAAAGCAAAAAGGAAATGTTCCGCAAGATTGTCGAAGAAGGAAATAATTGCTGAACTATCACCTTACGCAGATACACCTCCAAACTTAGTATCCTTTATTGATCAAAGGAAAGCGCATTTCGCTTCGGTCCGTGCCTGAAGCGGCATTAGAGCTTTAAATCAGCTCTTGCTAAATGCAACTAGGACTGCCGCTTTAGAATATGGAAGCTTAGCGGCATCCTTCGCCAATTGAAAATCTGTCTTTTGATTAATCGAATGCCTTTCCTCACTTCGCATCAGACGAAAACCTTGCGAGGAGTCTAAAAAAAAGCAGACTGAAGGGGATCGCACATCTGAAGCTCTTGCGACAATGCAACGGCTTAGCGCATTCTTAGCGCACTGCAAAATCTAGCCATTGAAAATCATATACTTACAACTAAAGTCTTCCAATCCGATTCCAAAGGTCACAGGTTCGAATCCTGTCGGGTGCGCCATTCCCCCCCCAATATCAAGTGTCCTTGGTACTCAGGTCACCCTCGCTCGATATACGGCCCTTGAGCGTCAGCTAAAAAATTGGCACGCGATGCTGCCGAAGGATGTTTTTCTTTGGTGAGGTAAGAAAGTTCCCGTGGCGACGACGCCGGAGCGACGATGCCAAGTCTCATTTCCTTCCAGAATTTAGCGCGCGAGAAAATAAATGATCACTAATTCAGCAAGTGCGATGATTTTGTATGCAAAATAACTAAACATCAATAATTGTTATTTATCAAAACTGTTATCCTTCATCCCCATTTGGCCGAATGCAGAAATTTTTGCTCCCGCCAGAAATAGAGGTCTAAGTGAGCATTTTTGGTAATCTAAAGATAAGCACTCGCGTTGTCCTTGTTGCCGCAATCCCTGCGATTGCGCTTGTTGGTGCTGCTGTTCAAGATAGTATACTGCGTCTGGGAAATGCTTCAGCCGCCAAGTCTGTTTCGGAGATAGCATCCATGGCGCCCGTTATTGGCGCCACCATTCATGAAATTCAGAAGGAGCGAGGCGCATCTGCAGGCTTTGTAGGTGCAAAAGGCATCGGCGAATTTGGTCCGCTTCTGGAAAAGCAGAGACTTGCCGCAGACGCAGCCATCGCAAAGTTCAAGGCTCTTCATCTCACCTCCAGCGACAATGTCGGAGGGCCTGCCCTCAAGGAACTTGCGCTTGTTGCGGAGGGGAAACTTGATCGGCTCAAGACCATGCGCGACGATGTGACGGCGCTCAAAGCGACTGTACCAGAGCTTGCTGCCTATTTCGCGGATACGATTGGCAGCATCATCAAATTGATCGAGTCCATGAGTTCGCTGACGACCGACAGCAATATCTCAAACCGGATTGTCGCCTATTCCGCTTTGCTGCAGGGCAAGGAACGTGCGGGCCAGGAGCGTACGGCTGGCACGGCGGCTTTTGCTTCTGGCAGGTTTCAGGCCGAGAGCTATCAGCAATTCATCAAATTTGGCGCCATGCAGAACGTCTATTTCGCAGACTTCAACAGCTATGCGGGCGCAGACGGACGCGCCGCTTTGCAGGCTGCTCTGACGAGCGACGCCGGAAAACTGGTTGAACGCCAGCGTGAGGTTGCACTTAAAAGTCCGTTTGGCGGAGATATTGCCAGCGTTTCGGCAGAGGACTGGTACAAGGCTTCCACCAATCGCATCAACGCCCTCAAGACGGTAGAAGATCAGACCGGGCTTGAGCTCGAGGAATATGCGTCCGCCTCAGCAGCGACACAGCAGAAAGAATTGCTGGTTTCCATTCTCATCTCGCTTGGTGTGCTGTTTGTCGTTGCAATTCTGGCGACGATCGTTACCCGCTCCATCACGCGCCCGGTAACGCGCATCGTCCAGACAATGCGCGAACTTGCGAACGGCAACGCCGACGCACAGCTGGATGCGGTACCCGATCGCAGTGAAATTGGCGACATGGTCAAGTGCGTTGCCGTCTTCCGAGAAAATGCCCGGGACCGCATCCGCCTTGAAGCCGAAGCCGAGGCAAACCGCTCGATGTCCGAGCGCGAGCGTCTGGCACAGCAGAAGCGCCAGGCGGAAGAAGCCTCAGAGGTGCAGTTCGCAGTCGATACGCTTGCGCTGGGCCTTGGAGCAATGGCGAACGGCAAGTTGAACTATCGCATCGACGAGGCATTCGCAGCACGGCTCGATAAGATCCGCGTCGACTTCAATGGCGCTATCGAGCGGCTGGAAGGGGCCATTGTCGATGTCAGCGGCAATGCGCAAGCCATCTCCGCCGGATCCAAGCAGATCCGGGCTGCGGCAGACGACCTTGCCAAACGCACCGAGCAACAGGCGGCATCCGTTGAGGAAACAGCCGCCGCGCTTGAGCAGATCACCACGACTGTTGCCGACACCAGCCGCCGTGCCGAGGAAGCCGGCCACCTGGTGACTGCGACACGCAAGAACGCGGAACATTCCGGCATGGTGGTGAGCAACGCCATCAATGCGATGAATGCCATCGAGGCATCGTCGAACGAAATATCGACCATTATCGGCGTGATTGACGAGATCGCGTTCCAGACCAACCTGCTTGCACTGAACGCCGGTGTTGAAGCAGCGAGGGCGGGCGATGCCGGCAAGGGCTTTGCGGTGGTAGCGCAAGAGGTTCGCGAGCTTGCCCAAAGGTCGGCGAGCGCAGCAAAGGATATCAAGACACTCATCGCAAAGTCTGGCGAACACGTCAAAAACGGTGTGGGCCTTGTTGGGGAAACGGGCACAGCCCTTGGACAAATCGTCGAGCAGGTCAAGGAAATCAGCGTCAACGTCCTGTCCATCGTAGAGGCGTCGCGCGAGCAGTCCACGGGTATCAAGGAAATCAACCAGGCGGTTGCCCAGATGGATCAGGGAACCCAACAGAATGCAGCCATGGTCGAGGAGTCTACCGCCGCAAGCCATTCGCTTGCCCAGGAAGCGGAAGCCTTGTTCATGCTTGTCGGAAAATTCGAAACGGATGCCGAAATCCATGGTCGCGCAGACGGTAAGAAATCCCATGCACGTCAGCTCATGAACCGGGTTTCATCGTCCTTTTCGAACCGGGCAGCCTGAGTATCCGCAGCATTCGTAACCTGAACTGAACTTGCCCCGGGGTTTCGATCCCGGGGCTTTCTGCTTTCAGGCGACCTTGTTTGCTAAAAGCCGTCTCACAATGGAATCCGGCCAAATCCCTTGACCAGTATTGGTCCTGTCGGTCTGCCGGTTGGAGATCCGCCCGCCTGTTCGAGGGTAATCTCATAAAGCTGATCGTTTTTCGGGGCCGGTAGTGCTGGCGTTGCCAATCTGGCGGAGCGTCTGTTGTCGAGGAGGCCGAGCGAAATCGGGCCCATGTCCCGGTTGGGCAAGGTCCAGACCTGCAAGGTCTTGCCTTCAGGCACCGCAAAATCCGCGAGCAGTCTGATCGTGGCCTCCCGGTCGCTGAAGTCTTCGACAACAGCCTGAGGCTGACCGGCATCGTTGAGCAAGATCGCGACGACCACGGGATCGACCTGCCTCGTCAGCGACCATCCGAGACCCACGGCAAACAACAGCGAAGCCGCCAATGACGCGGCAGCCGTGCGTTTCCAGAAGGACAGATGGTTATCGTTTGACGCTGGCCGGGGGTCTCGCTTGCCCTGCGCCCTCGACGGCGTGCTCTCCAGCTCCGCATTGATGCGGGTCCAGAGGCTTGCGCTGGGTACTTCCTCCTCGATGGAGATATCGAGGGGCAGGAACCGCTCGCGGCTGGCCGCAATGGCCGATCGAAGGGCGGTATTCTCATCGAGTTGCTGCTCGACACGCGACATCTCGTCGTCGTCGAGGAGGCCTAGAACATATTCGTCGGCGATGCGGGCGATATCTTGCGTCATCAGCGTCATGCCATGCACTCCCGCAACGATGAAAGGCCGCGCCTTATCCAGGACTTCGTCGTGCCAAGTGGGATTTTAAGCCGTCCGGCGATTTCGCCATGGGTATAGCCGCCGACATAGGCCATGAGAATGCCTTTGCGTCTGGTTTCATCCAGCGTCGACAGGCAGTCGCGCAGCTTGCTGTCCTGATCAAGCCTGTGCCAGGACGCCATGATGTGCTCCACATGCTGCGCTTCCTGCAATGCCTCCAGATGGTCACCCGTCACAAGATCCTCACGCTTGCCATCCCGCAGCATGTTGAGCGCCCGGTTGCGAACGATGGCGTAGATCCAGCCGCGTGCCGAGCCACGGTCCGGTGCATATTGATGGGCATTCTTCCAAATGCGGATGAACGCTTCCTGCACCACCTCTTCAGCAAGATCGCGCCGGCGGACAATGCGTTGCGCCACCGCAATGAGCCGCCCCGCCTCCTTGTCGAAAATCAGCCGCAAGCCGTTTCGATCACCTTTCGCACAGGCGCGAAGCGCCGCGCCAAAATCATCCGCTTGTGTCTGCACGACGTCCAAAGGCGTCTCTCCCGCTGCTTATATTCATAACGTCATACACTGGAAAACATGCGATGGATGCAAATCAAAAAAAATTTGGCAGGCTGCATCCAAACGCCCCACCCCGTGTGTCTACCTCTTGAGAGCGTTGAACAGCCATTGCTGGCCGCCTCTTGGAAAACGAGATCAACACGGGAGAAAGATATGACTATCATTCGCACAGCATCGATTGCTTCTGCCCTGCTTGCCGCAACCGCAACCTATGCCGCAGCAGCACCGGTTCTGGGACTGACCGGCGACAAGACACTCGTCATGTTCGATACCGAAAAGCCAGCCGTGACGAAGAGCATGGATGTGACCGGCGTTGACAAGCTGGTCGGCATTGATTTTCGCCCCGGCAACAAGACAGTTGTCGGCGTGACACCTGACAACACCATTGTTTCCATCAATCTGGAGACCGGCGCGGCAACGGAAGTTGCCAAAATGGACAAGCCGCTGACCATGACGCAGGCGCCCGTCATCGTTGATTTCAACCCCATGGCAGACCGCCTGCGCTACATGACAGGCACCACCAATCACCGCGTTCACCCAGACACGGGCGCTGTGACGGTCGATGGTACGCTGGCCTATGAAGACGGAGACATGCACAAGGGCGAAACGCCGAATGTCGTTGCCGCCGCCTATACCAATTCCTATGGCAAGCCTGAAAAGACCGCGATGTACAACATCGACGCGACCACCGGCGCATTGGTGCAGCAGACCAAGCCAAACGACGGCACGTTGAAGTCCATTGGCAAGCTTGGCATCGAAGGCAAGCCAGCCACCTATGCCTTCGATATCCAGACCACAGCCGATGGCAAGAACACGGCATGGCTGGCCGCCGGCAAGATGCTCTACACAGTCAATCTTGAAACGGGCAAGGCGACCAGCGCAGGCGAAATAACCGGGACTGAAAACCCGATCCGTTCGATCGCCGTGCTGTCGATGTAAGATGTCTTGAAGCAAACACAGGCCGGTTGCCGATCAACCGGCCTGCTCCTCATCACTTGCCGTCATTGGCAATCTTGGCTTCCAGCGTTTTTGCAATGGCTTTCAAGTTGCGCTTTTTCCCCGCGATCTTTTCCATTGCCGCGATCGCCAGATCGCTCGCAACGTAATCGGACTTGTGTCCCAGATTATGGACGACGATCAACTCGGCACCTCGTATGTCGCGCGCCAGATGACGGGAATGAATTTCGGTGGAAACAACCTCGTCGGCATCTCCGGCAATGATCACGGTCGGCGCCTTGATGTGGCGAAACTCGCCTGAGGCGGTCTTTGCCCAGGCATTCAGCCCACCCACTTCCTGGGCATTATGGCGGAAAGCGACGGGCCGCAGCGCCTGGTATGCCTTGGTTTTTGCAATGTAATCGGCAGGGCGGGGATTTGGCGCAAAGACGGATTTCACTGCCCCATCGATTGCGATGGCCCCTGCCGCTGGCGCAATGATGGCGCTGAAAAGCAGACCGGCCACGGGTACGCGGGCTGCGTCATAATACCATGAAACGCCGCCGGGCCATGGATAGAGCGCAGGCGAAAGGAAGACCAGTCCCTCGACCATGTCCGGATGGCGCACTGCAAAGGCTGCTGTGATGGCGCCGCCAAAGGAATGGCCGACAATGATTGCCTTGCGAATGCCGCGCTTTTTCATGAGCGTTGCGATGGCGTCTGCCTGTGCATCCGGCAGCACATTCGCTTTGGGCCCTATGTCAGATCGGCCGTGTCCTGGACGATCAACGAAAAGCAGTGTCGCCTTGCCTTCCAGCTTTTCGCAAAACGCATACATGGGGTCATAGAGGCTGGTGCTCGCGCCGTGGATGAAAACGACGGGTGGAAGTGCCGCGCCCTTGGGCGCAGGCAACAATACGCTGTTGAGCGAATAGCCGCCCACATCTACCCTCGCCTCCCCTGAAGCCCTGGGGGATTCATCTTTCTGCGAGGCCATGGCACTCCCTGCCAATAGGATTCCGAAACAAACGCTGAAGACGGCAATGATATGGGATGCCATGACAATCCTGGATTTCTGCAACGAAAGGCCCTTGCCACGCAAGGGCCGGAACGGGAACATCAGATACTGTGGTATAAGATCTGGACGGCGAGGTTTGAGGGCATCAACGCGCAAGACGCCCGCCAAATTTTTCGGTGATCCAGTGGCCGGCACATGCGGAAACCGCTGACAGGAGTGAGCCCCAGATCAGATCCGCAACCGTCAACGTTGTCGACCAGCTTGCAAGCGTTGCCTGGTTTGTCAGGTCATAGGTCGCATAGGCAACAAAGCCCATGAAGGCGCCGTAGATAAAGGATGTGCCGTACTTGGCCGTCACCAGGCCCGGGCGGACGGCAAAGAAGGTCAGCCCGGCTGCAAAGATGAGGTAGAACAGGACTGCGGGTACTGGCCTGAAGTCTTTTGCGAGCATGTCGCCCAGTGCCGGTCGGTAAAGAACGTCTGCCATGACGCTCAGCCATACGAAATCTATGGCGACAAACACGATAAGTGTCGAGATGTAGGCGACAGCACGTTTTTTCATGTCAGGTCCAGTCTATTTGATTCAGTTGATACGCGACCAGTTGACGCCCTTGCACAATATTCCTGCCAGAACGCAGCCCTTCGTCGTCATGGTGTCGCCGTTGACGGAAACGGACAGTTTGTAGGTCAGATCCCGCTGTGGATCGAACGCGGTACCGGAATATTGCCCGTCAGAGGTCGGCTTTATGCTCATGACCAGACGGTCGCCGGTCTTTTCCTTCGGGGTGCCCGGCTTGATCCAGGTATTGGTGGCGCAGATGTCCGAGCCGCATGGGGCAATCTGAACCTTTGCGTTGCCATCGCCCCGCGCCCACTGGCCGTTGATGTCGGCTGCGGATGCGGCACCGCCAGACAATACTGCAATGCATAAAGCGTATTTCAATGCTGTATTCATGGTCATCTCCTCCGGTGGAAATTCTTGCTCACGGGCATTGAAGACTAGAACGACCCAAAGGTTTCAACGGATCACAAATAATCGTCCCTCCAGTTTTTTTTCGCAGGCAGGAAACCGTTTCATGGCCCGCGCCGTACTCCATCACATGTTGCAATGTCTCGAGGGTGGAAATGCTTGCGATGAATTATGGGTTACTTGCGCTGGTGGCAGTCGGCCTCAGTCTTGCAATGACGTTTGCCTGGGCCGTCCAGAGAAAAACCGGCGCCAGCGGCTGGATCGACACCATCTGGTCCTTCGCCATCGGAATTGGCGGCCTTGTCGCTATTTTCTTCGCTGAAGGAGCTTTCGAGCGGCGGGTTGCCGCTTTCCTGATCGTCGCCATATGGGCAATCCGGCTGGGCAGCCATATCGGTTCGCGCACCAAAGGCGGTGGGGAAGATCCCCGTTACGCCAAGCTGGTAGAAGACTGGGGCAGCAAGGCAAGTGTGCGCCTGTTCGTTTTCCTCCAGATTCAGGCCTTGTGCGGCTTCGTACTGGTCCTGGCGGTTTATGTTGCCGCTTCCAACACGGCAGAATTCCCCACTGCGCTCGATATTGTCGGCATTCTTGTTGCCCTGATTGCACTGGGCGGAGAAGCCCTCTCGGACCGCCAGCTTGCAGCCTTTCGCAAGAAGCCGGAGGCGAAGACGGAAGTGTGCGAGGAAGGCCTGTGGCGATATTCGCGCCACCCCAATTACTTCTTCGAATGGCTTTTCTGGTGCGCCTGGCCTCTGCTTGCTCTGACCGGCCCCTCTGCATGGAGCTGGGCCTCCCTGCTGGCACCCGCGCTGATGTACTGGCTGTTGGTGCACGCGTCAGGGATTCCACCCCTTGAAGAACATATGATGCGGTCACGCGGCGAAAAATTCCGCTCGCTCCAGCGGCGTGTGAATGCGTTTTTCCCCGGACCTAGAAAAGAGGAGGCATAAGATGAACATGCTGGCTTTTGCGATCAATGCCGCCGAAAAGGCGCCGCTTTCCGACGCTCTGACCCTGACCGGCATAAATTTCCTGTGCAACCGGACTAAGCGCAGGCTGGAGAAAGTGCCCTTCGATGAGGAGTTGAACTTCGCCCGCGATATGGCGACGTTCCCCGTGGCGACGCATACCGATGAGGCCAACCGACAGCACTATGAAGTGCCTGCGGAGTTCTTTGCGCTAGTGCTGGGTCCGCAACGAAAATACTCATCCTGCTTCTACCCAAGCGCAACCACCACACTTGCCGATGCCGAGACAGCCGCTCTGGCGGAAACGGTAAAACATGCCGATGTGCAGGATGGGATGGATATTCTGGAACTGGGTTGCGGCTGGGGTTCGCTGTCGCTCTACCTCGCGCGTCAATTCCCCAATGCGCGTATCACCTCTGTCTCGAACTCCTCATCACAGCGCGCCTATATTCTTGCGCAGGCCGCGCGCAACGACATCACCAACCTGACCGTCGTTACCGCCGACATGAATGATTTTGCGCCTGACGGCACCTATGACCGCATCGTTTCCGTTGAAATGTTCGAGCACATGTCCAACTGGCGAGCACTGTTTGAGCGAACACGCGGCTGGCTGAAGCAGGATGGCAAATTGTTCATCCACGTTTTCAATCACAAGGACCGCTCCTACCGCTTCGACCAGAACAACCCCGCCGACTGGATTGCCCATCATTTCTTCACCGGCGGCATCATGCCTGCGCTGGACCTGCCCCACCGCTTCGAGGACATCTACAATGTCGAGGCGGAATGGCGCTGGTCGGGCGACCACTACCGGCGCACCGCCATGGACTGGCTCGCCAATTTCGACAGGGAGGAGGCGCGCATTACTCCCATTCTACAGCAGGTCTATGGCAAGGATGCTAATCTGTGGAGGCGGCGCTGGCGGCTGTTCTTCCTCGCAACCGCAGGCCTGTTCGGTCATGACAAGGGTGCGGTTTGGGGCGTTGGCCACTATCTGCTCGCTCCGGTTCAAGCGTAAGCGCGATGGAAACGAAAGCGGCAGCACACGATCCTCTGACAGCGGCGACCCTGACGATCGCCTGGGTCATCATCGCCAACAAGCCATTTTATCCATTGACGATATGGTGGTTTGTCGGGAGCGGGGTGGCGGCAGCGTCGATCAGCATCATCTCGATGCTGTTCTTCCTGGCCATACCTTTGATCGCGAAAAGGTCTTCGCTTGCCGCAAGGATATCCCTCCCTGTGATCGGCACGATCGACACGGTGTTCGAAACCAAGCTTTTCGGCACCGCTTCAGGAACCGAGCTTTTCTTCTGCGCCTGCATCATGCTGGTGGCTGTCTCATTCCGCGCGCATGAAAGACTGTGGCAGATCGGCATGACCGGCTTCGTCTTTGTCGGCTTCCTGTTCACCCGCTATCTCCTGGGCGACGCCTTGCATCTATGGAATGCGGAAGACCTTACAAAGCTGCTGAACATCAATGCCTTTGCCGTGGCGTGCCTTACGGCCTTCATCGCCTTGCGCTATGCAGGCCTCAATCGGCAGGATCATTCTTCGGGAACTAGGCCGTCATAAACCTCGAGCAAGGCCGCAGAGATTGCAGCGCCGAGGCTGTTTGCTGCGCTTCTGATCTCTTCCTCGTTTCCCTCGCGGGAAGCGATGGCAAGGTCGGAGCCTTCTGCGGCGATGATCGCCTTGGCGCGTTCGATTGCCCACAGGCCAAAGTCGCCACGATTGTCGATCGATACCGTTTCCATTCCAGAACCTTTCCTTGACGCCGACCCTCTCGACGCCGGGCCGATATAGGGTGAGTGGTCGCTTCCTGTCAAAACTTGATCCTTTCCGAGCTGTCGGCTACCACCTGGTAAGGCCGCGGGCGGGATCAATGCTGCGCTTTTGGCGTTATATTAAAAAATTTCGACAAAAAAGCCCATGCAAGACCAGAATAAGGAAGCAATCGATATGAGCCTGAAGTTTGGAACAAGCGGCCTTCGCGGCCTTTCGGAAGATCTCAAAGGCAGGGCGTCCGCAGTTTACGCAACAGCCTTCGCAAAACATCTTCTGGCTTCCGGACAGGCAAAAGCTGGTGATCCTGTTTTGATCGGGCAAGATTTCAGGGATTCGAGCCCCGCCATCGCACGCACTTGCATTGGCGCACTGCACGCCGCCGGTCTGAAGCCGGTTGATTGCGGCGCGCTGCCGACACCTGCCCTGGCGCTCTACAGCATGTCCCTGAATGCCGGTGCCCTGATGATTACGGGCTCGCATATTCCGGCGGATCGCAACGGGATCAAGTTTTACAGGCCGGATGGCGAAATCGACAAGCAGGATGAAATTGCAATTGGCGAGTTGGCCAAGGGCCTCGAAGGCGCCGATATGCCCGACCAGCCGGGCGATGCGGAAAGCGGAGCAGAACAGGCAAACGCGCTGTTTTTCGAGCGCACTTCGGCTCTCTTACCAGCAGGTTCGCTTTCCGGTTTGAAAATTGGCGTCTATCAGCACAGCACGGTCGCCCGGGATGCGTTTGTTGATGTCTTGAAACATTACGGTGCTGAGGTCGTCCCACTCGGCAGGTCCGAGACCTTCATCCCTGTCGATACTGAAGCCGTTTCCGCCGATACGTTGGAGAAACTCAAGTCATGGTCCGCAGAGCATAAGCTGGATGCGATTATCTCAGCCGATGGCGATGGAGACAGGCCATTGCTGGCGGATGAGCACGGCGCTCCACTTCGCGGCGACCTCCTGGGTCTCATCACTGCCAATTTTCTCAAAGCCGATGTTGTCGTCACACCCGTCACCTCCAATTCAGGCATTGAAGGCAATGGCGACTTCGAGGTTTTGCGCACCAGGGTTGGGTCGCCCTTTGTCATCGCCGGGATGCAGGAGGCTCTCTCGAAGGGCAAGGAAAGAGTCATCGGCTTTGAAGCCAATGGCGGTTTCCTGACGGCCTCGGCCTTCACGCTTAATGGCAAGACGGTGTCCCCGCTGCCGACACGTGACTGCTTCCTGCCGCTTTTGGCGGTGCTGAAGCTTGCTGCCGATCAGCAACAGCCGTTGTCGCAGATTGCGGCAGCCTACCGGCTTCCCGTCGCCGCCGCAGATCGTCTGCAGGATTTCGCCCAGGAGAAGAGCGCTGCCCTGATGGAGCATCTTCGCGCGTCCAGCACCAACCTTGAAACGTTCCTTCGTCCCGTGGGGGATGTGAAGGAAACCAGCGATATAGACGGGCTTCGCGTGACGCTGACCAACGGCAACACCATCCACTTCCGCCCATCCGGCAACGCGCCGGAGATGCGTTGCTATGTCGAAGCGGCCAATCAGGATGACGCCGACGCCCTGTTGCGACAGGGTCTGGATATGATCCGCAACTTCGGCTGATGTGATGCCGGATGCGGCGAAGCAATTTGCCGCACCCTGCGTTTGCTGTTGCGCTTTTTTCGCTGAGGCGGCAAAGCTGGGGCAAACGGAGACTAGACGTGTCGGGCGAAACCATTACACTTTATGAGGCAATCGGCGGCGAGCAGACGGTTCGTGCATTGTCGAAGCGGTTCTACGAGCTGATGGACACGTTGCCCGAAGCATCGCACTGCCGGGCGATCCACCCACCCGATCTTTCAAACAGCGAGAGCAAGTTTACCGATTACCTGCTGGGCTACCTCGGCGGCCCGCCGGTCTATGCCGAAAAATACGGACACCCCATGCTGCGCAGACGGCATTTCGTGGCCCCCATCGGTACCGTGGAGCGGGAAGAATGGCTGCTCTGCTTTCGGCGCGCCATGGATGAGACCATCGAGAACCCCAAACTGCGCGACATCATCTGGACGCCGATAGAACGTCTGGCGCTGCACATGCAAAATCAGGAAGAGACCACATCATGAGCAGACAATGGCTGCGGCCGACGAGCCTGTTTCTTGCCGGCCTGCTTGGCGCCGCAGGTGTCGCGCTTGCTGCGGCGGCAACGCACACGGGTGCAACACAATTGCTTGGCAACGCATCGGCAATGTGCCTGGCCCACGCACCGGTCCTTCTCGGTCTTCACATCGGCTGGGAGCAGATCAGGACCGCAACACCCGCTGCCATTCTTCTGGGCCTCGGCACCGCACTTTTTGCAGCCGACCTGGTCTCACGCCATTTCGCCGGTGTGGGCCTGTTTCCGATGGCCGCGCCAATAGGCGGTTTTGGCATGATTGCCGGATGGATGGCTCTGGCGCTTGCCGCCTTTTTCAAACCGGCCCGCGCCTGAACACCTCAATTGGCGCCGTTGCGCTCATTCATGGTCTGAAGGGCACGTTCCAGACTGGACTTGCTGCCATTGCGCAGCGGAATGAAGGTCTTGCCGAACTTCTTGCATCCGGACTTTACCCGCAAACACGCATCATGGCTGATACAGTCGATGGGGCAGAACACGCAGTCGACCGACGGAAGCAGCGTGTCGATCCGCGAAACAGCCTCGCGCAATCCGCCATCGTGATGGATAAGCTCCGCATCGAAGCTGCTGGCAATCTGTCGAAGATGCGCAACCTGACAGTCACGCCCACCGACATAGAGAAAGCTTCTTGGGCCGGAAGGTGCCGGTGCAGAAGGGGTTTGCTCTTCCTGCTGCGGGCGATTGTCCCGCTTGCCGTTACGATCCGCCTTCTTCTTCTCTTTCCGTGCCATGCCTCACCTTACCATTGAATTCTGCCACCTGTGCAATCAGGTCGGGCACACGATAGTAAAGATGAGTTTTCGAGTAAAGTATAAAGTTGAACGTAATCGTCATGTTTTTTTGGATTGCGGGGAAAATATCCCCAGTCCGCCCATGAAGAGCTGTTCCAGAAAGCGGGCGGCATCCTCAAAACGGCCTTCTCCGGCATTGTCGCCCAGCACGGCCCGCACCTGAACATCGAAATCCGCATAGTGCTGAGTCGTCGCCCATATCGAGAAAATCAGGTGATAGGGATCGCAAGGCGCCATCCGGCCAGATTTCGCCCAACTGCGGATCACGCCCGCCTTTTCATCCACCAGTTCCTTCAAAGGCCCCTTCAACTCATCCTCGACATGCGGCGCCCCCTGGAGGATTTCATTGGCGAACAGACGGCTTTCGCGCGGATAATCCCGGGCCATTTCAAGCTTGCGCCGGATATAGGAGCGGATTTCGCTCTCCGGGTCACCGTCAGCGTCGAAGGCCCGCAGCGGGTCCAGCCAGGTGTACAGCACACGCTCGATCAATGCCCTGTGCATCGCTTCCTTGGTTCGGAAGTAATAGAGAACGTTGGGCTTCGACATTCCCACAACCTCGGCGATCTGATCGATGGTCGTGCCACGAAAGCCGTGAGCCGAGAAGACATCAAGCGCCGCTTCCAGGATCGCCTCTTCCTTCTCTTCCTGTATGCGCGTCCGCTTCTGGGTCTTCGCCGCTCTGGGTATGGGCATGGAAAATCTCTGTAGGTTTAAATTCTGCTGGGACGATCTGAACCAAGAATAATTGATAATAAGCGCCGTATCGCCAGATACCGCTTTGCACATCAAATATCCCCATTTCTTTTAGGCTCCAAAGCCTTCGTCCGCAATGTTGACCAGTCGGTCAAATAAGGCGCGATCTCTGAGGTCGCAAAGACGGGCGCTTGAGGCTGCGCAAACAGCCGCAGTCCACGGACGCGACTGCCATGTAAACCCTTGCGGATGCACTTATATGGAAGTTAAGCAATATTCAAAAATGTATATGCGCTGCATGAGCTAGACGGATTGAATTACCCCTTGCGACGAATTACATTCCTGCTTGAGAGAGTTGATCTGGCCTCTTCATCGAAAGCGCTGCACGTCTGACCGTCAGGCGGAAGAAAGCAAGCCTTCGAGGAAGATCACGCGTGTCACTCCAGTTTGCATCCATTGTCGCCTGGCCTTCTGCAGCACCAATGTGCACGATGGACGTGCGATCCGACCTTGAACGGACAGATACATGCTTGCCAGAACAACCGCCGCCCGCTTTTCGATGCTGATGGTCTCGGCTCTCTTCATGCCCGAAATTGCGAGCGCGCAAGGTGGCGCAGATCGCAGCAATCTGCCTTCCATCGTGGTCAGCGAGGCGACGAAACGGGATCTCGTCGATCGCGTCATTGCAACCGGCACCCTCAAGCCCGTCGATGAAATCTATGTCCAGCCGCTTGTCGATGGCCTGTCGGTGGACAAATTGAATGTGGATATCGGCGACAGGGTTGAGGCAGGTGCC
The DNA here is from genome assembly GCF_001423445.1 of Rhizobium sp. Leaf311. Lineage (NCBI taxonomy): Bacteria > Pseudomonadati > Pseudomonadota > Alphaproteobacteria > Hyphomicrobiales > Rhizobiaceae > Rhizobium > Rhizobium sp. Leaf311. The sequence continues at coordinate 468,888 of NZ_LMNZ01000001.1, read as the reverse complement.
TCACTTGCAGAACTGTCGAAGGACAGTCTCATCCTGCAAAAAAGCCAGCTCGAGGCCAACCGCGCCAAGGCGCAGGCGGGCGTTGCCCAGAGCAAGGCTCAGGTCATAGAGGCGCAGGCAAACTATGATGATGCCGTGCGCCAGCGCGACAGGGCACAGCGGCTCGGCCAATCCGGTTCCGGCTCCGTCTCTCAGGTGGAACAGACTGCGGCGGCCGCAGATGTGGCGCGCGCGCGTCTCGACGCAGCCAGACAGGCGGTGACGGTGGGTGAAGCCGATATCAAGGTCGTGGATGCCCAGATCGACGATATCGATCTCAAGCTGTCACGCACCAGCGTCAAGACGCCCGTTGCCGGTGTTGTATCCGCCAAGAATGCGCGTGTCGGTGCCATTGCCAGCGGTGCAGGAAACCCCTTGTTCACCGTCATCAAGGACAACGCAATCGAGCTCGTTGCCGACCTTTCCGAAACCGATATCCAGAAAGTCGAAGCCGGGCAGAAAGCGGTGATTTCCGTTGCCGGCGGCAACAGGAAGATCGAAGGAAAGGTGCGCCTCGTTTCGCCAACGGTGGATGCCACCAGCCGCCTCGGCTCCGTCCATATTCTTCTGCCAACGGATAGTCCGGCCCGCGCAGGCATGTATGGCAGCGCGGAAATCGTTATCGCCTCCACCAACGCCTTGGCCCTGCCGCTCTCGGCTGTCACCTCCGGGCGAGAAGGTTCCACCGCGCGGCGTGTGGAAAATGGCGTGGTAAAGCAGGTGGCCGTCGAAATCGGCATTCAGGACAGCGGCTTTGTCGAAATCAGGACCGGTCTGGCTGCTGGCGATATGGTCGTTGAAAAAGCAGGCGCCTTTGTGCGCGATGGTGACAAGATCAACCCGGTGCCGGCTGATGCCGCAGCCTCGAACTGACTGAGGAAGAACGATGAATTTCTCGGCCTGGTCCATACGCAATCCGATTGCGCCATTGCTGTGCTTTGCCCTGCTGTTGTTTCTGGGCATCAAGGCATTTTACGATTTGCCGATCACCCGTTTTCCCAACATCGACGTGCCGGTGGTGGCAATCACCGTTACCCAGAGCGGCGCCTCTCCTTCCGAACTTGAAGCGCAGGTCACCAAGGAAATCGAGGACGCGGTCGCCTCGATCAGCGGTATCGACGAAATACAGTCCACCGTCACGGACGGCCAGTCGCTGACGACAGTCCTGTTCCGCATCGAAAAGCCCACCGAAGAAGCCGTTCAGGACACCAAGGACGCCATCGACAAGATCCGCAGCGAATTGCCTTCGGATATCGAAGAGCCTGTCGTCAGCAAGATCGATGTGGAGGGACAGGCGATCCAGACCTTTGCCGTTTCCTCCCCCAACATGACGCTCGAAGAACTCTCATGGTTCGTGGATGACACGATCAAGCGGGCGCTTCAGGGTCAGTCGGGCGTTGGCAAGATAGATCGCTATGGCGGAGCGGACCGCGAAGTGCGCGTGTCGCTCAATCCCGCCAAGCTGGATGCCTATGGCATCTCGGCAGCCGAAGTTAACCAGCAATTGCGCGGCACAAATGTGGATCTCGGATCGGGCCGCGGCCAGGTTGCGGGCAATGAGCAGACAATCCGCACGCTGGGCGATACGCGTGATGTCACCCAGCTTTCCAATACGACGATTGCTTTGTCCGGCGGTCGCTTCGTCAAGCTGTCGGAACTTGGCACCGTCACCGATACCTATGAGGAGCCGAAATCCTTCTCGCGGTTCAACGGCAATCCCGGCGTCACCTTCGCCGTCTTCCGCTCAAAGGGTGCAAGCGAGGTTTCCGTTGCGGAAACAGTCGCGCAGAACCTGGACAAGGTTCGCGCCGAGCATCCCAATGTGTCGATCGAAATGGTCGATGATGCCGTTTATTTCACCTATGGAAACTATGAGGCGGCGCTTCATACGCTTGTCGAGGGCTCCATTCTTGCGGTCATCGTCGTCTTGCTTTTCCTGCGCAACTGGCGAGCAACCCTGATTGCCGCCATCGCCTTGCCCCTGTCGGCCATTCCGACATTCTGGGTCATGGATGTGCTGGGCTTCTCGCTCAACCTCGTCAGCTTTCTGGCGCTCACGCTCGCAACGGGTATTCTGGTGGATGATGCCATTGTGGAGGTCGAGAATATCTCGCGCCACATCAAAATGGGCAAATCGCCCTACCGGGCATCGCTTGAGGCCGCCGACGAAATCGGTCTTGCTGTCATCGCAACCAGCTTTACCATCATCGCTGTCTTTGTGCCGGTTTCCTTCATGCCCGGCATTCCCGGCCAGTACTTCATCCAGTTCGGATTGACCGTCGCCTTCTCGGTGTTCTTCTCGCTGATGGTGGCGCGCCTTATCACGCCATTGATGGCGGCCTACCTGATGCGCTCGGATGATGCGGTCGATGACCATCAGGACAATGATGGCTGGCTGATGAAATCCTATACGCGCATGGTAACCGCCACCACCAGCAAATGGTGGGCGCGTTATCTTACCCTGCTCGGCGCCATCGGCTTTCTTGTCGGGTCCATCATTCTCTTGAGCGGCGTTCCCGGCAGCTTCCTGCCGCCCGACGATGCCTCGCGCGTTGTTCTGTCGGTAGAGCTTCCGCCGAATGCCACGCTGGAAGAGACAGACGGGACGACATCGAAGATCCATCAGGCCATCCGCGATATCAACGGCGTCGAAAGTGTCTTCATTCTCGGCGGCGCATCGCCAAAGGGTGATCTGGAACTGCGCCGGGCAACCGTGCGCGTCATTCTCCAGCATATCGATCACTCATTGCTGAAAACGCTCGTCAATGATGGCCTGGGCTCGATACCGCTCATCGGCCCCCATCTGCCCAAGGTCGAGGACACCGGCAGAACAAGTCCGCAATGGGATGTCGAGCGGGACATCTTCGCAAACGTCAACAAGATCCCGGATGTACGCATCATCAAGCTCAACGACCGTGCCGAGCGCGAACTGAGCTTCAACTTCCTGTCCAGCAATGAAGAAGACCTGCAAAAGGCCGTCGGCATTCTGGAATCGCGTCTGCGTGCGTCTCCCATCCTTGCCAATGTCAGCTCCGAGGGTGCTCTTCCCCGGCCTGAACTGCAAATTCGTCCGCGCAAGGACGAAATCGCCCGCCTCGGCATCACGCCACAGCAGATTTCGCAGACTGTACGCGTGGCAACCATCGGCGATATCGATGCGCTTCTGACGAAAATCTCCCTGGATGATCGCCAGATACCGATCCGCGTTCAGGCATCCCTCGACGTGCGGCGTGATCTTGCGGCCATTCGTGCGCTGAAGATCAAGACAGCGTCAGGCGCGACCGTCCCGCTCTATAGCGTCGCCGATATCGACTATTCCGAAGGTCCAAGCTCCATCAAGCGCAACGACCGCAATCGCGTGGTGTCCATCGGCTCCGATGTGCCCTTTGGCACGGCGCTGGATACCTCTTCCGCCGAGTTCAGACGCATCGTGGCGGAAACACAATTGCCGTCAAGCGTTCGCCTCGCCGAAAGCGGCGACGCCAAGGTGCAGGGAGAGATGCAGCGCGGCTTTACCAATGCCATGTTGCTCGGTCTGCTTCTGGTGCTGGTCGTTCTCATTCTGCTGTTCAAGGATGTGATCCAGCCCTTCACCATTCTCTTCTCCCTGCCGCTGGCCATCGGTGGCGTGGCGGTTGCGCTCATCATCACGCAAAATGCGCTGTCCATGCCCGTTCTCATCGGCATCCTGATGCTGATGGGTATTGTAACGAAGAACGCAATTCTGCTGGTCGATTTCGCCATAGAGATGCGTCGTCACGGGCTGGAGCGGGTTCATGCCATGGTGGAAGCCGGGCGCAAGCGTGCCCGACCGATCATCATGACATCGATCGCCATGTCTGCCGGCATGTTGCCATCGGCGCTGGGCGTGGGCGAAGGCGGATCATTCCGCGCGCCCATGGCAATCGCGGTCATCGGCGGTATCATCGTGTCGACGGTGCTCTCGCTGATCGTCGTGCCTGCATTCTTCCTCATCATGGATGATCTGTCGCAACTCCTCGCCCACATCTTCGGTCGCTTCATCGGCAAGAAGGAGGAAGAGTCCCCGGTTCTCTCGAAGGAAGAACTCTCGGATCTGGCGCGGGACAACAAGGCCGCACTTTCAGAGATGGATGAGCGTCTGACCAAGGTCGAGCAGAAAAATGGCGGCGGCGGGACTAAGGATGGAAGCGGCACCGGCAACGTCCTTCGGCTTCCGCCGCTGGCTGCCGAATAGGGCCTGAAGACTGCTGATCAGAAACGCCGGGTCTCGCCCGGCGTTTTGCTTTTGTGGATAGGCTTCAGCACGAAGCGAACGGCGCTACGACGTATCTACAGAAAGATGTGGCGCTTGCCGTTTCACAACTCATCCATGTTACCTTAGCCGACGAGCATTTCTTTCAGCCGATTGATCGAAATCAAGTCCGTCTAGGCAGAAGGTGCTATTCTCTGCGTCATGGGAAAAACGTCTTCGGACAAAAGACACGCCCTCCAGGCCACGCGTTTTGGAAAAATGCAAAGCTTGAGGCTCGTCTGGCGTCTGAAAGTTTCGGGAGCGCGACAGACGTGAACAAGGCAATGACACTCAGAAACAGGGAAAGAAGCACACTCGTTCAGGCACCCTTCATCGGCGCTGGCGATGAAGCGGTCACCGCAAAATTCATGGAGGCGGCGACCATCGTCACTGTCCCCGCCCGGCAGATACTCTTTCGCCAGGGCGAAACCGCACAATATCTGTTCTGCGTTCTCAACGGCTATGTCAGACTCTACCGCCTCAGCCGCGATGGCCGTGAGGCGGACGTCCGCATTTGCGGCCCTGGCGAGGCATTCAACGAGTGTCTGATTTTCGGCGCAGACAAATATCAGCACAATGCACAGGCGGCTGACAGCTGTACCCTCGCCCGGTTCGATCTGGAGCGGGTCAGGTCCATGATCGAGGAAGAGCCCAAAATCGTGAAGGCTGTTCTGCACTCCATGTCCAACAGTCTGAGAACGACAATGGACTGCCTGGCCAATGATCGGCTACAGACCGCGCCGCAACGCGTGGCCAATTACCTGATTGCCCAGGGCCCAGCTGACGCCAACTCCTACTCGCTCCGGCTGCCTTTCCAGAAAAGCGTTCTCGCCGGCAAACTGGGACTGGCACCAGAAGCCCTGTCGCGTGCCTTTTCCAGCCTGCGGGATGCTGGCGTGATCGTGAGGGGCCGGATCATTCAGGTCAATGATGTGAGCGCACTCAGGCACTTTTGATTGACGGTGGGTGGAGCCATTTGAAGCTCCACCTGTCGCCTTACAGCCCACCCTGCTGCTTCAGGAAGCTGACGATACCATCGACGCCATCGCCGCGCTTCATATCCGTAAAGACGAATGGCATTTGCTGTCGCATCCGCGTTGCGTCTGCTTCCATCACATCGAGATCGGCGCCCACATAGGGGGCGAGATCCCGCTTGTTGATAACAAGAAGATCAGACCGCGTGATACCGGGGCCGCCCTTGCGTGGAATCTCTTCACCCTGGCAGACGGAGATGACATAGATCGTCAGGTCGGCGAGGTCAGGTGAAAATGTGGCCGCGAGATTATCGCCGCCGGACTCGATGAAGACGACATCGAGGTCCGGAAATCTTTCGTTCAGTCCGGCAATCGCCTGAAGATTGATTGTCGCATCTTCTCGGATTGCAGTATGCGGGCAGCCACCCGTTTCCACGCCGACAATACGGTCCGAAGGCAGCGCCTGCATTCGCACGAGTGCCTCGGCGTCTTCCTTGGTGTAAATGTCATTGGTCACGACAGCGACCGAATAATCCGCGCGCATCGCCTTGCACAATTTCTCAGTCAAAGCGGTCTTGCCGGAGCCGACCGGCCCACCAATTCCGACGCGCAACGGTCCATTTCCCGATTTCATTCCATTTTCCTTCCAAATGATATTTTTATACCATTTTGCCGTTATAACGGTTTTTTGGTAACAGACGCGCTGGTTTCCAATGCCTAGGATCGGAAAAGCCTGGTTTCCTGTATTTCATGCCGCATCGATGCCGTATCCGCAAGAATGCTTGCGGAGCCGAGGTCATCGAGTGTTGAGATCGCCGCTCGCGCCGCGACATCCGACAGGGTTATCTCAAGCTGCGCAAGCATTGCGACCCCGTCCCTCTGACCCGCGACGCCAAGGCGAATGCCAGCAGAAATCAATTGCGAGACAGCCGAATGCAGATAGGCAAGCAATATCCCGTCACGCCCCACACCATGTGCTGCAGCAATCGCCCCCACCGCCACCGGATAGGGCGTGGCTTTACCGAATCGCTCCAAGATAGAATGCGGCCAGGCGCTGGCGGCATCGACAAAGGCGTCGCCCATCAGCACCGTTTCGCGGTATCGCTCAGCGGAGCCCGCCAATGCCCGGGCAAGCGCCGTCATTTCCGAAAGTTCCTCCTGATCCCCGTGGCACTGCCATGCGCAGGACAATAGAACGGCGTCGTTCCAAAGCGTTCCACGCTGCAACAGCATGGAAATCCATGCCATGAGATCAGTTGCTGAAGAGACACGGCGATCACTCACCGCCGTTTCCAGCCCTCCTGAATAGGAAAAAGCCCCCACCGGAAAAGCGGGAGACATCCAGGCAAGCAACCGGAGCAAGGGATCGATGCTGCGGGGGAGCGTCACCGATCAACCGTGTCCATGGCCGTGGTGATCATGTCCATGCCCGTGACCGCCATGGGCGTGGTAGGCACCGCGTGCCGGCTGAAAAGGCTCCTCCACCTCTTTGACGGTAGCGCCCAACCCCTCCAGCATGGAGCGGATGACGTGGTCGCGCAGGATAAGGATGCGCCCCTCCTCTATCTGCGCCGACAGATGCCGGTTGCCCAGATGCCATGCCAGTTCGATGAGATGAAGCGTGGAGTTAGCCTTGATTTCGAACAGCTTCTCGGAGGCGGCGCGCACCTCAACGAGGTCGCCATTTTCCACGACGAGAAGATCGCCATGAGCAAACAATACCGCCTCTTTCAGGTCAAGCATGACCATTTCATCATTCTGAAGATGCAGCAGCTTGCGGCGCAGATGCCGTTGATCATGGGCGAGAGTGACATAACCGGAGGGCTCGTCCGCTGGCGTACCGGCGGGAAGATAGGATTGAACGCGCAACATGATATTTCCAGACAATTGTGACTTTGCAAAACCTGACGGATCGCTCCCCGGATTGCAAGCCACCCTCATGAAATTGCAGTCAATTCCTCTGGTGCCGGCCCAAGACCTCAGGAAGCCGCCAGCAGCGCCGATTGCAGCTTTTCGACCGATTGCGCAGCAGACATATCCATCTCATGGCGAATGCAATTTCTGCCTGAAGACTTGGCGAAATACAGGGCCTTGTCGGCGGCTGCAAACGTATCGTGCTTGGACCGCGATGGCTCTATATCCGCAACGCCGACAGAGACGGTCGTCTGCACCTGCGTGCCTTCGAAGTTGATGGTCATGCAGGACACACGAATTCGCGCCAGTTCGATGAGGGTCAGACGGTCCTTGCGGGCGCCACCGCGCACGATAACCGCAAACTCTTCCCCACCCAGCCGGGCGACACAATGAAACTCACCGAAAACATCGGCTATGGCCGCAGCTGCCTTCTTGATGACGATATCGCCTGCCGCATGGCCGTAATTGTCGTTGATGCTCTTGAAGCGGTCCAGATCGAAGATGGCGAGGGAAGCGTCTGTTTCGACATCGTCAAAGGACTGGTTGAAGGCGCGGCGGTTTGCCAGACCCGAAAGCGTATCCGTCCGGCTCAGACGCTCGAATTCGGCGTGCGATTCGTGCAGCTTTCGAATCGCGTTGCCGATGACTGAACAGAGAATACCGGTGACAATGCTTCCGATGACCCAAGCCATGAAAACGCTGTGGATGAGAGCCTGAAGAAGAGGCAAAGGCAGAAGCCCATAATAGGCGGCGACCGCATTCGCAACGCAACTGACGATCAGGGTAAGGATGATCGATATGAAGATCATCTTCGTTGCGAAGGTGCGGAGACTCTGCCCTTCGCCCGGGTCAGTCAAACTCATTTCCAGCGAAATAAATTTTCTTAAACGTTCCGTCATCACATCGAACCCTTGCGTGAGATAAATCGATAAAGATGAGAGATTGGCCGAAGGTAAACGAAACAGATAAAAAGCGAGATATTACGAGTATATTTGTGCATAAGGACAACCAATAAAATTTTGTTGATTAAAACCTTACGTAGGAAAGGCGGAATTCGCAGCCCCTGCGGCGCAAGGGACAGAGTAAACGACATTATCCGCTTATATAATCATGGGTTACAATCGCTGCGCCTTACTCGCACAGCGTCCTGGGCGGCAGAAACCGGGCAGAAATATTAACGAAACCCTCTAAAAAAGAGGGTCGGAAGCACAAAAAAAGCCCGGACCATGCCGGGCTTTTGAAGGATCAGGCTGCAATCTTCGCCTTGAGATTCTCCAGAATGTTCTGTGGCGAAGACACCTCGTAAGGGTCGCTTTCGCAATTGTCGGAATAGCCTTCTTCCTCGAACCACTGCTCGACGACGCCATCATTGATGATGGCGGCATAGCGCCAGGAGCGCATACCGAAGCCAAGATTATCCTTGGCCACCAGCATTCCCATCTTGCGGGTGAATTCACCCGAGCCATCGGGAATGACCTTGACGTTCTCCAGCGACTGACCCTTGGCCCAGGCATTCATCACAAAGGCATCGTTGACGGAGAGGCAATAAATCTCGTCGATGCCCATAGCGCGGAACTCAGGCGACAATCTTTCGAAATCCGGCAACTGATAGGTCGAGCATGTCGGCGTGAAGGCGCCGGGAAGCGAAAACAGAATGACCTTCTTGCCCTTGAAATAGTCGTCGGAGGTCATGTCCTGCCAGCGATAGGGATTGGGTCCGCCAACGGCTTCGTCGCGGACGCGCGTGCGGAAGGTAACGGCAGGCACTTTTTTACCGAGCATGGGTTTCTCCTGTACAAATGCGGCGTGAAGGGCTTGGGAACAGGTCACGCCTGAAACTGGGCTTGCGATACCGCAATTTCGTTTGCAGTGCAGCAAAAACATATGCCTGCAGGGCAGTCATGCACAGGCGGCAACGCTCCGAAGCCCGGAGAATTGCGCGATTCTTCACATTCTCCGGACCTAGCGGATTTCCGCACCGTCCCTGACCATGAGGGAATGGCCTAGAACAGGAAATATCTCTGCGCCATGGGCAGCACCGTTGCCGGTTCGCAGGTCAAAAGCTCCCCATCGGCCCGCACCTCATAGGTCTCAGGGTCGACATCGATGTGTGGCGTCAGCGAGTTGTGGATCATCGATGCCTTGGAAATGCCACCGCGCACATTGCGCACCGCCACCAGCTTCTTTGCAACGCCAAGCCGTTGCGCCAACCCGCCATCCAGCGATGCCTGCGACACGAAGGTGACAGAGGAATTGGTGCGCAGCTTGCCGTAAGCGGCAAACATAGGGCGGTAATGCATCGGCTGCGGCGTCGGGATCGAAGCGTTCGGATCGCCCATCGGTGCGGCAGCGATGGAGCCGCCCAAAAGCACCATCTCCGGCTTCACGCCAAAAAAGGCGGGGTTCCAGAGCACCAGATCGGCGCGCTTGCCGACTTCTATGGAGCCGATTTCATGCGAAACGCCGTGAGCAATAGCGGGGTTGATGGTGTATTTGGCGATGTAGCGGCGAACACGGAAATTGTCGTTCTCGCCCTTTTCGTCCTTAAGACGACCGCGCTGGCGCTTCATCTTGTCTGCCGTCTGCCAGGTGCGGATCGCCACCTCACCCACACGGCCCATGGCCTGGCTGTCGGAGGAGATGATCGAGAATGCGCCGATATCGTGCAGGATATCTTCTGCAGCAATCGTTTCCTTGCGGATGCGGCTTTCCGCAAAGGCGATGTCTTCCGGGATGGACGGCGACAGGTGATGGCAGACCATCAGCATGTCCAGATGTTCCGCCAGCGTATTTATGGTGTAGGGCCGCGTTGGATTGGTCGATGAGGGAATGACGTTGGGGTTTCCGCAAATCTTGATGATATCAGGCGCGTGGCCACCGCCTGCCCCTTCCGTATGAAAGGCGTGGATGGTGCGACCATTGATGGCCGCAACCGTATCTTCCACGAAGCCGCTTTCATTCAGCGTATCGGTGTGGATCATCACCTGCACGTCAAACGCATCGGCAACAGACAGGCAATTGTCTATGGCGGCCGGCGTCGTGCCCCAATCCTCATGAAGCTTCAAGGAGGATGCGCCCGCAAGGATCATTTCTTCCAGAGGCGCCGGCAGTGATGCATTGCCCTTGCCTGCCAGGGCAAGGTTCATCGGGAAAGCATCGAAGCTTTCAATCATTCTTTCAATGTGCCAGGCGCCCGTGCAGGTGGTGGCCAGCGTGCCATGGGCAGGACCGGAGCCGCCGCCAAGCATTGTGGTCACGCCGCTCATCAAGGCTTCTTCGATCTGCTGCGGGCAGATGAAATGGATATGGGCATCCATCCCGCCCGCCGTCAGGATCTTGCCTTCACCGGCAATCGCCTCCGTCGAGGGGCCAACGATAATGGTCACGCCCGGCTGCGTATCCGGGTTTCCAGCCTTGCCGATGGCGTGAATGCGTCCATCCTTCAAACCGACATCGGCTTTGTAGATACCGCTATGATCGACAATGACGACGTTGGTGATGACGGTATCGACAGCACCTTCCCCCCGCGTTGCCTGGCTTTGCCCCATGCCATCGCGAATGACCTTGCCGCCACCGAACTTGACCTCCTCGCCATAGGTCGTGAAATCCTTCTCAATCTCGATAAAGAGCTCGGTATCGGCAAGCCGCACCTTGTCGCCCACGGTGGGGCCAAACATGCTGGCATAGGACGCACGGGAAATCTTGTAAGGCATCGGCATCAGGCTCCCTGGAGGGCGGAGAAAAGAATGGGCGGTCGCGTCAGAAACCGTCCGAAAGCGTGCGAAGTTCTTCGGCGCGTTTTGTGCTCATATCGGCAAGGCAGGAGGAGACGAGCATCGGCTCCATCGAGCCGCCCCGCGCCTGAAAGCCCGCAACATCACAATTGGCATCGCGGAACGCGACCCATGCGCGTTGTGCTGCCACAAGTGCGTCGACGGCACCCTTGCTCGCGGCATCGGCGGACTTGTCCCACTCGCTCATCTTCTTGCGAAGCTGCTGGTAGGCAACATTCAACTCCTTGTCGGCCTTTTCATAATCGAGGGCAGCACATGCGTTCATGCCCCTCTGCGTCGAAGGTTCGGCACAATTGGGCTCTTCCTGAGCGACAGCGTCACGGCCGGCGAGCGAAAAGGAAGTGGCCGCACAGAAGACAAAAAGAGCGGAAAAAACATGACGCAGATGCTTGGCCGTCATCATCACAACTTACCCATCACGAGCTTGCGGAAGCCGTAGACTTCCCGCTTGCCCGAAAGCGGCACCAAAGTCACTTCGCGTTTCTGGCCGGGTTCGAAGCGAACCGCGGTTCCTGCCGGAATATCAAGGCGCATTCCGTGCGCCTTGGCGCGCTCGAAGATCAGGCCCGCATTGGTTTCGGCAAAGTGGTAATGGCTGCCAACCTGAACAGGCCTGTCGCCGCTATTGGCAACTTCAATGGTGATCGTTGGCTGACCGGCATTCAGCTCGATCTCACCTTCTGCGGCAATGACTTCACCTGGGATCATGGTCTTTTCCTTATCGTCACGCCGCTTTGATGGATGCGCAGCCATCGGCCTTCAGAACCCGCTTCGTGGAAGCCGGATTGTTAACCAGTTTGGCCGCCGGGCGAATGGGGCGTCGCACCAGTTCTCCGCCGCAGTTCGGGCACTTTCCATTGAGAATAGTGGTCGTGCAGTCGCTGCAAAACGTGCATTCGAAAGAACACATCATTGCATCGAGGCTATCAGGCGCAAGGTCCCTGTCGCAGCATTCGCAATTGGGGCGAAGTTCAAGTGCCATGGCGCGCTCCTAGCGGATGGGTTCGTGAACGGTCACCAGCTTCGTTCCATCAGGGAACGTCGCCTCGACCTGCACGTCGTGGATCATCTCGGCAATGCCCTCCATGACCTGATCACGGCTGATGACGTGGGCTCCCGCCTCCATCAGTTCTGACACAGCGCGACCGTCGCGTGCGCCCTCAACCACGAAATCGGTAATGAGAGCAATGGCTTCGGGATAGTTCAGCTTGACGCCACGCTCCAGACGCCGACGCGCCACCATGGCTGCCATGGAAATCAGAAGCTTGTCTTTTTCTCTGGGGGTGAGGTTCATTGTGGTCCCGTTTCAATCATCAGAGATTCCAGACTTTCGGCACTGGCGCGCCATTTCGCAAGAGCGAAATGATGGGAAACAGCATTTTTCTCATGGTGAATCCGTCCGGCGCAGACAGCCTTATGACAAGCTTTCCCTGCCACGCGCTGGCACCGCCGGAAAACCCGGCAATAGCCCGGATTTTAGGCATAAGTGCCTCCGCCAGGGGGCCGATATAAAGAAGCGTTGCGAAAGCGACCTGACCGGACAGGACGGGCTCCGACCTAGTCAATTCACCGATGTTTCCCTCCAGCCGCAGTTCTTCGGCGTGAACCAGCTTGCCGCCATGGCGAATGCGCCAGCGATCGCGAAACAGCCCCTCATGCATCGCCTCGCCCATGGCCTGACGGCCGAGCAGAACCGCTTCCACTGCGATGAATTCGGCGGATGCATCAATATCCGCTTCAAGTGAGCGGGTAAGCGACGCGCGATCAAAAAGGATGGTTTCCTGCGGTAGCCAGTGAAGCTTGGCAGCGGGGGCCGCAGATACGCGCGCTGTGACGGCGGCTGTACCGGCTGCTGCCTTGTAAATCTTCTCGCAGGCCTGGGTGGTCACCACGAGGGATGTTCCCTCGCCTGCATCGGCCTGCCATTCCAGCTCATCGCCGCCGGTCAAGCCGCCGGACGAGTTGATGAGAATGGCTTCCATCTCATTGGAAAACGTATCGGGAAGCCTGATCTTGGCGCAGCCTTCCTGAAACAATTGTTCCAGACGGCTGCGGCCAAGCACCGCTTTGGTTACAATGCGTCCGCTGCCTCGGGCGCGCTGCGGGCGGGGTTGTGGGATGCTTTGCTGGTCTGGCTGCACGTCGTCTCCGAAGCTTTGGCGGATGCGGAAGCGGGAACCGCCTTCACGGAGCAATCCGTCTTCGCAGTTGCGTCGACAACCATCTGCCCTTCCGTATTCTGGAAGAACTCCCACATTCTTTCCGCCGCATCAAGCCGCTGGACCGTATCGGTCGCAGGCATCTTGCGCTCGACGGCCTGCTGGACCTTGCCTGCTGCATCGCTGGATGGCTTGCGAATGATCGCCGCGGCAGAGGCGACAACCTCGGCCTTCATGGCGGCGCGCGGCCAGGCATGGTCCCAGGCATCGATGACGTAGGAATGGATGCGGGCGCCACTCTTGCAGACATCATAGGAATTGAAGGTGAAGGTATCGGTGGACTTGCTCTTGACCGCGCCCTTGCAGCCGTCGATCTCGGCCCAGCGCTTCAAGGCGGTCTCACCGCCATACTGCCAATAGGGCTTGCCGCCGCCCTGATAGGGGTTGGCGGGATCTTTCAACCCGGCAAAGGCGACGATGGAAAGTGGCTTTGCAGGTGTGCAGCTTTTTGCATCCGGCGCCCATTTTCCGGCGTCTTCCATGGGAAGGCCGGCGCGCAGCGATGCCACAAAACCGGCAGCCGCAAAGTCATTGGTGCCGTTGCACAGATATTGTGACAGCATACGCCCGCCGCCGGAATAACCGGAGCCGTAGAAGCGGGCCTCGTCCACACACAATGTGGATTTGACCATGCTGACGGCGTCACGGATAAAGGCAGGCTCGTTCAGACCACCGTCACGCTTGGTCACGCCGGGAACATTCCATGCATTCGTGCCGGGCAACTCGCCCTTGAGGCTACCTTGCAGCGCAACGACGACGACGCCCTCGCGCTCGCCCACCTTGTCCCAGCCGCTGCGGTCCAACTGGCCATTCGGGTTGCTGTTGCTGCCGTGGAAATCGAAAACGACAGGCATTTTCTTCTGACCGTCATAGGAAGACGGAACAAAATACACGCCGCTGCGTTGATTGCCTTCAGAGACCAGCGAAAACGCGTGTCTACCCGGTTCGATTGTCTGTCCGCAGGTTGACGCCAGCGCGGCGGCACTCGTGGCCGTAAGAATGGCAAAGCCCGCAATAAGAGTGCGAGCGGGACGGACAAACCGGGCAAGCCGGCCAGCTACAGTCGTAAAATTCATCGGCACGCCTTTATTGGCACAGTACCCCGACAGTATGCCGGAAAATTCGTGGAATGTAAGGGATCGACGGGAGCGACATGCAGATGGCCTCGCCATTGTGTCTTGCATGTTGCAGTTTCGTGCCAATAACACAGGCTTTTAATCAATGAAACGCTAAAATTGCGCATAAAAGCCATGCAGAGCTGCATGGCTTTCACAATTTTGCGAAGCTTTTCTCCATTCGTGAACAGGATACTCGCCTCTCAGACCGTCAGATGACGGCGGGCTTCGGGCATATCCAGCGTTTCCGCCACGCCCTCGTGAACGATCTCGCCACGGTCCATGATATAGACGTAATCGGCAAGCTCGCGGCAGAAATCCAGATATTGCTCCACCAGAAGGATCGCCATGCCGGTGGAGTCCCGCAGATATTTGATCGCCCTTCCGATGTCCTTGATGATCGATGGCTGGATGCCTTCCGTCGGTTCGTCCAGGACGAGGATCTGGGGGCGCGTCACCAGCGCGCGGCCAATCGCCAGCTGCTGCTGCTGCCCACCCGAAAGGTCTCCGCCCCGGCGCGACAGCATGGATTGCAGCACCGGGAACAGGCTGAAAATATCGTCTGGAATGAACCTGTCCTTGCGTGGCAGCGGCGCGTAGCCTGCCTGCAGGTTTTCCTGCACGGTCAAGAGCGGAAAGATCTCCCGGCCCTGCGGCACGTAACCCACGCCGCGCTTGGCCCGCTGGTAGGGCGCAAGTCCGTTCAAGGGTTCGCCACCGAAGGTAATCGTGCCGCTGCTCAGTGGATGCTGGCCGGTGACGGCGCGCAAGAGCGAGCTTTTTCCCACGCCATTGCGACCAAGGACGCAGGTGATCTTGCCCATCTGCGCATTGAGGGAAATCCCGCGCAGCGCCTGCGCTGCCCCATAGTGAAGATTGATGTTCTCGACGCTCAGCATGATGCAATCCTGTTTGATGACGTTCGCCGTGCAGCGAACCTAGCGCCCCAGATAATTTTCGATGACCTTTGGATCGCTGGACACGAAATCGATCGACCCTTCGGCAAGCACAGATCCTTCCGCCAGACACGTCACCTTGACGCCGAGGTCGCGGATGAAGCCCATGTCATGCTCCACGACCACCACGGAGCGGGTCTTGGCGATTTCCTTCAGCAGCACCGCAGTTTCTGCCGTTTCTGCATCCGTCATTCCCGCCACGGGCTCATCGACCAGCAGGAGCTTTGGCTCCTGTGCCAGCAGCATCCCGATCTCAAGCCACTGTTTCTGCCCATGGGACAGATTGGCGGCAAGATCATTTCGGCGGTGGCTAAGACGAACCGTGGCCAAGATCTCCTCGATACGGGTCTTGTCGTCTTCAGTCAGGCGATAGAACAGCGTTGCGAAGACGCCGCGCTTGCGGTTGAGCGCCAGTTCCAGATTGTCCCAGACCGTGTGGCTCTCAAACACCGTCGGCTTCTGGAACTTCCGGCCAATGCCCAACTGCGCGATATCGGCCTCGTCCTTTTTTGTCAGGTCGATGCTGTCTTCGAACAGCACCGTGCCGCTGTTGGGCCGGGTCTTGCCGGTGATGATATCCATCATCGTGGTCTTACCCGCCCCGTTGGGGCCAATGATGGCGCGAAGCTCACCCGGCTCGACCACGAAGGACAGGGAATTCAAAGCCTTGAAGCCATCGAAGGACACGGAGACGCCGTCCAGATAGAGCAGGCTTTTGGCTCTTTTTTCGGAGATCATGTTCATGGGCGCTACTCCGCAGCCTGTTGCGCCGCCTTGACGGCATCGTCATTTTCGGTCCGGCGCACCTTGTCCTTGGCCTCTTCCACCCGCTTTTCCCGGCGGCCTGCAAGATAATGCTGGACGGTGCCGACAATGCCCTTCGGGAAGAACAGCGTCACGGCAATGAAAAGACCACCCAGCGCAAAGAGCCAGAATTCCGGGAATGCGCCGGTAAAGTAGCTCTTGCCACC
Organism: Rhizobium sp. Leaf311; assembly: GCF_001423445.1. Taxonomy (NCBI): domain Bacteria; kingdom Pseudomonadati; phylum Pseudomonadota; class Alphaproteobacteria; order Hyphomicrobiales; family Rhizobiaceae; genus Rhizobium; species Rhizobium sp. Leaf311. The sequence goes on along the minus strand of NZ_LMNZ01000001.1, from coordinate 452,633 downwards.
ATTGACCAGCACCGCGCCAAGGATCGGCCCGATCAGGGTTCCGCGCCCGCCGACAGCGGTCCACACCACGACTTCGATTGAGTTGGCGGGAGAAAACTCGCCGGGATTGATGATGCCCACCTGCGGCACGAACAAGGCACCTGCGATACCGGCCATCATGGCCGAGACGACAAAGGTGAAAAGCTTGATGTTCTCGACCCGGAAGCCGAGGAAGCGCACGCGACTTTCCGCATCCCGCACACCCACCAGCACCTTGCCAAACTTGGAGTTGACGATGCCCGAGGCTATCAGCAGGCAGAGCGCCAGCATGATGGCTGTCATGGCAAACAGTACGGCGCGCGTGCCATCCGCCTGCACGGAAAAGCCAAGAATATCCTTGAAATCCGTCAGGCCGTTATTGCCGCCAAAGCCCATATCATTGCGGAAGAAGGCCAGCAGCAGCGCATAGGTCATGGCCTGCGTGATGATGGAGAGATAGACGCCGTTGACGCGGGAGCGAAAGGCGAACCAGCCGAAGACGAAGGCAAGCAGGCCCGGCACGACAAGAACCATCAGCATGGCAAACCAGAACATGTCGAAGCCATGCCAGAACCACGGCAGTTCCTTCCAGTTCAGAAACACCATGAAGTCGGGAAGGATCGGATGGCCATAGGTGCCCCGCGTGCCGATCTGGCGCATCAGATACATGCCCATGGCATAGCCACCGAGCGCAAAGAAGGCGGCATGGCCAAGCGAAAGAATGCCGCAATAGCCCCAGACGAGATCGAGCGCCAGCGCCAGAATGGCATAGGCCAGATACTTGCCGAGCATCGACATGATATAGGTGGGGATGCGAAATGGGCTGTCTGCGGGAAGCAGCAGGTTGGAAGCAGGCACGAGGACCGCGACGGCAAGGATGATGCCGATGGCGATGAGGATCCGGCGGTCGAGCGCCCGAAGGAGGAAGCCGGTAATCATGCTTCAATCGCCCTTCCCTTGAGTGCGAAGAGACCGCGCGGCCGCTTCTGGATGAACAGGATGATGAGAACGAGAACCAGGATCTTGCCAAGGACAGCACCGACGGTCGGCTCCAGGAACTTGTTGAGCACGCCGAGCGTCAGCGCGCCGACAAAGGTTCCCCAGAGATTGCCGACCCCGCCGAACACCACGACCATGAAGCTGTCGATGATGTAGGACTGGCCGAGATTGGGAGACACGTTATCGATCTGCGAGAGCGCCACACCCGCCAGCCCGGCAACGCCGGAGCCGAGCGCGAAGGTGAAAGCATCAACCCAGGGCGTGCGAATACCCATGGAAGACGCCATGCGCCTGTTCTGCGTCACCGCCCGCATTTGCAGACCGAAGGCGGAACGCTTCAGCAAAAGCAGAAGGGCAAAGAATACCGAGAGCGAGAAACAGACAATCCAGACGCGGTTCCAGGTGAAGTTGAGGTAGCCGACGCTGAACGATCCGGACATCCAGCTCGGATTGCCAACTTCGCGGTTGGTTGGCCCGAAGATGGAACGCACGCCCTGCTGCAGGATGAGAGAAATGCCCCATGTCGCGAGCAGCGTTTCGAGCGGACGCCCATAGAGAAAGCGGATAACCCCGCGCTCCATGACAAGACCGACCGCACCGGTGACCAGAAAGGCGACGGGCAGCGCAATCGCCAGCGACCAGTCGAACAGGCCGGGGTAGTTGGCGCGGATCACCTCCTGCACCATGAAGGTGGAATAGGCACCGATCATCACCATCTCACCATGGGCCATGTTGATGATGCCCATGACGCCGAAGGTAATGGCTAGGCCGATGGCGGCCAGCAGAAGCACGGAGCCGAGAGACAGGCCATACCAGATGTTCTGCGCGGCATCCCAAAGAGCCAGCGTGCTTTCAATATAGGCAATGGCAGCATCGATATCGGGTTTCAAGCTGGCATCGGTTACATTGCCGGCTGCCATGAGAATGCTGACACCACCACGCCCACCCAGGCTTTTGATGGTCTCTATAGCAGCGCGCTTTTCATCGACGGATCGATCTGACGCCAGCACGGAGACGGCCCGCGCTTCTTCCATACGCGTGCGCACCTGGCTGTCGGTTTCCTTGGCGAGTGCCGCTTCCAGCAATTGCAGGTTTTCCGCGCTCGGTGCTTTCAACACGGCATCGGCGGCAGCCAGGCGAACAGATTTGTCAGGGCTGAGCAATGTCAAGCCACCCAGAGCGGCACGAATAACACGGCGCAGGTTGTTGTTGACGCGGATCTTGGTAACCGCGGCTTTCGGTGCCTCACCCGCGCTCTCGCCTGTCAGGGGATCGACAAGCGTGAAATTGGCGCCAGCTGCCTTTGTCATGAAAACGCGATTGTCGGATTTGCGGACATAGAGATCGCCTTCCGCAAAGGCTTCGAGCGCAGGAACCACACGTGGATCGCCGGACGCTGCAATCTGGCCCGTCAACGTCTCGGCCTCCTTGAAGTCCGCCGTGCCAAGCGCGTCGACGAGCGCTTTAGGATCACTCTGCTGGGCAAAGGATGGAGCAGCGATGCCGAGCGCCAGCCACAGACACATGGCTCGAAGAAGAAATCGGATCGTCATGTCAGTTCCCCAATATACGAGACGGCGATGCATCAGTGCCTATGGTGACGCGGGAGTGGACAGCCCCTCTGCCTCTCCATCGTCATCCTCGGGCTTGACCCGAGGATCTGCTGCCGCTGCGGTGTGTTCCATCATCTCCGAGAGAACGCGGTTGCCGTTGATAGATCCTCGGGTCGAGCCCGAGGATAACGGAGAGTGAGGAGGTCATGTCAGTCAGGATGGTAGACCCCTCCCCGTTACGGAGAGGGGTCGAGAGGCGACATTACATGCCCTTGCCACCGCATTTGCCCGAGGCGACGTTGAAGTTGCCGCACTCCATGGGCTTGCGCCAATCGGAGATCAGGTCCTTGGAGTCAGGCAGGTAATCCGACCATTCGTCGCCGACGACCTGCGCGGTCTGCTGCACGATTTCGAACTGACCGTCAGACTGGATTTCGCCAATCAGAACCGGCTTGGTGATGTGGTGGTTCGGCATGACGGTCGAATAGCCGCCCGAGAGGTTTGGCACGGAAACGCCGATGATCGTATCCAGAACCTTGTCGGTCTCCGTCGTGCCAGCAGCTTCCACCGCCTTGACCCAAGCGTTGAAGCCAATATAGGCGGCTTCCATCGGGTCATTCGTCACGCGCTTGTCGTTCTTGGTGAAAGCGTGCCATTCCTTAATGAACTCGGCATTCACAGGGCTGTCGACAGACTGGAAGTAGTTCCAGGCGGCCAGGTGGCCGACCAGCGGGCCGGTATCGAGGCCCGCAAGCTCTTCTTCACCCACGGAGAAGGCGACGACTGGAATGTCTTCCGCCTTCACGCCCTGGTTTGCCAGTTCCTTATAGAAGGGAACGTTGGCGTCACCGTTGATGGTGGAAACGACAGCGGTCTTCTTGCCGGCAGAGCCGAATTTCTTGATGTCGGAGACGATGGTCTGCCAGTCGGAATGGCCGAATGGCGTGTAGTTGATCATGATGTCCTCTTCCTTGACGCCCTTCGACATCAGGTAGGCTTTCAGGATCTTGTTGGTTGTCTGCGGGTAGACATAGTCCGTACCCGCCAGAACCCAGCGCTCGACGCCTTCGGTGCTGGCAAGGTAATCGACAGCGGGAATGGCCTGCTGGTTGGGGGCTGCACCGGTATAGAAGATGTTGCGCGAGGATTCTTCGCCCTCATACTGCACGGGATAGAAGAGGATGGAGTTCAGCTCTTCAAAGACAGGCAGAACGGATTTGCGCGAGGACGATGTCCAGCAACCGAAGACGGCTGCGACCTTATCTTGGCTGATCAGCTGGCGAGCCTTTTCCGCAAAGAGCGGCCAGTCGGAGGCCGGATCGACAACAACGGCTTCGAGCTTCTTGCCGAGAACGCCGCCCTTCTTGTTCTGCTCCTCGATCAGCATCAACATCGCGTCTTTCAGAGTTGTCTCGGAAATCGCCATGGTGCCGGACAAGGAATGCAGAACGCCGACCTTGATTGTATCGTCAGCGGCAAACGCACCGTGGAATGCTGTGGTAGACAAGATGGCACCGAGCAAAGCGCCAGAAAGCATGTTCTTGAAAGTCATCGGAAGGACCCCTCTCCTGTTCAGCCTCTATGGGCTCAGCGATTATTTTACCGCTGCTGGAGGGGACTATCGGTCTCGCATCCGCAAAACCGTATACGTCAATTGACGTAGGTGGGGTGGCGAAACAGGAACGCCAGCTTGTTCACTATTGATTTGGGCAGACTACCAACCGCCGCGATGCCGCACTCAGTTGTGTGGCTTGTCCGGATCGCAGGTGTCGAGAATGGCTTGCTGATGATACCAGCTGTCGAAATCGACATGCGTCTTGGGCGTGGAGATCGACTGGCCGGTCGTTACGGTCACATTGCGCATGCCTTTGAAGCCTGCACGGCCACCGACAGGGAATTGATAGATTGTGGCACTCTCCAAATGCGGTTCACTTCTCATGACATTCACTCTCTCGTTGAATAGCCAGCATTGTTGCCTCAACCCAAATATACGCCCAAATACGCCGAAAAACACCCCTCCTGATTAAAAAAATATCACAACGCCTATTTTTTAGGCGTCATATAATCTTCATGGTGCAAAGAACAGTCTTTATGCAGATATCGAGCGAAACTCCGAAATTTTCGCATGAAAAATACGTTTCCGAAAAGAAACGGCATCATTTTTGACCAAAAATTGTCTATGCCCTGCCAAAAGCATCGGAAATGCTTAGGTTTTTCAAAAATGCACCTCGCGACATTTCCGATATTTCTGACCTCAAATCACCCATTCGCTTGAAAAAAAGACGGCGCCCGGTCGTTGCCACGCCAAACTGGCACGGGGAATGCTTCTAAAGGGACAGCACTTGAAAGCGAGGGCAGTTCACAGGGCTGTTTGTTCGCAAAGGGAATATCAAGGCTTCGCATCTTAACCTATGAGAGGTTCGTAATGACTAAGTTCAAACTCGAGTACATCTGGCTGGATGGTTACAAGCCGGTAGCAAACCTGCGCGGCAAGACCCAGATCAAGGAATTCGATGAATTCCCAACGCTCGAGCAGCTGCCACTCTGGGGCTTTGACGGCTCCTCCACGCAGCAGGCCGAAGGCCACAGCTCCGATTGCGTTCTCAAGCCCGTCGCGATCTATCCTGACCCGGCCCGCACAAATGGCGCGCTCGTCATGTGTGAAGTCATGATGCCGGATGGCGTGACACCGCATCCATCCAACAGCCGCGCGACCATTCTCGACGACGAAGGTGCATGGTTCGGCTTCGAGCAGGAATACTTCTTCTACGAAGATGGCCGTCCGCTCGGCTTCCCTGAGCAGGGCTACCCCGCTCCACAGGGTCCATATTACACAGGCGTCGGCTACAAGAATGTCGGCTCCATCGCTCGCGAAATCGTTGAAGAGCATCTCGACCTCTGCCTAGAAGCAGGCATCAACCACGAAGGCATCAATGCCGAAGTGGCCAAGGGTCAGTGGGAATTCCAGGTGTTCGGCAAGGGCTCCAAGAGCGCTGCCGACCAGATCTGGATCGCGCGTTACCTGCTTCTGCGCCTTTGCGAAAAGTACGGCATCGACGTCGAATTCCATTGCAAGCCACTCGGCGATACCGACTGGAACGGCTCTGGCATGCACTGCAACTTCTCCACCAAGTTCATGCGCGAAGTTGGCGGCAAGGAGTATTTCGAAGCGCTCATGGCTGCCTTCGAAAAGAACTGGAAAGAGCACATCGACGTTTACGGCCCAGACAACCATCTGCGTCTGACCGGCAAGCACGAAACCGCTCCTTGGAACAAGTTCTCCTACGGCATTGCTGACCGTGGCGCATCAATCCGCGTTCCACATTCCTTCGTCAACAACGGCTACAAGGGTTACCTTGAAGACCGTCGTCCGAACAGCCAGGGCTGCCCATACCAAATCGCTTCTGTTGTTCTGAAGACGATCTCGGAAGTGCCGCTCTCGCAGTCGGCTGCTGCCTGATAATACCGATGGCGTCGCTCGATCCGGGCGACGCCATTTTTCTATCCCGCGACGAGGCTATGGAAACCACGCATGGCCGCACGGCAACGCATCATCCCCGTCAGGCGCGAATATAATCGCTGGGTCGCCAACCAGACGCTTGAAGATTACGCGCTGCGCTTCACAGCCAAGAGCGCCCGACAGTTCTCGTCCAGCCGCATTTCCCACACCGCCATCGGCGCCATCTCTTTTCTTGCGCTGGAAGCCATCGGCGGCGCCATCACCCTCTCTTACGGCACAACCAACGCGTTTCTCGCCATTCTCGTCGCCTCCGCCGTCATGCTGGCTGTCGGCGTGCCGATCAGCCGCTATGCCATCCGCTACGGCGTCGATATCGACCTTCTGACCCGCGGCGCAAGCTTCGGTTATATCGGCTCCACCATCACATCGCTGATCTACGCCGCCTTCACCTTCATGCTGTTTGCCATTGAGGCATCCATCATGTCCGGCGCACTGGAACTGGCACTCGGCATACCCCTATGGATCGGCTACATCATTTCCGCCGTCATGGTCATTCCGCTGGTTACCCATGGTGTTAGGCTCATCAGCCGGTTCCAGATCATCACCCAGCCCTTCTGGATCGTGCTCAACATCCTGCCCTTCATCTTCATCGCTTTTCTGGATTGGGAGAAGTTCGATCTGTGGCGCGCCTTTGCCGGGATTCACCACGCGTCCGGTCCTGCGGGGACGATGGCTGATTTCAATCTGGTCCAATTTGGCGCGGCCTCTGCCGTCATACTGGCGCTGATGTCGCAGATCGGCGAGCAGGTGGATTTCCTTCGCTTTCTGCCAGCCGAGGGAAAGCTGAAGCTTAGGCATCGCTTTGCCGTATTTCTCGCCGGTGCGGGCTGGGTCCTCGTCGGTGTGCCCAAGCTTCTGGCGGGGTCGTTCCTTGTCGTCCTGACCTTCAGCTCAGGCGTGCCGGTAGATCGCGCAGCCGATCCCTCGCAGATGTATCTGACGGCCTTTGGCTACATGATACCCAATGAAAACGCCGCCCTGCTGCTGATGGTCGCCTTTGTCGTCGTCTCGCAGCTGAAGATCAACGTCATGAATGCCTATGCCGGGTCGCTGGCATGGTCGAATTTCTTCTCCCGCCTCACCCACAGCCACCCGGGCCGTGTCGTCTGGCTGGTATTCAACGTGCTGATTGCGCTGCTGCTGATGGAACTCGGCATCTACCGGCTGCTGGAAGAAACGCTGGGCATCTTCTCCATCATCGCCATGGCGTGGCTCTGCACCATCTCGGCTGATCTTTTCATCAACAAGCCGCTCGGCCTTGCGCCACCCGGCATCGAATTCAAGCGGGCGCATCTCTACGATATCAACCCGGTTGGCGTTGGCACCATGACGCTGGCCGCAACAATCGCGCTTACGGCACATTTCGGCATGTTCGGTGCCATCGCCGCCTCGCTCGCACCCTATCTGACCTTGCTCGTTGCCTTCACCGTCTCTCCGTTGATCGCCTGGGGCACAAAGGGAAAATTCTATCTGGCCCGCAAGCCACGGCAAAAATGGGCACAGGAAATCAGCATCACCTGCTCCATCTGCGAACATCCCTTCGAACCCGAGGACATGGCATGGTGCCCGGCCTATGCCGCGCCCATCTGTTCCCTCTGCTGCTCGCTGGACAGCCGCTGCCACGATATGTGCAAACCCAAGGCAAAGCTGAACTACCAGGTGGCAACCGTTGCCCGCTCCTTTCTCCCGGATGACCTCGTAGCCAGGCTGGCGACACGGCTTGGCCGTTACGCCATGTCGGCGGCACTTGCCATCATCGTGCTTGGGGCAACGCTGGCGCTGATCGCCCATCAGGTGGGGGCTGCCTCCCCCGCCACGGTGGATGTGGTCAATCGCACCATCCTCGCGGTCTTCTTCGTCTTCGCCGTGATAGCGGGTATCGTCTGTTGGTTTCTGGTTCTCGCCCATGACAGCCGGGTGGTGGCGGAAGAGGAATCCTCACGCCAGAACACGCTTCTTTTGAAGGAAATCGCCGCGCATAAGAAGACCGATGCGGCGCTGCAGCACGCCAAGGACACGGCGGAAGCTGCCAACCGCGCAAAGAGCCGCTATGTCGTCGGTCTCAGCCATGAATTGCGAACGCCGCTCAATGCCGTCCTCGGCTACGCCCAGATTCTGGAGCGTGACGACACCATCCCGCAGCCCCGCCAATCGGCAATCAAGGTCATCCGACGCTCCGCCGATCACCTCTCCGGGCTCATCGACGGGCTGCTGGACATATCCAAGATCGAGGCAGGCCGTCTGCAGGTCTATTCCAACGAAATCAACATTCAGGATTTTCTCGACCAGATCCTCGATCTCTTCCGTCCGCAGGCGCAGGCAAAGGGGCTGGAGCTGAAGCACACCCGCACGCGAGCGCTTCCACAATATGTCCGCACTGATGAAAAGCGCCTGCGGCAAATTCTCGTCAATCTTCTGTCAAACGCCATCAAGTTTACCGATGCAGGCGAAGTTCGTTTCGATGTGGCCTATCGCAGTCAGGTCGCGACCTTCACCATTTCCGATACCGGACGCGGCATTGCCGAAAAGGATCTGAGCCGGATCTACGAACCGTTTCAGCGCGGCGAGGCCGAAAGCATACGCCCCATGCCAGGGCTGGGCCTCGGGCTCACCATCACCCAGCTACTGACCAACACACTGGGCGGTGAAATCTCCGTTGTCAGTGAAAAGGACAAGGGCTCCACCTTCAAGATACGGCTGATGTTGTCTGCTGTGGACCGTCCCAGCACGGCACCGGCACCGCAAAAGACCATCGTGTCCTATTCCGGCCCGCGCAGGACCATCGTCGTTGTCGATGACAATGAGGACCATCGTGAACTGATGCGGGAGGTTCTGAGCCCGCTCGATTTCGTCGTGCTGACCGCGCAGGGCGGACCGGATTGCCTGGCTCTGATCGAGGGCGTCAAGCCGGACCTTTTCCTCATCGACATTTCCATGCCCGGCATGAGTGGCTGGCAACTTGTCACAAAACTGCGCGAGGCGGGCCAGACCGCGCCGCTGATCATGCTTTCTGCCAATATCGGCGATGGCTCCATTGCCGGTGCGGGCGAGGACAACCACAACGACACAATTGCAAAGCCTGTCGATATCCGCCAGCTGTGCGACAAGCTGGCGGTCCATCTTGGCCTGACATGGGTCTATGATACCGATGTCGTCGTGCCGGCCAAAAACCCGACGGCAGAAATGACCTCACCGGGGCCATCCCACGTCAAGGATTTGCGCCAATTGGGCGAAATCGGTTATATAAGGGGCATCGAGGCAAAACTGGCCGATCTCGCCAACACCCCGAAAAACCTTGCCTTTACGGAAAAGCTGAGCACCTATGTCCAGGTATTCGACATGGCGGGCTACGCAGATTTTCTCAGCCAGTTCGATAGCCCGGACACCATCAAAAAGGACAGTCAGCCATGAGCGTACCGTCTGCCGCGCTGGCGAAAGATATCGTGCTTCTGGTGGATGACAGCCCGGATGCGCTGGGCTTTCTGACTGATGCGCTTGAGCAGTCCGGCTTTTCCGTCCTGATCGCAACGTCGGGCCAGTCTGCCCTCAACATTGCCGAACGCATCACCCCCGACATCATCCTGCTGGATGCCGTCATGCCCGCCATGGATGGATTTGAAACCTGCATCCGGCTGAAATCCAATGCGGCGATCACGCAGGTCCCTGTCATTTTCATGACGGGGCTGACGGAAACCGAACATGTGGTCAGGGCACTTGGCTCCGGTGGCGTCGACTACCTGACCAAACCGATCAATATCGACGAGCTGCGCGCCCGTATTCGCGTTCACCTCTCCAATGCCCGGTCAGCCCAAAGCGCACGGGTCGCATTGGACGCAGCAGGCCGACATTTGCTGGCGGTGCGCGCCAATGGCGCCATTCACTGGTCCACGCCGCAGGCAACGCGGCTGGTCAATGCCGCAACCGGTCGCGATGACGGGCTTGATATGGTCTCTGTCCATATTTCAAAATGGCTGGCAGACCGCGGCAATGATGCACTTCGCGATGCACCGCTGACGATACAGCCGGCGGACGGGGCGATGTTGCAACTGACGTTTCTCGGCGCGATGGGGCCAGACGAGCATCTGTTTCGTCTGACAGCTGCCAGCGACAAGTCAGCCGACGCGCTGCTGCGGCAACATTTTGCCCTCACCGTGCGCGAATCCGAAGTGCTGCTGTGGATTGCAAAGGGAAAGGCCAACCGGGATATCGCCGATATTCTCGGGCTGTCCGCAAGAACGGTCAACAAGCATCTGGAGCAGATATACGTCAAGCTCGGCGTGGAAAACCGCGCCTCAGCAGCCGTGAAGGCAGCGCATATCCTGCACGACACATAAAAAAACGGGCGCATAAACAGCGCCCGCCTTTTTCATTACGAAATGCCGGTTTTAGCGGCAGATACGCGTTTCCTTCACGACCACGCGACCGTGATGATGCGTGCGCACCTTCTTGACAAAGCAATCGCGGGCAACGCGGTGGTGGCGCGGGCGGTACTCTTCGCGCATAGGCGTACGTACCTTCTGCGTCGTGGTGACCGTTACGGTTTCAGCGTAGGATGGCGCGGAAAAGGTGAAGAAGGAAGAAACGGCGATGAGGGAAGAGATGAGGATGGTTTTCATGGATGAGACCTTTTGTTTGGGTTGCTGACAAACGCGTGATCTCGCCAAGGGTTCCAACTCCAAATATTAATCCTGCGTAATATTGCCACGCTCAAAAAGCACTTGGCGTACAATAGTATAGGAGGCTGGATATGAGACACAGGGCAGACAATCTGGTCATCCTTTCCGGCTGCTCGGGTGGTGGCAAATCCACCCTTCTGGCAGAGCTTTCCAGGCGCGGTCATGCAACCGTCGAGGAGCCCGGTCGTCGCATCGTCAGGCAGGAAACGTCAGGTCAGGGTACGGCCCTTCCCTGGATCGATATGGAAGCATTTGCCCGTCGCGCCGTCGCCATGTCCCTTGGAGATCGCGAAAATGCGCCTGCGACAGGCTGGGTGTTTTTTGATCGGGGCTTGGTGGACGCAGCCTCTGCCCTACACGCTGTGGCCGCAGACGGGCTGCTTCATGAGTTGAAGAACAGCCACCGCTACAACAGCCGCGTCTTCCTGACACCGCCATGGCCTGAAATCTATGTCTCCGATGGAGAGCGTCAGCATGATTTCAGCGCCGCCCTTGCGGAGTACGAACGGTTGCTCCGCGATTACCATGCTCTTTCCTATGACCCCGTGGTGCTTCCGAAAGTCAGTGTCAGCGAGCGTGCGAATCTGATACTGGAAATGCTGGGCTGAGCCAGGATCAGCGCGCCTGAAGCAGCTGCGATACGGTCACCAATTCCAAGCCTTTCTGGCGCAATCCGTCTATGATCAGCGGCAGGGCCTGACGCGATACATCACGGCTGCGATACATCACATGCAACAGAATGATCGAGCCGCTCTTCGCGTGATCGATGACGTGTTTGGCAAGGACCTCGGGGTTACCGGCGAGGTCGGGATAGGATTCCGGCTCCACATCCCACATGATTGTCTTTCTGCCATGCTGCGAAAGATACCAGGGCAGGCTCACAAGTTTCTTGCCGAAGGGCGGGCGAAACAGGATCTCGCCCTCATAGCCTGCGGCACGGATGGCCGCATCGGTACGCTCCACCTCGTCCTTGACGCTGGCGGGGCCCATGAAGGCCATGTTCGCATGGCTATAGGAATGGTTGCCGATCTCATGGCCCGCATTGACGATCATCCTCGTCTGCGCCAGATTTTCACCCGCCTCCTTCCCAGTGAGAAAAAAGGTTGCCTTGGCATCTCTCTCCCTAAGGATTGCCAGGACATCATTGGTAAAGCGTGCCGATGGTCCATCATCAAGCGTCAGAGCGACAAGTGGCCTGGCGGTCTCAACCCTTGCGACCATCTCGCCGAACAACTGGGATGTGCGGGATTTGCTATAGAGATGAAGGCCGAACAAGCCGACGGACAGGAGAATGACAACAATGAGGGCAGCGGCATAACGCCAGAACATGAATGCCACCTTTGATTGCATGATCGATGGTCATTTGTTGCGGGCTTTGTTGGCAGTATTGTGGCACCTGCTCAGGGGCCAAGAAAAAGCCCGGCATCTCTGCCGGGCTCCTCATCGTCCATTTCGCGGGGATTACATGCCCTGCTGGAAGTAGCTGTACTTGCCGTCCGGGCCCTTCTTCCACTCGTACATGACGTAGCCTGGAAGCTTCGGGTCGCCCTTTTCGTCGAAGGAGAGTTCGCCGAGAACGGTGGAGAACTTGCCCTTCTTCATGGCGGCAGCAACGGCTTCAGGATCGAGCGAGCCTGCGTCCTTTGCAGCAGCAGCGATGGTCTGTACGGCAGCGTAGGAGTAAAGCGTGTAAGCTTCAGGGTTGAAGCCAGCAGCCTTGAACTTGGCAACCAGATCCTTGTTGGCAGGGTTGATGGTTGGATCAGGACCGAAGGTGTTCAGCGTGCCTTCAACCGCGTCGCCAGCGATGGAGGCAAGTTCGTTGGAAACGATGCCGTCACCGGAAACGAGCTTGGCCTTCAGACCCTGGTCGGCAGCCTGGCGGATGATGAGGCCAGCTTCGGTGTGGAGACCACCCCAATAGATGACCGATACGCCAGCTTCCTTCATCTTCGCGATGAGGGCCGAGAAGTCCTTGTCGCCGACGTTTACGCCTTCGTAGATGGCTTCCTTGACGCCTGCAGCGTTTGCAGCCTTCTTGGTTTCATCGGCAAGACCCTGTCCGTAAGGTGTCTTGTCATGAATGATGGCAACCTTGGCATCCTTGAAGTTGTCGGCAAGATACTTGCCGGCAATGCCGCCCTGCTGGTCATCACGGCCACAGGTGCGGAATGTGTTCCACAGGCCGCGTTCGGTGAAGACCGGGTTGGTCGCCGCTGGCGTGATTTCGAGAATGCCGTTTTCAGCGTAGACTTCGGAGGCAGGAATGGAAACGCCGGAGTTGAAGTGACCGACGACAAACTTGACGCCGTCAGCAACGAACTTGTTGGCAACCGAGATGCCCTGCTTCGGGTCGGATACGTCGTCGCCGAGTACGATCTTGATCTGTTCACCGTTGATGCCGCCGGCAGCGTTGATGTCTGCCGCAGCCTGCTCAGCACCCTTCTGGAGCTGTGCGCCGAAAGCCGCATTCGGGCCGGTCAGCGGGCCGCCAACGCCGACAAGAATGTCAGCCCAGGCAGAACCACTGAAGGCGACCATTGCGGTCAGCGCAACTGCGGAAAGAAGAGACTTCTTCATTATATTACTCCCAGTTCCATGGTTGGGTTGATTATCCCTGCCTGCTCAGCACCCACCTTAACTGCTCAGGCTGTTCCACTCATGCGGGCATTCTGAATTCAGAAAAACGCCGCTGTCAATCTTTCTTCTTATAAGAAAATGATGAAGTTCGGTCGTAGAGCCAATAGTAGTTATTGACCATCTGGCTGGTGCGTCTCATGCGGAAACCAACCGTCGCAAAAGCCAGCAGAACGACCACGTCCATCAGGTAGTAGAAGCCGTCCAGCATGGGCCCTGCAAAGAGCGCATGGTGCAGAAAGCGCATCACAACACCCAGGAGAAGCGTGTAGATAACCACACGCGGATATTCGTCCCAGCTGTCGGCAACCGACTTTCCGGTCCGCCATGCCGTCCAGAAACCGAGAAGAACAACCAGTCCGCGCAGCACGTAGCGAACACCGCTGTCACTTTCGAAAAAAAGTCCCTGCATCTTTTTCCCCATCAGCGCCCTTGGCAATTTGCCGCAGACCTGCCTTTGTTTCTCGCCCGCCGTTTCCCGGCCGGCATTATTGTTATGTCTTTTGCCCGTGCCGATGCCAGAAACACCGGGGGCCGTATCGATCCGCACCCGCGAGGCGGACGCGGAGAGTCTCAGTGGCGACCGCCTTCGAGATAGGCTGCGCGCACTTCCGGATTGGCCAGAAGCTCCTTGCCCGACCCGCTCATCGTGACCTTGCCGTTGACCATCACATAAGCACGGTCGGAAAGCTTCAAGGCCGCGAAGGCGTTCTGCTCCACGAGGAACACGGTTAGACCTTCCTCCTTGTTGAGGGTCTTGATCGCCTCAAAAATGCCCTTGACGATCAGCGGCGCGAGACCAAGCGAAGGCTCATCCAGCAACAGCAGCTTCGGCCGCGACATCAGCGCACGGCCGATGGACAACATCTGCTGCTCGCCACCCGAAAGCGTGCCGCCGCGCTGGCTCTGCCGCTCTTTCAGACGAGGGAACATCGTAAAGATCTTTTCGACGTCCTCTTTGAAGTGCTTGAGATTGTCGAGATTGGCGCCCATCTGGAGGTTTTCCAGAACGGTCATGCGCGGGAAGATGCGACGTCCCTCAGGAGACTGTGCGATGCGGCGTCGGGCGATCAGGTGTGTCGGAATTTTCGTAATGTCTTCGCCATCGAAAATCACCGAGCCGGTTCGCGCCTGCGGGCTGCCGCAGATCGTCATCATCAGGGTTGACTTGCCCGCACCATTGGCGCCGATAAGGCTGACGATTTCGCCGCGGTTGACGACGACATCGACACCGGCCAACGCACGAATGTTGCCATAATAGGTTTCGACATTCTGGACTTTGAGAAGGGGTTCACCGGACATCAGACCGTCCCCCCGCCGAGTTCTTCTGCAATCACTTCTTCCACTTCATCATCTTCGACACCGAGATAGGCGGCGATGACCTTGGGGTCGTTCTTCACGTGATCAGGCGTTCCATCGGAAATCTTCTGGCCATATTCCAGCACCACGACGTGATCCGAAATCTCCATGACGACGGACATGTCGTGTTCGATGAGAAGCAATGACGTGCCCTCGGCCCGGATGCCGCGCAAAAGATTGTTGAGCGCCAGCGATTCCTTCGGGTTGAGACCCGCAGCAGGCTCGTCCAGGCACAGCAATTCCGGCTCGGTGCACATGGCGCGGGCAATTTCCAGACGACGTTGCGCGCCGTAGGGAAGATCGCCAGCCGGATCGTCTGCACGATCGGTCAGCTCTGCCTTGTCCAGCCAGTATTTGGCCTTTTCGATCGCCGCACCGGCAGCCTTGCTGTAGGTCGGCAATCCCAGGAGCCCCAGGATCGTGTAACCCGATGCCTTCATCAGCGTGTTGTGCTGGGCAACCAGAAGATTTTCCAGAACAGTCAGGCCGGAAAACAGCCGGATGTTCTGGAAAGTGCGCGCAACCTTGGCTTTTTTAGTGATCTCGAAATCGGGCAGACGCTCGAGGAGATGCTCCTCGCCCGTCTTGCGCCGCATGGTGATCATGCCCATCGTCGGCTTGTAAAAGCCGGTGATGCAGTTGAACACGGTCGTTTTGCCAGCTCCGTTCGGTCCGATCAGCGCGGTGATTTCGCCGCGACGAGCCTCGAAGGAGAAGTCGTTGATGGCCATCAGGCCGCCGAACTTCATGGAGAGATGCTCGACCTTGAGAATGGTGTCTTTTGTCATTGCAATGTTTCCGGAAGCCATCAGCCGTGACCTTCCTTGGTGAAGGTGCCGGAGACCGACTTGCGTTCTTTCAGGAAGGCCGTTGGTTCACGCGAACCGACGAAACCGCGCGGTTTGAACAGCATGACGATGACCATCGCCAGACCGAACAGCAGCATGCGGTAAAGTTCCGGCGTGAAGTCATTGCCGAAGACGTGCTTGAGGAATTCCATCTCGCGCAGCAGCTCGGTGCCGCCGACCATGACGACGGCGGCGATGGCGATACCCGTCAGAGATCCCATGCCGCCGAGAACGACGATAGCGAGAATGACGGCCGATTCCAGGAAGACGAAGCTTTCTGGCGAGACGAATCCCTGACGTGCGGCAAAGAAGGAGCCCGCAAAGCCACCGAACATGGCACCGGTCGCAAAGGCGGTCAGCTTGGTCTTGACGGTGTCGATACCGAGCGAACGGCAGGCGATTTCATCTTCGCGCAACGCTTCCCATGCGCGACCAATCGGCATGCGGCGCAGCTTGATCGTCACGTAGGCGGTCAACATGCATAGCAGCAGAATGACATAGAAGAGGAAGATCTTGTAATAGGCCGACGACATCGACAAGCCGAAAGCCTTGGCGAAATTGTTGGGCGCGCCGACATCGAAAGACCAGATGCCGAAGACGGATGCCTTGGCGATGCCGGAGATACCGAAGGTTCCCTTTGTCACCTCGGTCCAGTTGAGCAGGACGAGGCGGATGATCTCACCGAAGGCAAGCGTGACGATGGCAAGGTAGTCACCGCGCAGACGCAGGACCGGGAAACCAAGGATGATGCCCCAGAAAGCCGCCAATATGCCGGCCATTGGCAACAGCACCCAGAAAGACAGGCCAAAGTAACTGGACAGCAGTGCATAGGAATAGGCACCGACGGCGTAGAAGGCGACATAGCCGAGGTCCAGCAGACCGGCGAGGCCGACCACGATGTTCAGACCCCAGGCCAGCATCACATAAATCAGGATCTGGATCCCGAAGTTGTCGACCAGCTTGAGGGAGCCCTGATAACCGAAGAGACCGACGGCGATTGCGGGATAGATCAGCAGGAAAACGAGGGCAATCTTCAGGAAGTGCTTATGAAAAAAGCCCTTCTCTTCGGAAATCTCCAGCACGCCCGACTTCGCTTTCGCCAGCTTGCGGCGATTGAGATGCGGACGGATGAAGCCGACGACCAGAAACCGGCCAATGGCTGCGATTCCAACGAAGATCGCCAGAAGGCCCCAGCGCGTGCCCCAGATCAGCTGGTTGTTGATGTCCTGATAGGTCACGACACCGACGTAGAGAATGAACATTCCCAGCGAGACGACGCCCGCAAAGAGACCCTCTTTTACAGCTTGCGCCATGAGGTTCGAATCGGATGATCCATTTTCGGAAGCAATGTTCGCCATGATATCAAACCTTCTCGACTTCCGGACGGCCCAGAATACCGGTCGGCTTGAAAATCAACACGAATGCCAGGATTCCGAAGGCTGCGACATCCTTGTAGGCGATGGAGAAATAGGCTGACCACAGGCTCTCGATAAGGCCGATGAGCAGGCCACCCAGCACTGCGCCCGGAAGCGACCCGATGCCGCCCAGAACGGCTGCCGTAAACGCCTTGACGCCTGGAATGAAGCCATCGTTGAAGGAGGCGACGCCGTAATACATGAGGTACATGGTACCCGCCACGGCAGCCAGTGCAGCACCCATGACGAAGGTGATGGAAATCGTGCGATCCACATCCACACCCAAAAGGGCGGCCATCTTGCGGTCCTGCTCGGTCGCACGCTGGGCGCGGCCAAGCGGCGTCTTGTTGACGATGTACCAGAAGGCAAACAGAAGCACGGAGGTGATGACGACGATCAGCAACTGCTTGAGAGAGATGGTGATGGCGCCGAAATGGTAGACATCAGTAACAAGCGCCGGGATCGGCTTGTTGCGTGGGCCCTGCGTTACCTGAATGAAGTTGGACAGGGCAATCGACATACCGATGGCGGTAATCAATGGCGCGAGCCGGAACGAACCGCGCAACGGCCGATATGCCACGCGCTCGATGGCCCAGTTCCACAGGCCGGTCATCAGCATTGCAACCACCATCATCACCAGAAGAAGGATGACGACGGGAATGCCTGCAAAGAACGATGTAAGAATAAGGAAGACGATCAATGCGGCAAAGCCGCCAAGCATGAATATATCGCCATGGGCGAAGTTTATCATGCCGATAATGCCGTAAACCATCGTATAGCCAATAGCGATAAGGCCATAGATCGATCCAAGAGTCAGCCCGTTTATGAGCTGCTGGATAAAGTACTCCATATCTTTCCCCCGGACCCACTCTCAACGGAACAGGTCTCGTTTTATGTTGATGCCGGGGGCTGCATTTTCTGTCCCCCTTGGTTAAAACCCATATCGCGTTCGAAAGAAATGTGAAGTCAAAAATCTGTAAAACAGCTTATTATTTAGGATTTCCCCATCGAATGCCGAAGCAAGGCACATAACGACCATATTTTTGGCAGATCCTGCCGTAAAAAGCAGCTTGCACGGCGCGTTGAAGCACTATGCTGAGATATATTTCGTCCATCAGATTGCTCGCGTTGTCATGCGGCGCTCAAGAGCGTATGTCGTGTCGCTGAGAAAGCACGACCGGCAAAGGGACCTCCATGCTCGACATTTTGACTGCGGCGACCTTGAAGGCAGGCCGGGAAATCATGGCGGTTCACTCGGCAGGGCCTCACGTCACCTACAAGAACGATTGTTCGCCGGTCACCGAGGCAGACCAGAGAGCCGAAACCATCATCCTTGAAGCCCTGGCAAGCCACTTTCCCACAATTCCGGTCATTGCCGAAGAGGCTGCAGCAAACGGCATCGTGCCCGACGCCGGTGACGAATTCTTTCTGGTGGATCCTCTTGACGGCACAAAGGAATTCATTTCCGGCAAGCAGGATTTCACCGTCAATATCGCTCTTGTGCGTGATGGTGTCCCGGTCATGGGCGTGGTCTATGCTCCGGCACTGAAGGTGCTCTGGACAGGTGATGGTGATATCGCCTGCAAGGTTCACATTTCCGATGACTTCATGCAGACGGATGCCCGCAAGGTCAGGTGTCGCGCAAAGCCGACGATACCCATTGCCGTCATAAGCCGTTCCCACTGTACGCCCAAAACAGAGGCCTTTGTGGCCGAGCATGGCCTGATCGACAGCATTTCGATCGGCTCGTCGCTGAAATTCTGCATGGTCGCCGAGGGGGCAGCAGATGTTTACCCCCGCTTCAGCCGCACGATGATGTGGGACACAGCTGCCGGCGATGCCGTTCTGCGCGCTGCCGGAGGCGTCACACTGGATATGGCGGGCATGCCACTGCGCTATGAACTTCACGACCACGCGGGCGATGGTGACCGGCTGGCAAACCCAGATTTCATCGCATGGGGCGCTGCGCCTTAAAAAAATTTCAGCATTTCATTCACACCCTCTGATCTGGCCTCACAATCTTCCACGCAACGGAGATTGAACCATGAGTGAACAGACATCGAGACTCGGACTACCCTATATTCTGCCCTCACAGGCGCAGAAGCACGTCACCCACAATGAGGCACTGCAGAAGCTCGACGCGGTCACCCAGCTTGTGATCCAGGGCGAGTTGGCCACACCGCCGCAGGCGCTGGCGGATGGCGATTGCTTTCTGATCGCCGCCAACCCGACGGACATCTGGGCACAAAAGGCTGGCCAGCTGGCATTCTGGCAGGATCTGACATGGAGCTACCTCACGCCAGCAGAAGGTTGGCGCGCCTGGTTTGTCGACAGCTCCCGGATGAAGGTTCTCTATAACGGCCAGTGGCAAGACGCCCCCCTGCCCGCCACCGCCTCCTTTCGGCAGTTGGGCATAGATGCCACGCCCGATAGCGCCAACCGATTGATCGTTTCCTCGCCCGCCAGCCTGTTTACCGCCGCCTCCACCGGCGGCGGACACCAGATAAAGGTCAATAAGTCCAGCCCCGTCGATACCGCATCGCTGCTGTTTCAATCCGGTTGGAGCGGACGTGCAGAAATGGGGCTTTCCGGAAACGACAGCTTTGCCATTAAGTCATCGCCGGATGGTTCTAACTGGAAGACTGCCCTTGCCGTTTCCGACAAGGGCCACGTCCTGACGCCCGAGCGCCCTGTCGTGCGGGCCGGACGTGCGAGCGGAAACGTGTCTCATGCAAGCGGCTCCCTATCCGGCTTCACGGATCTGACCCTGCAGCAAGGCAACTTCGTGCTCGCAGATATCGTTACAGGTACGCTGAAGGAGCTGAAGGTTCCTGCAACCGGCCTGTATCTGGTCACGCTTTCGCTTTCCGTGGTATCGTCCTCGGGCCACACGGTCAGCATAAGGGTCAATGGCACGACCAGTGCACTCGCAATCAACGGAACCACATCCGCGGCAAACAGCATGCAGTCGGTGAGCTTCGTGGCAGCATTTAACGAAAATGACCGCATCTCACTTGCACATAGCGGCACCTGCCAGCTTGCCTATGGTGCTGGAAAAACCGAAATTTCGCTCGTGATGCTGTAAATTCCTCTGACGGCCTGTCATCGCGCCTTGTGGTGACAGGCCGGTCGTAACGCAAAACAACGCCAAGCTTCGGTCTTGACGAGGCGATAGATGCTGGCCGCTAACTATCCGTGAATATTACACAATCCGAATAAACTGCACATTTGCTTCTTAGGACATGAAAAAATAACAAAATGAAATTTTCTTTTGGCCGCAGGAATCCAGCAAAACTCGAACAAATCAAGCGAAACCATTCTAATTCTTAATAAATTGTCACGGGATGCTTAGGTAATTTTTAAAGGTACGGTCTTAAAGTGCGTCTGCATATGGTCTTGAGTTTGTGTAGAGTGTCCAATGACCGAAATGATACGCCCACGAGTTAAATATGTCATCGGCCCCGATGGCAGCCCTTTGACGATTGCCGACTTGCCCCCTGCGGATACCCGCCGCTGGGTCATCCGTCGAAAGGCAGAGGTTGTCGCTGCGGTTCGAGGAGGACTATTGAGCCTCGAGGAAGCCTGCGAACGTTATACGCTGACAGTAGAGGAATTCCTTTCCTGGCAGTCCTCCATCAGCGACCACGGTCTTGCAGGCCTGCGTACGACACGCATCCAGCAATACCGTCACTAATTTCTTCTTCCCTTCGAAGGGAAGTTGTGACCGGCGAGGACGCGTCACCCATTTTCCGCTCAGGCGGGAATGCGTGGCGCGCTTTTGTTTGCACGGATGGCGCCCAAGCTGAGATGCTGCGGTTAGAACTCTTAAGGCTGTCAGGCTGGAACTAGACGCGCGGTCGTCCCCGCCTTTGCTGTTGGCATATCTCCCAGCGACCTGCACACATAAAAAAGCCGCCCGTAGACCGGACGGCTTTTTGCATTTTGGCAGAGAGAAACGAGCGCGCCGGAAAGATCAAAGATCACGATGGCGACAAGACATGCCGTCGCGTCATTAAAAGCAGCCTCCTGATCCACTGGCCACCGTCAATGAGGACGATTCGTTTCTTCCGCCGGTATCAGGCGCGTGCGCGAATCGCTACGTCACGATTTTCCAGCGCTGCGGCTTTTTCGTATTCGGCCTGCACTTCTTCAAGAACAGCTTCGGCGGC
Source organism: Rhizobium sp. Leaf311 (assembly GCF_001423445.1). Taxonomy (NCBI): domain Bacteria; kingdom Pseudomonadati; phylum Pseudomonadota; class Alphaproteobacteria; order Hyphomicrobiales; family Rhizobiaceae; genus Rhizobium; species Rhizobium sp. Leaf311. Next base: position 431,439 of record NZ_LMNZ01000001.1, on the reverse strand, counting down.
TTCTTCCTGCATCTTCAGTTCACGAATGGAAACCTGCAGATTGTCGGCACGCTGCCGGGCTGCTTTCGCAAAGGTTGGATAGGCGAAATGCGTGGGATCGGTAATTCCCGATTTGCTCTCCTCCAGAGAAATCTGATGGACCAACTCCTTGGCCATTCGTTCGAATTCGGACATCATCGACTGCAATTGCTGCAATTGACGACGTTTTTCGTTGACCTGAAATTCCTTCAGGCGAATTAGGCTGTCACGCGACTTCATACGCAATACTCCGTGGATAGCGAGACCCCGGTCATAACTCGAACCGACCCTTCACTCCGGCTGTACCGGAATGATTCTGAAAAGTTACCCGACGTTAATAAAAAATTGGCGTCGTTAACCTTTCGTTTACGGGCATCGTTAATGATAAGGCAGATCATTTAAAGGTCGGTAAATGCCAAGCCCGAAAAACAGCGGGCACGACAATGTAAGAGTCGATTGAGTCACTTAGCGGGATTCGTTCACGTTGGGATTCAAGTTTGGTGATGCGGATTCGCGTTGAATAACAGCAAGCTGGAGCCACTATTTAATAAATTCTACACACCTTGCCAAAGGCAATTAGAATTTGTTAACCATTTGGTGGCAGCCTGCAAATCAGGCAACGACTGGATCCGTATCGCGCAAAAGGCAATCATTACCTTCCGCGGGCGGCAAAGGGGATAATTATGCGGGTTCTACTCATCGAAGACGACAGCGCTACAGCTCAGAGCATCGAGCTGATGTTGAAGTCCGAAAGTTTCAACGTCTATACGACCGACCTCGGAGAGGAAGGCGTGGACCTTGGAAAGCTCTACGATTACGACATCATTCTGCTTGACCTCAACCTGCCCGACATGTCGGGCTATGAGGTACTGAGAACGCTTCGTCTTTCCAAGGTGAAGACACCGATTCTCATTCTCTCCGGCATGGCAGGCATTGAAGACAAGGTTCGCGGCCTCGGTTTTGGCGCGGATGACTATATGACCAAGCCTTTCCACAAGGATGAGCTTGTTGCACGCATTCACGCCATCGTCCGCCGCTCCAAGGGCCATGCGCAGTCGGTTATCGCAACCGGCGAGTTGATTGTGAACCTGGATGCAAAGACGGTCGAAGTCGGCGGTCAGCGCGTTCACCTCACAGGCAAGGAATACCAGATGCTGGAGCTGCTTTCGCTCCGCAAGGGCACCACGCTGACGAAGGAAATGTTCCTGAACCACCTTTACGGCGGCATGGACGAGCCCGAATTGAAGATCATCGACGTCTTCATCTGCAAACTGCGCAAGAAACTCGCAAATGCCGCAGGTGGCGCAAACTACATCGAAACGGTCTGGGGCCGTGGCTACGTTCTGCGCGAGCCGGATGGCGCGACCGAGTATCTCGAAACAGCCTGACATTCTCCCAAGCATACCCGCTAACGAAAAAACCGCCCTCCTCCGGCGGTTTTTTTGCTTTCTGATCACCGTTTCATAAGCACAGCCTTCAAAATCAGCATATCGCCAAGGTGCAGACATGACTTTCCGAGACGCGAACCTGTCAGATGCGGCCAGCCTTGCGGCCATATCCATGGAGGTCTGGGTCGGCACCTACCTCAGGAGGGGCGTCAGCAACTTCTTCGCCGATTATGCGCTGCGCGAATTCACGGCTGCCCGGTTTCAGAGCGCTCTCGAAAGCGACAGGGACCATATTATCGTGTCGCAAAACACCGATGGCATCGACGGTTTTATTCGGCTTTCGCTCGATAGCGAAGCGCCCATCGACGCATGTTGCGGGCTGGAAATCAAAACGCTCTACGTCCAGCCAAGGCACCACGGACGGGGTATCGGCAAAGGTCTTCTCAAAGCCGGTTTCGACAGATGCGCGCAACTGGGTATCCAGTCGGCGTGGCTGACGGTGAATGCCGAAAACACCGCCGCGCGTGATTTTTATCTGGCTCTCGATTTCAGGATCATCGGGCAAACGCATTTCCGCATCGGCGATCAGGCCTACCCGAACGACATCATGCAGCGAAAACTCATCTGAGCCACTCACCTAAGCCCATGCAAAAAGGGCCGCTCATGGCAGCCCTTTTTGCATCTGGTATCTCGCGAATCAGGCAGGCTCGACTGTCGTTGCCGTGAATACGACGCGGTCCTCATGGACCTTGTATTCGATTGTCATGCCCGCTTCCTGCGCCATCAGCAGCGTGTAATAGGGCTGAACGGAATGGGCATCGATGGCTTCTTCCTCGGTGCCTTCGGAAAGCTGCGCAAATTTGGCCGGCACACGCATCATGCGGCCTTTGACGGTGATTTCGAAGCGCGCATCCGTTTCAGGATTTTCCAGGACGACATCGACGTTGCCGCCGCGTGGAATGGCGGCGTATGCCACCAGAAACAGATTAAGCAGCAACTTGACCCGGTTTTTCGGCACGATTGCGCGCGGACCGGTCCAGCTGACTTCCGCCTTCTTTTCTGCTGCAGCAAAATCCTTGGCGGCCTTTTCCGCTTCGCCTGTGTCGATGGAAGCACCGGCGGAACCGGAGGCACCAAAAGCAAGGCGGGCAAACTTCAACCGTACCGAAGCGTTGAGCGCAGATGTCCTGATCAGATCGAGTGCGTCCTCATCGGAGCCACCTTCATCCAGAAGCTCCAGTCCGTTGTTGATCGCTCCGACTGGCGAAATCACATCATGGCATACGCGACTGCACAGCAGGGCGGCCAGATCGGGACCGGACAGCGTCAGATTTGGTTTGCTCGTCATAAAATTCTCTCCTGCGCAAGGCTGCGCGGACCGTGTGGAAGTTATTAAGCCATAATGACACCATATTTGGTAAACCGATTGTTAATATCATGGTTTCAAAATACCAAATGTCTTAACAGGGCAAAACGAACAGAACAGACGGACGGAATTGACGATGCGACTTAACGAACTCCGCACCATTGCACGCCTCGGACTGGTAAAGATCTTCGTGGTACTCGCGAGCCTTTGCGTGTCTGCGGCCAATGCCTCGGCCCAGAGCAGCGATCAATATTCCTTTCAGGAAATTATCGACGCTGGCCACGGTTTCTTCGGTGAAACCACCGGAGGTCTGGCAAAGGTGGTGGAACGTGCTTTCCAGCAATATGGTTTGCCCAACGGTTATATCCTCGGCCAGGAAGGTTCGGGCGCTTTCGTGGCAGGCCTGACCTATGGCGAGGGCCAGCTCTACACCAAGAACGCTGGTCAGCACCCCGTCTTCTGGCAGGGTCCGTCGCTGGGTCTGGACTATGGTGGACAGGGCACCCGCGCCATGATGCTGGTCTACAATCTTCCAGCCGTGAACGCGCTCTATCGGCGCTACGGCGGCGTCAGCGGCTCTGCTTTCATCGTGGCGGGCGTTGGCATGACGGTGTTGAAGAACAGCGACATCACGATCGCCCCGATCAGAACCGGAATCGGCGCACGGCTCGGCATCAATGTCGGCTATCTCAAGCTGACCCCGCAGCCAACCTGGAATCCCTTCTGATTCGCAATCGCGTGAAATCCGCATAAAATAGCGCCTGGGCAATCTAATGCCTGGCGCAAGATTGGCATGACATGATGTCTGCCAGCAAAAAAAGGCCCGCAATTGTCTGGACGTCGGTGCAGTTTCGAGTTGCGTTATCTTGAGTGGAGACAGCCTGCGTGATCGAGTATGCCATTCTTTTCGGCCTGGGTTTTCTCTCCGCCATCCTGCTGGTCTCGCTCATGGCTCCCGCCATTCATCGGCGGATTGTCGTCTATACCGAAAAGCGAATCCGCGCGACGATGCCAATCAGCCCGCAGGAAGTGCGGGCGCAGAAAGATATGGCCCGCGCACTCTATGCCGCCGAAAACGCCCGCACACGCCAGGAACTTGAATCAGAGCGCGAGAAGGCCCTCTCGCTCAAATTCCGCAACGACTCTGCGGTCAACGATGCTGGCAGGCTTCTGACCGAGACCCGTGAACTCAAACAGCAGCTCGAAGAGATGACGCTGGAGGCAAGCGAGCTCAGGGCCAAGGCCCGTCGGCACGAGGACGCCGCTGCCCGTCTGAAGGCAACGCTGAACGACGCGGAAGAAACCGCCATCGCCCGCACACAGGAAATTTCTGATCTCGCCAGACGCCTGAGCAGCATTTCGCGCGAACTGGACGACCTCAAAATCTCGCTCTCGGCACGAGACATCGAGGTGGAGCAGGCCAAGCACAAGACCGCGACATGGCGCAAGGAACGCGAAGCGTTGACCCGCGAGCTGGAAGAGGCCCACGCCAGGAACCGCGAATCGGCCAACCTCCTCAATCGTGAAAGCCGCAAGATTGCCCGCCTCGAGGAGCAACTTGCCCAGGAAGCGGCCCGCAATGCCGATAATGACATGTTGCTGGAACGTCGCACCAGTGAAGTGGCGCGCCTCAAAGAGCGGCTTGCAGGCAATTCTTCGGGTCCCACCACGACACCTGCGGCCGTAACGACCCCAATCATACAATTGGGCACCGCTTCCCAGAGCGCGGAGCATATGACCCGCGAAATCGAAGATATTCGCAACCCGGGAACGGCGCTGACGGAGCGGCTGCTCAACAGCAGGGGCAGCGGCAATGACGAGGCGATCCGCAACGAAATTGCACAGATTGCCGCGCGCATGATTGCCCTGACCGCCGCCCAGGAAGGCGCAAACTCTCCCATCCCCGATCTTCTGGCCAAAGCCTCGGGTGAAGGTGCTCGAAAAAACCTGGCAAGCCGCGCAACAGAGGCCATGTCACAGCGCCGCAACTAGGATTTTCCGTCGATTTTCCCAAAATGACGCAGTTTATCGCCTAAAATAAGCGATGAATAAAATTGTAGCTTTCAACTTAAAGGCCCTGAAAAGCCTGTCCCCTAATGTCGTGATCACTGGAGCCGATAGCACCGGTACACACGAAACGCGAAAGAGACCGGCGGGCAAGCTGGCCGACGCAAGAAACGGGGTAAGACGATGCTCAAGAAACTTTTTGCTGCCACGCTTTGCGGCGCTGTGATCGCTTCCTATGCACCCTATGCCGATGCTGCCGGCCCCGGCGGGTTTGCACGCGGATTTCAAGCGATCGAACGCAAAGCTGTTTTGACGGTAGTCCCCCTGACGAGCGCCGACCGGATTGACGTTACCCGCGACCAGGTGGCCTCTGCGCTCAACGCCTATTTCGACGATTTCGTGCAGTCCCACACAGCAGACTGACAGCCTCCTCCAAGATTCATGACAAACTTGCCGCCGTTTCCTTCAGGGAACCGGCGGTTTTTTCCTTTCCGCCACGGCGATCCCGCCCAGCGTCAGGAGAAGCGCGATAACCTGATAGGGGTGCAAGGTTTCGCCGAGGATGAGCACCGACAGAAATGTGCCAAACACGGGAATGAGGTTGATGAAGAGCCCGGCCCGGTTGGGACCAATACGCTCAACGCCCAGAATGAAGAATATCTGCGCGATCAGAGAGGCAAATAGCGCCGTATAGGCGGCAATGACCCAACCCTTGAGATCGGGCCACACCGCCGTTTCCTGCGCAACCTCCCACCACATCAGCGGCACGGAAGACAACATCGCAGCCATCGCAGGGATAGCCATCAGGCTGCGCCAGTTGATCGGCGGCTTCCAGCGCAGCATGACGGTGTAGATCGCATAGGAGAGAACGGCGAGCAGCATGATGGCATCGCCGACATTCATCTCCAGTTTCAGCAGGGACAGCAGGTCTCCATGCGATGCCAGAAGACCGACCCCGGCCATGGTCAGAAAAAAGCCGACGATCTGCCCGGCAAGGATGCGCGTTCTAAACAGGATGAAATTAAAGGCGAATATCACCATGGGGATGCCGGCCTGGATGACCGCGACATTGATGGCGGACGTATATTTCAGGGCCGTATAAAGCGCGGCGTTAAAGCACGTATAACCGACGGCGCCCAAGGCAAAGAAATAGGGCAACCGGTTTCGCACCAGCGGCCAGTCGCGTATCAGTTGTGGTACGGAGATCGCCGTTATGGCCGCGACCGCGAGCGTCCAGCGCAGAAATGTCAACACCATGGGGCTGACATGGCCGACAGCCATCTTCCCGGCGACGGCGTTTCCGCCCCAGCACAGCGTGGCGATAACGAGGACAAGATAGGCTTTTGACGACACGGACAATTCGACTTTCAAATGAAGAACTGCCGATGTTCTGCACCGCCGATTCGTCTTCCGCAAGCGCAGTTAAGGCCAACTGAACGGAGCGGGACAGGAATTCTTCCGTAAAAAGCAAGGTTTTGCACGACAAACAGGGTCGCTTTCCGCAAAACAACGCAGTATACATTCGCGGGTTTGAGTTAGGGGCGTCTTGGCGCCAGGAGCAGGAAAGCAAGAAATGACGAATGTCGTGGTGGTCGGCTCGCAATGGGGCGATGAAGGCAAGGGTAAGATCGTTGACTGGCTATCGGAGCGCGCAGACGTTGTGGTGCGCTATCAGGGTGGCCACAATGCAGGTCATACACTTGTCATTGACGGCGTCAGCTACAAGCTGTCGCTTCTGCCCTCCGGTGTCGTACGCCCCGGCAAGCTTGCCGTCATCGGCAACGGCGTCGTTGTCGATCCCCATGCGCTGATCGCCGAAATCGGCCGTCTGGAAGCGCAGGGCGTGAAGGTTACTCCTGAAAACCTTCGCATCGCCGACAATGCGACGCTCATCCTGTCGCTGCACCGCGAACTGGACGGGATGCGTGAAGACGCAGCCTCCAACAGCGGCACCAAGATCGGCACGACGCGTCGCGGCATCGGCCCTGCCTATGAAGACAAGGTCGGTCGTCGCGCCATTCGCGTCATGGATCTGGAAGACAGGGAAGCGCTGTCGGCCAAGGTCGATCGCATTCTGACGCATCACAACGCGCTACGTCGCGGTTTTGGCGCAGCGGAAGTCAGCCATGAGACGATCATGGAAGAATTGACGTCCGTTGCCGAGCGCATTCTGCCTTTCAGCGAAACGGTCTGGCTGCTGCTCGACAAGAAGCGTCGCGCTGGCGAACGCATCCTGTTTGAAGGCGCGCAGGGTTCGCTGCTCGACATCGACCACGGCACCTATCCCTATGTCACCTCTTCCAACACGGTGGCTGGACAGGCTGCGGCTGGCTCCGGCATGGGGCCGGGCTCGCTCGGTTACATCCTCGGCATCACCAAGGCTTACACGACCCGCGTTGGCGAAGGCCCCTTCCCGACCGAGCTGCATGATGAGATCGGACAGTTCCTCGGCGAAAAGGGTCACGAATTCGGCACCGTGACAGGACGCAAGCGCCGCTGCGGCTGGTTCGACGCCGCACTTGTCCGTCAATCGGTTGCGACCAACGGCATCACCGGCATTGCGCTGACGAAGCTCGACGTTCTCGATGGCCTCGAGGAACTGAAAATCTGCGTCGGCTACAAGCTGGACGGTCAGGAAATCGAGCATCTTCCGGCTAGCCAGGGTGCGCAAGCGCGGGTAGAGCCAATCTACATCACGCTCGAGGGCTGGAAAGAATCCACCGTCGGCGCCCGCAAATGGGCGGATTTGCCTGCTCAGGCTATCAAATACGTCCGTCAGGTCGAGGAATTGATCGGTGCACCCGTCGCACTGCTCTCCACAAGCCCTGAGCGGGACGACACAATACTTGTGACTGATCCATTTGAGGATTAAAGTCCTCGGCGATCGAGATTCATAAACCATATCGGGCCAGTACGTCGCTGGCCTCGACGAGAAAGTGCTTATGGCGGATTTTGTAGCAGTCATTCGCAAGGCCGTGGATGGCTTGGCGAACAATACTCCCGAAAACCGGGCAAAGGTGTACGACAAGGCGCGTAGCGCAGTCGTGCGCCAGCTCGAGAACATGAAGCCGCGCCCGCCAGAAGAGTTGTTGAAGCGCCAGATCCTCAAGCTCGACACGGCGATTGCCGAGGTGGAGGGCGAATATTCCGAGGCGCTTCCCGCGGCCGATGAGGACGAGGATGACGCTTATGTGGAGGCGGCGGCACCTGTCGCAGCACCCGCTTCACCAGATGTCTCCTCTCCCTATTACGAGGACGAGGTTGCTGCCGAGCAGCGCCATGAGGAAGAAGAAAATCCTCGCTACTACCAGGAGCCTGAGGCACCGGTAGCGGAGGATCATCAGCAGGACTATGCGGCCTACGAGCAGCCCGCTGAAGAAACGCAAACACCTCATGCCGAGGCGTATCGCGCCGAAGACGCCTATGTGGATGACGAGCCGGCTCACCGGCAGCCGCAGCAGGAAGAGACCTCTTCCTATTTCACCCATGAGCAGGAAGAACCACACTACGCCCACGAGCCGGAAGAAACCGTTGCTGCGCCTCATGCGGATACGGTCGATGAGGAAGATCACGCCCATGCAAACTGGGCTGGGCAGGATACCGTCCAGTCAGCAGACTGGGCTCACCAGCCGGAAGAACAGGCCTACAGGAGCGTAGACGAGGAGCCGCAGCAGCCCGAAGCGCGAACGGATGAGAGCGACGTCTTCCACGACAATCCTGCGCAGCCATACACAGCAAGCTACGCCGAGCCATCGCCATATTATCAGGATGTAAATCCTGAGCCGGAACCTGCCGAGCAGCGCAATGACGCGGTGCATTTTGGTGAGGCGCCGACATTCTCCGACGACGATTACCGCCGCGCCGACGCCGAGCCGAAAAAACAGTCGGCAGCGATCGTGGAGGATTACTCTACCTACTTCCAGGACACGGCGCTCGATCTGCCGCCAAAGACCAGCCCGACCTTGCCGCGTGCCGATGACGATCCATTTGCCCCGCAAGCGGGCAAGAAGGATGATGCGGAACGCACGCCATGGGACGATCTTGAAGAGCTGATCGGATATGACGGCAAGTCCGGCAATGGTTCCGGCAGTGCCGACCGGGGCGATTTCGAATCGGGTCTTGCCGCAGACGGCATTCCGGCCTCCGCATACCGGACGAAGAAGAAGCCTCGCCGCAACTTCGCAGCGATCGCGCTTTCTCTCTGCGGCGTAGCCATTCTGGCTGGCGGCGCTTATGCGCTTTGGATCAACCGAGATGCGCTGAACGATATGGTAGGTGGCCTCGTCCAGTCTGCACAGACCGGCTCGACGTCTACGCAGCCGACGGAAACCGCATCCAACCAGCCTGCGACGCCTGCAACGACGACCACGCCTGCACAATCCGGCAATGGTAGCCAGACGCCTGCCACCCCGACACCTGCGGCGGTTGATGATGGCTCCGTTACCGGCACGAAGTTCACCCAGCGGCTTATGGCCGATGGCAGTGAAAAGGATGAGGGTGCTGGTCCCGGCGTAAACGGACAACCCGTTACCGCCGAAGGACAATCCGTCTATCAGCAGACCGAAGCGGCCCCTCCTGCGACGGGACAGACCCCTCCCGCAGCAACCTCGACGGCGGCCACCGGTGCACCTGCCCAACAACCAGCTGCCGCTGCTTCCGGCCATCGCATGTTCCTTTATGAGGAAGTTCTTGGTCAGACGGTGCCGACCGCTATCGAAGGAACGGTATCCTGGTCGCTGCAGAACGAGCAGGACGCCAATGACAAGCCGTCGCCGACCGTACAGGGCCAGATTACAATCCCCGGACGTGGCCTTAGCGCGCTCATCACCTTCAAGCGCAACACGGACCCGTCGCTTCCAGCCAGCCATCTCGTGGAAATCGTGTTTTCCGTCGGGACCGGCTTTGAGGGCGGCGCGATCGACAGTGTTCAGCGCATAGCCATGAAGAGCACCGAGCAGGATCGCGGTAACGCCCTGATTGCCGTGCCAGCAAAGATCACTGACGATTTTCATATGATCGCGCTGAATGATTTCCCGGATGCGCTCAAGACAAATCTGGAACTGATGCGCACGCGTGACTGGATCGACATTCCGGTTTCATATCGCAATGGTCGCCGGGCATTGCTGACCCTGCAAAAGGGTGCCGATGGCAAGGCGGCATTTGACAGCGCGCTGCGCGAGTGGAGCGCAGCGGTCCCCGCAACCGGCCAGTAAGAGCAGATTATCAATAAAGAAAAAGGCCCCAAACGGGGCCTTTTTTAATGACGTGAAGCGTGGAGGTTACGCGTCTACGACGCGCAGGGCTTTCGCAGCCTCGAGTGCTTCCTTCTGCACCGCTTCCTGAACCTTCTCGAAAGCACGAACCTCGATTTGGCGTACGCGCTCGCGGCTGATGTCAAATTCGGTCGACAGATCTTCCAGCGTAACAGGGTCTTCCGACAGGCGACGCGCCTCGAAGATGCGGCGCTCACGGTCGTTTAGAACGCCCATAGCCTTTGCCAGCATCCGGCGGCGTGTTTCCAGTTCGTCCTGCTCGATCAGCACGGCTTCCTGGCTCTCGTGGTCATCCACGAGCCAATCCTGCCACTGACCGGCTTCACCTTCTGCCGCGCGGATTGGAGCATTCAGTGAAGCATCGCCGTGAAGGCGACGGTTCATGGAAATGACTTCCTCTTCGGACACCTGAAGCTTGGTGGCGATTTCGGTGACATGCTCTGGCTTGAGATCGCCCTCGTCTATGGCCTGGATCTTGCCCTTGAGGCGGCGCAGGTTGAAGAACAACCGCTTCTGGTTGGCGGTAGTACCCATTTTCACCAGCGACCAGGAACGCAGGATATACTCCTGGATGGATGCCTTGATCCACCACATCGCATAGGTCGCAAGACGGAAGCCACGCTCCGGGTCGAACTTTTTGACCGCCTGCATCAGGCCGACATTGCCCTCTGACACGACTTCGCCGATGGGCAAGCCATAGCCGCGGTAGCCCATGGCGATCTTTGCAACGAGACGAAGATGGCTGGTGACGAGCCGATGGGCGGCATCGCGGTCGCCATGCTCGGCATAGCGTTTGCCAAGCATGTATTCTTCCTGCGGCTCCAGCATCGGAAACTTGCGAATTTCATCGAGATAACGATTGAGACCGGCTTCACCGGCAGTAATGGATGGCAAACTATTGCGGGCCATAAAGCACCCCCTTATCTTTGTTTTAGGTCGGTTCCCCTTTCAGGCAAACCAACGTTGCGGGTCGGTTTTTCTCGACCCCGCACGAACCCACGTAACAAATATGTATTGCGCACACTTGTTTCAAGCGCACGACTTGCAGTCGCGCGTCTGGAACCAATGGCTATGTGCTCTACCAACAGCTCAGCGATTAATTCGTTCCGAAAAATTCACACATTCTCCCGCCGCTCAAAGGAGCGTGAAGCCGCGTGATATCACGGTTGAAAAGATTGCTTTGGGGCCGTTGAGCGCGAATCTCGCCTCTCAACCGGCTTCGGCTTCAGGCCCGAAGGGCTGACGCCAAAGCCTCCATATCATCTGGCATATCCGTTTCGAACTCCATGACCTCACCGGTACGCGGATGTTCGAATGCCAGCAGATAGGCGTGGAGAGCCTGGCGTGGAAAAAGATTGACCACATCTCTGGCGTGATCGGGCAGCAGATTGGCCTTGGTGCGGAAAGCCGCGCCATATTCGGGATCGCCGATCAGGGGATGACCAATATGGGCCATATGCACGCGGATCTGGTGGGTGCGCCCGGTTTCGAGCCTGCATTCCACCAGCGAGGCAAGACAAGTCGCATCCGGCTTTTCGTGATATCGCTCGATAACGTCGTAATGGGTGATCGCCTCTCGGGCGTCATTGGAATCCTCGTGCTTCACGGCGCGCTTGGTGCGGTCTGCACCACGCCCCAAAGGCGCGTCGATGGTGCCGCGCAGTGTCTTCGGACGACCCCAGACAATTGCCTTATAGGCACGCTCCAGAGGTCCGGTGCGTCCGTGGTCGGCAAATTGCGCGGCCAGATGCCGATGCGCATTGTCGTTTTTCGCAACGACCATGACGCCGCTGGTTTCCTTGTCCAGCCGGTGCACGATGCCCGGACGTTTTACACCGCCGATGCCCGACAGGCTGTCGCCGCAATGGTGGATCAGCGCGTTGACGAGGGTTCCGGTCCAGTTGCCAGCGCCGGGATGCACGACAAGACCCGCCGGTTTGATGAGGACGATCAGATCCTCATCCTCATATTCCACCTCAAGCGGAATATCCTCGCCCTTGGGCTCGGGGTCTTCCGGCTCCGGCATGGAAATCTCGATGCGGTCACCGGGGTGGACCTTCTTTTTCGGCTCGGTTGTGACTTTCCCGTTTAAAAGGACGACACCCTGCTCGATCAGCGCCTTGATGCGGCTGCGGGACAGATCGCCCCCAACCTCGCCGGCCAGCCACGCATCCAGGCGCCCTTCGGCGTCGTCACCCGCAATCAGCTCTTTCCTTGCGTCTCCGCCTTGTTTAAAGGGGTCGTTCATTCTTATTTTCCGATCAATCCAGCAATGCCCAAGGATCCCGATGACGCAGATCGAGCAAGACGAACAGGAAGACAAGCCGTTAGATCCGGCCATGGAAAAAGTTCGCCGCAAGATGATCCGTTTGCAGATCGTGTCGGGGTCCGTAATGTTTATCAGCCTTATGGCTGTCTTCGGAGCCGTTGTCTACAAGGCGATGGGCCCGTCACGGACAGCGCCAGCGGCAAGCTCCAGCGGCGGCGCAGTCGTGCCCGCAGATGCGCCGGTGGCCGCAACCGCCAGCCTGCCACAGGGCTTTACCATCGAAAACGTGTCCTTTGCCGGTGGCGACATGCTGTTTTACGGACGGCTGGCAAATGGAACGCGCAAGGCGCTGGTCTTCAACGTGCAGGCAGGCCGTTTCGTGGCCGACATCACCATCGATGCGCGTTGATCGTGTCCCTGCCATCATAAGCGAGGCCGACGATCCACGCATCGCCGCCTTTCGTGATGTCAAGGAACGAGACCTGACTGGCCGACAGGGCCGGTTCATCGTTGAAGGAACGGTCGTCCTTCGCATGTTGGCGGCGGCGCACGTCAAGGGCGATGCGTTTGAAGCGGAAAGCATTCTCATCCTTGAAAACCGGCTGGCCGGGGTCGAGGATATTCTGGCGCAGTTTCCCGCCGAGGTACCCGTCTATGTCGCCAAGGCATCCGTGCTGGACGCCATTGTCGGCTTCCACCTCCACCGGGGCATTCTGGCACTCGGGAAACGCAAGACCTCGTCAGGCATGCTGGACACCATCCGCCAGCTGCCAGCCTCTTCGCTGGTGCTCGCGGGCTGCGGCATTTCCAATCACGATAATCTGGGTGCCATGTTCCGCAATGCCGCAGCATTTTATGCCGATGCCGTGTTCCTTGATGCCACCTGCTGCGATCCGCTCTATCGTAAATCCCTGCGCGTATCGGTGGGCTCTGTCCTGTCGGTGCCCTATCACCGCGGCGGCGGCGCGATAGAGATGCTGGAAACATTGGCCGCCGAGGGCTTCGACATCTGGAGCCTCTCGCCCGCAGGCACCACGGAAATCCGCCAGATCCCGGCGTCACACAGGATGGCGCTTGTCATCGGCACGGAGGGGGATGGCCTGCCGGAGGCTGTGTTGTCGCGCTTCCATACCGCCCGCATTTCCCAATCTCCGCAACTGGACAGCCTGAATGCCGGGACAGCGGCCGGATTGGCGCTCTACCAGATGGCCGCTGCCATGGAACGGCTTTGAAGCAACTCCAGCAAAAGTGTGCCACGGCGGTGGAATGAATATTCTAACAAGAGGTTAATGCGCGGCATTTGCATTAACCTTGTCTCAAAACCGACCGTTAAGATTTACACTTTAGTAATGCGCGGAACGAGAGGTTTCGCGATGCGTGGCGTATTTGTCGTCGTTCTTCTTTTGACTGCCCTGGCAGGGTGCGCGACGCCTCCGTCGCAGATCACCAATGCCTGTGCGATCTTCGAACAGCGGAACGGCATATTCAACAACTGGAAAAAAGATGCACAGGCTGCAGAACGCGAGTTCGGGGTGCCGGTGCCGGTCATGATGGCAACCATCTACACCGAGTCCAGCTTCCAGCCCTATGCGCGCCCACCCCGCAACAAAATCTTCGGCTTCATTCCGTGGGGACGCAAGTCATCGGCCTATGGCTATGCGCAGGCTCTCGATGGCACCTGGGCGGTCTATCAGAGCGAAACCGGGCGGTGGAGCGCCAGCCGCACCGATTTCACCGATGCAATCCACTTCGTCGGCTGGTATCATGCCAAGAGCAACCGCCAGAATGGCATTGCGCTGAATGATCCCTATAACCTCTACCTCGCCTATTATTCCGGCCACGCTGGATATTCCAAGGGCGTCTGGCGCAACAACATCGCCATCCAGAAGGCAGCCCGCCGCTCTGCCAACATGGCCATCCGCTATGAAAAGCAGCTGCAGGATTGCGGCTACCGGTAAGCGTGGCCACGCAAGGTCGCGCGTCGACTTACCGCCATGCTCGGGCCTGACCCGAGCATCTGCCACCGATCCATTTTTGCAACATGAGAAAATCCTCGGCTTAAGGCCGAGGATCGCGACCGGCTTATAGGTGAGGCACCAGAAAGGCCTTGGCAGCTTCGATCTCGTTGCTGCGGATTTCATGGCCGCCAGAATGCCATTCCATCTCCACAGTGCCGCCCTGAGCCTTCAGATAATTCGCCAGCCCATTGGTTAGCGGTACCGGACAAATCGGATCACGTTCACCTGCCGTTATCAACACGCGTCGGGTGTCAGGCGCTGGTGCGGGCTTAGGCTCGAACCGGATCAGCGGATGCATCAGCACGGCGGTATCGACCAGATCGGGGAACTCGATCAGGACATTCGCCAGAATATTGGCTCCATTGGAAAAACCCAGACCGATAACCGCACCTGCTTCATGCGCATCGCGGTGGGCAGCAATGAAGGTCGCCATTTTCTGGGTGGCGCGATCAAGGTCGGCCATATCGTAAACGCCCTCCGCCGTTCTGCGGAAGAAACGCGCCGCACCGTGCTCCGCAACATCGCCAAGCGGCGAGACCACGGTTGCGTCGGGCAATAGCTGTGCGCCAAATTCGAAAAACTGGTTTTCGTCGCCGCCAGTGCCGTGGAAGACGAAAAAGACGGGTTTGCCCGCAGAACCGGCGCGCAGCTTGTGGTGATAAAGATTTCTTTTCATGCCTGTCTCCTCAACGGCCGCCGGCATTCGCGCCGGCCGGTCGTCTGCCATTGCCCTGAATTCAGTCTTCGAGCGGTTCCAGATGCTGTTCCAGCGTCGCACGCAGATGGGCATGCTGTGTTGGCAGTTTCAACGCTTCGCCCAGATGCGCGGTATCCTCGTCCCGGTCGAAGCCGGGTTCGTTGGTGGCAATCTCAAACAGCACACCACCGGGCGTGCGGAAATAGATCGCCCAGAAGTAATCGCGGTCGATGACCGGCGTGACCTGATAACCCGTATCCATCAGCGCCTTGCGAACTTCCAACTGTGTCTGTCGGTTATCGACGGCAAATGCCAGGTGGTGGACAGAGCCCGCGCCAAGGCGCGCACCGGAAATATTGGGCATGGTTTCTATATCGATGACATCGGCACCATTGCCGCCGGGCATTCCAAGCCGCAAGACGCCATCGCGCCGGTCAACCTCCTCATAGCCCATGAACTTCAACAGTTCAGCTGTTGCGCCTTCGTCCTGCAGCCGAAGCGACGCACCCTGGAAACCTCGGATTGCCTGATCTTCCCCAACACCATTGGCCGTCCACTGGGCGCGCGCATCGTCCTTTACCTCAACCATGGCAAAACCATCGCCATCGGGTCCGGCAAAGTGAAGACGCTTGTTACCAAAGGCCTCATCGGTTTTCAGACCATCGACATTCGCCTTGGCCAACCGGTCCTGCCAATAGCCAAGCGAGCCTTCCGGCACGGAGAACAATGTCGTTCCGACCTCGCCGGTGCCTGGGCGACCACGCGCAATATGCGGAAACGGGAAGTAGGTCATGACGGAGCCTGGCGTGCCAACCTCATCGCCGTAGTAAAGGTGGTAGACATCAGGCGCGTCGAAATTGACGGTTTTCTTCACACGGCGCAGACCGAGCGTGTCGGTAAAGAACTCGTTGTTGCCGCGTGCACTTGCCGCCATGGATGTGACGTGGTGAAGGCCCTTGATCTGGTTCAGCATCTGAAAACCCCTAAAGCTTGTCTGGGATCGCGGGAAGCGATGCCCTTCGTTCATGGGGTGAAGATGGTGCAGATTAGGTCGTTCGGATAGACGGGACGCTCAGAACGCATCGTTCTCAATTTGGAAACAATGAAGGCGATTGTTCAGAAAGGACAAGCCGCCTCAGTGATCGTCATTGGCCCCTCTGACCCAATAGCCAGCAGCGACGAAAGCCTTTTTATCCAACCCGGCCTCATCGGCCAGAACCTTCTTGATGGCGCGAGCCTCGTCCTTTTCGCAGCCAACGAACACATGCAGCCCATCCTGCTTTTCCCAGGAATGCTGACGCAGGGCCTGTTGCAGCAGGCCTGCGGTTCCGGCTGGCTGCCCTCTGCGGTAGAGCCAGTTCCAGCTTAAGTCGGCGTTGGAGCGCACATCCTGCTGCTCACCTTCATTGTCTACCTCGGCATAGACCGTGACAGTCTTGCCCGCTGGCATTTCCGCAACCATGCGCAACATCACAGGCAGAGCCGTTTCATCGCCTGCAAAAACATAGTAATCCGCCTCTGGCCTCTCACCGCCGGGCCCGACGATGCCGACGATATCGCCCACCGCAGCGGTCGCGCCGAAATGTGCGCCGGGCATGTTGTCACCCTCATGCATGACGAAGTCGATATCGACCTCGGCACGTTCCTTGTTGATGGCGCGAATTGTATAGACTCGACGCGCCTGCTCGTCCTCGCCTTTGGCCCAGACGATCGCCCCCGTCTTGGAAAGATGCGGCCAGACGGGCGTGCGGGTCTGATCGGGCAAGATCAAAAGGCGCACATGCAAGCCACCCGCCGCCAACCGCTCAATGCCGTTGTCGACAGCAAAGACGACACGGCGCATTCTCGGTGTCAGATTATAGGAGCGCACCACGCGGCCAACAAAAAGATTGGGCAGCTCGCGAAGATCGGAACCGTGCCCTTCCCAGCGAAAATCCAGAGATGTATCGCCGGTGAATTCGACGATGTGTTCCGCAACCATGGCCTTGACGGACAGCAACACGTTTTCGGATACGCAGTTGATGCGCGCCGCAAAGCGCCCCTCTTCGGCGCTCAGCGTGCCGTTGCCATAATCGGCCTCGAAATGCACCGCCTGCCCTTCCCGAGTCATCGTCATATGCTCGTTAAAATGCTCATGAAAAGCATCGACGATTGCCGCCGGATCGGGAAGTACAACAGAGGTCTGAGCAGACAGAAACGTCACCGGCCTAAATCCTTCAATTTATAGTCCGGTTATCTTTTAGATCAGGATTTTTGAAAGTGCAAAGCCGTTTTTGCACAATTTCTCAGGTCAGGCCTCGTCCGGAAGCTGCCAGTCAATGGGCTCTTTTCCGTGCTCCCTCAGAAAGGCATTGGCCTTGGAAAAATGACCGTTTCCGAAAAATCCGTTATGGGCCGATAGCGGCGACGGGTGAGGAGATTTCAGGACCAGATGTTTGTCCTGATCAACGAAGGCGGCCTTCTTCTGTGCATAGGAACCCCAGAGCAAAAAGACGACGTGGTCACACCGGTCATTGACGGTTCGAATGACGCTATCGGTAAATTTCTCCCAGCCCTGACCCTGATGCGACGCCGCGCGGGCTTCCTCGACCGTCAGAACGCTGTTGAGCAACAGCACGCCCTGCCTCGCCCAGCTTTCGAGAAAGCCGTGCCTGACGGGGCGAATACCGAGATCGCTCTGCAATTCCTTGTAGATGTTGACGAGCGATGGCGGAATGCGAACACCCGGCTGCACGGAAAAACACAGGCCATGCGCCTGGCCCGCGCCGTGGTAGGGGTCCTGCCCGAGAATGACGACCTTGACGTCATCCAGCGGCGTCAGGTCCAGGGCGCGGAAATACTCGCTGCCTTTCGGGAAAATCTGCTTGCCCGCATTTTTCTCGGCCAGCAGAAAATCCTTCAGCTTCTGCATGTAGGGGCTGGCGAAATCCGCCGAAAGCGCCTGTTTCCAGCTGTCTTCCAGTTTGACGCCTGCCTCTGCCATGAAGATCATCCCGATTTATTTGAAGCGGTTGCTGCGCTCAAGAACTTCGATCTTGTACCCATCCGGGTCGCAGATGAAGAAGTATTTCGCAAAGGGCGCGCCCTTGTATTCGGCGTTGACGATCTTGCCGACGGAAAGACCGAGTGCGACCAGACGCGCATGTTCGGCATCGACATCGTCAACGCTGACCGCGATATGGCCATAGCCATCGCCCAGCGCATAGGGCACTTCGCGGCCCTTGTTGATTGTCAGCTCCAGCTCGAAGTCACCTTCGGCATTGCTGAGATAAACCAGCGTGAATGTCTCGAACTCGAAACGCTCCGCGATTTGCAGACCGAAAGCCTGACTGTAAAAACCCACCGAACGCTTCTCGTCCAGCACCCGGACCATAGAGTGAATAAGCTTGGCCATGGTGTTTCCTTCTTCTTGCATCGTGGTGGCCCGCTTATGCTGCAGGCATCGGGGCAGGCAGATAACGGCTGACAACGAGAGTTTCAACCCTTGAAGCCCCTCGAAGACGCATAGCAGGCAATCACGCCAGCACCCTGCACCATGGGATGATACCCACTATCATGACATTGAAACTCATGATACCGGCAGTCATGCGCATCTTGTATCTCTGTCTTGGCTGGCTCATGGTTGCCACCGGCGTCGTCGGTGCATTTCTGCCCGTTCTGCCAACGACACCCTTTCTTCTGATTGCGCTCTGGTGCTTCTCCAAATCATCGCCGAAGCTGGAAGCATGGCTTCTGAACCATCCCAGATTTGGGCCATCCCTGCGCAACTGGCGGGAAAAAGGGGCCATTCCGCGCAGGGCAAAAATTGCCGCAGTGTCTTTGATGACAGTGAGTTACGGCATTTTCTGGTTTACAACTGAACCAACGCCGCTCAGAGCCGGCATCGTCGCCGCCGTAATGCTCGGGGCAGCGGCATTTGTCGTGACACGACCCGATCCGTAAACCCGATGCGAAGAGCCGTCAGCGGTGGCGTGACTGTGGCAGGATATAGGGAATATGGGCAGCAGGTAGCCTGCCCACCGTTCCACCAATGCCATAGACCCGGGCAATCGTCTCGTCATTGATGGTTTCCTGCGCGGGGCCACAGGCGGTGGCCCGCCCGCGATGCATGACGATAAGTTGATCGGCAAATTCAGCGGCAAGATTGAGATCATGCAGCACGGTCAGCACGGTGCCGCCGCTCAAGGCGAAATCGCGCGCCGTTTCCAGAACGGAGATCTGGTGGCCAAGGTCGAGGCTGGAGGTCGGCTCGTCGAGCAAAAGGGCGCGGGGCTGCCCATCCTCCACGGCTTGCGGCACCTGCGCAAGGGCGCGGGCGAACTGCACGCGCTGTTGCTCCCCGCCGGAGAGCATGTTGTAGGAACGCCCCTCAAATCCGGCAAGGCCGACCTTTGCCAAAGCCTGACGCGCCTGCACTTCCGGCTGGGTCGAGCCTTGCGCAACTGCACCCATGCGAACGATTTCCAGCGCTGTGAACGGAAACGACAGCACCGTGCTTTGCGGCAAAACGGCACGAACACGCGCCAGCTCTGCAGGCCTGAACAATCCAACGTCGATATTGCCATAGGCAACGCTGCCCGCATCCGCTCGCATCTCTCCCGACAGAACCTTCATCAGCGTTGATTTGCCAGCCCCATTTGGGCCGATGATGACGGTAAAGCTTCCGGGCTGAAGAGAGATTGTCACGTCATCCAGCAATCTGCGGCCGGAGCGGCTGACGGTAACACCGTGCGTGGTAATCATGCAGCGTTCCTCAATCCAAGACCATTGCCACGGCCAAGCAGCAGAAACAGAAAGACCGGCGCACCAATAAGAGCGGTGACGACACCTATCGGGAGTTCGGCGGGTGCGGCTACGGTGCGGGCAAAACTGTCTGCCAGCAACAGCAACCCTGCCCCGCCGATCGCCGATGCCGGTAACAGAAAGCGATGGGACGAGCCGATGACCAGCCGCAGAAGATGCGGCACGACAATGCCGACGAAACCGATGGAGCCCGCCGCAGCCACACTCGCTCCACAGGCCGCAGCAACGGCGAGAATGACGATGCGCTTCAGCCTCTGAACGGGGATGCCCATGTGAAACGCGGCAGCGTCACCAAGGATGAGGGCATCCAGACCCTTCGATACGAAGGGAATGCTGGCGAGAATGGCAAGGCAAAAGGGAAGCGTCGTCCAGACCTTCATCGGCGTTGCGCCACCCAGCGAGCCAAGGCTCCAGAAGGTGATGTCGCGCAGGGCGCGGTCATCGGCAAGGAAGATCATCAGCCCCATCAGGGCCGCGCTCAGCGCAGCCACCGCAATGCCTGCGAGAATGAGAAGTCCGGTTGATGTTGTGCCGTTGCGGGTGGCGATCGCGTAAAGCAGCAGCGTGTTGCCAAGACCACCGAGAAACGCCATGAGCGGCAGGAAATGCACTCCGAAAAACAGCGAAAGCGGAGCGAGAACGCTGCCGCCGAGCGCAAGTGCGGCTACGGCAAACAGGGCCGCACCGGATGTCACACCGACAAGACCCGGATCAGCCAGCGGATTGCGAAATAGCCCCTGCATCATCGCGCCAGAGACAGCGAGGCTGGCGCCGATCATGATGCCAAGGCCCGTCCGCGGCAGGCGGACTGCCTCAAGAATAACCCGGTCGCGCGCCTCCACGGCCTGTGCTCCGCCGGAGAAATACAGCCACAGTTCCGACAGGCCAACGCCGGTCGGACCGCTCGCCAGAGAAACGACGCAGGACACGAGCAGGAAAATGCAAAGGGCGACAATGGTGATGACGCCCCTGCGCGAACGATCGCCGCGTACAGGACCTGCGACCTCTGTCATCATTGCGACTGTCACGGCTTGACGACCTCTGGGTAGAGTTGCGACGCCAGTTCCCGGCCCGCTGCGGGCGTGCGTGGGCCAAAGCCGATGAGATAAAGCCCATCCATGCTGATCAGCGCGCGCGATGCCGCAGCCGGGGTAGACTGGAATGCAGGAAGGGCAAATATCTCATCTGCCGTCGCAGCATGGTCGCCGCGCTGCATGGTCAGCACGACATCGGGAGCCGCCGAGATGACGGCTTCATCGCTGAGTGGCTTGTAACCGGCCACATCAGCGGCAGCGTTTACTCCACCGGCAAGCTCAATGATGGCCCCGGCTTCGGTATCCTTGCCAGCCGCCATGATGCGCCCGCCCGCCGTTGAAAGAACGAAAAGCACACGCTTCTTGGTGCCGACGGCGGCAACGTCGCTTTTCAATGCGGCAAGCCCCGCCTCGACGTCATCCGCAAGTGCCTTGGCCTTTTCGGAAAGCCCAACGGCTGCGCCAATATCCTCGATTTTGCGGGAAATCGCGTCGGCCTGCGGCGGCGTATCGATGATGACCATCGGCACCTCACTGGCCTTGAAGATGCCGATCACATCAGCCGGGCCTGCACCGTCTTCCGAAAGGATGAGGTCTGGCTTTTGCGAGAGAATGCCCTCGGACGACAGGGCCCGCATGTAGCCGACATCAGGCTTTGCCAGCACTTCGACGGGATAGCTGCTGGTGGAATCCCGTGCGATGACACGGTCTCCGGCACCCAGCGCATAGAGAACCTCAGTCACCGTTCCGCCGATGGCCACGATCCTGCTGGCTTCGGGATTACCCTTTTCAGACGCCTGAGAGAAGCTTGGCACAGCCGTCAGCGCGAGTGGGAGGGCAACGGCGGCGAAAGCGAAAGATCGAAGTGAAAGCGACATGACGTGATCCTGAACAATGCGGCACACGACGGTCTGTGCGCCATATAAGTGGAGTTATTTACACATCTTTAAAAACAGCACAATCCGATAAGTTGACTATTTTCGTTATCTTTTATATCTCGGCTCCCAAGGGTAGCATTCCGGCATTCTGGAGCTGCCAGTCTGAAAGGGAGACAATCCATGTTTATTGCCATGAACCGATTCCGCGTTGTGCCCGGCTTTGAAGAGGCATTCGAAACCATCTGGCGTGATCGCAAGCGGCATCTGGCAGAAATGCCCGGCTATCTCGAGTTTCACATGCTCAAGGGTCCGAAGGCGGAAGATCACACGCTGTATGCCTCGCACACCGTCTGGGCGACCAAGGACGATTTCACGGCGTGGACGAAGTCCGAGCAGTTCCGCGCTGCCCACGCCAATGCGGGCAACAACAAGGGCAAGGTCGAGTATCTCTCCGGCCCGCATTTCGAAGGCTTCGACGTCATCATCCATGAAGACAAGGACGGTCAGGATCGTCCGGTTGCGGCGTGAGCCAGACCATGGGCGCGATAGCGGAAACAACCGATGAGCGGCGAGAGCGTGCCAAGGCTGCACTTGCCGAAAAGCCCGATGGCGTGGTCGAAGCCATTGCCTCCAAGGCGGAGGTGACGCCAGCCGAAATTCTGGCACTGCTGCCGCAGGGAGCAGCCGTCTCGGCTCCCGCCGGCACATTCAGCGATATCTGGACCGAGTTAAGGTCCTGGGGCGAAGTTCTGATGATCGTTCAGACGCCGGATATCGTCTTTGAAGTCCCCGGCCACCTGCCGGAAGGCACGGAAGGGCATGGCTGGTTCAACATTCACGGCGATAGCCCCATTGGCGGGCATATCAAGAAAGACAATTGCGCCTCGATCACCTTCATCGATCGCGACTTTCATGGACGGCGGTCGCTTTCCGTCTGGTTCATGAATGCAGGCGGCAGCGCCATGTTCAAGATTTTCGTTCGCCGTGACGAAAACAAGGAATTGCTGGCCGATCAGGTCGTGAAATTCGAGACCTTGCGCAACCGCTTCGTCAACTGAGTGCCTCAACGCCGCCGCGAACCCGTCGGCGGCGTTTCTCTCCCTACCGATCGCTCCTGCTTTGAACAGCCGATGTCGCTTCCGGCATGTCCCGGCAGTCTGGCCATGCCCTATGAATTCAAGGCATTGGAACCGGATGTGAATTGGCGGGCAAGAGACTTTGCGCTTTGCTTCGCCTGCGCTATAGGCTTGGCGAGACATGATGAGGACACCCATGACGACCTATGTATTGACCGTAGCCTGCAAATCCAAACGCGGCATTGTCGCAGCCATATCGGGCTATCTGGCGGGCAAGGGTTGCAACATCGTCGACAGCTCCCAGTTCGATGATCTCGAAACCGGCAAGTTCTTCATGCGCGTCTCCTTCATTTCCGAGGAGGGCAAGGAAATGGCCGACATCGAAGCGGGCTTTGCACCCATTGCTGCCGAATTCGGCATGGCGGCCAATATCTACAGCGATGGCGAACGGACCAAGACCCTGCTCATGGTGTCCCGCTTCGGGCATTGCCTCAACGACCTGCTCTATCGCTGGAAGATCGGCGCGCTGCCGATCGATATCGTCGGCGTGGTTTCAAACCATTTCGACTACCAGAAGGTCGTCGTCAATCACGACATTCCCTTCCACCACATCAAGGTGACGAAGGACAACAAGCCGAAGGCGGAAGCGCAGCTTCTGGACCTGATAGACAGCAGCGGCACGGAACTCGTTGTGCTTGCCCGCTACATGCAGGTGCTGTCGGATGAAATGTGCCGCAGGATGTCCGGGCGCATCATCAATATCCACCACTCCTTCCTGCCAAGCTTCAAGGGTGCCAACCCTTACAAGCAGGCCTATGAGCGCGGCGTGAAGCTGATTGGTGCGACCGCCCATTATGTCACCGCCGACCTCGACGAAGGCCCGATTATCGAACAGGACACCGTGCGCGTGACCCATGCCCAGTCTCCCGAGGACTATGTTTCGCTGGGCCGCGATGTGGAAAGTCAGGTGCTGGCGCGCGCAATTCACGCGCATATCCACCACCGGACCTTCATCAACGGCAACCGCACCGTGGTCTTTCCACCCAGCCCCGGCTCCTACGCATCGGAGCGAATGGGCTAAACCCCACTCTCTGCTGGGCAGGATTGTCGAACTTTATTTCCAGCGCGCAGCAACCGAGTAGCTTTCGTGCCCGTTTCTCTGGTGTTGTTAAACATCAGAGGCTTTCCTCATGAAAAAGATAATCATTGCCAGCGCCGCGCTTTTCCTCGCGGCTGGATCGACATTTGCCCAGCAACCACTACCGCCACCAGCCCCCGCCCCGGGCGAGGCTGGTCAACAGGCCGATGCGCCACCACCGCCCCCTCCGCCGCCAGGCGCTGGCCCTCGCACTGACGCGCCGCCGCCTCCGCCACCCCCGCCGGGACACGGAATGCGAGATGCAGGCCCCGGCGATGGCGGCCCACGCGATCGCATGATGATGCCTCCTCCGCCACCGCCGCCGCCTCCATCGAAGGGCGCTCACTTCCGCCTTGAAGACGGTGAGAGAAAGATCGAGATCAAATGTGCAGACGACGAGCCAATGAAGGCTTGCGCCGACATCATGATGCAGTTGATCGACAAGATTAACGAGTAATATGCGTCAAAACTGCCTGAAGCGTCGCCCGCGGCGGCGCTTCAGGTGAAGCGCACGATGGCCTTCAGGCCCCTGCCGGAAGCGCCCTCTTCCAGCGCCAGCCGTCCGTTAAACAGGGTGGCAATCTCTTCCACGATGGCAAGGCCTAGCCCCGCGCCGGGTGCCGTGTTGCCATCCCCCCGGGCAAAGCGTTGCCGCACCACGTTCCTCTTTTCCTCTGGAATCCCCGGGCCATTGTCTTCCACCAGAAGAAACGCTACCCCATTCTCGCGACCGACGCGGACTGTTACCTCCGCACCGCGCCCGGCATAGGCAATGGCGTTGCTGATGAGATTGCCGAGCAGTTCGCCCAACAAAAGCGGCTCGGCACCAATGCTGACGGCCTCCATCTGCTCAAAACCAAGATCGATCCCCGCATCTGCCGCGACTGGCACATATTCGGCTGTGACCGATTGGGCGAGAGATGCAAGATCGACATCCACAAGGCTTTGCTTTTCGCCAGAGCCTGCGGCATCGATATTGGCCATGCGCAGAAGCTGGGCCAGTATGTGTTCGGCATGAGCAACCGAGGCATCGCCCTTCTTCGCCGCCGCCTGCGCCTCTTCCAGAGTGGAGGCTCTTGCCGAGAGGGCAAGCTGCGTGCGGATGATGGCAAGCGGCGTTCGCAACTGGTGGCTGGCATTGCCGGTAAAATGCCGCAATGCATCGAGCGCCGATTGCAGCCGCACCATGAAGGAATTGACCGTTTCAACCAGATTCTCCACCTCGACAGGCACGGACTGGCGAATGGGATGCAGATCATTCGGGCTACGCTCGCCGATGGCCTCGCTCAGGCGGTAAAGCGGCCGGAGGGAAATGGTCACCGCAATCCACACGATGATGGCAGCGCCGACAATCATGAAGAGCAGGCGTAGCGCAGAGCGAATGATGATGGCTTGCGCAAGGCGGCTGCGCGCAATCGTGGTCTCGGCTACGGTGACGGAAAATGGCACCGAATTGACGCCCGTGGAGGCAAACCGCGCAATTGCGGCAACCCGGATCGGCTCACCCCGAAATTCTGCATCCATGAAAGTCGGCGCATCGCTGCGCGCCTTTTCCACCGAAGGCAAATTTTGATAGCCCGTCAGAAACTGGCCGTTGGGGCCGTCGACACGGTAGAAGACCCTGTCCTGCGCCGCCGATGTCAGCATCTCCAGCGCCACATAGGGAATATCGACCTCCAGCGAGCCGTCTTCGGATACGACGACACGCTCCGCAATGGCAAGCGCGGACCCTGAGAGCACGCGGTCCGATACGATATTGGCGGTATTGGTTGCCTCGCGATAGGTATCTGCCAGGGCGATGCAGCCGATGATCGCGGTGGAAATGAGAAGCCAGCCGAGCAGACGCCGCCTCAGCGAATAGGCGGCCTGCCTCATTCAGCCATCTCCGGCAGCTTTTCCAGATAATAGCCGATCCCGCGTGCGGTCTTGACCGTCAGCCCATGCGGCCCCAGCCGCTTGCGCAGGCGGCTGACATATTGCTCGATGGCGTTGCCCGAAAGCTCATCGTCAAAGCCCGTGAGCGACTGGACGATGGCCTCCTTGGCCACCACCTTACCGGCACGCATGAACAGCACCTCCAGAAGCGCAACTTCCCTTGCCGGAATGTCGAGCGGATGACCATCGGCTGAAAATGTTCGCGATGTCAGGTCGAACGACACCTTACCGAAACTGACCAGCGATGATCGCAATCCGGCATTGCGGCGCAGAAGCACCCGCACCCGCGCCTCGAACTCGTTGATGTCGAAGGGCTTGATCATGTAATCGTCTGCGCCCAGATCCAGCCCCTTGACCCGTTCTTCGGGTGATCCGCGCGCCGTCAGGATCAACACGGCGGCCTTATCCTGGCGCGCGCGCATGGAGCGCAGCACGTCAATGCCATCCATTTCGGGCAGGTTGAGATCGAGAATGACGAGATCGAAATTTTCCGCAGCGATGGCCGCATAGGCTGATGCCCCATCGGACACCACATCCACAGCATAGCCGCTCCCGCGCAAGAGCGCCGAAAGCCCTTCCGACAAGATCTGGTTGTCCTCGACCAGAAGAATCCGCACGCTGTCGCCCTCCATTCGGCGCAAATTTATCGAAGCCTTTCCGTCTTGTGAATGGCAAGGGGCTGCGGCATGATCTTTTCCATGCGTATTCTTGTGTCACTCTGTCTGTTTTTCGCCGCCGCGACGTCGTCTGGCGCGCAGCCCATGATATTTCCCGCTCTTTCAGGCAAGGCGGACGCACAAACACTGATGGTCTATTCATCGCTGGACGAGCCTCTTGCCACACCGATGATCGAGGGCTTCCAGAAGGCCAACCCGGATGTGGCTGTCTCCTACGAAGACATGCTGACAGGCGAAATCTATGACCGGATCGTGCGCGAGACGGACGCCGGCCAGAAGACGGCTGACTTTGCTTTTTCCTCCGCCATGGATCTTCAGGTAAAGCTCAGCAATGACGGCTATGCGCAGCGATCCGATCTGCCGATGAGCGATCGCTGGCCCGCATGGGCCAACTGGCGCAACACAGCCTATGCGCTGACATTCGAGCCCGCGGTCTTCGTTTACCACAAACCGAGTTTCATGACGGAGCAGCCGCCAGCCAGCCGCGCCGAATTCGTCGACTATCTGCAGCGCCACGCAAAGGAGGTCCACGGTCGGATCGCGACCTACGACATCGAACGCTCAGGCGTCGGCTTTCTGTTCATGTCGCGAGACCAGGAGCAGTTCGGCGATATCTGGAACGTCATCAAAAGCATGGGAACGGCAGGCGTGAAGGTCTATTCCACCAGCTCCGCCATTCTGGAGCGCATTTCCGACGGACGTTTTCTGCTTGGCTACAATATTCTTGGGTCCTATGCCGCAGACTGGGCGTCGCGCCACCCCGATGTCGGCATCGTCCTGCCCAAGGATTATACCGTCGTCATGTCGCGCATCGGCCTTGTGCCACAAGCCGCACGCAATGCGCAGCTGGGCCGTCGATATCTGGAGTTCTTCATGTCCAAGGAGGGACAGACCATCATGGCGCGGCAGTTGCAGATCCCGGCGGTCAGCCCGGATGTTGCCGGTGAAAATACCGCCAACATGATGCAGGCCATCCATGGCGCGCAGCTGCGGCCGGTTCCCGTCAGCCCCGGATTGATGGTCTATCTCGACCAGGTCAAGCGCGCCCGCATTATTGAACGCTGGAACGAGGCTTTACGAGCCCAGTAGACGAAAATCGAAAATTAATAGACAGTAAATACGCTTGCCCGGCGCAGAGCGTCAGTTAGATGACAGCTTTCTATGGTGCTGTGCAGGTCTTCGTTCATCCGTGGAGGCGGACTGAAGAAGCGGGAGGAAGTCTCATCGGACCGTTCGTTGCAAGTTGTTCATGCTTGACCTTGCTGCCGTCCATGTGCCGCCCTTCCGCGATGACAACAACAGGCCGAAACGGCACATCAAGGAGGGTTCACTTTGAAGCATTTCCTCATCGCTTCTTTTCTCGCTGGCGCTATCGCACTTCCGGCAGCCGCCGCTGACTACACCATCATTGCTCCTGCAAACCCCGGCGGCGGCTGGGACCAGACGGCCCGTTCGCTGCAGAGCGTGCTGCAGGAAGAAGGCATTTCCAAGAGCGTTCAGGTTCAGAACGTTCCAGGCGCAGGCGGCACGATCGGCCTTGCACAGTTTGCAAGCCAGCAGAAGGGCAATCCCAACGCCCTGATCGTCGGCGGCTACGTCATGGTCGGCGCGATCCTGACCAACAAGGCACCCGTTACGCTGAAGGAAGTCACGCCGATCGCGCGTCTGACCGGCGAATATGAAGTCATCGTGGTTCCTGCATCGTCCGACATCCAGAACATCGGCCAGTTGATTGAGAAGCTCAAGAAAGAGCCAGGCAGCGTCTCCTGGGGCGGCGGCTCGGCTGGCGGCACGGACCACATCACAGCCGGCCTGATTGCCAAGGCTGCGGGCGTCGATCCGACCAAGATCAACTACATCGCCTATTCCGGCGGCGGTGAGGCTCTGGCCTCCATCCTCGGCGCACAGGTAACCGCAGGCATTTCCAGCTATGGCGAATTCGAAAGCCAGGTAAAGGCCGGTACCGTTCGTCTTCTCGCCATTTCCAGCGAAGCGAAGATCCCAGGCATCGAAGCACCAACGCTGAAGGAAAGCGGCCTCGACGTCGTCATCCAGAACTGGCGCATGGTTGCAGCACCTCCAGGCCTGACGCCTGAGCAGGAAAAGGCTGTCAGCGCCGACATCGAAAAGCTGGCCAAGTCGGCCAAGTGGCAGGAAACACTCAAGACCAAGGGCTGGATGGACACCTATCTCGCCGGCGACGCCTTCAAGGCACAGCTTGAGAAGGACACTGCTTCGACCGAAACGATCCTCAAAGACATCGGACTGGTAAAATGAGTCAGGGTTCATCCCCTTCCCAACCGACAAAGCGCCGCCCTGATTGGGCGGCGTTCGCGATCGCCGTTTTTCTCGTGGCCATCGCGCTCGTCATCTTCTGGGATTCTGCGCGGCTTGCCAGCGTCACCGGTTATTCTCCGGTCGGCCCGGCAACGGTTCCCTACGCCATTGCCATCTGTCTTATCGGCCTGGCAATCTGGACCGCCATCGAGGCCTGGCGCAACGAGTTTCCGAGCCGTGACAGACAGGAATTGGGACCTGTCTTCTGGGTTGTCGCGGGTCTGGCGGCACAGATGCTTCTGCTGAAAATTGCCGGATTTTCCATTGCAACCGGATTGCTCTTTGCCTTCACGGCCCGCGCCTTCGGCAAACGCAAGCTCTGGTATTCCATTCCAATCGGTATTGCATTCAGTTTCGTCATCTGGGTCATCTTCTCGCAGCTTCTGCAACTTTCGTTGCCTGCCGGACCTCTGGAACGGCTGTTATTCTAACGGCCGATCCATTCGATAAACAACAAGACCTGAGACTTCGCGATGGCGTTTTGCGCGCCGCGAGGGTCTCGCCCGACAGGGGGACGACTGTCCATGAGCACTTTTGAATTTCTGCTGCAAGGCATTCTGATTGCCGCGCAACCGATGAACCTCCTTTATGCGCTGATCGGCGTTACGCTCGGCACGGCTGTTGGCGTTCTGCCCGGCATCGGACCGGCCTTGACCGTTGCGCTTCTTCTGCCCGTCACCTATCGCCTCGATCCCGCCGGATCGCTCATCATGTTCGCCGGCATCTATTACGGCGGCATGTATGGCGGCTCGACAACCTCCATCCTTCTGAATACCCCCGGTGAGAGCGCATCCATCGTTACCGCTCTTGAAGGCAACAAGATGGCCCGTGCAGGGCGTGGAGGTCCGGCGCTTGCAACGGCTGCCATCGGCTCCTTCGTAGCTGGCCTCATTGCCACGATCGCGCTGGCCTTCGTTGCGCCTTACATCGTCAAGCTGGCGCTGGTCTTTGGTCCCCGCGAATATTTTGCCCTGATGGTGCTTGCCTTCGTTACGGTATCCTCGGCATTCGGCGATTCCGCATTGCGCGGTCTGACATCACTGTTCATCGGCTTCACGCTGGCCATTGTCGGCATCGACCAGCTCACCGGCCAGACCCGCATGAGCTTTGGCGTCCCCGACCTGCTCGACGGTATCGAAGTGACCACGCTGGCCGTTGCCATGTTCGCCATCGGTGAAACGCTGTTCATCGTGGCGCAGGGCCAGGGCGGACCGGACAAGGTCGAAGCCGTCAAGGGCTCCGTCTGGATGACCGCCCAGGACTGGGCGCGCTCCTGGAAGGCATGGCTGCGCGGTACGCTGATTGGCTTCCCGATTGGTGCGATGCCCGCCGGTGGCGCCGAAATCGGAACGTTCCTGTCCTACGCCACGGAAAAGAAGCTTTCCAAACACCCGGAAGAGTTCGGCCATGGCGCCATCGAGGGCGTTGCCGGTCCTGAAGCGGCCAACAATGCTTCTGCGGCTGGTACGCTCGTGCCGCTGCTGACACTTGGCCTGCCGACGACGGCGACGGCTGCCATCATGCTGGCCGGCTTCCAGCAATTCGGCCTTCAGCCCGGACCGCTTCTGTTTGCAACCAACCCTCAGCTCGTCTGGGGCCTTATTGCCAGCCTCTTTATCGCCAACGTCATGCTGCTGGTCCTCAACCTGCCGCTGATCGGCCTGTGGGTAAAGCTGCTGACCATTCCGAAGCCTTGGCTTTATGCTGGCATTCTTTTGTTCGCAACGCTCGGCACGATTGGCGCCAACCCTTCCGTGTTCGAACTCGGAATGCTGCTCGCCTTCGGTATTCTCGGCTACGTCATGCGCATTTTCGGATATCCGATTGCGCCTGCCGTCGTTGGCCTCATCCTCGGACCTCTGGCAGAGCAGCAGCTGCGCCGTGCGCTCGCCATCGGCCAGGGCGACCCATCGGTGCTGTTCACATCGCCGATTGCGGTGGGTCTCTTCATCGTCGCGGCTGCCGCCTTCCTCATCCCGCTGATCATGCGCATTCGTGGTCGCGGCCAGGTTCTGGCCCAGCTTGCTGCAAACGAAGACTGACCCCGTCTCCGTCTGTTCAACGATCAGAAATGAAAAAGCCCCGCATTCGAAAGGATGCGGGGTTTCTTTATGGCCGGAACGGAAAGGGCGAGAGCCCGTTAAGAACAGGCAACGAGCCAATATTGGGATAGTACCATGCGTCTGACACCCCTGCTTTTCGTTCTCGCCCTCACATCCTGCACCACGGGAGGGGCAGCTGTCGATCCGATACCCGGTAGCATCACCTATGGTGGTCAACCGCGAACGAAACTGGAGAAATCTCCCGTCGGCAGCATCCTCCACCATGATTTCATGATGACGGATGGCAGACGCGCCTATGAGACCTATCGCATAGAGCCGGACCGATCTCTCACTCTGCTCAACCGCGTCATCATGAGCGATGTGCCGCCGGATAACTAAGTTTCGGCAAATCGTCGTTCAACCGTCGCGAGATGGAACGACTGGCCACCCAACTCGTTGCTTTCCCACTTGTTTCAAAACGAAACTTTGATCGATGTTTCTGGAGAGAAAAATGAGAACACATAAGACAAGAAACGATTTACCATCCAACGCGAAGGCCACGGTTATCGGCCTGCTTAACGAAGCACTCGCATCCGTAATCGATCTTTCGCTGGTCACCAAGCAATCGCACTGGAACCTCAAGGGACCGCAATTCATCGCCATCCACGAACTGCTCGACAAGTTTCGCACGCAGCTGGACAATCACAGCGATACGATTGCCGAGAGAGCCGTACAACTCGGCGGGACGGCACTGGGAACCACCCAGACGGTGTCTTCCACCTCAAAGCTGAAGGCATATCCGACCGACATCTACAAGATCCAGGATCATCTGGCTGAGCTCATCGAGCGGTATGGTGACGTCGCCAATCTCGTGCGCAAGTCTATTGAAGAAGCGGATGATGCCGGTGACGCAAACACAGCCGACATTTTCACAGCTGCCTCACGCGATCTCGACAAGGCACTGTGGTTCCTCGAAGCACATGTTCAGGAAAAAGCCTGACACAACAAAGCGCCCGGGAGACCGGGCGCTTTTTACCGTTCGAAAGTCAAGACGATCAGTGGCGCCGTAACACGGCCTTGCCAATATCCCGCAGCATATCGTGATCGAGAATGCCACGCTGGGCACTTCTGATCAGCACGGCTGCGCATTCGTTCGCAACCGGACTGCTACGGTCCTCAAGGCACTCGAAACATACGCCATCGAATATCGTCTGAAGGTCTGTGACCTGCTGGGGCGACAACTGCGCACCCACTCTTTGAAAAGCCGCATACGACAAGGCTAATCCTCCCAAGACTGCCAAATATCGACACTCATTTTCATGAACAATTAATTTCTACACCGGAACGAATCAGATGTCGAATCTGATCTTAACGAATTTTCAATGATTATTTTCTTGGGAACCGCAGGCCGCGCCCGACCGTTACTTCTTTGTCACAACAAGGAGAAATCCCATGGATTGGAATCGCGTAGAAGGCAACTGGAAGCAGGTCAAAGGCAAGATCAAGGAACAGTGGGGCAAACTCACGGATGATGATCTAGACCAGATCGCCGGCAAGCGAGATCAGCTTGAGGGCAAGATCCAGGAGCGCTACGGCGTCGAGAAGGACCATGTCCGCAAGGATGTAGATACCTGGTACGACCGCCAAACCTGGTAATCGCCCAAACAGCAAAATGCCCGCCATGTGCGGGCATTTTCGCGTTTAAAGTCTTGTTGAATGCGCGGGTTACGCAACAGCAAGATCGCGGCCGCAAAGTGCAGCTTCGATGTGATTGGCGCAGATCGGCTTGGTCAGGAAAGTGGCACCGGGTGGCAGCACACCATCGGCTGGATTGTACCTTCCAGATATCACCACGATCCGTATGTTCGGCCAGCGGCGGTAAGCCACATTGGCGAGTCCCAGACCGTTGATCGAACCCGGCATGTCGATATCGGTCAGTATGGCCTCGAAATCACTATCCGCCTCCAACATTTTCACGGCCATGTCAGCCGTAGAGGCTTCCTCTGCACAAAAACCGAAATCGGAGACCATGTCGACGAGATCGAGCCTGATCAGCCCATCATCCTCGACAATCAATAATCGTGGCATTTGCTGCATGAAATTAGTGCTCCTGCTGGAAGCTTGAGAGGTCGGCAGCGATGATGCATCGCACACCGCCCTGTTCGTAGAGAAGATCGACTTTGCTGTCGGCGGCACCCGCAAGTCCGGCCTTGATCAGCCGCGAGCCTGAGCCCACCCGCTCTGGTGAGATAACGGCGGGCCCGTTGCTTTCGCTCCAGACAAGCTCAAACCTGTCCTTTGCTTCGCCCGTGACACGCCAGACGATATCCACCCTGCCATCTGGCGTGGAAAGCGCCCCGTACTTGACCGCATTCGTGGCCAGTTCATGGAGGATGAGAGAAAGCGACAGCGACGGGCGTGAACCGACGCGCAGATTTGGACCGGCAACCGAAAAGCGTGTCGCTGTCGGGTCATCGTGAATTTCAAGCATCTGATTAACGAGCTTGTGTACCTGGGATGTACCCAGACCGCCCTGTATGACCGTATCGTGTGCGGCGCTGAGAACGCCGATGCGGGCAGCCAGTGTTTTTCTAGCGGACAAAACATCTTCCGCTGAACGAAGCGTCTGGGAAGCAATAGCCTGAACCATGGCCAACTGGTTCTTCAGGCGATGGCCGAGTTCGTGAGAAATAAGCTCCCGGTGCTTCTGTTCAGCCAGGCGTTCCGTTACGTCCTGCGCCTGCACCAGAATTCCGGTTATCTCGCCGTCATGCCCGCGCAGAGCCTGGTAGACCAGATCGATCATGCGCCGCTGGCGTTCACCATCGGGGCCGCGGTTGAGGTCAACAGGTACAGCCCGGGAAGAAAACGTCTGCCCGGTGCGGTAAACGCCGTCGAGAAGGTCGATGAAGCCCTGCCCGACAACTTCGGAAACGGCCTCTGCAACGGACTTTCCGATGATCTCGCGTCCAAGGCCGATCATCGAGTAATATTCCTCATTGGCGAATTCGAAGATGTGGTTCGGGCCGCTCAACGTGGCAATGCCGGAGGGTGACATTTCGAAAATCTGCAGAAGCTTTTCCTGCTGGCTCTTCTGCTCCCGGCGCATCATGATTTCGCTGGTGATTTCAGAACAAGCGCAAAACATTCCCAGAACGGTACCGTCAGCATCGCGAACCGGCGTGTAGGAAAAGGCAAAGTGCGCTTCCTCGGGGTAGCCTTTCCGGTGCATCACGAATTCGATATCGTCCATGGATGTACCCTGCCCGGCATAGGCGGCAGAGATAATCGGCTCCACATCATCCCAGATATCGTACCAGAGATCTCTAAACGGATGCCCGAAGCCCTGGGGATGCCGATTGCCGCACATGGCGGAATATCCGTCATTATAAAGGGTGATCTGTTGAGGGCCCCAGACGATCAGCATTGGCTGCAGTGAACCGAGCATGACATTGACGAGCGTTTGGAGTTCGACGGGCCAGCGATCAGGCGTGCCAATCGGGCATTGATCCCAAGCAAAACCCCGGAACAAATCCCCGCATTCGCCGCCGCCGATAAAATTCAAAACTTGCCCCGTCTCTTCTCGCCCTCACGCCCCAATGCCCAGAAAGGCAATTGGTTCCATGAAAAATCGCAGGATTTCACCAGCAACGGCGATGCAGCAAGAATATCGTGTGAAAGCAAATGTTTGTTTACAATAATATTGCGACCATTCCACGCACTATAGTTGCAGATACACGCGGACACATCCCATAAACTGCGATCATCCCATCGCCCCGCGACGAATGGCAAAAACCCTTGCCGATTACATTTGCCGCTATCCTCAAACATCCTTCGAGTGCCGTGTGGAACGACGTGGCAAAGCACGCGTTAGGACACAAATATCGCCAGCACCTCGCCAGCCTCACAAAGGCATGATTTTGCCTTAGGCGGACTTGGCGGAAGGAATGGAAGGACCTCGCATGTCTCGTACATTGAAAAAATCCGCCCATCAGGCCTACGACGTTAGGGATCGGCTGATCCTTGCACTTTACGCACAGCTGCGCGCCGAGCGGGAAACACGCGAGGCGATGGAATGGGTGCTGCGCAATGGTGGCTTGTCTTCCGAGGTTCTCGAAGCAATGGCATCAGACCCCATACCGGTCATCACCGCTGAAGATATGAAGATGGTGGAGAGTACGCTCGAACATATGAGACCTGAACCCGGGCAGAAAGGCGCGCACTCATGACGCGGCGGGCAAGCTGGAAAGGCCACGTTAAATTCGGCGATCTCACCTGCGAGGTCGGTCTTTATTCTGCCCTCACCTCCTCGGAGAAAATTTCCTTCAACATCGTCAATCGAAAAACCGGGCACCGGGTCGAACGCCAATATGTCGATAGCGACACGGGCGATCAGGTGGAGAAGGATGATCAGGTCAGGGGTTTTCAGCTCGATAACGGCGACTATGTCGTCGTCGAAGGCGATGAAATCGCCAAACTCATGCCGGAGAGCGACAAGGTCATCCGCATCGACAGTTTCATAGCCTGCGACGAGATCGACAAGCTCTATTTCGACCGGCCTTATTTCCTGGCGGCGACCGATGGCGACGGAGAAGACGCCCTGAGCCTGCTCGCACAGGCGATGGAAAAGCAGGGCGTCGCCGCTATTGCCGAAGCGGTTCTGTTCCGCCGGAACCGCATCCTCATCATCAGACCGCACAAAAAATCACTGATCGCGACGACACTCAATTTCGATTATGAGGTCCGCTCGCAGGCAACCACCTTCAAGTCGATCCCCGAGCAGGAATTTGATGACGAGATGCTGGAACTGGCGGGGCACATCATCAAGAAGCGCGCTGGCACCTTCGATCCTTCCGCCTATCCTGACAGATATAATGACGCCCTGGCGGAACTGGTGCAGGCCAAGATCGAAGGTCGCGCGATCAAGAAACACGTCGAAGAAAAGCGCGACAATGTGGTCGATCTCAAAGAAGCCCTGCGGCGCAGCGCCGAGGATGAAAAGGCTGCGGGCAAATCCACCCGCAAGAAGCCAGCCGCCAAGACGGCAACGAAGAAGGCGAGCTGAAAATGGGTCTACAAACCTATAATTCCAAGCGCCGCTTTGACCAGACACCCGAACCGGAAGGCACCAAGGCCGAGACCGAGGGCTCGTCCTTTGTCATACAGAAGCATGACGCACGGCGTCTGCACTATGACCTGCGGCTGGAACTCGACGGTGTCTACAAAAGCTGGGCTGTGACCCGTGGCCCCAGCCTCAACCCGGATGACAAGCGGCTTGCCGTGCATGTCGAAGACCACCCGCTCAGTTACGGTGAGTTCGAAGGCGTTATACCGAAGGGCCAGTATGGCGGCGGCACTGTCATTCTGTGGGACCGTGGCACATGGCACCCCGTGGGAGATGCGAGAAAAGGCTACAAGAAAGGTCATCTCGAATTCGAGCTCGAGGGCGAAAAACTGAGGGGGCGCTGGCATCTGGTCAAGATGCATGGAAAGCCGGAAGAAAAGCGCGAGAACTGGCTTTTGATGAAGGTCGAGGATGAGGAAGCGCGCACCGGAAAGGGCACGGATATCCTTGTTGAAAAGCCGGATTCCGTCAAAACCGGACGCAGCGTCAAGGATGTCGCGGCAGACCCTGACGATACCTGGAACTCGAAACCGGTCAGCAAGAAGGCCAAGACGGCCTCACCGCAAAAGCAGGCGCATGATTTTCCAAAGGGGGCTCGAAAGGCAGGTGTTCCGGCATTCGTGCCGCCAGCCCTCGCCACGTTGAAGCCTAAGCCTCCTGCAGGAGACCGTTGGCTGCACGAGATCAAGTTCGATGGCTATCGAATCCAGGTCCATATTGACAAGGGCAAGGTCACGCTGTTTACCCGAAGCGGGCTGGACTGGACCGAGAAATTCGGCAAGGAGGTCGCCAGTGCCTTTGCCAAGTTGCCGGTCGAGAACGCCGTCCTTGACGGCGAGATCGTCGTGGAGCGCGACAACGGCGCCTCTGACTTCTCCGCCCTCCAGCAGGATCTCAGCGACGGCAGGACTGACCGTTTCCGTTTCTATGCCTTCGATATGCTTCACCTTGATGGCCACAGCCTGCAAGCGGCAGAGTTGATTGACCGGAAGGCGCTTCTCGAAAAGCTGCTGCCCTCCAA
The DNA here is from genome assembly GCF_001423445.1 of Rhizobium sp. Leaf311. Classification (NCBI taxonomy): domain Bacteria; kingdom Pseudomonadati; phylum Pseudomonadota; class Alphaproteobacteria; order Hyphomicrobiales; family Rhizobiaceae; genus Rhizobium; species Rhizobium sp. Leaf311. The sequence continues at coordinate 394,337 of NZ_LMNZ01000001.1, read as the reverse complement.
CGACCCTGTGCTGCGTTACAGTGAGCATTTCGAGGAAAGCGGCAGCATGATCCTGGATCACGCCTGCCGCCTTAGTCTCGAAGGCGTCATTTCCAAGCAGAAAAACAGCAAATATGCCTCTGGTCGAAAGGGCCAGTGGGTGAAATCCAAATGCTCCAGCCGGCAGGAATTCGTTATCGGCGGCTATACCCTGTCTTCGACATCGGATCAGGCAATCGGGTCGCTTGCACTTGGCGTGCACGACAAGGAGGGGCTGCGCCACGTTGGGCGGGTCGGAACCGGATTTACCGCAGCCGTCGCCGAAAATCTGTTCAAGACCTTGAAGCCACTAGCGCAGAAGGACAGTCCCTTTGCCGACAAGCTCACGGCTCTGGCGAAAAAAGATCTCGTCTTCGTCAAGCCGGAAACCGTCGCTGAGGTGGAGTTTCGCACCTGGTCGGCGGATGGCAATCTGCGCCACGCCTCTTTTCGCGGAATGAGGGAAGACAAGAGCGCCAGCGAAATCACACGCGAGGATACGAAAAAGTCGGATCAGGCCGTGCCGAAGACCACAATAAAGTTCACCCACCCCGAACGGCTGTACTGGCCCAAGGATGGCGTAACGAAGGAAGGCCTTGCCGACTATTACGCGCAGGTGTGGCACCTCATGGCGCCCTATATCGTAGACCGTCCGCTAGCGCTGGTTCGCTGCCCGGACGGGATAGACGGGCCGCATTTCTTTCAAAAGCACCCATGGCGCGGAACGAACAAGGCTATCGGCCAGATTGCAGACCCGAAAGACAAGAAGGGCGAACCTCTGATCCGCATCACGGATTTCGATGGACTTATGGCGCTGGTACAATCGGCAGCGCTTGAAATTCACCCATGGGGCGCAACCACGCGCAGCTGGGAAAAGCCTGACATGATCGTCATGGATATCGACCCCGGCGAAGATGTGGAATGGGGCGAGGTCATGGAGGCGGCGCTGGAGCTGAAACGCCGCTTCGAAGACGTCGGTCTGTCCGCGTTCCTCAAGACGTCGGGCGGAAAGGGCCTTCACGTCGTCAGCCCTCTCAAGCCGCAGGCGGGATGGACGGCGGTCAAGGCTTTCGCAAAACGCATGGCGGTTGATATGGGCAAGGCAGAGCCGGACAAATATCTGGCGGTGTCCACGAAAGCCAAGCGCAAGGGCCGCATCTTCATCGATTATCTTCGCAATGGCCGAGGCAACACGGCGGTTGCCCCGTACTCCACCCGCGCCCGTCCGGGCGCAGCCATTTCCATGCCGTTAGAGTGGTCCGAGCTTACCGATGAAATTGGCCCTGACTATTTCACGGTCGACACGATTGGCCCGCGGCTCTCTGCCATGAAACGCGACCCCTGGGACGGCTTCTTCTCCTCGGCAAAACCTCTGCCGAAATAGCCGCGGCGTAATGTCAGCCCCGCTTTTCCGAAGCGAGGCTTTTCTTGAGCGCGTCCATGATGTTGATGACATTGCCACCGCTCTTGCGCGCAGCGGGTTCTTTACCCTTGGCAGCTTTTGTCTTTCCCTTTTCCTTGGATTTGAGCAGGGATTTTATCTTCTTCTGGACCGTATCCTGCGCCACCGAAGGCTTCCATTCGGTTGTGTTCTTTTCGATCCGCTTTTGCATCAGAGACATAAGCTCAGCGTCCATCTTCTTTTTCGGCTCAAGCGTATCGATGCTCTCTCGGACCTCATCGGAATAGCGAAGGGTCCACAAGATGATCCCCTTCCCGGCTGGTTCCAGCAGAACCGCGTGTTCGCGCCGGTAAATGACAAGGCGCGCGATCCCTGCGACATTGTTCGCCTTCATGGAATCGCGGATGACGCCAAAGGCTTCTGCACCGATCTTGTCCTCAGGCTTCAGGAAATGCGGCCGGTCATACCAGATCCAGTCAATCGATCCTGCCGGAACGAATGTCTGGATGTCGATGGTGCGCGTGCTCTCAAGGCCAACTGCATCAATCTCGTCATCTTCAAGCAGGACATAGCTGCCGTCTTCCTTGGCGAAGCCCTTGACCTGATTCTTGTCAGCCACCTTCCGGTGCGTCGTGCTGTCGGCGTAAATGCTTTCCACCCGGTTGCCGGTGTTACGGTTGAGGATATGAAACCGGACCTTCCCGCTTTCTGTCGTCGCAGGCGTCAGAGATACAGCTGCCGTGACAAGTGAAAGGCGCAAATGCCCTTTCCAGAAAACGTGACGTGGCATGATGCAGGCTCCCGCGTTGATGGATCAGGCATGAAACGGTCTAACCGCGACATCGTTGCCGCTGCGGCCAAAAACTTCACTTCCGCGTAGTTACAGCGTTTCCGGCGCACATCATGGCTGCGGAACCATTCCCGAGATGTCGCTGTTACACAGGCGACGATCTGGCTTGCTGGAACACGTCACTGCTCGACCTTCCATCCACACGGAGACCTGTTTCATGACGCTGCCACAGCCCGTCCGCTATTCCGCAGACCTTGAGGAAATCAAACCAGACGAACAGGAGGTTATTGCCGACCTCAACGATACTTTCGACACCATCCTCAACAGAACCGCCGAGGATTACGGACACGCCGTCCGTTCCGTCCACGCAAAATCCCATGGCATTCTGGAAGGAACGCTGGAGGTTGAAAACGATCTGCCTTCCGAGCTTCAACAGGGCCTTTTCGCGACACCCGCAAGCTACAAGATCTACATGCGTCTATCCACCAATGCGGGTGATATCCTGCCAGATGCGATATCCCTGCCGCGCGGCCTTGCCATGAAGGTGGTAGGCGTTGAAGGTCCTCGCATCGAGGGTGCGGAAGGATCGACGCAGGATTTCGTCATGGTCAACGGCCCCGTGTTCCAGACGCCAGATGCCAAGAAGTTTCACGGCAATCTCAAGATGCTGGCCAAGACGACGGATCGCATGGAAGGCACCAAGAAAGTCGTCTCCAGCGTTCTGCAGACTGTGAACACCGCTCTGGAGGCCGTCGGCATCGAAAGTTCCAAAGTCCAGTCCTTGGGCGGCGCACCCAACTCAGATCCGCTAGGCGAGACCTATTTCAGCGTCACGCCTTTCCTTTACGGAGACTACGTCGCAAAGTTCCGCTTGAAACCCGTGTCTCAAGGGCTGGTGGAACTGACGGGACGCGAAATCGATACCAGCGTCAGCGACGATGCCATTCGCGAAACCGTCCAGGCGGAAATGCGCGACACGGCAGGCGAATGGTTGCTGCAGGTCCAGCTCTGTCGCGACCTGGAAAAACAGCCGATCGAAGACCCGACCGTGGAATGGAAGGAAGACGAAGCGCCCTTTACTACGGTCGCCCGCATCAAGGCGGGGCCGCAGGACAGCTGGTCGGACGCTAACGTGCAAAAGGTGGACGAGGAAATGCGATTCAGCGTCTGGACGGGGCTCGCCGCGCACCGCCCGCTCGGCAACATCAACCGCGCGCGCAAGGACACTTACGAGCACTCTTCTCAATTTCGCGCGGCCTTCAACCGCTGCCCCATGCACGAGCCGACCGCCTGAACGAACTCCCACGATTGATGAAAAAGGCGCGGCGTAATTGCCGCGCCTTTTCGTACCTGCCGTCTTTTCCAGACGAAAGGAGACTGGAACAGGCTGCATCCATTTAATTTAACTAATATGGAACGAATGACCTCAATGACGGTTAGCTACACACGGAGCTGTGAAGAACGGTCCGCATGAGAGGAAATCACCATGAAGAAGTTTATTCTTGCGGCAGCGCTGCTTAGCGCAACCGCACTGTCCGCTGCTGCCCAGACCTCAGCCCCTGCAACGACAACGCCGAGCACATCTGCTCCTGCTACGAGCACCGATGGCAACACGCCCGCTGTCGCATCGCCTGAGACGACAAATCCAACAGCACCGGTCGAAGGCGCAAACAGCTTTACGGAAGACCAGGCCAAGACCCGTATTCAGGAAGCTGGCTATACCGATGTCAAGGACCTCAAGAAGGACGACAAGGGTATCTGGATGGCAGCTGGAATGAAGGACGGCAAGTCCGTCATGATCTCCATGGACTACCAGGGCAACGTCGTCGCCAAATAATGGCCGACCGCTGACCTCGGGCAACTGCCCGGAAATGTCCCCATTTTTAAGGAACACATGATGAAAACAATTACTGGACTATTCGACGATCATGCAGATGCGCGCTCGGCTGTAACGGCCCTGGAATCTGCCGGTATTCCCTCCAAGGATATCAGCATTGTTTCCAACAATGCCCATAACCATCACGATCATGATGACGACTCCAAGGCTGCTGAAGGCGCCGGCACCGGTGCTGGCATCGGCGCAGTCGTCGGTGGCGCTGGCGGATTGCTGACCGGTCTTGGCCTTATGGCGATCCCAGGCGTTGGCCCGGTTGTCGCAGCCGGATGGCTTGCGGCAACAGCTGCAGGTGCGGTTGCTGGCGCAGTTGCCGGTGGCGCTGCCGGCGGCATCGTTGGTGCACTGACCGACTCCGGCGTGTCTGAAGAAGATGCGCATGTTTATGCCGAAGGCGTACGTCGTGGCGGCACTATTGTGACCGCCAAGGTCGATGACGGCATGATTGCCGAAGCCGAAGCCATTCTGCAGCGTTCGAACTGGGTTGATCCGGCTGCACGCCGCACCGCCTACAACGAGCAGGGCTGGGAAAAATTCGACGATACGCTAGATCCGTACAATGCCGAGCAGATCGAAAAAGAACGCACCCGCTACAACCGTCCGGGCCTGTAAGGCGCGATCGTCTGTAGCAAAGTCAGGACAATCGCAGTGGCAAAGCAACAAACTCCATTGGTCGCATCAATGGACGCTGTCAGAGGCACAACGTGATCTGTCGTGACCATATCTAGGGCCGCCCGAAAGGGCGGCTTTTCTACATCCGGCTCAGGCTGACGACGTTCAGCCGCCACTACGAGGAACGCACCATGGCCAAAAAACCGGCTACTCCCGCATCGATGCCTGAAATGGATGTCGTGACGATACACGACCAGAAAATGCACCGTGGACAAGGTGGAGAGCTTCACCAGATCGCAGAAGACGACGCTCCCGTCATGACGACCGCGCAGGGAGGCCCCGTTCTTGATGACCAGAACTCGCTGCGGATTGGCGCACGCGGTCCTCTTGTCATGGACGACTTCCATTTCCGCGAAAAAATGTTCCACTTCGACCATGAGCGCATTCCCGAACGCGTTGTTCACGCCAGAGGCTACGGCGTTCATGGATATTTCGAAACCTACGAGTCCCTTTCGCAATACACCAAGGCAGACCTGTTTCAGCGCAAGGGCGAAAAAACCCCTGTCTTCGTGCGCTTCTCCACTGTGGCCGGCAACAAGGGATCCGCTGACCTGGCACGAGACGTTCGCGGCTTTGCCGTGAAGCTCTATACGCAGGAAGGCAACTGGGATCTCGTCGGCAATAACATCCCTGTATTCTTCATTCAGGACGCCATCAAATTCCCGGACCTCATCCATGCTGCAAAGCAGGAACCGGACCGTGCATTCCCGCAGGCACAGACAGCCCACGACAATTTCTGGGACTTTATCAGCCTGACGCCTGAGAGCATGAACATGGTCATGTGGATCATGTCGGACCGGACAATCCCCCGCTCGCTCCGCTTTATGGAAGGCTTCGGCGTTCATACCTTCCGTTTCGTCAATGCCGACGAAAAGTCCACCTTCGTGAAGTTTCACTGGAAGCCGAAGCTCGGTCTGCAGTCCGTGGCCTGGAACGAGGCCGTGAAGATCAACGGCGCTGATCCCGATTTCCACCGCCGCGATCTCTGGAACTCCATACAGGCGGGCAACTTCCCGGAATGGGAACTGCAGGTTCAGCTGTTCGATCAGGAATTTGCCGACAGCTTCGATTTCGACGTGCTGGATCCGACCAAGATCATCCCCGAAGAAATCCTGCCACCCAAAGCCATTGGCCGCATGGTGCTGGACCGGATGCCCGACAACTTCTTTGCCGAAACCGAGCAGGTCGCGTTCATGACGCAGAACGTCCCGCCGGGCATCGATTTCAGCAACGATCCGCTGCTTCAGGGGCGTAATTTCTCCTATCTGGATACGCAGTTGAAGCGTCTGGGCGGTCCCAACTTTACCCACCTTCCCATCAATGCGCCGAAGTGTCCTTTCGCCCATTTCCAGCAGGATGGCCACATGGCGATGCGCAACCCTGTTGGACGCACCAATTACCAGCCGAACTCCCATGGTGAGGGACCAAGAGAGTCGCAGTCGCGCGGCTATCGTCACTTCCCTGCAGAAGAAAGCGGCCAGAAGGCACGTCTGCGTCCGGAAAGCTTTGCCGACCACTACAGCCAGGCACGGCAATTCTATATCAGCCAGACGGGCGCAGAGCAGCGTCACATCGCCTCTGCTCTAACTTTCGAACTCAGCAAGGTTGAGATACCAGCGATCCGCGAACGCATGGTCTCCCATCTTCTCAACATTGACGAAACGCTGGCCAATACGGTTGCGCAGAAGCTCGGCTTCCAATCCATGCCGGAAGCCGCAGATGCTGCCATGCCCACGCGCCAGGATCTTGCCCCTTCCCCGGCACTCAGCATCGTGGAAAACGGTCCCAAGCGTTTCGAAGGTCGCAAACTCGGCATTCTCGTGACCGATGGCGTCGATGTCGGCACCCTCAAGGCGCTGATCGATGCCGTCACCGCAGAGAAGGCGGTGGTCGAGCTGATCGCTCCGAAGGTCGGCGGTGTGAAGGCATCCGACGGGACGATGATCAAGGCCCATCACATGGTGGATGGCGGCCCGTCTGTCCTGTTCGATGCGGTGGCCCTGCTGACATCTTCCGAAGGGGTCGAAGACCTCGTGGACGAAGCAACGGCACGGGATTTCGTGGCCGATGCCTTCCAGCACTGCAAGTTCATCGGCTACGTCGATTCGGCGATGCCCCTGCTTGAAAAGGCAGGCATCGCCGGTGCGATGGACGAAGGCGTCGTTGCGCTGGCGAAGAAGGCAGACACCAAAGACTTCGTGTCGAAGCTTGGCGACCTGCGCGTCTGGGGACGCGAACCCTCGGTGAAGCTTGGAAAGGCATCTCCGCCCGCCAAGTCCTGATACCTTTCGGCAAGGGCGCGTCATTGGTTGACGCGCCCTTTTTTTAACGTTCACAGGGTGGCGCACAGCGTGTCAGCATCAGGTCAATCCAACCTCCGACGCATCGTCGTCATCAGTGATTTTCAAGGCGGAAGTCACTTTCCCGGGCATGTCCCGTCCGTTGAAGAGTTCGAGCGACAATGGCAAAACGGAGAGCGTAGCGCTCCCCCCGCCGCAAGCCCCACCCGGCCGGATTTCGACGTAGAAGGCGGCTATCTGGAGCGCCTGCCACTGGCCTGCGTCAAGGCAGGTCTGGTCGATGCAGTGGAAATCTGGAGTCATTGGCGCAGTGAAGATGTGCCGCCTGCCAATCTGGCGGAGGCGCCGCTCGTCATCCGCCGTTCCTTTCAGATGAATGGTCCCGAAGCCCCCTTCAGCTCCAATGACATGCTGGCCCACATACGTACATATGGCGCACCGGATATTCTCTGCGTCTGGGGCCTCGGCGTCTCGCGGGACATTCTGGAAGCTTGCTCGCAGAGCTATAAAATATATAATTCCATCGACGCCCCCGCCTTGCGAATACCCTCCGACGTCAGCCAGCATTTCGATCTCGTTCTGACCGGCGCGCAATGGCAATCCGACGTGGTCAATGACCGGCATCCGGGCATGAAGACCGCCATATTACCGATCGGGCCGGAATTTGCCTCCGACACCATGTTCCGACCCATGGGCGGGCCAAAACCCTATGACATCATCTATGTCGCAGCCGCCCAGGCCTACAAGAGACATGACATTTTGTTCGATGCGATGGCGAGACTGCCGCGTTCAATCCGCGCCTTGTGCGTCTTCGGCTATGGAGAATTGAGTGAGGAGTTGCGCAGCCGCGCGCGGGAACTGACAATCGACGTGGATTTCATCGGTCCGCCCGGTGTCGATTTTCCCGAAGTCAACCGCCTGATGAATCTGGCAAAAATAGGCGTTGTCTGCGGTGTCGATGACGGTGCGCCAGCCATTTTGACGGAATACATGCTGGCAGGGCTGCCCGTTCTTGCCAATGCCGAACTCAGCTGCGGCCTGCAATATATCACGCCGCAGACCGGGCTCACGGCCCGTGCCGATGTCTTTCATGAGGGGCTATCGGCAATGCTTGAGCGGCTTGAAACATTCACGCCCCGGCAGGCTGTCATGGATCGGTGGACATGGCCGCATTCCGTTGAAAAGCTTCGAAAAATTCTTTCGAACCAAGAATATTAGAAAGTTTTAAATTTGCGGGAACATTGGGCATCGCGGCTTGTTTGAGTCCGTCCCTCAAACGCGGATGCGCCAATGAACCTTTCCAGTTCGATTCCCACACGATCTCACGCACTATCCGAGCGGCAGACGCCACTCATATGTTTTTCACACCTGAGGTGGGATTTCGTTCTCCAGCGGCCGCAGCATCTGATGGCGCGCTTTTCCAGGGAAAGGCCGGTGTTCTTCTTTGAGGAATACATTCCCACCGATCACCATCTGGCCTATCTCGAGATCCACCCCTTCGAGGGTACGAAGGTCAAGTCCGTGCGTCCCCGCGTTCCCCATTGGTGGAATGCCGCAGACCGCGAGCGCGCGCTTTCGAACCTGCTGGACGATCTTCTGGCCATGTATGGTGCAACCCGACCCATTCTGTGGTTCTACACGCCGACGATGTACAGCTTTGCAAGCCACATCGATGCATCTGCCATCATTTACGACTGCATGGATGAGTTGGCCAACTTCAAGTTTGCGCCGCTTGAAATGAAGGAAATGGAAGCAAAGCTTCTCGCTGAGGCGGATGTCGTCTTTACCGGAGGCTTCAGCCTCTACGAAGCCAAACGCCACCAGCACGACAATATTCATCCCTTCCCGTCAGGCGTCGATGTGGATCACTTCCACTCCGCCCGCAAAGGCCGGACCGAACCCGCAGATCAGCTGGCCATTCCCGGCCCCAAGCTTGGCTATTACGGTGTCATCGATGAACGCCTGGATCTGGAGCTGATCGCGGACCTCGCGCGCGCGAGACCAAAATTGTCCTTTGTCTTCATCGGTCCTGTCGTCAAGATCGCGCCGGAAGATCTGCCGCGCGCTGAAAATATATATTATCTTGGTCAGAAGGACTACCATGAGCTGCCAGCCTATGTTTCTGGATGGCAGGCGGCCCTGATGCCTTTTGCGCTGAACAGCTCGACCCAGTTCATCAGCCCGACCAAAACCCCTGAGTATCTGGCCGCGGGCCGCCCCGTTGTCAGCACGCCGATCAAGGATGTCATCCGCCATTATGGCGATCTCGATGGGGTCTTCGTGGCATCCGATTCAGAAGGCTTCGCCGCTGCCTGCGATGAGGCGCTTGGCCTTTGCGAGAAGGACCGCGCATGGCTGAAACCGGTCGATGCGCGGCTTGAGGGATCATCCTGGGACCGGACGTTCTCTTCGATGAAGGGCCTGATGGAAGACGTGATGTTACGCAATCTCTACCCCGCCATTCCCGCCAAGCAACCCCTTTCAAGACCAGCAAAGGTGAGCGCTCTTGCCCATGGTAACGCCGTGGCTGCAACCGACCTATGAGCAGAGCGGGTCGACGGATTGTTCTCGCGACAGAAAGTCTCGATCCCTCAGGCATGGGTGAGCACATGCTCGCCCTCGCCAGGGCGCTTCAGCCCGACTGGGATATCGTGATTGCCGCACCCGAAACACATACGGGCGAGCTTACATCAAGGGCCGCCCGTTTTGGCATCGCAATCAAGACAATCGATGAGATGGACAGCTTCACGTCCTGGCTGACTAAGGCCGGTGTCGACCTCCTTCACGTCCACGCCGGTATCGGCTGGGAGGGGCATAATCTGTCGCGGGCCGGTGCCACTGCGGGCGTCCCTGTTATCAGAACCGAGCATCTTCCCTATCTTCTGACAGATCCCGACCAGAAGGAACAGTATGAGCGCGAATGCGCGCTTCTTGCTCATCGCATCGTCGTGTCTGAAGCCTCCCGTGCCAGTTTCGAGCATCAGGGCGTAGCCTCGGGCGAGATAAGCGTGGTGCGCAATGGCACCTTTGCGCTCGACCCGGATGCCGTTTCCGATGCGGACGCGATCGAAGGGCTTGAGGGCAAAAGGGTTCTTCTGACCGTCGCCCGCTTCTCCCGGCAGAAGGATCATGCCACTCTCATCAGGGCCCTGCCCGGCGTGCTGGCTGCCCATCCATCCACAGTCCTTCTGCTTGTCGGGCGTGGAGAGGAGATGCAGGCGGTCCGGTCGCTTGTGCAGGAACTGTCATTGACCGACCATGTCGTCTTTGCCGGGCACAGAACGGATGTCGCACACCTCATGGCGCGCGCCGATATCTTTGTTTTGCCCTCGCGCTTTGAAGGCCTTCCGCTCGCGTTGCTGGAAGCCATGTCCATCGGCACACCCGTCGTCGCCACCAATATCGGCGGCAACGTGGAAGCGCTGGGGCATGACCACCCGTTCCTGGCTGAAAGCGGCAATGCCGATGCCCTCGCTTCCATGCTGATCGAGGCTCTCGACAACGACGCTCACGCAAGCGCCGTCGGAGAGGCGGGACGCCAAAGATTCCAGACCCAGTTTTCAGCTGATCGCATGGCGCACGAAACCGCCAGCATCTACACGCGCGTGCTTTCGCAGGCACCGCAGCATTTACAAGGACATGCTTCCATGGACAAGACACGTATCGGCTTCATCGGGGTCGGCGGTATAGCCAACCGCCATCTGGACATACTCGCAGGCTTTGAAGACGTCGCCGTCGTCGCTTTTGCCGATCCGGATTTTTCCCGCGCGGAACAGGCCGCCGCACGCTTTGGCGCGCGCGCCTTTGAGAGCCACCGTGCGATGCTGAACGCAGAAACGCTTGATGCCGTCTATGTCTGCATTCCACCCTTCGCCCATGGTGAAGCGGAGCGTGATCTGATCGCCCGCGGCATCCCCTTCTTCGTCGAAAAGCCGATCACCCTCGATCTCGGGGTTGCGGAAGAACTCAGTGCCGCGATCGAAGCTGCCAATCTGATTACCGGCGTCGGCTATCACTGGCGCTATCTCGATACGGTCGAAGAAGCGCGCAACCTGCTTCAGGACAATCCGGCGCAACTGCTTTCCGGTTACTGGCTGGACCAGACACCGCCCCCGCAATGGTGGTGGAAGGAAGACATGTCCGGCGGGCAGATGGTCGAGCAGGCAACCCATATCATCGATCTTGCCCGTTATCTGGTCGGTGAAGTCACCCAGGTCTACGGCAGCGCAGGTTTCAAGGACCGCCCCGAATTTCCGGGCCTGGATGTCCCGGTCGTGACCACCGCAAGCCTCACCTTTCAGTCGGGCGTCATCGGCAACATCTCCTCATCCTGCCTGCTCGGCTGGAGCCATCGAATTGGCCTCAATATCTTTGCTGACCGGCTGGCAATCGAACTGACCGATCATGACATCATGGTGGATGTGGGTGCAGGACGTCCCGTTCGTCATGCCGATGGTGACCCCGTATGGCGCGAGGACCGTGATTTCGTCGATGCCGTCAGAGGTGGCGAAAACCATATTCGCTGCAGCTACGAGGACGCGCTTGCCACCCACCGCGTAGCCCTTGCCGTCGTTGCTTCCGCCAGGGATGGAAAGCCGGTCACGGTGGAACAGCCGCTCCTCGACAGAAATCCGCCCGCACCGCTACAGTTTCAGCCCCGTCCCGAAGTGCACCACGGTCTGCCGCCGGGGCATCGGATGGTCCGCTCGCTGGGCATAGAAGCACCCGGAAAATCCTACTTCTTCGAATATGAAGAAGGTCCTCCCGGCGATGATCATGTCCGGCTGGATACACTTTACACCGGCCTGTCAGCGGGCACGGAACTCACCTTCATGAAAAATACGAACCCCTATTTCCATTCCCGCTTTGATGCGGGGCGCGGGGTCTTTATCGAGAACGAGGCGGATCTGCATTATCCCGTCCCCTTCCTCGGCTATATGGAAGTGGCGCGTGTGACAGAGAGCCGTTCGCGGGACTTCCAGCCCGGCGCGGTTCTGGCGACAACCTATGCCCACAAGAGCGGACACACCGCCAATCCCTTCCATGACGTACTAGTTCCCATGCCTGACGACCTGGACCCGATGCTGGGCGTATTCGTCGCCCAGATGGGGCCGATTGCGGCCAATGGCATTCTTCACGCGGATGCGGATGTGCTGGGCAGCAATGTCACGTCATTTGGCGCAGGCATTGCCGGGCGCTACGTCATGATCATCGGTGCAGGCACCGTCGGTCTCATGACCGCCCTGTTTGCGCAAAACGCCGGTGCTCAAGCCGTCATCATCGCGGATCCCTCGGAGTTTCGGCGTGCCAAGGCCGAAGCCATGGGCCTGATGGCCATGACGGAAGATGCGGCCTGGCAACATGCAAAGTCGCGCTGGCACAATGGCGGCACGGACCGCGGCGCGGACTTCGTCTTCCAGACGAGAGCCCATTCGGACAGCCTGCATGTGGCGCTGAAGGCCCTTCGCCCGCAGGGCACGGTCATCGACCTCGCCTTTTATCAGGGCGGCGCCGACCGGCTGCGGCTGGGTGAGGAATTCCACCATAATGGGCTCAATATTCGCTGCGCGCAGATCAATCGCGTCCCCAGGGGGCTTGCCGGTCAATGGGACAGGCGGCGTCTGGCACATGAGACGGTCGGTCTTCTGAAACGCCGGGGTGCCGACATCCGCGAACATATGATCACCCATGTCGTACCCTTCGAAGAAGGCCCGGCATTTCTTGAGGACCTTGTTGTCCACCGCCCGGAATTCCTTCAGATCGTCTTCAAGGTCCACGCATGATACCCCAACAACCGCCCGTCCGTATTCTCTTCGTCTTTGCATGGCTTGTCGTTGGTGGTGAGGAAACCGAAGTTCGGCTTCTCGCCCGCAATCTTGATCGCAGCCGTTACCGGCTGGATGTGGTGGCCTGTTTCCACAAGCCCAACATGCCGCACCAGACCCATGAGCAACTGACGGAGCTTGGCGTGGATGTGGATACTACGCCCTATTCCCTCTCTTTCGAGGATACAGTCGCTTATCTCGCCAACAAGGTGTCGGCCTACGATATCGTGGTCTCGTGCCAGAACGTTGCCGATATCTACCCGGCGCTGGAGCGTCTGCACCTTCGCCCGCCATTGATCGAACATGGCGGTCTGGTCTCCGAAGCGCTGGCCGGGCCGAAGCACTTCACCAGCCGCTATGTCGGCGTGTGCCGCTCCATTTGCGACGCAGCGAAATCGGTCATGCCCGAACGCAGCGACAATGTCATCGAAATCCCTTCCATGGTCGATCTCGGCGAATTCGATCGCACGACGCGGGCGCAGCTGCGCGCATCCTTCGGGGTCGGTCCGCAGAGCCCGCTCATTGGCTGGGTTGGCAGGCTCGATCCGAAAAAGAACGTCGAGGACTTCATTGAGGCAGCGGCACTGGTCCATGCCGAAAATGCAGACGCTCGCTTCGTCGTCATCGGCGGGCCGGATGCCTTCATGCCCGACTATGCCGAAAGATTGCAGGCGCTGGCCAGAGCCAGAAAACTGGACAGCGCCCTGACCTTCCTCGGAGATCGCAAGGACATCCCTGCCCTCCTGCCGGCGCTCGATATCTTCGTCTGGCTTTCCAGAGGCGAAGGGATGCCGCATGTCATTGCCGAAGCCGGAGCAGCCAGCCTCCCTGTCATCGCGACGCCTGATAATGGCGCAAAGCAGCAGATCGAAGACGGCGTATCAGGCATTTTCGTGCCCTATAACGATCCGGCATCGGTCGCACGCGCGATGGAAAAGCTCATCGCATCACCCAGCCTGCGGCAGAACCTTGGCGGCGCTCTCCGTCACAAGGTGGAAACCGCCTACAGCGCCGCCGCAGTCGTTCCGCAATGGGAAGCACTCTTTGAGGCCGTGCTGCGCGAGCGCCCGGCGCGCGGCCCCACCGGGCTGTTCCAGTCCTTTCTCCAAGGCGGGTTTGAATGCTCCACCCACAGGCTTCGCCCTCGTGAGGGACAGGACAAGGGCAAGCGACTTGATGTGATTGCTGCCACGGATCACGATATTCACACGGCGGCGGATTACCGGCAACTTGCCTCCCACGCCATTAAAACGGTTCGCGATGGCCTGCGCTGGCACCTGATCGAGCTTTCACCCAGGCAATATGACTGGTCCAGCTTCACCCCAATGTTGAAAGCGGCAAACGATACCGGAACCCAGGTCATCTGGGATCTGCTGCACTATGGCTGGCCCGATGACATCGATATCTGGTCGCCGGAATTTGTCGAACGCTTCGCGCGCTTCGCAGCGGCGGTTGCACAGGTCGTGAAAGACACGAGCGACGCCGTTCCCTTCTATTCGCCCGTCAACGAAATCTCGTTCTTCTCGTGGGGCGGCGGCGATGCGGCCTATCTCAATCCCTTTGCCCACGGTCGCGGCTTTGAACTCAAGGTGCAGCTGGCAAGAGCGGCCATTGCAGCCATGGACGCGGTGCTTGCCGTCGATCCACGCGCGCGGTTCGTCCATTGCGACCCCATCATCAATGTCATCACCGATCCGTCGCGGCCGTGGGAACGGCCCACCTCAGAAGGCCACCGCCAGTCGCAATTTCAAGGCTGGGATCTTCTGTCAGGACGCATGTGGCCGCAGATCGGCGGGGCCGACAAATATCTCGATATCATCGGCGTCAACTACTACTTCAACAACCAATGGATCCACGGCGGCCCGCCCATCGACATGGACCAACCGCTCTATAAGCCCTTCAGAACGATCCTCGTCGAAACCTACGCCCGCTACGGCAAACCGATCTTCATCGCCGAAACCGGCATAGAAGGCGACCGCCGCGCAAGCTGGATGACCTACATCCACACGGAGGTCCAGGCGGCCATGAAACAGGGCGTCCCCATCGAAGGCATCTGCCTCTACCCCATCGTCAACCACCCCGGCTGGGACGATGACCGCGCCTGTGAGAATGGCTTGCTATCGGCAGGCCTGGTGAATGAGGGACGCGAAGTATACGCGCCGCTTGCGCAGGTCTTGCGTGGAGTTTCCAGTGTGGATGAGAGGTAATTGCTGCAACCCTCCTTTCAAGCTGTCCCGCCACACGCAAGGTGCTAGACGAGCTCAACATTGGACCGCGCCAATTACACCACCACTGGTTTCCTCGCCGCGCCAGACCATGGTAGCCGGAATAGAAAGAATGAAAGGCCGATACGGTCAAAAAATCTTTTTATAACAACGGGAAGAACGACAGCAGCCAGGAAAAGAACCACCACCAGAAAAAGCCTGCTGGCAGCGTGGTCCGGCAAGTTATATTGGGCAGCCATGTGCGCGACCGAGCTGATAATCGTTAGATGCATCACATAAATCGGCAGTGTGTTATGCCCGAAGAAGCGCGCGACAGAGCCGAGCAGACTGTTTTCCAATCTGACCGCAATCCCGATCAGTGCCAACACTCCAGCAACAGCTGCCGCAAGTTCTGCGGGGCCATCGATCCACCAGTAGGATGATCGCCAAGCCAGCACCGTCAAAACCGCAAACACCGGTGTGCCCAATGCGATCAGCCTTGCAGGCATCTCGCTGAGACGCAAAATCAGGTGCTGGAAGTGGCACGCAACGTAAAAGAAAACAAAATACTGCAGGATGTTGGCGAAGGAAAACAGCATCGGAACGATGCCTGAGAAACCAATTACAGAAGCCAGTATCCCGATCGGGATGACAACACGCGCAGGAACAGACTCGACGGATTTCGTCAAACTATAGAAGATTGCGAGAGCCCATAAAAACCACGCGCCGGTCTCTGGAGCGACAAGCGAAGAAATCAGCCATGTCCAGTCGTTGCCTTCCAAAGGCGCGAGCCGATTGGGGACAACGTTTCCAAAAAAGCTGAATCGTAAGACAGACCAGAGGACGAAAAGATAGGCGTAAAAACCGATGCGCTTCTCAAAAAGATAAAGCCAGGGTCTGTTGACGGATGAACGCGCCACAAAACCCGCTGCCAGGAAGAATACCGGCATTCGTATCGGCGTAAGCAAGGCGTTGATTTTCATCAGCCATATGATTGAATAGCCATAAGCATCCATGATCAGGCCGACATGATACATTGAAACCATCAATATAGATGCGCCTTTTACTGCGTCCAGCCAATCAATTCTTGGTTTATTCAAAAAAATTATCTCTTACGCAATACAACAAAATAATCTAGATGACGTCCCGTAGGCTAAGATAAACGTCACAGTCAAGCATACGCCGCGCTTTAAGGTAAACACTTAGGCCTAGATACTAGATATACATGCGTGAGAACTGCGGACTTTCTTCTATAAGTTGCAGTGATTACCACTGCGGATGTGGTGATAATCTCTCACGTAGATTTCCGGTGAACGAAGTTTAAAACGCACCAAAGACAGCTTTGAGTAATCCGTTTCTTCAATCGTCAGGTTCGTTTCTGGAGCAACAAGCAGAATTGCCAAGCCAAGCCGACATGTTCTCGCCGCCGAAATGAGGCTATCAACCAGCCGCTCGTGAGTAACAGCACCGTTTAAAGGAAAAGGCCAAGGCAAGAGGTCTCACAAGTCGCTGCCTATTGCTCGGGGCACGGTTTCGCGGGAGACACACACCTACGTGCTTCACCGAAACGGAACTCACATTCTCTTCAGGACGAACAAGGAAATTTGGTAGCGGGAGAGGGACTTGAACCCCCGACACGCGGATTATGATTCCTATTGTTCGGTCTATTCATACCAAACCAATCCTGTTGACAAGCATCGCAATTGCGGCAACCATTGTGAATAACCTGTTGGTTCTCAACAGAAATGTCAACATTTACCGGAGCTGCATACGAACTGTCTGATACAAAAGTCATCGCATTCACTGCGCTTGTCAACAAATTAGAACAGGGTATGGAGAGGGTATGGATTTAGGTATGGAATAGAGTATGGCGTCCAAGTGCAGCGCGATTGATAAGAATGATGTGATAGCCGCGATCAGGATGACCAGAACTGGCACTCCCGACGGCAAGATTTTTGTTCATACGGACAAGTCAACTCGGGGCCTGATGCTCCGGGTCCAAGGCAAGAAAGCCGCTTGGGTCGTCAAATACAAAAACGACACCGCGACGATTGCCTTCGCGCATCCAGAAGACGAACCCCGTCACATCTCTGCGCTGTCAAAAGTCCAAGAGCTGGCGCGAGTTGTTCGGACGATGTTGGAAAATGGAGACAAGGATCAGGTGCCGTCGTACCTGACCTCATACTATTACGAGCGGGCCGGAGACACGTCGAAGAACAAGATGGGCACTGCAAAGCAAGCGCTTGTATCAATGAAGGCGACTGTTGCGGTAGACGCATGGACGTTGAGCGATTGTGTCGACGCCGCCATTAAGATGAAGACCGCCCCGGATGCGAAAAAGAAGATCAGGATTACCGCAAATACCGTGAAGGACATGCGAGGAACCTTCGACCGCCCCGCTTTCAAAGCCGCAATGCGCAAGCCCGTTCTGTCGCTTACCGTTGGAGATATCGAGGCGGTCAGAGATGAGGTGTACAAGAATATCGGTTCCTCACCTGCGATCAAGGTCATTACCTACACCCGGTCGGTACTCAATTTCTGCCGGAAATATCACTCGAAGTCAGGCCTCTCCACTGTCGAGCGTTGGTGGGAGATGTTGGATGCGCCGTACGAAATCGAAGCCCGCGACCGTCAGCCGTCGATCAAAGAAGTCGTGCAGACGATGGTCCTTGCTGAGGAATATTTGACGAAACCCCTCCCTGGCCGCGCATTCAGCACCAACGGAGCCAGCCATGGTGTTCTGGCGGCTCTTTGGTGGATTGTTCTTACATGCCAGCGCGTCGATGCCGGTCTTTCGTTGCACCCGTACAATGTGGTCGAAGACGGTGAACGGCCCGGCTCGGGTTGGCTTTTAGCGTCTTGGGATGCACTAGACATGAAAGGCGGAAAGACTTTCGTGCTACCAATACCAAAGCGGGCGTGGGATTTCGTCGACGCGTTCAGGCAAAAAGGCAAAGCCGCTGGCTCCGAGGAATGGGCTTTCCCTTCGGATCGGAAGCCGGAAGTTCATATTTCGGCTTCTGGGACGTATCGCGTTATCTATCGGCTGGCAGGACGTGACACCCTCACTCAGAAAATGCCGAACAAAAAAACCATACGTCCCACTGAGGGCCAGCGCAAGTGGACACCACCTGAGCGTAGCGAAAGGCGAGACCTTCTTGCCGCCAAGGACATCCAATGGTGGTCTCATCATGATCTGCGCAACACTGTTACCGATCATATGTCACAACGTCGCATGCCCGGAGGGGCCTCCGCGATCCTCGCTCACGAAGTTAAAGACGATACGCGCCTGAAAGCTTCGGCAGCAGATCGTAGCCGTTTGGATTTTCAAAAGGAACGAGCGGCTAAAATTACACAGACGGCGTATGGCGCAGAGAGCCAGTTCATAGAACTCAAAAGCTTGGCGATGGAAGAATGGACGAACGCGATCTTGGATGAATACGACCGGCAGAAATTGCTCGAAGGTGAATACCGCGAGGCAGCAGAGTAATCTTATAAGCAGTTCCGGTGCTGGAATCATCGGAACTGCTGCAGTTCAGGAATACCGGTAAAGCTCCGTCTTTTTACAATCGTCACAGATGCGATGACCAGACCAAGAAGAGATCATCGGCTGCGAGCACATCTTGCATGGCAACTTTTTATCCCGCCGCTTTTCAGGAAATTTGCCGGTATCCCGCTGGTAAAATCCGTCGACACCGATCCGGGTGGCTTTAACGCGAACCGCCCCAGTTGTCCTGTCGAGCACTTCGCCAATCTCATCTGTCGTAAGCCCAGCCTGAGCCATGTCGATGAGCTGCGCCGCCTCATAATGTGTCCATTTTCTTTCTGCCATGTTACTCTGCCACCAACCTTTTCGATTAGTGTGCAGGCCAATCCTATCGGCACAAAGGAATTTTGTCCTATGTCGGGACGTTCTACGAGTTGTTGCTGGACGGGAAAGAAGTGCCGAAAGAACTGCGAAAACCGGCGTCCTGGACGAAGCAATTGAACTGAACCAGACTTAGGTTCGGAAGTCAGGTATTGTGTTTCGCGGCTACCTCGGCGCGGATTTCGGCGATCCTGCCATCGATATCGGCGAGAGCAGTGATGTGGCGTTCGCGGAAAATTGAGCCCGCGACAAAGCCAAGATTTTGCACCATGTCGACCATTATCGCATCGATCAGGTCGTCTTCGTAGGGACTGCCATCGTTGTCCCAGCTGACGCTGTAGCCACCCGTGTTCTCGGCATCGCGATAGTCGACGCACATTTCCAACTGAAAATTTGTGTCTGCACCGACAGCTTCGACGTGAGACAGATACGCTTTAAGGATTTCGAACTGCTCTTCATCAAGCACCACCCTGCAGCCTGGTGCTATAAGGTGATGAGCGAGAAATTCGAGTGTCTTGGTATAGTCGATGGTACGACCGTTGATGCGGTTATCATTCGCGATCATGACTGCTCTCCTCTCATGATCATCTCGATCTCTGCAATGATCGCATCGCGCTTGATCTCGTCAATCGTTGCATGCGAGCGAGGATGTTCGATGGCGATCTCGTAGCCCTTCGAGCGGAGCTGAAATTTAACCTCGTGGTATCGGCCGATAGCTGCGTCGACCGCCAGCAGCTTGCGACGCAGATCGAGCAGCTCGGTGTCGGTGCCATCCAGGCGCAGGTCCAGTGCCAGAAATGGCCGGAATTGCATTTCCATTTGCTTAGCAAAGTCCATCGACTGGCCTTCATCGAGACCGAGTTCCGCGTCTGTCATTGCATAGACACCACCACGCTCAACCGGCCAATCCTTCATTGTCCCATCAGCCTGAATGCTTTGACGATCTGCATCGATGATGAGCCCATCTTCAGCCCTGAGCCCGCCGATGTTTTGGACGTGTAAGTCACACACAGTCGCGACACGATGCCCCCACCGCAATCGTCCTGGCTGTCCGCATTCCTGGCAAATGCGCAGACTTTTTCGCCGTGCCCGCTCTCCAGCCCGGTCGAGCCAATACAATTGCAGCGGTGTCATATGATATCGATTGTCGTCCGTGAAAATCCTCAACGCGCCAAATTTTTCTTTGGCCCAGCGCAGATTGATTGACCAACCGTCGGCATGCCACTGCCGCAGTTGGTCGCAATATTCTTCGATGATTTCGATCCAGCCAGGGCGAATCTCCAGGTCTCGTGCGTGTTGACCCTCATCTGGCCGATAAACGTCCGAATACGATTTTTTGAACAACTCAATCACATCAGTCATTCTGCGCTCCAGTGCTCGTCGCAACGCACCCGCCACCACCGTTCCCGGTTAAGTTTCCCAGGTTGACCACAGTGCCAGCAAGTTTCTAGTGACCTTTCAGCGGCGTTGTGAACGACTGAATCGACATCAGATTGCCGGTCGCCTGAATACAGATACGCGATCCGCAGCCCGCCCCATTTTTCGTGGGCACCCAAAAATCCCAGACCATCGATCTTGGCGAATTCACTAACGAGATCATCGAGAATACCGTGCCACCCGGCACCGACATTGTAGGCCTGCCGGGCGCGAGCCAGATCGCCATCGTAAACGGCGGATTTTTGACGAGCGGCAATCATGCGATCATGGGATGCCGCGATCAGGTCACGTTTCAGATTGAGATTCTCCATCATTGTTTTTCCTTTCGTGCCCGCCATTCCTGAAAATGCTTGTTGCAACAAGTTGAATACCATCCATCCAAGACCCGCAGCCCACCA
Organism: Rhizobium sp. Leaf311; assembly: GCF_001423445.1. Classification (NCBI taxonomy): domain Bacteria; kingdom Pseudomonadati; phylum Pseudomonadota; class Alphaproteobacteria; order Hyphomicrobiales; family Rhizobiaceae; genus Rhizobium; species Rhizobium sp. Leaf311. Next base: position 373,529 of record NZ_LMNZ01000001.1, on the reverse strand, counting down.
GGATCACCGCACTCCTCACATGTGCGATTGGCCTGCTCAGTGATCTGACTGCGGAGGTCGCTCAGCAACTCTTGCACGGTTGTCGAGTGTGGAGGATCGAGGTCGTGAACGGCGTGTGGATACCAATCTACATTCAGGCGCTCAGTTGCGGGTCGGACATAGATACGCAGTTCGCCGATTTTTTCTTTGATTTGCCGGACAAACCAGAGACCTACTTCACCGTGGTCGCGCAGCATCGCCTGTGCCCGCTCGCAGTATTCTTCAACTAAGGGCCACCAGCCTGGTCCCACGGTGATGATGTAGCGCCAGTCCTGATCCGTATTGTCCGGATCGAAGAGATCGGCGTACCGCTCGCGGATGGAGGCGAGGAATTCGTCATGCGTCATTTTCGAAACCTTCCTTTCCCGACTGCAGATGCACCTGATCGCTTTCCCACTCGGCTTGTTTGATGATGTCGGCCACCTCAAACTGTGCTGCCAGGTCGACCTGAGGGCCGCAGCGAACACTCATGAAAAGTTGACCTTCGCTCTCAACAACTTTGGTCACAATCACATGCCCGACCAGCCCCTGATCCTCGACGATTGCTTTAATGTCGAGCAGAGCTTTGCGCATGATCGTCGTGTTGTAATCCGTCATCCGTATCAGGAGTGCAGTCGTCGGCGGTAGGATGTCGGCGACCTTTTCACGGAACCGGGCTCGTTCATCCATCGCCTCGTCCAATGAAGCCAGCTTGCTCTCAACCTCCCCCGTATGCTCCTGACAAAGGAAGAAGGCCCGCTCGCCGACGGATATAGGGGTGGCGTTACCCAGGCCGCAGCGCTCGCAAGTTTCCCGGGACGCATGCAGGAGGTTACGCTGTGCAATGCGCAATGAGTTCATTTGATCCGGATGCCAGCGCGACATCTCTGGGAACACGAAAGCGCGTGCGCCGTCGGGGCAGCGCTCGAAGCGGAGGGAAACCGCATCGACGAGATCACCGAGATCATGCATAGCGCCAAGGAACTGACCGACGATATCGGTCCAGCCATCGGGCAGAGTTGCGACAGTGCCGTGGCAATACCGGCTATGCAGTGCCTGCAGTCGGTCGAAATGATCCTGCTGCATCGACATCTCTTCTGAGAGTTGCAGCCACAGGGTGCTGTGCGTGGCCTTGATGAGGCTCTGGCGTTGGCGGGCGCGGAGGTCATCAATCGACATTGCGGTGCTCCTCGCAAAGGATGCGCTCCGGCTTCGGATGCAGGCGCGGGATGCCGTTAAATACGCCGCAAATCTCGCACGTGCGGCTCATCGCAAAATTGACTTTCTCGACTGCTGTCAGTGCGTGCAGAGCATCATCAGCAGACCAGTCTTTCATCCTCACAGCAGGCGCGATGTAGGCTGTCCACGGTCCGACTTCGGACCGTTCGAAATGAACGGAAACCCACACTTTTGGCTGACTGACAGCCGAATTCAGGCTGTCGAGAGCCCTGAAAAATTCAGTGAGAAGGTCGGTCCAGCCGACGGGAAATTGCTCAAGCCGAAGGTGCCACCACTGCGGGTAGTCGGCTTTGAAAAAATCGATTGGTTCCTTCTTCACGCCACTACCTCCGCATCCCTCATCGGCGCGGTCAACGCCATGAAAGTCGCGGGCGCATATCCCAAATCCGGGCAGTCAACACCGACGTCACGCGACCGGCCGAGGGGCGGTAAGCGGCCGTGCGAGTGCCCGTAAAGGTGCCAGCTGCCATGAACCGATGCCGCCCATGTGCGCTGCGCATAATGATGCAGGATGATGCGATCACCACCCTGCTTGACCTCAGCGTAGTGCGTAGGCGGTTGATCCCATCCTAAGGCCGCGATGCCTTTGCGGACATTGCCGCTGTGATCCAAATCATGGTTGCCCAGGATCAGCCGTTTGCGACCCTTCAGCTGCGCGAAAATCTGTGCCGTCCGACTGTCCTGATGAGCGGAAAAATCTCCAAGCATCCAAACAATGTCGCTGTCTTTGACGACGCTGTTATGTGCATCGATCAGGTAACGATCCATCTCGTCGGTGTCTGCGAACGGACGGTTTTCGAGCATGCGGGCATGGCCGAAATGCTGGTCGCTGGTGAAATAGTGGGTGCAGAACGCCACGTCGAAGGCCCTTTCAAGTCACAATAGATCCGAGACCACCGGCGAAAGACCGGCGGACGATGCGGGGGTGCATCATAGATTTATGGTGAAGGCCTTCATTCGATGCGGCTCCAAGAGCGGTTGGCGTTGAGATAAATGTAGCGGTACCTTTTGGGTACCGCAAGTAGCATCGACCGAAGAAAATAAATTTCCCTCTAGAAGTATTAGCAAGGTTAAGGGCTCGTCAACAGATTGGGGGTGCCAACATATCCGCGCGTCTTGTGCCGGTTACAGCCGAAAGCAAACATAGAAAAACCGACGGTCATTGAGGTTGCAGCCTCTCGCGTCGGTCTTTCTGGAGATGCAATTATGATGACTGCGGGCGTAGCTAATTACAACGGATATATTGACCAAAAGGAACTGTCTGGAGAAGATATTCTAGACATAATCTTCGAGCCAAAAGCTGAATGGAAGCCTGACAACGGCTTTGGCGTTGAAGAATACATCAACGCCATCCACCCCAAAATTCCAGGCAAAAAGCGTCAAGGTCAGGTCGCGTTTCTTCATCGCGTCGGCGATGGTGACGATGGCAAAGGCGACTGGTCGACGACCTATTGCCGGACCGAGGATGCCGCCGAGAAGGCAAGGTCCTATCTCACCACTGGTGCTGGCAGAGACTTGTACGTATCGATGGCCACTTTCAGGCGTCGTCGCGAGACGTCCGAAGTCTGCACCATCGAGAGCACCTATCTCGATCTCGATTACCACAAGACCAGCCTTTGTGGCCGGTGCCCAAAGGCCGTTGCAAGAAACGTAATTCATGACCTTCAAGACGCTGGTAAACTTTTACCCTCTTTCATCCTTTCTTCCGGGCGCGGCCTGCTGTGTGTATGGTTGCATGAGATGCTCGGGGCAAAGGTGCTTTCGAAATGGGCCGCCGTACAAAAACGACTGGGAAAACCTTTAGCTCGATATAATCCGGACAAGAGCGCCGCCGATGCAGCCAGGATTTTTCGCTTGGTAGGCTCCGTCAATTCAAAAGCCGACGACAGCCGCAATAGAGTTCAGCTGGTGTGGGGCGATCCTGCGAACTTGCGCCGGTATAGATTCAACGATCTCGCTGATGCTTGGCTGCCTCACACGAAGGCCCAATTGATATCGATGGCCGACGAGCGCGCAAAACGAAATGCCGGTAAACGCAAGAAGCGCAAGCGGCCTGACGGATTGGCCATGGGTTTGTGGAGCACAAGGATGGAAGACATCCAGAACCTCATCAAACATCGATCACCTGATGGCCGGATCGAGAAGGGCATGCAGGACAAATTCCTGTTCATCTACACATGCGCTCTCAGCCATACTACTAAGCCAGAAGCAATCATTCCTGTGATACGCGAGAAGGCCACTGAGTGGTCAGGCGGCACCTGGACGGAGTCTTCTATCGACGGTGCCATGGGAACCGCCTATCGCAAAGCTGTGGACGCTCTGGCTGGTGAGACCGTCGAGTGGAATGGAGAACCGGTCGATATCCGGTATCGCTTCAGGTCATCCACGATCATCGAATGGTTGGATATTTCTGAAGACGAGATGAGTGATGCCGGTCTCCGAGACCTGTGTTCGGCTGACATCAAGGCAGAACGGTCAGCAGCTCGCGCCAAGGCATGGAGAATTGAGAAGAAGGGTCAGAAGGCATCGAGAGAAGATCAACGTCGTGAGCGTCTGTTAATCGGTCGACAGGCTATTGTTCTCCGTGATGAGGGTAAGTCGTTTACCGATATCTGTGCAGAGCTTGGTAGGTCCCGTGCCTATATATCCGATGCCATTCAGGAAGCTAAGGTATCTATCAATGATGGGACCTATTCCATAGGGGCTACGCACTATACACCGTGCGAAACGCGAACGCTTGATTCCCAAGGTGTTCAGGAGACAGTTGCCGGTTCTGATTCCGTTTCCAGTTCCAGTTCCAGTTCTCCTTCATCGGTATCTCCTTCGACGGTATCCTCCAATAAGGAAGAAAGGAAAGAAGGCGTCCCCTTACAGGGGGCTACGCACTATACACCGTTCGAAACGCGAACGCTTGATTTCCAAGGTGTTCAGGAGAGAAATTCAGATGATGATTTCCCAGGTGACGTCATCGTTGGACCGTGGAAAAGGTCTGACATCCTCACAATTGAGGACACGTTCGACGTTATAGAGCGGAAACGGGGTTGACCCAAGATCAGGTCGAAGCTGGAGGGCGCAGAGCGAACGTTGCCACACCATTCTGCTCGATCCCGTCAGCGATCACCAGGATGGCATCTGCCGCAACCATGGTGTTGCCTTCGTACGCCCCTGTCGGGATCAGTTCTTCAAGCGGAGACAATAGCCAAGCGCCCTCAACCGAGCCGTCCTCGACGTCGAACTTCTTGAAGGCGGTTGCTGCGGAGAGATCGGACAACTCAGGCTCCTTTAGATGTAAACCTGAGTTAATGTCCATGATGTCAACATTGTCAAAGTTATTGAATTGCCTGGGCAAAGCTTGTTTTCGGGACGGTAAACGCAAGTTAAAATAGTTTGAAACAACTCATCTTGCTGGCGATAAGATTTATTTCGATTTGGCCGACGGGAAAGCCCGGGTTTCTTGCGTCGTGAACAATCACACTGTGACGGTAACTCACAATGTGACGGGAGACGACGATGGACGCACAGGAATATGTCAGCGCAGGAGCGGCTCGGACGGCTCGCTGGAGGGCCGCGGTTAAGCGTCGCAGCATTCCGGAGACGGATGACTTAGACACCGCGATAGCGTCAGCATTCTCGGCTTTCATCGGTCATTACCAGCGGTCGGGGCTCATGGAGCATCAGCAAGCTGCAGATGGCATGGTGAGGCTGATCGGCAAGGCTTTGCAGGATGCTGGCTATTGCGGTGATGAGGCCATACGCCGGGCGGAAAACAGGCTCTTCTATCTGCAGATGGTTTCCCGCTACCCAGATGCGTCGGCAAAGGCCAAGCGCAGATGGGAACTGGGTCCTCCTGACCCGGAAGCTGCCATCATGGAGCACGATTTCGACGCCACGTACGAGGGTGAATACGACCCGACAGACGAGGACGCCTATGATGACTGAAAGGTCACTCCCCCCATTACTTCGCACTTTTGGATCGAAAGTAACGCGGATCGAATCTTTTTTATCAGATCGCACAATGTGACGCTGACCAGCTGACGAGAGCGTGGAACGCAGTCAAATGGTTCGCCGCCAAGGATTGGGACCACGCAGCAGATGCAAACGGAGCTGGTTTTAGCAAGTCTGACACCACCATCGGCCATCGGGCAGCTAGAGCGTCGCTTGTCGCAGCTCATCGAAATGAAATGCTGGCCATCGTCCTCCTGAAATTGGCAAGGAAATACCGTCGACAGCTGCCGCCAAGATACCTTGTCGATCAGCCTCGACCTGCGCAGCCCAAACTCGGTATCTAAAAAGGCTTGGCATTTCAGCAGTTGACAGGAACCTACTCCTATCGCAAGCGGGTACCTGCAATGACTCTCGTGCGGCTCTGCCCGTGTTAGCTGATCAACGTGCAACACCATTTGTTGCTCATGCTAAACACTCGTGCCCCTAAATTACGTGGGGCGACTGCGCTACCAAACAGGTCAAAGCAAAAATGGCCGATGGTCGATGTCAATCGATCAAACGCCGAAGGTGTCATCAACTGCCACCGCGCTCATCGCATGGTGAGCCCCATGATCAAGGACCGCGAGACGCTGCCACCTATCCAACAGGTTCCAGATTGCTTCGTCGCTCCAATTCTTGTTCCAGCAGCGAGTGCCAACAATGAAGGCCGTGGCCATCTGGATGGTAGATGAGCATTCGAGGTCATGGATGGACATGCCGCGTGCAACAGCGGCCACGCAACGCCCAATTTCCAGATAAACGCTGTCATGACGGATGGATCGGTCATCACCCTTAAGCTGCATGAACATCAATCCGAGCCCTCGATGTGCAACAACCCAATGAGTTGGTCCATGTTGATCGTGCCGTCAGAAGAACTTTCGAGCCTTCTGTTGACAGCCGCCCAGAATTCCGACGGTTGCCCTGCGACCCGCTCGGCTACGCGATCCGCCCGCCAGCGTGCGAGGAAGTCTTCAACGTCAACCATTTCGCGAGTCTCATCGTTGCGCGTCATGGCTTGATCCCCATTTTTTTAAGCGCGGAGCCTACCTCTTGAAGAGCCCAGGCCATTCGGAAGGCCTCCTCGTCGTCATTCGTAAAGGCCCTCATCGCATCGACCGAAGAACGCTTGGCGAGTACGGCTATCGCCTCTGCCAGCCGAGCCTTGAGTTCGAATTCCATACAATAGGTGGTTTCAGCCTGCCATTCGATGTACTGCCGGAACGAGCGCTGCTCGTCTGTCTCAGCAACTTCGCGCAGCCTCTTGTCTTCGAGGTCACTTTCAAGCCATGCAGCATACTTCGACACGGGGCGAAAATGCACGACCGTCCGCTTCTGGATTTCGTCCAGCATGGACCAAGCGCCCTCATCCGTGAAGGTCGTTTTGTTCAGACTGATGCCGACAATCAGGCCTGTCGCAGCACGCACGGTCGTCGATCCTTTGATTTCCTCTGGCGCGGTCCCGCACCTGAGTTCTTCGACCTTGGCGGCGACTTGCTGAAACATGGCGTCAAAGCGAATCTCTCTCATGTTACTTCTTTCTAGATTTGGGCAAAGCTCCGCCACCTGCGGCACGCGGACGCTTTGCGAGGTTTTAAATTTGGAGGGTGCGAGTTATGGCCTGGTCTGTTGAGCCCAGGCCACATTAATTAGAAGGCCGAGATGCCATCTTGTCGAAAACGAACGTCTCGATGGCACAACCGCGCCACACGCGAAATGAGCCAGGCAGTTCCTTAATCCCCGGCGTCTTCAAAACGTTCGCGCCGATTTCCCTCAATCTGATACCAGACATATGGACATGCTCCGTCGTTATGACGACACGGTACCCCGTGCTGCGTCAGTCAAGTTTGTTGAATTGTTGGCTTGGGTTAAGTGGGCCTAAAGGCCGCAAACTTCGAGCTTTGCCAACTGTGCAAGCGATGGCAAAGGCATCTGTTGGTATTTGCAGATGAACGCATCCTGCCCGCGCCGGTCAACCAGCTGGTCCTGGACGGCTGCGAAGAACTTCACCGTCAAACCAGTCGGCAGCGTTATTGCCCTCAAGCCACGAATTCGGTTCGTAGCCGTATCGACAAGATGGATGTCGAAGCAAAATCGCTGCCTGTCATTGGTGACGTTAGGCAGGTTACGCCGACCAGGAGCGATCAGGCGGACGTCGAATGGGCATTCGAAAATCAGTTTGTCGCCGAACTGAAACAGCAACAAGATCAAAGGACCATCTTGGATCAGCCCAGCTTTCAGCATGCCTTTCCTGATCTGTGTTTCTTCGGTCTTGGTGATGTTCGGCATGCAGACTTGCAGGAAATCATGACCGTGCATGAGAAATTGGGCTGACGCTCCCTCTCGGCCTGCAATTGGATACGGATACTGTCCTCCACGACTCAATTCCATAAAGCGCTGATTCATTTCATCTTCCTTCTGTTGTTGCTGGCTAAATGTAAAAACAGGGTGCCGTCCTCCAGCGAGACTTTCGGCCATCCCTTCAGACTGCAATCGCCGCACCTTGCCGACCCGACTCTTTTCGCATCCATCACTGTGAATGGCTCGCTATCAGTCACGGCTTGCTGCCAGTTTTCTAAAACCTGCCTTCTGACGATGCTTGGGATGATGCAAAGACTGCATCGCTTGTATCGGCTCCGATAAATTGAGAACCGAGTGATGATCTTGCTCCTGGCAAGATCAAAATCAGGTGGCAACGCTGCCATCAGATCGTATCCTTCAGCAGTCGCTGCTGCGCAGGCTCAGCCCCGCACCTGAGTTCTTGCTCCTTGGCGACAGGCAGGTGAATAGTGTCCAAACAAATGTCTCTCATGGTAGTCCTTTCTGAAATTTGGCAAAGCTCCGCCGCCTGCGGCACGCGGACGCTTTACAAGTTAGATTTCAAGGAATTAGCCGCTGGTGCGACCAACGTGCCGATTGACCTTCGGCTGAGCGCTTGGCTCAGATTGCTCGGGTGGAGTGCCCCGCCATTGTCTCAATGACAGTCCATGCGATGCAACGCTCCAGATCGGCAGCCTCCATGATCGCATGAGGATCAGTGAACCAAAAAAAATCTGGCATGGCGTGAATTGCCAGCCACGGCACCAGGTCCGGCTTTGGTACAGATGTCTTGGAGACCTTCTCAACCACGCCCCACATCGGATTATCAGCCGCAGTAGTCCATGCCATGAAGCATGACAAGAGCCAAAGGCCGGAATGGTGAAGGGTAAAGCCGCAAGAGCCTTGAGTGATACCCTCGACCATTCTTACGGTCCAGCCTGTGTCTCCGATCTCACCGCTAGCACCGAGGACATAGGGCCTCAGAAATTTGATCGTGTCCCAGTGAACCTCACTGCGCGGACTATTGCGAAGGTGACCTGTAAAGAGAGTCAAATGTGCAATCTTCTTCATGTACACCTCTCAAGCACGCTGCTGGGCGACCGCAGCCACCGCTTCGGCATCGGTGTCTGCCACATGTTGGAAGCGGGGCCATGGACCTCGCCCGGCCAGCTTGGTTCTGGGGGGTTTCGATGTTTTCATTCCATTCAGCTGTATACGCATTACATACCTCTTCCGCGTTGCAGGTGATCCTCAGCCATAGCTTCTCCGCTCCCGCCATTTGGCAGGTTGCATTTTCACCTGATCGTTGCTGGTCACACTCACTCGCGGACGTTGACCAGTTGTCCGCGCCAAGTTCGAAGCCCCGCCGGTTTCGGCTCAGTGGTCTCGCTCTCGTCTCCCAAACATGATCCACCGAGATGGGAATTGCAAGTGGGGACCGATTCACTAAGCCATTGATACAGCAAGGAATTATTGCCGAAATTCAATTAGATGCTCTATTGGAATTTGAGGAAAAATCCTTGTGGAATTCCTTTGGAAATCGGGTTCGCATCAAAAAAATTCGAAAATAATCTCGATAAAACAATTAGATAGCCTCAGCCAGTAATGATAGAAAATTGATTTTTAGCTGAGAATTTCTTGCACTCTCCGCATTTTTGGGGAGATACGTGAATGAATACAATATCTTATGGACAATTCACCGTTTGATCGCGACCCTACGGCCAACGCCCTCATTACCGAGCATTTTTCGCTCGAAAAGAACGTTCTTATGGTTAATTTTTTGAAGCGGTAGGTGGAACCGTACGGCCGACTTTGGTGCCCCTAATTCGAACCCAAAGCCCAATTGGATGGAAGCAATTTAAACGCAATGACCCTACTCAAGCACATGCAGATCGTGGCGAGCATTGGGAGCACGGGCGCAGCGTTCCTACTAAGGGCTCATTGCCGACCCTGACGGATCGAGCTGCAATGAAGTGTCCGGGGCGGAGAAATGGCGATAAGGATGATCGAGGGAAAAGGAAAAAAGGAAACAACTATGATTTGATGCGGCCACGCGATGTCATGAGATCGATAGCTAACTCGACCCAACACCACCAAAAGAGGGCGACTGACAATGAAGTGGCGAAAGAAGAGCAAGGAGCATTTGACAAATCGTGCGTTGAACGTTCAGGTCGATCATCTCCGACAATTGAACCGCCATGGAAAGCTGTCGGTGTTCGTAGGAGCCGGTATCAGCCAAGGGTGTGGCCTTCCGGGCTGGGATCAGCTCATCGAACGTGTTTCATCCCGAATTCCGAAGAAGAGCCTAAGGTTCGAGTTATCGGCCATTGACAAGCTCGATAATGTCACGAAGACCCGGGTGATCCGAGAACTATTGGGGACGCGCTTCGTCTACGACGTGGGGCAGAGCCTGTATGAGACAACTCATGATCTGTCAGAAGCTGTGACTGCAGTCGCATTGCTCGGTGCTGATCGCATATGTACATACAATTTCGACGACATCCTCGAAGAGGCTCTGACAGTCGAAGGTGTGGGGTTCCACTCGTTTACCCCAGGCCGACCGGTGAACAGTAATTATGGTGGCGTCAACGTCTACCATGTTCATGGGCTGCTCCCATCCGGGGCAAGTCTGGAGGAGTGCAAGGAGATCGAGATCGTCTTCGATGAGACCGATTTCAATCAGCTGTATTCCGACCCATACAGCTGGGCGAACCTGATACAGCTCTCCATGCTGATGAGTAGCTCCTGCCTGTTCGTTGGATGTTCAGTGCGTGATCCAAATTTACGCCGCCTTCTCGACACCTGCAGACGGCTCAAGCTGACGCATAAGCACTTCGCCATTGTCCAGAGCCCCCTACAAGGGACAAGCGGTCCGGAGCGATTGAAGGCTCGAAATCAAAGGACAGCCTTGAAGGTCGAATTGTCATCGTTGAACGTCGAACCAGTATGGATTGGTCAGTGGTCCGATCTCACTAAAATACTTGAATCGATCAGGAACAAGGAAAACCTGAGGAGGCAGCAGGATGTTGGTGCCGCTCCCGTCCGTCCCTAATACGATCTTGCAATTGGGAGATCGGCCATCCGGGTCGTATACCGTGAGGGAAATCCTGCAGAGACCGTCAAGCCGAACGTCTTCACCTCTCGGATGACCGTCGAGACTGGTATAGGCGTGAGCATGGAGGATCGAGCAAGCTGCATGGAATACAATCGGGTTGACGGTCGGAATGTTCCTATTATGTTCTCTCTCCCGAACGAGTCAACGGTGATTTAAGGTTTTGCTGTTGCACTGTGTGCATGACAAAGCCGCCACGCCCTCCTCGATCAAAGCCCCTGCTGCGGGATGAGACTGCACAACTGCAGTCGCGCCCGATCCGCAGGCGCAATCCTGAGCAACCAGCTCTGCCATTCGATCCCTTTCCGGAGCGCGTGGAACCAGCTCTCTGCGATCTGCGGCAGAAGCCTCCTGCTGACGGCAAAGATTGGGGCTGGGAAGTCAAATGGGACGGATATCGGATCACCGTTCATTCGCACCAAGGACGTGTCGCGGTCATGACGCGGGGTGGACACGACTGGGCACATAGATTTCCCGCTATCGTCGAAGCCGTGAAAGCTCTTGGGCCTGCCAGCATGATCATTGATGGTGAAGCGGTCGTTCTCGATGAACAGGGGCGTTCCGATTTCAACCTCCTGCAATCGAGCCTGGGCGCGGTCGGGCGACGGCAGGGCAAAGAGATCAGCCCTGCCATCATGTACGCTTTCGATTTGCTCTACCTCGATGGTCACGACCTCCGGAGAGCTGAATACTCGACCAGGCGGCATCTCCTGGAAGATATGCTCGCCGGTCACGAAGATGGCGCGATCAAGATTTCGGAAGAGGTAGAGGCCGATCCTGCTGCCCTTCTGGAGCATGCCTGTCGTCTCGGCCTCGAAGGAATTGTGGGCAAGGATCGCGATAGCTCACACAGGCCCGGAAAGACTGGCGAGTGGATCAAGCTCAAGTGCGTGCAGAGCGATAGTTTCATGATCGTCGGTTACGAGGCTTCGACAGGATCGAGGGGAGGATTTTCATCTCTTCTACTTGCCGCCTATCGAGGCGACCAGCTGACGTACGTCGGATCAGTTGGGACCGGCTTCAAAGAGCGTGATTCAGAGCAGCTTCGGAAGACGATGGACAAGCTGCTTTGGAAGAGAAAAGCCCCTCCTGTTCTCTACGCCGGGAAACGCAGCGTGACCTGGCTGCAGCCTACCTTGATTGCGGAAATCGAGTATCGGGCGTGGACGGCTGATGGAAAGCTGCGTCACGCTGCATATAAAGGGCTCAGAGAGCAGCAAGATAACGCAGACGTTTTCAATCTGTCGTCAGCTGAGCTTTAGCACTTCGTTTCTCCACATCATCAGCATGGGTAGCAAGCCGGATAATGCGAGATCGCGTTTATTCAGAATTGCAGCAAGCACGTTGGAACAGGTGTAATCAGCTACCGGCGTGACACGTTCGATAACCGAGATGGTATCCAAAGCGCGGTCGCCAAGGTGCTTGTTCTTTAGGAGCGTTGTCTCGTACCACTCATCACTGTGCTTCCAGTAATTTGCAGTCGCGTTCAGCAACTGCGCGAGAGGAACATCGTCATTGATGTGCGGCTGCGAGGTAAGTGCTCTGCCTCTGTCTTTTCCCAATCCAGTGTGGATCGACGTTATATAGCGTTGGATTGCAACAAAGCCGGTCCCAATGAGAAACTCGCCAACATCAAGTAGGCCGTCGGATTCCGCGTCATTCGAAATATCGATGTCTGTTAGGACTGCTTTTAGTTCCAGATCGACGATAGCCAGAAGTCTGGTAAGTAGTGCCAGTTCCGGATCAGCGATGGCATCTTGGGCTTGTATTATAGTCATCTATGTTCACCTCGGCAGTCTGCCTTCGATCCATCGATTACCTTCTTTGTTTCCACATCCAAGACACCGAAGCCGTGACTGGATCGAGCCGAGGATGGCATTTCCCCATTTACGACGGACTGCGTAGCGGTCAATCCACCCTTCCCGATCACAGAGCCTGCACACGATGCCTAAAGCTACAAATTCCTGCAGGTCATCGAGAGCAATTTCCATTGGCTGCTCGATCACGCCGACGTACGTTATTCTGTCACGGCTGAGTTTCATTGAATGCAGCCTTCACCTGCTCATCTGTCCAGTACGGGTCTATGTAGGGGCATCGGTAATTCGGGCCACGATTATCATATTCCGCTTCTGCAAAGTATTCGCGAGCTACGGAGTGGTCGTCCTCTGGAATTATCAGAAATGCTGCATCGGTCTCTTTGAAGTCGAAGTGGCCGACATGCCTCCATTCGCGTTCCCACTCATAGAAATACTCCACCGAGCCATATTTACCGGGCTGGTCAACGAAGGGTGCCACATCCCATATGGGATCAGAGGGATTGGTTTTTGCCTTTAAGACCAGGTGCGTCATTGTGGAAGCATGAGCCGTATCTTTATAAGCATACATGATCGGCCCTCCATTCCGTGACACAAGGAATTCTTTGCGAAAACCAATTCCGTAAGGGCCTCGTTTGCTCGCCAAACGGCTGAGATGGTGAAGCGGTATTTCGCTGAAGCATACTGATTTCGGAGCGGCCGGGTGATTTTTGCCAGTGCCGAATTTAGATCGCGCTTCGATACGTCGAGCCGCCAGGATACTCATGCAATTGTCATAAGCAGTGGACTTCTCTGACGGTTTAGCGAAGTGTACCACGAAGGGCGACATATCCAGCCAGTCGTCACTCCAGTTTCCTACGAGCTTCGCCATCAGTTCTCCTTGTTGCACCATGGCGTTGGTGTGCGCGGGCAACCGGTCTTGCCGCAAACGAATGGGACCGCCAGCCCTTCAGAAATCAGGATTTCCCCAACATCCCTGCCGTTGACCGTGAGAATGCCACAGGAGCGGCCATAGTTGCATTTATCTGACCCCTCTGTGCCAGGCTTGCAAGCGCATTGCACCTGAATCACCTGCGTCCTGCCGGTGGCTGACAGTTCTTCAAGACGCTCTTTTGCTCTATTACCCAGGATTGCCTCGCGGTCACACTGAGGCTTGTGGGATTCCGGAGCGTTGAAGCCATTGAGGCGAACGCGGGTGCCATCGTCGAGGCGGATGGTATCCCCGTCGGTCACGGTGAATGACTGCGTATCAAACGCAGATGCGATCTCAACAACTGGAAGCGCCGGAGCGGGCGAGACGAATGTCGAGGCTGCGACCAGCCCGGCGAAGAGTGAGATCAAGGGCATTAGTAGTCCTCTGCAAACATGAGTGTCAGGATACGAACGGTTACAGCCGGGTCCTCGGGATGATCGGAGCCGTGCATTTCGTCGAGGCTGTAATAATCAATCTTCCAGATTACTTCCTCACCGTTGACATCGAGCTTTCCGAAATCGTGCTCGCCATAAGGATCGTCCCCTTCGTTCCAGTCGTCAAAGGCCGCGACTGCAGCACCTATGGCTCCAATCTTCTCGAATTCCTGGCCCAAACGACCGGCTGCGACCATGCGCCCGTTCCGGCAACTGCCCTCGGTGCGAAGCTCATCGTTGAGGTGTCGAATGCGATAGATTTTAGGGTCCACGATATTTCACCATCGTTTTCCGCAAATTAGTGGACAATGAGCACTAAAGCAAGAGCTTATGTCTCTTGCATATAAATTATATGTCTATATCGTCGAGACATAATTAACGAACGCAGGTGATGCATGGAAGAAAATGAAGAGACAATCGAAAGCATTTTTGGCGAACGCGAATGGACGTCCGAGGAGCTGTCGGCGGAAATGAAGAAGGGACTGGACGAGTTGGGCTGGACGCCGGTCGAGCTGGCTGATCGCATGACTTCGTTGGGTGACTACCGTCCGTACAAGACAATCCTTCGCGGCATTCATCGAGCACTGGCGAATGACATCAAGGTGCCTGGTGAACTGCTGGCGTTGGTGAAACTGGAAGGGCACTACAAGCGCCGCCTGAAAAGCACCTATGACGCACTCGACTGGACAAGACTGCCTGATGGCAGCTGGACAACCAAAACAGATGGCTTCGTCATCACTCTACTCCCGCAATCGAAGGGTCGATGGAAAGTTCATATGATGCACGTCGATTCCGGTTATTCCCCTTCCTGGCCCCGATGGCAGGATGGCCTTGATCAGGCGAAGGAAGTGGCATGGATGACGCTCGACACTGCGATCAACTGGCTGGCTGGGGTTGAACGAGATCGGGTAGCTGAGCGTCAGCGCGGTCCTCGTAGAGCCGTTAATCTTGAAGACTGAGAGGAAGACATCCAATGGACGTGAAAAGTTCTCAAGTCACAGGCAACGCAGCGCTCCACTATGCGGCTTGGCAGCTGTCGAGGCGCGGGTGGAATGTTCTGATGACGGCCCGCAACTCCAAGGGTAGCGATCTGTACTGAGCCAACGACGCCGAAACGCTTTTTTGCGGCGTCCAAAGCAAGGGTTTGACTAAACGTGATCCGGTAAGCTTGGCTGATTGCCTTATGCGGTTGTGGCCAGCTCCAACGATGGGGAGGCGTATTTGACCGCCATGATGGTCTGCGATGCAGTGTTGAATGGTAGTGAAGATGATACGCCGGACGACGCGCGTGCTGCCTTTGTGGAGGCGGCACATGAGGCAGGATTGTTCATTGTAGGTGAAGATGACGTGCCTGACTTCTGAAGACGGTTCTGCCACAACCCGGATTTATTTAGATATTGATTCAATCGCAAAGAATTAGCAAAAAAATTGGAACAGAGTCTTTAGATCCGTGTGGTTGAGTTGTGGTGGAAGCGTTACTCAAGGTCAGCGCTGCAACTGCATCTCGGGGAATTGCAAAGTGAAACGCACGATACTTTTTCTGATTGCGTTGATGGGATTTTCAGCCTGTTCTCAAGCCGAAGAGCCACCGAAGTTGAACTTGAACGTTGCAATCCAGAGCGGGACGGCAATGGTCTGTCAGTTTGATCACAAGGTCACCGAAACAAAGAAAAAAAAGACAGAAGAACAGGTTGAATATTTTGCGCTCATATCTGGAAAGTCAGCGCAGTTGTGCGATGGCGAAGGAAAGAGAGATCGCCAAGCAATGAGCTGTAAGCGATATGAGTTCGTTGGGAAGAATGAAGGCGGTTCTATAATCTACGTTTCAGATGATGGGTACAAGTTGACTACGAATGTTATGGCTCTGGCACTTGGAGCGGGTGTTGTGATTGACGACCTTAAAATGCGTGGTTCTAAAGCCTATACCGGGCCCTGCCGTAGCGGCGAAATTACTGCAATAAAGAAAGGGTTGCCGGGTTACGAGGAGTAAAACTGGATAACCGGATGAACTGGGGCGCAAACGATGTTATGCCGCGATGGGTCGGGAAAGGCCATTGGCAGAATCTTGACCATTATGGCTGAATTTCCAGACAATAAGAGGGATTTCCCGGATGGGTGGCTTCACTGCAGAAGAGATAAAAGCTGATCTCGACCGTCGAGCTAGGCAGCATACAGATGGACATGCCGTCGACATGACTGAGCAGGACAAAGACACAACCTGTTTGCATTGCGGCAACCCTGTCAATTCTTGGCAAACCAGTGACCCGGAAAATCCGCTCTGCCAAGTTTGCCTATAGCAGTCGTAGCCGTTAAACTCACACTCCGAATAACTTGGCCGACGCGAGGACTGTTTTTTCTGGCAGAAGCCAATCACGAGGCCTTTCCAAGGACATGCCATGAGTGCACGCCTGACGGTCGCCATCAGAATTGGAAAAGCAGCAAAGGCGATCCTCAGAAAAACTCGGAGCTTCCCAGAGAACAGCTTAGGAATGCGAGCATACCCTGAAGAACGCGAGCACATCGGCGTCGAGCCTATGCTTTTGGCACTGGCGATGGAATTGGCGTTGAAAGCTTGGTTTGTTTTCGACCACGATGATCCAAAGGTGATGAAATCCCATAATCTCTCGAAGCTGTTTTATAGTTTGAAGGCTGACAGCCAAAAGAGACTTGACGCGGAGTTCAAGAGGTCGGTCGTTCCTCATTATCCCAATATTCTGCATGCCGACTACAGCATTTGTGACATTTTACATCAGCACAAGGATGCTTTCCTCGACTGGCGTTATCTCCATGAGGCAAAGAATGCGATGCTGTTTGATCAAAGCGCCTTTGAGGCCACGCTTGAAATGGTTCTCGTTGAGTTCGAAAAGCGATATCACATTGAGCCTGTGAAGCGTTGATGAGAACGAACTGCGACGCTCAAAACCAATTACAGGTCTAGTTTAAGATCACTTGGAGTCACGACAGCATTACGCTGAGCCTTCTGCGCTGCGACTTTTTGAGCAAGCTTTTGCTCGAAGGTTGGCAAAGTGGTCGGGACACCCGCTGTAAGCCCCACAACAGACGCTTCAAGCGTCGTGTATAGTACAGTGTCGATCACGAGTTTTGCTTTGCCTGGTTCGACGTCCTCGTCATAGTTGACCACGTACCACACAATATCACAGTTGCTGACATGACTGACTTTCTCCATGGGAGCCATGGCATCGAGAAAAGGCCTGTCAATAATCACAACCATCTTCTTACCCCAACGACGCAAGCTGGGCACTTTGATCTGTAGTTGCGGCATAAGACGTTTGGGGCCAGAACTTCGGAAATCCGGTCGTCTAGCGGCACCTGGCATAGGGATACCATTACCGAGATATCGCTTGATCGCGTCGTAGTCTCGCGCCATCGAGCCGCCAGAAAAATAGACAGCTTGCATTTCCACCGCACACCAATCCATGGGTGCGCGATCTGGATGCACGAAAACCAAGTCAATTTTTCCAACATCCTCGTTGTCGGTCTGCTCACCGGCAACCTCATCCACGAGGACAGCATCCTCCCCGACTACAGGAGCCGCCGTCACCCTTTGTAGAAAGGCGATTTCTTTTGCCACTAGGGGGTCTTGGGTTCCCAGAAGTGTGCCGCCGATACCTTGAATTACCGTTCGCTGTTCGAGAAAGCGATTAGGACACGTTGAAGTTATGGGGCCGAACCTGACCTGACCGTCATCACCGACAGTGAAATTTCTGATCGAACAGACGCCACCCTTCTTGTTGCATTTGGTACTCCCGCGTGGAGCTAGTTCGGGCGTAGAGGAAAGAAATGGACATTCAGGAACCGAGTCAGGGGCTAGATACGACTGGCGCTCGGAGGAGCCCATATTACGGTAAAGCTTCCCATACCATTCCGCGATACCGTATTTCGCTTGATCAACAACCCGGGGCCGCCGCGCCATCAGGCAACTGCCTTGTCAGCTTTCAGCGCATCGATATCGATGAGCTTGTTCGCGACTGCCCTACCGAGAAGGGGTGGGACGGCGTTGCCAACTTGAGTATATTGCTCTGTCCGCGATCCTGAAAATTCGAATGAATCAGGGAATGACTGGAGGCGAGCGGCCTCGCGAACTGTAATCGCGCGATCTTGCTCTGGGTGTATGAAGGCACCCCAATGGATATCGCATTTGGTCAGGATCGTGCATGCAAGGTCAGTCTTGCGAGGCCTTCCGTAGCGTTTTGTGTGATCGGAGCGCTTCGCCCTTTTCATGCCTTCTGGAAGAAGATCATACGGGATGTCGCGCCAAGAACCGCCAGAAGGAATGTGCTTCAATCTTTCCAAATTAACGCTGCCAAGCTTTGGCGCGGAGTGGTTGGGTGCAGTCGTTCGGTTTCCGCGTAGCTCTGCTTGATAGGGGTTGCGAGGTGCAGCAACATATTTTTGGGGCTCTTCCTTGCCACCATTTTCAACAGGAGCCAAATCGCAGATAGCATCCCAGATCGTGACAAAGGGCTTCAAATTCTTCCCATGTGTTGGCACGGGAAACTCGATTGGTGCGCCCACGCGATTCGCGATAAAGAAAATGCGACGGCGTTCCTGTGGGACACCATATTCCTCGGCTTTTAGAATTTTGTAGTCGACTTTGTAACCGAGACTCGTCATTCCCTCCTCGATCTCACGTATAATGCCACCGTCAGCTATAGAAGTGAGACCGGCAACATTTTCCATCACCAGCCATCGCGGCTTCAGTCCTTTCACAAGGCGTAAATATTCGCGAAAAAGGCCCGCACGTGGATCGTCTACGCCACGCTGATGATTATACACGGAGTAGCCCTGACAGGGCGGACCACCCACCAACACGTCAAGTTGGCCTGGCTTGAGTCCAGTAACCCGCAGAAGCTGTGCAACAGTGACGTCCTGTATACGACCGCCTAAGAATGTAGCCTCAGGGTGAGTAGCCGCGAAGGTCTTCCCAGCCGTATCATCAAAGTCACATCCAGCAAGGACCCTGAAGCCAGCCTGACGAAAGCCTTCGCTAAGTCCGCCCGCACCGCAAAACAAATCGACAACCGTTCCATGGCTCATGGCAACCAAACCTCTACAACAAATTCAATGTTCCAAAACCAGTACAAACCAAGAACATTAATGAAGAAGCCTATACGAAGAAATGAGTCGCTGGAATGGCGGGAGACGCCGTAAGAAAAGTTTTCCAAAATTACGAAAGCCTCGGACAAGCTCATAATCGGAACACGACCGGCCACGCTATTATCGCTCTAATAACGGCGCTGGTGGCAACGAATTCGTCCAGCCAAGTACGCGGGAGTGTCACAGCAGAGTAGAGCCATAATGGCTGTTAGCAGCTTATGCTCGCAGAGCAAAGAAAATGATCGCTTCATTCTACATGGCTATTCGTACATTTACATGGCTTTTAAAAAGCTGTCGAATAGTGCAGTTACCATGAGAACGCTATCAAAATGAACGATGATCCATTTTTTAATCTCCGCGACGCTGATAGCGACTGGAACGCCTTCATAGGCAGACAAGGCAATTTCGCGAACTACGCTGATGGATACATCGAGGCGGCACTCGACTTAGCGAATTTGATTATCGAAAAAAGATTGTACAGCCAAAGGGACACGCTAGTCCTCCCTATTCTTTACAACGCACGGCACTCTATTGAGCTTCATCTCAAACTGATTATTGGCGAGTTAGTCAAAGTTGGTATTTTGGATTCCGGACATGTCCCAAATCACGATATCGCATCTCACCTGAAGCATTTGATTGACCGCAAAATTCCCGACGCGACATTGCGAAGTCTTCTGAACGTCCTTCAACCTTTCGTTGAAAGCCTCACCAAAGTCGATGATGACGGCCAAGAGCTACGATACTACACAAATCGAGACGGTAAGCGAAGCATGCAAGACCGTGTGCTCGTGAATATCGTAGTGATGCGTGACAGCTTAGAAGTTCTCAAGGAAACCCTAGAGGACCTGAAATATCGGACCGCCGCTTTATGCGACGCGCATAGAACGGGCACACACACCAACCACCTCTCAAGAACAGACTTATTCGTGATCGCTGGGATGCTCCCAAAGAGAACAGAATGGTCTGAGCCGAAATTTGACGTTTGTAAGACCGCAGTCAAACATCAATTCGAAATCGGAAACCGACAGTTTACAATCGCACTGGAGACAATTCAAAAAAAGCGAGAGCTGAATTCGATGCTCGGCGTTGAGACGCCGCTTGTTCATCTTAGTGATGAGAAAGCAATCTTTCTTTCGGAAAAATGGCGAGAATTGCATCCGCCTCGCGACAACGACGGGACAGGGTTAGACTATTTCGCTCGCGATTTTGACGCAATGAAAGACCGTCGTCAGAAAGAAAGTAGCATCATGGAAGATATCTTAGCGACGATGACTTCGGATGAGATAGCAGATGCCGAGACCATCTTCTATTTATCGCGGAATCGTGATTACTCGGAAAGCTATGAAGAGTTCCTAGGGGGAAAAAAGAAGGAATATCGTCACAGCGATCTAAAGCGTGAATTAAGCCACATCATGGAGAAAACTAACTTTCTCCGTGAATTCACCACTGGTGTGCGGATACTCGGGCGGCTGAGTTTAGCTGAGACGTTGAAAGCCATCTAATCTGCCTATCCTCCCAGACATGCATCCTTAAAACCCTTGTTGGAGGTTCGGAATAGCTGGTGGTAGCAGAACGTACGGATTGTTCGTTCCTTTTTCGTTGATAGGGTCCACCTGACAAAACCAGTTCGCCAAAGCAGCTTTCTCGGCCGGAGACGACAATGCTTCACAACTGCGCTAAGCCAACAATCATATATTCAACTCAGGTGACAGAGCGATGGTGAAATCCCTCGATGGAAGCGAATTTGAAGCCTTTGAGCCGGGATATTTCGACAACTTCCTTGATGACAGAGATCACCTCCACACACTCCTTCGTAATGTTGACTGGGAAGCACAGCTTCTTGCTGTGCGACAAATGATATCCCGCAATCGGAAAGCAGGCGAGGCATTCTCTGCTTCCATCAAGGATGATGCTGCAGAGCTGGATGCGTACAATGGCCCGCACCGTCATCATTGGGAAAACCGTCACGTCGATATGAAGTTTGAATCGTCATATAGCGACGCCGCAGAGAGTATGGCTGCAATCGGTATGATAGCCCCGATGGTCGAAAGTACGATTGGGCAGGCTCTGACTGCCCTTGGCGATATGTATGATAGCAAATCCATACATCCTGGCAGTCACAAGAGGTGGAAGCGGGCTGAAGGACACAAACATCGATGGAATTGTCAGTTCTATTTCGACAGCAAAATGGAAGCGCACAACGACATCTTCAGGGGATTGCCCCAACTGTCCTCAGCGTGTGGGCTCGACAAGTTTCTATCGCAGGATTTCAAGACCTGGTTCGAAGCGATGTTCAGATATCGCAACTACATGTTTCACGGCGGCTTCGAATGGAGCCTCGAACGTCGTGATAACTTCGAAAAAGAAATCGAGAAAAACGGGTGGGGCAAGTTTTTCACTTCCTCGACAACCAACAGTCGTCCTTGGATTTACTATATAAGAGACGAAGCTATCGTTGCTATGCCAAGGATGGTCGAACACATGCTGGACAGCCTAGGATTGTTCACTAAATCCTTGCCGTGGGAGTTGACCTCTCTTCCATGAGCACCACGTCACAGTGTGGCGCGGAAGGTGTTTATGGGGTTGGTTCAGGCTGAGGGCAAAATGACACTGAAAGCCACCGCTCTACTGTCCCAATTGAACCCTTGTTAATTTTGGTGCCGGAAAGTCTTGGTTTGCATGACCTCGTTGCCTTCCCAAACAGGCTTAAGTTCATCTGGGACAGCTCGCATTTGGCAGCCTGCGCCAAGAGCGGTCATTCGCTCTGAGAGTTCCGTCATCCATTGCAAGCAGGCATAGGCCCTATTTTTTGGATGACAGCGAAATCTAAATCGTAACTTTGCATCATTTTCGCAGTTCGCCATTTGATTTCGTCAGACTTGAACGCATCGATGTCCGCAAGCCATTTCGAGGATTCTGGGAACCTTTTCATGGCGACTTCAACGCGATCCTCGTAGCCTGCGCCGACTCTATGGAAGAAAAAGCTAAAACTTGGACTATGAAAGCCCAATTTTGCGGTCGGATCAGCGATGCGGTTTTCGGAGCCGATAAAGATAAGAGGGCAAGCCGAGTAACATATGGAATTGTCCGGTAGGACTGTGGTGATACCAAGTCTCTTGACATCATTGGATATAGATTCCGCCACGTCATTGCTTCCTCCCCGGGAGTTCAGAAAAAGGCGAAGCTGCTTCTTGTCAGCGTGAGAGATCAGGAGCTGCGCCCACTGTTCTTGAAGTTTGTTGGACAAATCTCCATTGAGGACAATATCGTTACCATTCTGACAAAGCATTGGTTGTTTCATTCCGGTAAGTGTATCGGATGTCCAATCAGGATCGATAATATGAGAGACACGATAGACGATGAATGGAAGCAACAAAACAGCGGCAATAGTTGGAATTATATAAGTGAATAACAGTCTTTTCATAACGAACCTTTTGCCATCTTTGTCGCCCGCTCTGCTATATGCGGAAGCTTAACATCCCACTTCAGCCATCTATTTCATGTTTTGCGCTGCTGATTTTCGCTGACTAACTTTTCCGTTGAAAATAGTGGACCGCAAATGGGGGTGCCGACGCGATGTAGACCAAAAGCCGTCATTCCATCGCCCTGAAGTACAGTGATTTCGTCACCTCACCAATGATTGCGTTGGGCAAAAAGGCGACTTTGGCCGCTTTGCGCCAACAGCGGATATTGGCAACGCTCCATCAACTACTGCTCGGATGGAATGTGGGCGGAAAGGATGCAGCCACTTGTTGTATTGCATCGTGCCACTTGTCTTCTAAAAGGAGGATCAACACCAATAAACACAGGGGCAAGCAATGAAATGCATGTTTAGTGGAGAAGAGACGTCTACAGAGGAGCACGTCCTCCCGCGATGGATGCAAAAGCGATACGGATTAAACAAAGAAACCTACAATATACCGAATGGGACCACCATCTCTTATAAGAATGCCGTTGTCCCGGCTGCAAAAGAACATAATGCTCGATTCGGCAAAATTGAAGAAAAATTGTCTCGTGGTACTGCTACACTACAGGAAATTTATCTTTGGGCCTTCAAGGTTCACGTCGGTTTAATTCACCGAAACGCGTCCCTCAAAGTGGATATCCGTTCTCCAACATCCCCCTTCTTCTGGGAGGTTGGTGATTTTGGCTCCGAAATCTGGCTGTTTCAGCGCCTCTATAAAACTTGGTCCCAAAAAGGAGAAATTTCTCCCGATCCTTTCGGCACCGTGCTTCGATTCAAGGCCCTTACACCAAATTCATCTTTCGATTTCGTACACAATATGCAATCCGGGACAATGTTCTTTCAACTGGGCAACGAAGTCCTATTTGTCGCTCTCTATGACAGAGGCGAGCTGGCGTCGTCGAATGTCAGTGCCCTGTATGACTATCACCGAAGCGTCATATTGGCCATGTCAGTTCAGGATCAAATCGATAGGGCATTCACAGCGCAGCGTGTGTGGGCGTGCGAGACTGCTTATTTCCTTTATCGCGCGAGGACGGGTTTCGGCTTTGTTTCGGGTGAAAATAGTTTCACCGCGATCCCAAGTCTATATCGCCCAGTTTCCCGCCCTAGCGATGAGAACGAGTACGCCACATTCTGCCGTTCATTCGGCCTGAAGCTCGAAAGGTTCGGTGGTGAAGTGGGCCATCACTATTCTAACCTCACTAGGGAAGACTTAGAAAGCATTTCAGGTTGAGGCAGCTGAATTTAGAGGTCCACTTAGGGCTAACTGCCGCCTTGGAATCGTTGCGCCAGAAGCAGACGCTCATTATCCCCGTGCGAAGAGGGCTCTGATTTGATGGGCAACGTCATCTGGAGAGTCCGCTCAGGATGCCCTGCTTTAGGGCTATCTAATCGCTCCAGTCCGCCCAAGGATTTGCCGGGTCGCCGTATAGGCTTTCCATGTCGTCGTGCAGTGACCAAAGAACGCCCAAGGGACAGTGCAGACGTCGGCCGTCCTCCTTGTCGCGTCTGGCATCATCATAGTCGAACTCCAGCCCAACTCGATAATCCGCAAGCGTGCCGCGCACCACTCCTGGGCTTCGAGTGGCGGCCAGGTAGTCCAGATTATTTTCTTGGCCACGAGCTGCCTCCGAAGGATACCAGAGGTCAGGGTCGGCCTGAACCGCAGCTTCCGCTTTTTCACTTTGTGCAAAGAAGAACCAATGCCACTAGCTCTTCGCAAAACGCCAATCCGGCTCAATACCTCATAAATCGGAAGCCCATCCAATACGACAAGGCCCGCGACGCTTTTCGGGAAGTCCATCGCGATTCGGAACGCGCGATACGATCCACGGGTGGAACTCGTTCCTGATAGCCGCTTAGGCCGGAAGCCGACTTCGGCTGAACGCCAACAGTACACGAACGAAGTCCCCTCGGTTCTTCCTATTCGTCGCCATCCTCATCCTCGTCTAAGTCGAAGTCATAGTGATTTATCTCGCTGACATCGTCATCTTCAGCTGCGTCCTCAATAGGAGGTTCAACTAGGAAGGCGTGAAGTGCCTTGAGCTTGTCAAGCAACTCGTCGAAGGTGATGACCACAACGCCGTTGAGGTTGTTCCGATACAGTTCGAAGGATTTTTTATAGGATTCAACAGTAGGGGTGGTTCCGATAATTACTATGCATCCAACGGCATAAGTATGCGCTTCCTCTTGCGAATTTCTCAAGAGTTGTGAAATGTGGTCCTGTAGCAGATAACGTTGATCGAGTACCTGTGTAACCGCACCCGCGATGCCGGAAGATGGCGCATGAATTCCGCCTCTATAAGCTGTCTTTCCCAGTAACTTCGCCTCTGGGGTTTTGATCTCAACGATAGCCAAATTACCAACAGCGCCGCTCTTCATTACGAAGTCAGCCAGCTTACCGCCTTTGTTGTCAAAGTCCCATCCACCCACAGGCATCTGTTCTTTAAAAACGACTGCTGGCAAACCGAATGCAAGACGCAAAATGAATGGGTTCACCGAGAGGAATTTTTGCCAGCTACCTTCTTTCAAGCTACGATCTGCCAATCGAGCCTCAAACTTGCTAATCACGTCCTCTAAGGTCACCAGTTCTATCTCTCGATTTAGTTCGAGGATTTCCTCACGGTTCTCTGCAATCAGCTCTTTAGCTGAGGACTTCACAACCCTGACCGCCGCAGACTCATTGGTTGGATGTGTTTGTGAGCGCCTTCCGGGAGAATTAATGGCACTACCGAGTACAGCCTTCAGGTCCGCTTTCGTTCTCCTGAACACAGGCTTCCCACTGTGATCCGGAAGGTAGGGCAAGACAAGATCGGAGCGAAGGAACGCGCGTTTCTCCTCGTTTGCAAATTCAACCGCAGCCCTGTGCGTGCGATTTAAAGTCTTCCGCATCCGCTCATACATCGATATTGGTAACCGAAAAATTCCATTACTAAAGGAAGTAGTCTTATCTTTGCATAGCCGAATTTCCTCCACTTCCGTGATCTCCTCAATGGCATCGACGATAAATCGAAGCATGAAAATGAGGCCGAAGCCATCGAAGGGATCACAGACAAATCCAGATGGGAACTGTCGATGCAAACTTCCAACAATACTATTGTCCTCTTCGTGGTCCCAAAGCGGACGCGCACGCTCTAATGAGATACGCTGCACCAGCAGATACTTATCTGTGCCGAAGTATGGGCTTTGGGGGAGGAGTGTTGTCGGATAAGTGATGAGCAACTCATGTTTCGGCTCGTACTCAGCGAGAAGTATTTCGTGAGTGCCGGACTGAAAGACGTGCGAATTTTCTTGATCGAAAACGTGCTTCCGAACTTTATCGGTAACCTTGATCTTTAGCACCTGACGGCCATCGCCGTACTGGTAAAGCGATATGGCCGAGCCATCTTCTGTTCTAACCTGGACTTGCTTCACCGTCGGCTCTTCTAACGGAACCATCTACTACTCCTTCGTTAAATTCATCATTAGAACAAAGGGGATGATAAAAATACTATGCGCGCCCGAAACACAGAAAGCGGTGTCTAATTTGCACATTGACGAATCGCGACCGGGCATTCTGCAGACTTCCGCTGTGAGATGGAACGAAGAAACATCCTAAGAGCAAGTGCCATGGCAAGTTTGCGCAGAAAGCAGAATTTGCGAAGTCGTGCCCACGCCGCATCTAGAATGTTGCGGCGCAACATGCAGTTTCGAACCTTCGCTGCAACAGCAACCTATCGCCGCGTACTACACCGCTTGATCTCATCTCAACACGTCAAGTGCCTTAGTCCCAGTCAGGCTCGTCACCCCTATCCTCATAGTGTGCTTCGTGCGCGCCACATTCTAGGCACATCATTCCACCTGCGGTCTCAACCTCTGTCCAACCGCAAGCCCAGCCACAGCGCGGGCAGAATTCGTCTACCTCGAACTCGCCCCAATGCCAGGGACTTGCGTACATCGGGATGGCATCGCTATCGAGACCAATGATTTCGAAAGGATCGCCCTCGGTTGCAAGGAATGCGTTGGTAGAATGGCTATGGAGTGCGTCGAAGATTTGCTCTGAATCCACACTGAACCATTCGCCACGTACCACATCGACTTTGAGGCGCTTATGCAGATCGGACTCAACTCGCCGATCTTCCGCACGGTCCTTTGTGCGAATGAACCCCATGACAGCGATCTCCCGAGGGTTACCTGTCTGAAGGTTTCGCAGCCTTCTTGGGATATCATTCGAATAGCCAACCTTGACCGAATAACGCCAGTCGCCACCGGGGTCCCGCTCAGCGAAAAAATATACTGCCACCTAGTCATCCGATATGTGTAGAATCATTTTTTAAACAGTGGATGAAAGTGTGCGGTGGTCAAGAGGGCTCAAGCACCAGCGTCTGCAGAGGGTCGATACTGTTGAAAAACTCTCGTTAGCGTCTAATGGGCTCCTCGCCCGGATTGTTAGGTATAGTTTTCCGACGATGCGTAAGAGATGGAACCACGTTGCGTCTGATGTCCTTCGGGTAGCTTGGCATGCGCAATATTATTTCAGTGAGCCCGAAAGAAAAGCTGCCTGCTGGAGTTTTTCTACAGCATCGGCCAACAGCGGACTTCGCCCGTTAAAGTGTCATTTCGCCCAACCAACCCCTTTATGCAGAAAGTTGCAGAGCCTGTCTCAATAAGCCCATGATTTGATGTCCGATAATGAATGTTATTGGACGCTATAGGTCATTCCGCTGCATATGAGGCGTTGGAAGCTACGATGTTTTAGCTGCCAATGCGTAGCCATTAACCCTGGATTTCCAGGCGCAATCTATGTTTGACTCGAAGTTGTAGGACGTGATCAGGACGAGCGACAAAGAGGCGCGAGATAGGAACGGCGAAATGGCTTTTGATATTGGTGATGGCGCTGATGGCCTATCCTGCCCTTGCTCAGTAAAAACCAACGCGAGAACCAGCAGCGCACCTGTGCAGCTGTCCTCGGGAAGAGCCCTGCAGCTGCGGAATGCATGAAGGTCTCGCCTAGGCTAACTAACATGCAAAGCGTTGACAGGTTCAATCAACTACCCATTTGCTAATGTGACGCCAACGTTGCCAACTAGACCGTATAACGAGAAAAGTAGGCCGAAACCTCCAACAGAAGCGAACATCGCGTTATAGGCATGCTTGTATCTGATTTCAAAGCGGTGAGCTGCGGACGACTTAATAACGGGGCAATGCTCTTCAGGTAGTCCACCTGTCTTCCAAAAATAAACGTACGCTTCCTCTCCTATCTCGATCAGTCGCCTGGATCGGCGATCTAGAAAATAAAATATGCAGGCCGAGAAGATTGCGACGAACCCAACAGGGACGACAGCAAAATTTATCTTGTATTGCATCACAAAACCTGATGCCGACAATATACCGGCGCAAACCAGCAAAAACATTTTGAAAACATCTTGACGCTGGTCAGCATGATACTCGAACCAACGGGCAGAGTGTTCCAATCCTAAATCGGCTCTGGATTTATCCATGCACCACCTCCGAAAGCTCTGTAGAGCGAATGAATTGCAGAGCAAAAGCAGCAGATGCAGCACAGCATTTATTCCGGGCACTATCGTTTTTCGACGCATCTCCGAAATCACTGACTGCTTTTACTACTAACAAGCGGTCGCCTTGCCCGATACTATGAAGTGCGTGTAATACACCGGCAGCTTCCATCTCAGCTCCTATGAGCTTCGGCCAGCTTGTAGCGATGCGTTTCAGCGAGTTGTTATCTGCGAAGACAAGCGGACCAGATGCTACGTTACCGACTCGGATCGTCCCTACTTCCTTAGGCAGGAAGCCGCTTGGCCACTTGAATCGCTTAAACCGTTTGGCTGCATTGTGAAGCCACGCTCCTGCTGGGAATACCAAAGGGCGCGCCTCCATGCCATCATTGGTGAGTTTCCCCTGTGAATAATCTATTATCTGATCAGCAATGACTAAATCTCCGATATCCGTTTTGGATCGCAAACCAGCACATATCCCGATTAAGATGTAGTGCTTGATGTCGAATTTGAAGTGTAGATGCAGCACCAGGTTCTGCATAGTGAAAGGTCCTGATCGATCAGGGGTGCACACCAGGACGCGCTTCTTCGTCTTACTCGTGCCGCCTGCAAGGATGACCTCATACAAGGTATATGGCATGTCATTTTCAAGTTTCAGCTCAACTAGCTTGTTGCGGTTGAGAGCTTTCACAAACGCTGAAAACTCTTCGTCAAGCGCTGCTATGACGAGATAGTCGTAAGCACGCGCTGCATCAGTCGGTGTCGTGAATGCCTCGGCGCTCGCCAGAGCAATGTCATCGATCACTCCGTTTTCTGGGCTGGAAAGATACCGAGCAAGAAAGGGCATGGAAAGCTTCGGCGGCTTTCCGATGACGAGCCCATAGCCTCGCAGATGTGTCGCGAACTCCGGGCTGCTCTCTTCCATTGAGGCGTAGAAGGTAGCATCCCCCTGCGCCAAAACGCGTAACATGTCGTATTCGTCCGGATAGAAGTCTTTTAGGGTGTAGAATATATAGTTTGCCCAATAGTGAAGCTGCGGCCGAAGAACATCCATTTGTGCAGCCACTTCATGTCGACCAGCAGTGAAGGGCCAGCTTTCTCCATGCTCCTGCATTTTGGCGAACATCTTGCTGCAAAACTGCCTTACAAGAAGAGGGTGCCCGCCATACTCCCGCTGGATCAGCTCTATCGCTTCCGGTCTGAACTGAATTCCCATGTGCCAACCGAGGCGTGTGACCATATGGCTTGTTTCGTCCAGGGAGAACATTGGGACATCAATTACGCTCATTCCGTTAAAAATAGGATTTGGCATTCCAAAAAAATGGCTTTGCTCAACCGCCTTTGCGTTTATACCGCAAATCATAATCGAAAATTTTGGTAAATCTCGCGAGATTGCGCGGAGAACGTCCATGAGAGAAAAATACCCCTCCTCCCAGTACCTCGCTTTAGCCGTCCCTGGAACGATATGTTCTATCTCATCGAAGGCAATTACAATCCCCTTACCCGGATTACCTTCCAGATACTTTCTGATAACCCCCTTGAAAATAGTGGCCGCGTTTCTCTCGTCAAAACGCTCCTTGATCGAGTTCGGATGGATGATATCCGCTAGCTGTGATAATATGAGGTACCAGCTGGCCTGTACGCGCGATGGATCATCGAGGGAAAAGATCACAAATTTCCCGAGTTTCCGTTGATCAAAAGCACGTTGGATGGAAAACAGAATCGATGTCTTCCCAACCCGGCGGAGGCCAAATATTCCGATGTTTTGTCCATCGCGTGCAGCTCCAAGTGCGCTAGTCAGAAGGCGCTGTCGACCGAAGAACATGTTATCGGAGCGTATGGGATCGGAATTTTCAAAGTAGTCCTTGATCCCAATGTTGCGGAATATGGAATGTTTGATTTGATCCAATTTGAATTTCGCAGAGATCACGAATGGTACAAAAATGAAGAAGTCTTCGGAAAACATTGATAAGAAATCACTGGCAAGCGATGCTTTCTCGCCGGTGGAGCAGACAAAAATGTAGCGAGGATCAGGGTCAGCACAAACCTTCTTAACGTTCAGGTATTCTCGGGCCACGATCTCCGCAAGGGGAAGCTTAAGGTGATCCTCCACGAAAAAAATTGACAGGATTGGCTGAGTCAGGCCGAACATTAATTGGATTTCTTTGCGGGGGGTGAGCACGCAAGCGGCATATAGGCTGGCGTTCTTTTTCGGCGCATCCAGAAACTGGAGGTCAAAATCCGCACTGAACATTGTGATAAAGCTCTTAAGAAGAGGGAGCGCCGCAACACCATCTTCATCTATTCCCTGAACTGCCACCATCTGCTCTCTTCTTTATCTTCCATCGGGTTGGCGTTTTACTCTTCACCGAAATAGCTAGCTTAAATGTCATCTGAAGCAACACCGAATGAACTCAATGATTCACAACTGGAGCACAGACGCTGCGGCTGCAAGCAACTGAAGTATTCGACCTAAATAGATTTATTTTCAAGATAGTCGTTGCGGTATTGTTTCATGGCAGAGGCACCTGCTCACACACAAACTTAGGCACGGCCACATGGACGTAAAATCTTCCCGGGTCACCGGCAATGCCGCACTGCACGATGCCGCCTGGCAGTTGTCTCCCCGGGGTTGGAATGTGATGCTGACAGCGCGCAATTCCAAGGTACCGACCTGATTTCGAACGATGCTGAAACCGTGTCGGGGTCCAGAGCAAGGGGCTGACCAAGCGAGACGATGATCGTAGAGCCTGAGAGCCCGAGCTACGATTTTACCATTGGCAACGCCGGTAACCTGGAAAAGCTGTTGTCGAAGTATGGACCGCCAGGCGGAAAGATCGATGCGATGCAATGCAAGCTTTAATCGATGTGCGCGATTTCTACCAGAAAGTCCGGAACATCATTGGCGTAGCTCGCATCCGTAAGGTCGAAGATAAAAACCCGACGATTGACGAAGAAAAGCAAGCCCTCCGCACGGCTCAGGCCGATAAGGACAAGCAAAAGAAGGTCGTGAACCTGTCGGATTACCGGCTGCAGACCGCCTCCGATCTCCTGAGCCACCAGTTCAAGCGGTGACCGAAAGGCCCTTCAGGCCCTTTTTCACTTGTGTTCTTTGACGACGAAGTAGTGCGCCAGCATGCCGACGCCGACCCCGGCCAGCAAACGGGTGAAAAACAGCAAGTTGCTTTCAAAATTTCAATCGCCATATGTGCCCGTCGGGTCTGTCTTGTAGCACACCTTATTCAGCTTCGCATGGAATGCTTCCAGCTGACCATTCGATATCCAAACCGAGAAAAGCCCAGTGCCGACCAGAATGAAACTCTTGACCTTATCGTTCATCGCGCCGCCTGCCTTTTCAAGGCCGCTTCCAGGTCTGCCGTGAGCTTCGCGTACCGCTCCTGCAATTCTTCAATCGGCACATCCGGCAACATCCAGTCCGGGGTCGGCCAAGGGTTTGCCTTCTCGTCCTCACGACGTTTGCTGATCTTTTCGATTTCGCGCTTGAACCTTTCTTCCGGGTCCCAGTCACCTCTGTCGAGCAATGGTACGCCATATTCCTTAGCCAGGATGTCGTTGATCAGGACGGCCTCAAGCCCGATCCAGGCATAGCGCCATATCCTCTCTTCGAAAGAGTCGTCATAGTCGGGTGGGCCGTCACCATACTCCCACAGGCTGCTAACACTGCGGTTGGCCAAATAAATCTTATTGGGAATCGAACGAATTCTGTACTGTAGCTTGGTCGGAAACGAACCCCATTTCCATGTATCCGGAAACTCGATCCGCGGTGTTTTGACCGTGGTCTCCCAAACGCCTTGATTGTCCTGATGCAGTGGGTCGTCGACAACCTCCGAACATGCGGCAACGAGCCGGTCAAACTCCGTGACCAAGCTGAAAGCCAGCACCTCGGCTTCTGATTTACGGGTCCATTGAGCGGTCAGCCACTCCCTCAGCCAGTTGAGAAGGAAAAGCACTACACCGGCGACCAGAGCCACCGTAAGGCCCGGCAAGATTGTCGAAAGCCAAGTCTGCGGAGCCGGACCTGCTGATCCGATAGTAAAATTCACGAAATTCATGACGCCCCCGACTTTAGACGACCGACCTTACACAACTGCGGGGTGCGTCGCCAAGATTCTCGTCGGCGGATGTCGATTCTATCTGCGCCATGATCTTTTTGACCCAACCATTTTAATCAAGACAAAAATCCTAAAAGGGGATGTCCAAAATGAAGGAAACGTTGAATTCAGATATCCGCGCCATCGAAGATCGTGAGCTTCGGTTTCTCGTGAAATACGAGCAGATCGTAGCTTGGGGCAAGTCCGGCGACCTCCGTAGGGCCGCGCAGGCTTACTACGACAGAATTGATCAAGCTGAGCGGACTAAGGCTCTCTCACAGCTGCGCGCGACCAGATCAACGTTATCGAAAATGCCGCATCCCGTTTTGGCGGTAAAGCGGTGCGCACCGCCCAAATGGCTCAAATTGCGGCCCGGCACCGTGCCGATCCCGCCGAGCGTCAGGCCATTAAAGAAGCTTGCGACGAGATCATGGCTCTGGAAGATATCGTTCCTGCGGATGACCTCGACGATATCCTGGCGACTGTATCGGCCGCACTCGGCATTGAGCTGCCGTCGGACGCTGATAAGGCCGATATCTGCCAGCATGGCCATAAGTCGATGATCGAAACGCGAGCTGGGGCCGTCGCTGTGGGATCAGCGTGTCGCCGCTCAAAAGCACGATAGATTTGAGCGCAATCTGAAGACGGATCGTTACGCCAAGCTGATCAAGGACTTTTCAAGCTCGGTAATGTCTCATCACCGCGCCGTCACAACTTCCGCCGATGAAAATAAGTGGGTCTACACGTTCGACAGGATGATCGATTCCAGAAACCGGCTGTATGAGGCGATTACGACGCTCAGGGACTATGCGACCGATCTAGTGACAAAGACTGCCGAATGGGTCGAGCCTGAGCGTGGTCACGTTTCCCAGGTTCAGGAGGTCGATGCGCTCCAATCAGCCGTCAACCCAGCCGCTCCGTTCCATCAATGGGCACAGGACAACATCGGCATCCTCGACCACCAGAGTTTGGCCTGGATTGATAAGTATGCGCCTGTCGAGCCTGACAACGTCCTCGACGAGGAGACCCTCGATGCCGCCTGTAACGTCGTCAGCCACCCGTTCGATGCGGGCAAGACCCTTGAGCAACTCGGCTGGTCACCACCATCTGAAGAGCCTCCTGATCCACCATACGGGATCATGTCGCGCGAGCAGGCCATCATGAGGATGGCGTCATTAGGTGGATCGGGCTCGCAATAATCATTGGAGCTGTCATCCTGGCAGCTCTACCGGTCGCAGCTGCCCACGTATTGACTTTTGGGTGAGTTCTGATGCCTCTTCGCGCTATGCAGTGGGGGCAACAGAATTGAATCGAAACGGCAGGAATATCTCTATTTTGGTGGCCATAATCGTGATTGTGGCTTTGATCCATTTTATGGGTACTAGTGCCTATAGAACCGGAACAGGTATGCTTTTGCTCACCGACCTTGAGGCAGGACAGCTCACCGGCAGCCAACTGGCAAACTTGACCGATGGACAACGCGCTGATCTTTTCGCACGCTTGCATCCACGAGCGCTGGCTTATGCTGGTGGAATGATAGCGACAATTATCATGCTGATTACCACGGTCATATACTCTGCTCTACGAGGCTTACAGGTCTTTAGACAGGGTATTGTGGCAACGGGTCTGACCCTAGTTCTTTTGACCACGATAACAGGGGTTGCTTACGCCATACCTCCGACGGTGCTCGGCCAACCCATTTATAATACAAGCGGGATCGCGGTTGTATCTGCTATTGCAGTCCTGATCTTGTCGACTGTCATTTTCGGAATCACATGGATTATTCGGAAGATGATAGGGACAAAGCTGGCAGCTTAAAGATCGGGCTGTCGAACCCGGTGATCGTATCACGTCGATTTTTCATGGAGAGCTGTCGAAGAAAGACACCATCACCATCCCATCCAGACCAGCACCGGCGTGCACTTGCTGGACGCTGAACTTCTTCGGAGATGAGAAACCAAGCAACTCCGCGCGGTAAACAGCAACGGTCGTACCACCCTGTTTCTGATCGGCAATTTTCCGGGTGTTGTAGGTCGTCTCAATATACCGCCTCAGAGCCGCAACCGCGTTATCATCCGCTTGCGTGGCTACAGAACAACTGATGCTTGGCGTGCCCTCTACAACCTTCTTGGCGAACGCTACAATAAATGACCTGTCACCTTTTCCGATCACCCAGCCTGATGTCGCATCTGGATTGACCGATGGCAGCATTTCAGGCTCGATTTTCATCGATTTTGCTTTGAAGAAAGTGGCCGTCTGTTGAACGAACGGCTCAAGTAGCTTTTCGTCAAGACGACTGCCAATGCAGATGTTTTCCAGCAATCCTTGTGTCGTTGGCATCGATCCTTCTTGTGCCAAAACCGTTGTACTGGTCAGCATTCCCATGGCGACCGCGACGATTACAATCTTGTTCATACATGTCCCTTGTGATCATGCTGCTATAGCAAGATTCTGTATTGCCAATATACTCGGTTGTAGCATCATGAATTGACAAATTAAGAGTGTTTTCCATGCATCCAGCAGACTTTTTGAGCGAGTATGTCGTGCCTTCGGTCGACCATTGGAAGGTCAATCAGTCGTCCAAACACCTCGCTATTCATGCGCTCTCGCAAATCGATATCCTCGCTGAAGTCGTAGCCCATAATATCGGCCGCAAGCCTCGGTCGTATCGTGATGATCTCGGCCAGAGATATCCGGCACTGGCAAAAATCAGAGATGCCCACGACAGCCACAAGCATGGGCAGCTTGACCGGCCCAACGCACTCTTTGTGTCGCACGGTCAGCGTCCCGATGAATCGGTCGGTCACGCATTTTTTGTAGGGGTGACGCACCTGAGCGGGTCACTCACGCCGTTCACGTACCTGACGCTCACGCTCAACGACGGATCGGCCGAGAAAGTCTACACGCTGATCAAGGATGGCATGGATGCCTGGGCGCAGGAGATGCTCGCGCTCGGAATTTGATGCGCTTTTGGCTTAACTGGGCTCGTGTAGGTTTAATAATCTAAATCTAGCCGCCCAGCATCGGACCAATCATCGCTCCGATGCCAGCCGCGACTAAATTTCCTGCTGCGCCTTCCGAAATTACCTTCATCGACTTGAGGCCTTCCGTCAGAACCGAGCTACTCGGCTTGCCGGATCGAATTTCGGTTTCGAGCAGTTCAATCGGCACCGCCATCTTCGTTCTTGTGTCTTCAGGCAGTGACGAAAGATGAGGCTTGATCTTTTCGATAAGCGAGGCGACTTCCAGAGGCTGGATGCTGATCGACGTATTCGTCGAATTGTCGACCGAGTTGATATTCACCCTACTGTTCGGGCCGTGATTGTGGATGTTGTTGATGATCGTCGATGGCGGAGCGACAGGCGCATCACTGCGGCGAACCTTCGATTGGAAATGTGGCGGGATGAGACCTCTGCCGCCGGACATAAATCCAGGGTCAATGACGATGTAATCCTCTGCCAGTCCGCTCGGTTGGATACGAATAAAATGATCGCCCGGCTCAATTGGCAGGTTCGCGTCAGACGTGATGATCAGGCCGGTAGATACCTGGGCCTTTATGCCTTCCTTTTGAACCGTGCCATCCTTCTTCACCAAGGTGACTAAATCATTCAACATGCTCACTAATGACAATCCCATCTCCCAAGCTCGATTAATCTTCCGGTTGCAATGTCCTATCGCAGAAATTGCCGCTTTTCTAGCGAGCCAATTTAGGCTTCGTCCTCCCTCTCAGGAGGTTGTTCCACCCATAACCGTTCTCGCACCAAAAACTGCCGCCACTGTTCTGCCGAGGCTTCGAAGAGCCCGACAGCATCCCTTTTCTCGGCACCTGGCTTGATCTGGATGTAGGCGATGATGTGAACTCCAGTCATCTCCTTGCCGGTGTATTTGAACTTTGCCGTTGATCCGATGCCCATCCCTTTCATCGGAGTACCCAGCGACATTTTCATGTGCTTCACAGCATTAGAAATCTGACGGCAGTAGTCTATATCGGGCAGCTGATCCCGGTTTCGTTCGATGAAATTCGTGATCGGATTCTCTTTCCGCTGATCACCCTCCTCGCATTTCACCTTCTGTTTCTTTCTCAGACCTGTCAGCCGCAAGTGCGCTTCCGGCTTCAGCTCAGCAAGCACCCAATCGAGTATGTGAGAAGCAGTGACCGCCGCATCGAAGGCGGCATACTGCACAGCCTTGATGCTGACAGCCGACCGTAGTCGCTCGATGTCGTAGAGCAATTTCAGATAGAGATCGGTGGACGAGGATAAGCCGAAATATTTGGGAGGCGGTCTGGTCATCTATCTCGTCTTTCTTTCGGTTTCGGCCTTGTCAGATTTCCGCCCACAGCGAACACTTTAAGCATTGATATGCGATTTGGGAGATCGCGATGCCTGCCTTCATCATTAAGTTTCATGACCGCGAAGATCAAATCCTCGAAGGAAGCGACTGGTTGTACGACATTTTGGACGAACGATACGTCCGATTCTACCGCAAGGACGGCACTGCGCCTGGACTTATTAGCCTCACTATTTCTGCAGCCGAAATTCTTCAAATCGAAGGCCGTAATGACGATAAAGATGAAGAAGTCACTCCTCATCTGACTTCCGCCGCCGATGACATGATCGAAGTAATTGACCGCCTGATCGCGTCAACTAACAAAGCGGGTGATATCGATCACGGTCTTATGTGGTCTGCACTATTCGCCTTTGCGAACCTGAAAGCCGCTCGCAAGAGGATGGCGGCATGAAGATCGCGACCGATATTGAAGTAATCGCAATGGATATCCAGACCACCGGCGGCACCGCCTTCTTCAGCCGGGAGTTTGCCGACAAGCTCGCCACGCACCCGAAAATTGTCGAAGCTTATAGCGAGGCCAGACAGGAGGACGTAGGCAACGGCTGGCCTCGCTGGACGATCTACATCGCCGAGCAGGATGGGTCAGTGACGGTGTCCGGCGATGAAGCCAAGGTTACACAGACCCTAAACCTGAGATTGAGCAGGCTTGGGGCCAGTGGACATCTACGTGCACGTCTGAGGAAGATGGAGCTGATCCGTGGGGAGAGCGATGGTTGGAGATTGAAGCAGCTCACGCTCAGAAATTGAACCGTTGGCGATGCGCCCAACACGTCGTCGTCTCCAAGCTCATAGACGATCTAGAATAGGCAGTTTTCCTGAGATCGCTCGCCAATCGTAAGCTGGCCGAGCCATGGGACGAGCCGGAGCCGACTAAGGACGACAAGCCGAAAACAGCCACCCAACACGAACGCCTGCGTGCCCTCAAGGCGCATCCACGGTCAGCCAGGGGGAGAAGGCGACGTCATGATCAAGGTCACAACCGACGAGGAACACAATAACTTCATCCTTACGGTGCTGGATGGCCATTTCACCCAGGCCGTTACCATCCCGGTAGGAGAATTATTTCCTGCGCATTCTGCTTCGGCCCGCATTATATCCGGAAAGAGAACTGGACGATACACGACGATGAAAATTGCATGGACCCCGAGTCCGAATACTCTTGCGAGGACGAGATGACCGACGAGGACATTATCTTTGCCGCGATAAAGCTGGTTGGAAAGCAGGCGAAGGCATGACGACCTACCGCAACGAACACGGCCCAGTGGAAATCCTCGGACCTGGTCCATTGACCGACACCTACCTGCGTGTGCGCATGGATGACGTGCTTGCCTACCTTATCAGCCTGCAGCCCGAATACCTGGTGTGGGCTGACACTCTCAGGTTTCGCCGTGATGATCAGCCGCATCCACTCGATGTGCGCGAGATGGTGGTGGTTAGCAAGGAAGAGATCGAGGGCAGTGATGAGACGGTGTCGGTGAAGGTGCAGGTGAAGGCATGAAGAAATACGGGATCAACGAATACGGCATCGTCGAGATTGTCGGAACTGGTCCATTGAGCGACCAGTTCCTCATCGTGCGGATGGAGTCGGTTGCCCGAAAACTCAACAGCATTCCTGACGAATACATGATCTGGGCCGACACCAAGAGATATCGTCGTGATCGCCAGGCCCACCCTCTAGACGTTCAGGTGGCCGGTAGTTTGGCTAATCTTGCGCGGATATGCGAGGAGCGCGGATGGTCTTTGACCGTGAACGTCAGTTTTCCTGACGTTAAGGGGTAACCGTGCAGCAATCATGGGATGAGATAGTCACCGACGCCTGTCAGTCAGTATCTAGGATGCTGGATGATCACCAATACCAATACTACTACGGCGTGACCGACGTGGCGCATATTCCAAGACTGCGTGAGATCATCGAGGATGCCATCCTTCAGGCTACCGTTTGCATTAAGTCCGCCGACAGCAAACAATAGAGATAACCGAATACGGTTTGAAGGATTGAGCATGAACTGCAACGTGAAGATCACAAAACCTGATGCGGTCGGATACATAGAACTGGGCCATGTGGTGCAGGCCCTCGTCGGATACTCTTGGCATATTGGCGGGTCCGACTACAGCTCGGAAGCAATCGCCAAGAGCATGAAAAGCGCTATATCCAGGTTGATGAGAGCAGGATCGCGGGCGGATGATGCCTTCGAGGTGTCTGTCGATGACGATGGTAATGACCAGGTGACGGTGTCGTTCACTGTCGCGGTCGAGCGGGTGGCGGCATGAGCGGCATATTCACTGACGCTGAAATCGATCTCCTGTACCAGCAATCGTCGAAGCGGTTTGACTTCAGCGGTTCACTATCCGATGGCACGGTCCATCCGAATGAGGTCTATCGCAAGGCCATCGAGTGGATAACCACGTCAAAGGCTATCCAGCCAATGCAGCGGCATTCCTCGACCGCGCAGTGATTGCACGGGCGCTTAAAGTCATTTGACCGATTGGTGGTCATGGGCGGCGGCATGTCGGGCAGTTCAGGCTGCTCTGCGGCCATACGTTCTCGCTGCGGGCGCTGGCGCGCCCACGTCTCTGGCGAAAGTTTCATGGGGATGTCTCCTGAAAGCTAGGTGCTTACAGGGAGCATGGTGCGCCGGTCGGGGATTCCCGTCAAAGTATACTTCACGGTATAACGGTGGTTAAAGGTGAGATGAATTTTGAACCGGGGAGGACGGGCGGATGAGACTTGGATTGATACTGCTGGTGGCGTCCTTGGCGCTCAATGTCTGGATGGGACGGGCCTTGGCGAGGCTGGAAAACTACCACTATGCTTCGCAGCTCGGTATGTGCGAGGAATTCTTGGGCAAGGACTTGGCGATGCAAATCAAACGGGACAACTGCTTGGAAGGCAAAGAAACGCGCACCAGCCCGCTCTGGCATATCTACTACGCGTTGATGGATTAGATGCGATTCCAAGACGCACGGTGCGCCAGACGCAAGGCGGATTCCAAATCCTTGAAGTCGGTTGTCTGATGAAACCACAGGGACAGGACTTCACCAGCCAACGCCGACTGGTAAATGAGGTTGTTCATCCGCACGTTCGTTTCCTGACCGCCCTTGTAGCAATTCTTCGGGGAAATGGTGCCGTAGCCCATGTTGTAGCGGCGAGAGAGATTGTTCGTCTCTCCGATATACCGGATTTCATCGCCCGCCATGATGGCATAGACGCCGGAATGGGCGAACGTGGCAGGTATCCTGAACTTGCAGAACGGCCCGGCGCCGTACTTGTTGAGCGGATATAGTTCACGCTTGGCGTATCTCTCCTGCGGCATCAACGGGTATAGGCTTCCGTCTGGCTCCCGGACAGGTTCTATGTGGCAAACATGAAGGAACGGGAAGCCGCCAAGGATCATAAATTAATCTTTTACTAGGGTTGAAATCTATATACGGTCATCTTATTTACAGGCTTCGAGCTTTGTTGGCAGTATTGGGTTCGAATCCCCTCGTCTTCCTAGTGGCGATTCCCATATTGATGCTCCTTCTCTGGGGTGCCAATAAACTAATGGGAGCAAACGACATGAAAACTAACGACACTACAGAAACTACCGGAAGAAAGAGCTGTACTGAACTAGTCAAGAAACTGAATTACTGCATCGGCCTACTTTTGATGACACTTTTCGGAATTGGCACTAGTTGGGCGAGCGGAATCTCCCCCATCCTGCATCGGCCAGTAGCCGCATGGAAAAACCCGCTTCGGCGGGTTTTTTTGTCTTACGGATAGTTCACTTGGCCGCAGGTGCAAGCATGTTAATGATAAAGCCTATCGTCGCTTGTTGAGCGTAAGGGGGCATTGCCCCGAAGGCCTGAGAGGCGAAGCCAAGAAGGACGAAAACCACCCCCAAGAATAGATTAGGACGTCGTCGCCCTGCAAGGTTGGCCTGTGCGGCCGCTGCCTTCTCTTCAAGTGCAGTAAGCGCGCTCTCGAAATTGCTTCGCGAAAACTGCTGGTCTTTCAAGGCTGTCTTGATGCGAGGGTCGTCAATTGCCTCGAAGTCATAGGCACTGCTGTTCAGTGCTGAGCGAGCGGTGAGGGCGTCGAAGCGCTGGAGATCATAGAGACTGGCATTGCTGGCCCGAACCATTGCAAGGGCAGCCTCGGTCGTCCTCAGAACCTCATCGCCTTCTCTTCGCACATACGCGCCGTCGCCATCGTTAAGGTGCTGGGAGTTTAGCCTGAGCTGCCTGAGGCGCCGCTCACGGCGGTGGAGACGAAACTCGGGAAGAATATCGAGCGTCAGGATAACCACGCCCACGAAATCCAGAAGAAGCCCGACAAATCCAATCCATGCCAGCATGAAGTTTTGCACCACCAGTTGGGGATAACTTTTAGTTGCGGCGATGTTCGCTCTGAAACATGCTGAAGGCAAGGGGTGCGGACCCAAGCCCGCATCCCCGGCTATTTATTGACGCTTGGGAGCCAAAAACAAAGAAAGTCTTGGGATGTGGAACGTCCTATTTCACTTAAAGCCCACGAGGTTCGTGGCATCTTAAACGGTAAACCGCTCGAAGTTCTGTCCAATCTAGCTTTGTAGAGCGTTCCCGGTCCTCTGCCTTCTGGAACACCTTCATAATCGATTGAACGCCGCGTCTCACGACCCCACAGACGGTCGCCTAGTTGGCCGTAGGGGCACTTTTCGGCGATAAGATCGCCAACGTGATAGGTATTCCAGAGGCCGCGCCGGTCGCGGAAGTCAAACACGTCAGGAGTGGGACTGTTATCGTGCGGCTCGAAATCGCGAAGTTTGATAATCCGGCGGATCTGCGTCTGTTTTACTTGGATGCAAAGTTCGTGATGCAGACGTGGATGCAGCAAAATCCCACGTCCTAAAACTGGTTGAAGCATGGGGAGCCCGCCAGTCGGTAGCGCCGCAACCTGCACAGCCTGCGTGGGTTAAAGCTGAGGATGCTCCTATAGGGTGGGAAGGCACAAAAGCTTGGGTCTATAATCCAAGAAGTAAATCTGTTTATGTCGAAATCATTGCACCGGGTTATAGCCGACGCCCTGAACATTGCCGGGGTTTTTACTTCATGCCTTATTTTGAGCCGCAACCCCCTGCCTCCGCCCCGAGCAATGGGACGGAAAGCCGCTTAGCTATTGCACTCTCCGAAGCCGATGATGTAGCTGCGTATAAGGAGCGGAAGCGGGAGATACTGGGCAATGGATAACGCGTTGCCGCTGGCCGTTTAGTCATCAATCAACGATGCAAAGAACGACGTTGGGGGCAGACGCTCCTTGAGAAACACAACCTGAGCCTTGAGCGTATCAAGCTCCAGCGTCCGTGCTTTAATCCGGAAAATATCCGGTAGGTTGTCAATTTTGTCGGCGCTTTCAACAACTGCTGCGCATATCCTGGCGAAATCCATGGGAGCTTTCGCAATCAGCCGCGCGTCTTTGTACTGCTCTCTGAAATTCCGCAAGCGCGTCCGCATTGTTTTTGTCGTGGTTGGGATGACAAGGCTGTCGCTGATGCCGACATAAAGCTCTGCAGAGATACGGAAAGGTGATCCACTACCGGTATCAACGCTCCCATCGTTATTCACGAGGACTATATCCCATGCGTGCGTGTATTGGCGTAGGCGCGTCGTCACCAGTTCTATGCTCGCTAGGTATATCTCTTCTGCCTCTCTGATCGCGTGGTTATTCGCAAGAATGATAGTTTGCTGTTCAATGAATGCCGCCTGATTCTTCGCCTCATCCGCTTGCGCTTGCATCACGGTCCTGTTGTGTTTGAACTCTTTCCGGGTCCACGCCAGCTCTTGCCGCTGCTCTCGTAGCTCCCTGGACTGCAGGAATACGGCGACAACGAGCCACAGGAATGCGAGAGGGGCAGAAGCGCCAGCGGCATAGTCGCCCCACTCATTGATTTTCAGCGGAGCATGACTTCCGCAATGGTAGATCCACGCAATAGTGCCTGAGGCGAGGAGCCACGCGACGCTGAATACTGCTGCAGCGGTCATTATGCGCTTTGAGCTTGCGGGCAGCTTTATTTTCTCTACATCCAACGAATTTTCCGACATTTGTGCCCCCAGACAGCAAAAAGGGTCCGCCGTGTGACGAACCCTTTCGCATTCACATCAAGACCCTCAGGATAGCGGCAATTGCCAAAAGGCACGGCGCCAAGTGAATCTTGATTTCAATAGTGACCTTGGTGTTTTTCCACATGGGAAACTCCTAAGGCCCCGTGGCCACGAAGCCCTGAGGTTTCGTGATTCGCGTCGATAGAACGGAACGCAACCGCCGTTAATCGCTTCATCGGCGTCAGGCCCAGCCTTGTACTTCGGCTCTCCTGACATCCCTATGTGAGCCCAACAGCGAGCGAGCTACCGGCATCCGCCGACTCCGAACTCTGTTGGCAAAGGGCTGCGTTGCTGGCCAGTGATGTAAGCCCGACGCTCAAATCAGGGGTCACGGACACAGATGCATTGAAATACAATTTAGTAGACGACTGAGCAACAACAAGAGGTGACAGCACATTTTTCTGCTTATCCACAGTATAGTTGTCAAATGCTTCGGGCGTGTGACGATTCCGGCATGGGAAAAGTAGGCCGACCGCCTGAATACTC
The DNA here is from genome assembly GCF_001423445.1 of Rhizobium sp. Leaf311. Lineage (NCBI taxonomy): Bacteria > Pseudomonadati > Pseudomonadota > Alphaproteobacteria > Hyphomicrobiales > Rhizobiaceae > Rhizobium > Rhizobium sp. Leaf311. The sequence continues at coordinate 330,492 of NZ_LMNZ01000001.1, read as the reverse complement.
GGACGAAGACAAGTCCGGACTCATCAAGCGCATCTGTGGCCTCATCATCCAAAGCAGTGTTGAAAAGGCTTGTGCCGAAGTCGGTATAGCGGAAAGCACGTTCTATGTGTGGGTCGCTGCCGACGAACAATTGGCGGAGGAATACGCACGTGCGCGGCTTGCCGTCAGCTATGCGGGCGAGGCAGAGCTTGAGCGCATCACCAAAATGGCACCGGCTGGCGAGTGCGACCCTAAGGCTGCAAATGTGGCCAGCCAGAACGCCCGCTGGCTCATGGGTCGCCGGAACCCGAAGGTCTATGGAGATAGTTCTACGGTGGACCTGACGAGCAAGGGCGAAAAGCTGCCCGTCGCCGCCGCTGCTCAGATTGCGCCTGAGCGCTTTGGCGGAAGCCATGAAGCTGTTCAAGGGAAGCCTCTAATGGTTGGACAGCCTTAAACGCCTACCGTAGAAGAGCTGAAACGGATGCAGGCCGCCGCGCTATTCATGTTTGGCGGGCAGATGCAGCAGGAGCCCGAAGGCTCAGGCCTCGATGATGAATGCGCTGATCCCCGAACTGATGAAGGCTCATGTCAGCAATCTCCGGGAGGCTGCATGACCAGACGTTCATCCGACCGGACACTCGACACAAAGAGCAGCTGTACATTCACAAAACAGGCCACCATGGTCTTTGGTGGATCAGACATCCTGATCGCAATCCTTGGCGTTCTGACAGGATACGCTGCCACACCTGACCTCATCGAGAAGCTGGCTTTCGGTCAGGCTGTTTTCCTCATCACCTAACAAGCCGTGGGCGTGCTCGATCATCGGATATCGAAAAACCTGGACGGCATCTCGTCGTTGGTTTCGGCAATCCTTGGCAGGAGGAAGTCGGAATGACGATCCTGACCACCATCAAAATCGGTGCCGTCATCGCCATCTTTGCCGCCGTCGGCCTGGGCTACTGGCACTACACGTCTGTCCTTTCCGACCGCGAAGACCTGCGCGTGGCCTTGGCTGCCTCGAAGGCTGCGAACGACCTGGCCATCACCACAGCCAACAACAACGCTGCGGCTGCCAAGGAAGTGGAAGCTGCCTACAAGGTCCAGATCGCGTCACTGGAAATCCTGGCTACCGAAACAGCTGCGGCCGAGGCCCTGTCACGAGCCTTCGCTGAAGACATTGCAACAGCCGACGATATCGAAATTCCGGAGAGCCTGTCGAAGCCATTTATCAAGCGTTTCGGAGGCAGCCGATGAAAGATGTTTTCGGAAGAACAATGACGGCTGCATCATTCCTCATGATCGTGGCGATCCTGGCAAGCTGCCAGACGACGGAGCCAAAGGTGATCACCCAGGTCCAGGTCCAGCGGATCGAGGTGCCACGCTCATTGCTGACGTGTTCGGCTGAGCCGGTGTGCGGATCGGTCACTGTGTCGGTCAAGGATTTGATGAAAGTTGCGGACCAAGTCGCGAAGGCAGGTGCCGATTGCCGGTCCAAGCTTGATGCGGTGAAAAGGATCGTTGAGGGGCAATGAAAAGCCCGGGTATTACCCCGGGCTTTTAAGCGATCTACTCTGGCTTCCGACGTTGACGGCTGGCAGCAAATGCGGCCGCGATGCCGTTGAGACTGCCACCAATCCGCTGTTCCATGGCCTTCAGTTCGGCGATACCCTGTTGGCGCTCGCGCTCACGGATTTCGGCTTTGGTGGCTGGTTTCGTTGATGGTTTCGTTGTTGGCTTCGTCATGTTCGTTCACCTTTCTCCTAGTGGTAGAAGCGATTTAGGTGACGGACCCTGTCGTTACGAATCAGAAATCGATATTTTTTTGCAAAAGAAAAAGGCCCCGTTTCCGGAGCCTCATTTTCATTTCAATGCCGATGGCCGCTCGAACGCTGGCCTTGGTGGTGGCGCTCGTCGAGGTGGCGGAGCCTGAACAACTGGGGTCGGTGTCGGCACTGGTGCTGGCTGAGGCTGAGGCTGAGGCTGAGGCTGAGGCTGAGGCTGAGGCGGTTGCGCCTTGAAGTCATAATGAGGCCAGACTTTTACCTTCCCTGATGCCAACATTTTTTTGATCGCTCGATCCAGTGACGCCAAAAAACGCGCACGTTCAGGTGATATCACACTGGATGACGTAGAGGCGGTGAGAGGGATTGGCCTCTTCATTCTGCGGCCCCTATCCAAGGCCACTCGCTGTCGTAGCCCCGCCTAATTTGATGGTCCACTCGGTCGACGGTGAAATCGTATAAGGTTTTATGCGTCCGATTCCGCAGCTCGACGATCTTGTCGACGACGGCATACTCGTCTCCGCCCGTAACATCCGATATCTGCCTGAGGGTCATGTGACCGGATGCGATGATCTTCCGCAATCTTGACCGGACGTTTTGCTCCTCGGTCATCCGCACAGGTTTGCCGTCGCGACGGACGACTTCGTATCCACGCAGATCGGCGATGTAAGCTGCATGACCCACATCGCGTAGGCTCGCGATGATCTCGCCGTCATTGACGACGTCGTAAATTTGATCAGCTGCCAGTATGGGCGCTTCGTTTATTGTCGCGCCGACAGCAAGCTCCATCAGGAGTTCCGCCGAGATGACACGTGCATCGCTCGCGGAGCACCATGCGTCAACGGTACGGGCGGAAACTCCCAGCCATTCAGCGGCTTCCGCACGGCGCTCTGAACGGTCGCCAAAGGTGCTGATCAGCTGGACCGTCCAGCGCTCGATTGCACGTTTGGTAAAAGACGGCTTCGGAGGCCGCACGGTAAATGATCGATATCTTCCCATAAGTAATTCTCCCTGCCGGAATATCCCGGCAAAGAAATCGTGTGGTGTAGATTTCGTGGGCGCAAATGGCCTGTGTAATCAGTCTGTTGACGGCTTCAGCAATATCAACGTTTGGTCAACGTAATATTTTTTTGCGATGTGTAATTATTGTCGGCGACGTTTGTGAGTTGCTTGCCCTGGACACACGATTCCTTCAGTTCCTCAATGATGGGAGATGAAGGAAATGAGATTTTTGATGGCGCTGATAATGGCGATGGCTAACCTGGCGAAAGGTAGCGTGGTCGGATTGTGGAATGTTGCGGACAAGTGCTGGCAGACTGCGTGGTCCTGGCTGCCAGGTGGTGGCGGTGGAAGTGCAACGCCACGGCCGCTTGATCTTCCAAGCAAAGACGTTTTCGAAATCGACCGCAGCCTCGAAGAAGGCCATCAGAGATCGGCCGACATCCTGGCTAACACAAGTCAGGCTATGCAAATCAAGCTGTTTGCTGCAGCAAAGCCTGATGATCGCTTTATGACTGACCTATCACTTCTCGAACCAGGGCAGCAAGAATGGCTAGCGGCTCTCTCGACTAACGAACGTGCGATGAGGTCGATTTCCGAAGCTCCTGAGAGCAAGATTTTAATGCTTCTGGGAGGCCATGATGGGGCAGTAGATGGACTCGATGCTCCTAAGAATGAAAAGCCCAAGGCGTCGATCCCTGGGCTGGTCACACGGATGTCGGATTTCAGGAACCGTCTACCGGCCCGGGAAAGCGATCACGTTCTCGCCGCCTGACCGACCACGACGACGAGCATTGAACTGCGCCGCTGCCTTGAGTTCGAGGCGGCGGCGATTTTCTGTGATCGCTTTGATGATGTCCGGAAGGCGCTCCGGGTCTTCGCGCAACAAATCTCCGTAAGAATCGTAAGCCTGCGCCAGAATTTCCTCGGTTTCATGCTCCTCTGGCGTCATCATCATATCCTCTCGTGCCGTCCGTTCGTTGTCGATCATTTCAATATGTGCATCCGCGAGCTGCGCCACCGAACGAAGACCGGTCATTCGATAGACATCGATTTCCGATAACTCCTGTCGACGCCATTTACCGAGAGCAATGTCGACGCTCATTTCACGATCTTCCGACATTAGGCTGCCTTCTTCGACAAACGCTGCGCCAGTTCGAAATTCTGCTTTGCCACCTTCGTGAGGCGCGAGTTTTCTGCCTTGAGACGCTCAATCTCGATAGCCTGGGCACGAGCCAGATCAGCCCACTCGTGCGCCGCCATGGAAGCCTCGTGGACTTGATAAGCCAGGATGTGCGAGTTGCGATCCTCGCGAGCCTGACGAGCTGCAGCGACACCGTTCATATGCGCGTTCACCGCGCCTGCTGCCAACACTGAAAAGATTGCACCGGTCTGGCCAGCAACAGCTGCGGCGGGGCAAGGAACTGAACGATGCTGGGCCATGTATCTCTCCTGGTTAAAATCTCTGAGGACAACTTCCGGTACCAGCTCCTAACAACCTATTTCTGTCAACATTAAAAGTTTAACAGCCTGCGAAAAAAGGTACCGTTTCAATAGGTTATGTAACAAATCGGGGGCAAAAAAAGAAATTTTCCCCTGAATTGTTACGTTTACCTACGCGGCTTGCCGACGACCCATCTGTTGGTGCCTTTGTTACCGCATTTCCTGCACCGGAGTTTCGGAGCCAAGTTGATAATAATTGCATTCGGAAACTTGACCTCCAGCCAGTCCCTGTCGATCCACCCTTCACGCTCACACCTGGCACACCGGCCGCCGATGAGTGTGCAACCGGAAAGGTCCTGCACACGATTAGCGATATCGTACAGGTCGACAACTTCCTGGGGCCGCTCGACATACGGCGGGTCCGGACTCCTAGTTAGGTCGATGCCTCTTCGATGGCGCATCCGTTCATGTTTCGTTCACGTTTTAGGTAAAGTCAAGACTGCTCTCGCACGTGCATCAGTGTCAGATGATTGGCCTGATCGCTGTCAGGACACCATCGCGCAATAGGTCTGCGATCATTCGGAGAACGTCATCACCTTGATACTCACAAAGAATGCTCAGGTGATCGGCCAGCAGGTCCGCCGGATCGGTCGAGAGGCCGCGTTTGTGAGCAATGGATGCGACGATATCTGCAACGGTGAGCCGGGTGATGGTAGCATTCATCGATTATTGTCCGTCATGTCAACACTTCCTCCGGCTTCTGCTCACCTGATCCGGTCAACGATATGGGGAGTCTATGGCAACCTAAAATAAATTGGAATAGGTTGCGGGCACAGCGTCGTGGGTTGTAATCACTTATGACTCAAGATGCATATTTGTTTCTGAATATGTCTCTGAGAACATATTTACGTTGGCGGTTTGACTTAAGCTGGTCGCCATCAGCTATTTAGCGGAGTGCTTGGCGGTAACCGCGTCTACTCGCTCGGACAAGTCGAGTCGACCATAGATCGCTGTGACTGCGTGCTCTAGGAACGCAAATGCATTTAGAATGTCTTGACGATCCAGTCCCTTGTTATTCTCGTGTGAACCTGAGTTGCCGACATGTCGGATCGCTTGCATCACCTTCGACGCATCCTCACCGACAACACTACTCTGCGCGAAACGCTGTATCCGTTCCTGTAAATTTTCGTTTTTCCGAATCTTAGGGAAGCCCCGTTCGGTGAGCGTCTGCTCAAGGGCCTTCCGAATTTTATTCGCGCACGCTTCCAAGTCGATCCAATATAAGGAGAACGCAGCCCGAATACTGGCTTCGACGTCGGTGGGCAGCTTTGGCGGCAACTGTATGATTGGCGGTGGCGGTATTACCGAGCGGACTTCGTACATAGTCCACTGTTGATAGTTCCGAAAATCCATGTGCGGGTCGCCCTCAGTACAGAGGTGGGCCTCACCCGATACAACTGCAACCTCGCCGCACATGGTGTCGTCACATCGCAATATCGCGTGAAATCGACCCTCGTAAATATCGTGATCACCCGTATTCTCGCGAGCGGAAACCGATCTGCCCGTCTCATGTTGAATCGGTTTGTCTTCCTCCATTTTTAGCCTTCCCGACCTGCATAACGCGCAAGGCCAAGCTGGTAACCTTGTGAAACGGCTGCCCCAAATATCCTGACCCACGTTGACCCCTCGCCTGTATGATAATCACGATTATCAGACTACAGGCCTATTAGCGAGTTCGCATCAATCGATCTCAGACAGGCAAGATCGCGTGTTCAGGAAGACGCGCAACAACCGCAACCAATGATCTCTCTAAAATTTGTGGACAAAGCCAGGAATAGCCTGAGTTTTCTATAACCGGGGTATGGCCAGGGTATAAATGCAAATCTGTCAGAATCTGGATCATCCTACGGAATTCATCTACCTCAGTAAACATCTGATTTTATTGAAGATTTTTTGGTAGCGGGAGAGGGACTTGAACCCCCGACACGCGGATTATGATTCCGCTGCTCTAACCACCTGAGCTACCCCGCCACAGGGAAACGTGACAGCGATGTGACCGCCCGTTCCATCAGGATGAGCGGCTTATAAGGTGCCGCTCCCCAAAGTGTCAAGCGCAAGATGCGCAAAAACGTTGCTTTCTGTCAGCTATCGAAAAGCTCAATGCTTTCAGGCCGCAACCGGCTTTTCCAACAGCGCCTTCAACGAGGCTTCTGCATCGCTTGAACGTTCCGACCGCTCGATAAAGCCGCCGCCGTAGACGCGTGCGTCAGCGCCGGGAGCGGAATAGAGCACGCAGGCCTGTCCTGGCGCCACACCGGCCTCACCAATGGCGAGATCGACATAGACGCCCTTCTCATCGGCGTGGAGTGTGGCCTCGCCCGGAGGGCGCGTGGAGCGGACCTTGGCGAAGCAGCTAAAGCCGTTGCGCGCGTCATCAGCAAGATTGCCATCACCCAGCCAGTTCACATCGCGCAGATAGACGCGGTGCGTTTCCAGCGCCTCGCGAGGGCCGACGATGACACGGCGGCCACGGGCATCCAGATGCACCACATAAAGCGGCTCGCCCGTTGCAACGCCAATGCCCCTGCGCTGGCCGATGGTGTAGTGCACGATGCCATCATGACGCCCGAGCACACGCCCGTCGAGGTGAACGATATCGCCCACCAGCGCCGCGTTCGGCTTCAGCTTGTTGATGATATCGGTATATTTGCCCTGCGGCACGAAACAGATATCCTGGCTGTCGGCCTTCTTGGCAACGACCAGGCCCATCTCTTCCGCCAGCTGGCGTGTCTCGGCCTTGGAAAGGCCACCAAGCGGAAAGCGCAGATAATCGATCTGCTCCTGGGTCGTCGCAAACAGAAACCAGCTCTGGTCCCGGTCACTATCGATCGGGCGATAGAGAGCGCGCCGGTTGGGATGCCCGGGAACAGGATTCAGCCGTGAACGGATATAGTGGCCGGTCGCCAGCGCGTCCGCCCCCAGCTCCTGTGCCGTGGCCAGAAGATCGGCAAACTTGACGGTCTGGTTGCAGGCCACGCAGGGAACGGGCGTCTCGCCCATCGCATAGGCTTCCGCAAAGGGGTTAATGACCGTCTCGCGAAACCGGGCCTCGTAATCCAGCACGTAATGCGGGATGCCGAGCGTTTCGCAGACCCGGCGGGCGTCATCGATATCCTGCCCTGCACAGCAGGATCCGGCGCGATGCACGGCTGCACCGTGGTCGTAGAGCTGAAGCGTGATGCCGAGGACGTCATAGCCCTCCTGCTTGAGGATTCCCGCCACCACGGAGGAGTCCACGCCGCCGGACATGGCGACGACAATCCGGGTGTCTTCCGGCCTCTTATCAAAGTCGAGCGTGTTCAAAGCTTTTCCAATCGTCAGTCATACCGGGGGTCAAGGCCCCGCCGCCTGTCGTATTTTCGAAGTGTGCATATAGAAAGAAATGCTTTCACACGCAAGACGGGGCGGCAAGGCCACCCCGTTTACGGCGGTATGCAGATTGTGTAAGCGTCAGGCCCCAGCGGTCTTCTGGCGATCGCCGATCCACTTGTCCCGTTCACGCCACAGCGCAGGCAGGGAGAGAAGTGCGACGCCAGCAAGGGCAATCAGCGTCTTCTCCAGCTGGTTCAGCTCGGCCGTGCGGCCATCCAGATAGTAGATGCTGTAGACGATTGCGACGTGCCAGACATAGACCTGCAGCGAATGGCGACCAAGAAGCTGCAGGAACTTCAGAGACAGAACCCAGATTACGCCTGCCGCCGCCTTCTGCACCAGCGGATTGTGATGCTTGGGGCCAGCAATGATCAGCCATGTCAGACCAACGCCAACGGCCAGGAAGTTGATGAGATAGACCGGACCGAAATCCGCCCTGATTTCCATGGTCGAAAACTTGCCCAGCATGAATTCGGGCATCAGGTTCCAGGCTGTGGCAATGCGCAGAGGCACGAAGAACAGGCAGACCAGAAGCGCCGCCTTGGCAATCCAGCTGCGCTCCGGCGAAAAGATCTTCGTCCACGCAATCTTGTTCTGCGCCGTCATGGCACCCATCACAAGCGCTGAATAGAACACCAGCTGCCAGCCAAACAGGTTGAAGCTGACACGGATACCCTGTTCGTCTGCACCCTTTACCAGTTCATTGACTGGGGCGGTAAACAGTTGCTGCAAGCCAAGCTGACCGGCCATCCACACCAGAAGCGAACCGGCCATGACATAGGCCCACTTGCCGTCCAGGCACAATTTGACCAGGATTGGCGCAAACACCATGTAGACGATGTATTGCGGCAGAATGTCCATGAAAGTCGGCTGGAACAGGAAGGTCGCGATAGCAGCGAGGCGCAGCGGGTCATCAAAGGACGTCATGCCCAGCCAGTTGTACCAGATATAGGGCGCGTGCGGGATGACCATTCGGAAGAACAGCACCGCGATGACAAGGCCCATGGCATATTTGTAGAGCTCGAGCGCGCGGCTCCAGATCATGTCACGGCCAGCTTCATAGCCATATTTCAGCATCTTGCGTGCATAGACCATGCCGATCAAGAGGCCGGACAGGAAGACGAAGCCCTGCGCATCCTCGACAAATGCAAACTGTCTGTGGTTGATTTCCATCAGCCACAGACCGCCCGCGAATACGAGGTGATTGATAAGCATGAAGACGAGAAAATACCCGCGCATTCCATCGATCAGGTCGAAGCGTTTCATCTTGCTTGCTCTCCATACTCGCAGGCACCCTTGAGCAAAGACTGCCTGATCCGAATGACAGGATGGGTATTTTACAACCATCCAAACTTGGATCGTGAACGCGGTTTTGGCGGTACGGTTCCGGTGGAAGCAGCGTTTTACCACCCGCGTCGATTTCACATTGGTGTGTGCGGCACAGGGTTAGCGGCGGGTGACTGAACGCCGGATGAATGAAAAAAGGCGATTGCGTGAATGAAATGAGGCAAGCAGGAACAATGGCTTAACCCGCAACGGGCTTGTAGACCCTGTCTTTGCGGCCCATGCAAACGAAAATGGCCGGCGGGATTTTCATCCACACCGGCCACATTTCCATCCACTATTTTTCAGGCGTTCAGGCAGCCGCTTGAATAGCCGCAACCTGCCATTCGGAGCCACCCTGGCGAACGAATGTCCACAACTCGGTTGATTCTTCCGGCTCATTTTCGTTGCCTTCAACGATCTTTCCGGTGCTGCGGTCGCGCATCACATCGATTGCGGAATAGCGCATGGCGACAGTGGCGTAGTCCTTGCCTTCCTCATGCCAGGCTTCGGCAACATCGCCCTGCAGAAGCTTGACATCGCGAACATCGTTTTTCACGCCGCTGGTGGCATGGTCGCTCAGTTCTTCAGCAAGATAGGACATGGCTTCCGGTGTCGTCAGCTTGCGAAGTGTGCCGTAATCCTCTGCGGCATAGGCCGCCTGTACCTTTTCAAGCGCGGACTGGAACGTCTCAAGATCAGCCTGCGTTACGCCAATCTCATCGCCCTCAGACATCGCATTTTCGTGCGGTACCGGCTTGGGCGCAACGGGCGCGGCTGCGGCAGCACCCGCTGCGGCTCCAAAACCGCCCGCCTTCGAGCCCATCTGCGGGATCTTGAAGCCACCGGTCATGTTGGAGCCACCCTGCGGCGCAGAATGGTCTTTACGGGCTGCATTGGCACCACCATAGGCGGGCTGACCCTGACGACGCGAGGCGAAGAAGCGCATCGCTAGCATCACGAGACCGCCAATCAGCAGGATCTGCATCAGCATTCCGAAGAAGCCAGCCATGCCACCGAAGCCACCGCCCATCAGCATACCAAACAGGCCACCCATCAAAAGACCGCCCATAAGGCCGCCCATCATTCCACCGAACATGCCACGGCTCTGCTGTGGCGCCTGTGCGGCGGCAGGGCGCGCGGGCTGTGCTGCACCAGGGGTTGCCTGGTTCGTGTTGGGCGTCATGCCGCGATTAATGGGTGCGGCCTGGCCAGGCGTCGTGCTGGTGGCAGGCGGCGCCGAAAAGGTTCTCGTCCCACGGCTACCGAAACCGCCGCTGGCGCGCCGGGCTTCAGCCATGTCAACGGCAATGAAGGATACGGCAATTCCAAGTGCGGCGACCGCAAACAAACCCCTAAAGCGCCTGATGGCAGCAAACATCGTGATCTCCTGTTGCGCCGCCCTCCCATTGAGCGGCTCTTGAATGTCGATATAGCAACTATGGATCATCATTTTTAGGGACATGGCATAAAATTTTTCGTGATATACAACCATAGATAAATGATTGGCTGCTAAAGCAAAAACCCGGCACAGGGTTTCTCCTGTGCCGGGCGGAAATATCATCCACGCGTGGTTGCGCGGGATCAGTCGATGTTGAACGACAACGACTTGACCTGACGAATGGCCGGATTGGCACGCAGCTTGTCCAGAACGTCCTCAGAGACGGGGCCGTCGACATAGAGCAGCGCAATAGCGTCGCCGCTTTCCTTTTCGCGACCGAGCTGGAAGTTGGCGATGTTAACGCCCGCTTCACCCAGTGTCGTGCCCATAAAGCCGATCATGCCGGGAACGTCGGTGTTGGTGATGTAGATCATGTGCTGACCGACATCGGCATCCATATTGATGTTCTTGATCTGAATGAAACGGGCCTTGCCGTCCGAAAAAACCGTGCCTGCAACAGAGCGGATCTGGTTTTCAGTCTTCACCGTCAGCTTGATGAAGCCGTCGTAAACTCCGGTCTTGTCCCGCTTGACTTCGGAAAGGATGATGCCCTTTTCCTTGATCATGATGGGGGCCGAAACCATGTTCACATCGGAAACCTGCGGGCGAATGAGACCGGCCAGCAACGCCGATGTCAAAGCCTTGGTGTTCATGCTGGCGGTTGCGCCGTCATAAAGGATTTCGATTTCCTTGGTCGCGCTTTCCTGCACCTGACCCACGAAAGAACCCAGAACATCTGCCAGCTTGATGAAGGGCTTCAGGCGAGGCGCTTCGTCAGCCGTGATCGACGGCATGTTGATGGCGTTGGAAACGGCACCCTTCACGAGGTAATCCGACATCTGCTCGGCAACCTGAAGGGCCACATTCTCCTGCGCTTCCGTGGTGGATGCACCCAGATGCGGCGTGCAGACAACGTTTGGCAGGCCAAACAGCGGGCTTTCAGTTGCGGGCTCAACCTCGAACACATCGAAACCGGCACCGGCAACATGGCCGGACTTGATGGCGGCGGCAAGAGCCGCCTCATCCACCAGACCACCACGGGCACAGTTGATGATGCGAACGCCGGGCTTGGTCTTGGCAAGGTTTTCAGCGCCCAGAATGCCGCGCGTCTTGTCCGTCATAGGAACATGCAGCGTGATGAAATCGGACTGAGCAAGCAACTCATCCAGTTCAACCTTCGTCACGCCCATTTCCTGCGCACGCTCTGGCGAAAGGAAGGGGTCATAGGCCAGAACATTCATCTTCAGGCCAAGTGCGCGCGAGCAGACGATGCCGCCAATGTTGCCTGCACCGATAACACCCAGCGTCTTGCCGGTGATTTCGACGCCCATGAATTTGGATTTTTCCCACTTCCCGGCCTGCGTGGAGGCGTCAGCAGCTGGCAGCTGGCGAGCAACGGCAAACATCAGCGCGATGGCATGTTCGGCTGTTGTGATGGAGTTGCCGAAAGGCGTATTCATGACGATGATACCGCGACGCGATGCCGCTGGAATGTCAACGTTATCCACGCCGATACCGGCGCGACCGATGACCTTGAGGTTGGTGGCGGCTTCGATCAGCTTTTCCGTTGCCTTGGTGGCGGAACGGATGGCCAGACCATCATAATTGCCGATGATTTCGGCCAGCTTGTCCTTGTCCTTGCCAAGCTTTGGCTGGAAATCAACTTCTACGCCGCGATCGCGGAAAATCTGGACGGCGGTTTCCGACAGTTCGTCAGATACGAGTACGCGAGGTGCCATTGTGTGGGCTCCTTGAAAAGGGTTCAGTCTTGAAAGCGAAAATGCGCGGCCCTGCCGTGGCAGGGCCGGAATGGATCAGGCAGCAGCCTTGAAGGTCGCAGCCTTCTGCGTTTCAAATGCCCACTTCAACCAGGGCATGACGGCCTTCATATCGGCCGTCTCGATGGTCGCACCGGCCCAGATGCGAAGACCGGATGGCGCATCGCGGTAAGCACCGATATCGAGTGCCACGTTTTCCTTTTCGAGAAGGGCAACCATGCCCTTGGCGAAATCGGCCTGCGCGGCGGCATCAAGTGCGGAAACGTCTTTGCACACGATCTTGAGGCAGACGGAGGTGTTGGAGCGCGTCTCGTCCACAACAGCCAGATTGGCAATCCAGTTGTTTTCAGCCACGAAGTCGAAGATGACCTTGGCATTGGCATCGGCGCGCGCCATCAGGGCCTTGAGGCCGCCGAGGTTCTTTGCCCACAGCAGCGCATCGATATAGTCTTCGACGCAGAGCATGGATGGCGTGTTGATGGTTTCGCCGGTGAAGATACCTTCAATCAGCTTGCCGCCCGAGGTCATGCGGAAAATCTTTGGCAGCGGCCACGCAGGTACGTAGCTCGTCAGACGCTCGACAGCGCGTGGCGACAGGATGATGACACCGTGACCGCCCTCGCCACCCAGAACCTTCTGCCAGGAGAAGGTCACGACGTCGAGCTTGGAGAAGTCCATGTCCTGCGCGAATGCGGCAGATGTCGCATCGCAAATGGTCAGGCCCTTGCGATCTGTTGGAATGAAATCGGCGTTTGGAACGCGAACACCCGATGTTGTGCCGTTCCAGGTGAAGACCACGTCACGATCGAAATCGATGGTGGAAAGGTCTGGGAGAAGGCCGTAATCGGCTTCAATTTTGCGAACGTCCTTCAGCTTGAGCTGCTTGACGACGTCGGTTACCCAACCGGCACCGAAGCTTTCCCAGGCAACCATATCGACGCCACGCTCACCAAGCAGCGACCATAGGGCCATTTCGACGGCGCCTGTGTCGGATGCGGGAACGATGCCGATGCGATAATCAGCGGGAACGTTAAGAACTTCGCGGGTAAGATCGATGGCCTGCTTCAGCTTGGCTTTGCCAACCTTGGCGCGATGCGAGCGACCGAGCGGTGCATCGGCGAGAGCTTCAAGCGACCAACCGGGACGCTTCGAGCAGGGACCAGAAGAGAAATGCGTATTGCCCGGACGGGTGTCCGGCTTCACTATATCTGTCATTTGACTACCCTTTCAGATAGGCGCCTCTCGTTAGGGAGAGGTGTCCTGCCCTCGTTGCTATTCTTCTCGCCTGTCGCAGTCAAGCGGAATGTGTCGCACGCAAAAACAATTTTGGTCGGATTGCGTCATCGCTCCCCTGGGGTCAGGTGGCCTGCCGGTGCCCCCAAAAAGGCTTTTCTCATCCTCTTGATGCAGGTCAAACCAAACACGCGTGGCGCGGTGCAGGTTGATGATCATCAACCGCAAGAGATGTTATTATGAGTAACGACGCACCTTTTTCGAACGACCGTAATGTTTTGATCCTTCCTTTTCTCTCGGGCTTCTATGAGAAATTCGCTCAGCCCCTCGCCTGGACGGCCTTTCGCGTCGCCATCGGCGGCATGCTGGCCTTCGAGGGCTATCCGAAGATCATGGCTCCCTTCGCGCAGATCGGTTTCCTTGAAAAGATCGGGTTCCACCCCGGCTGGCTGTGGTCTCCGACGCTGGCTGCCATGCAGTTCTTCGGCGGAATATTAATCGCTTTGGGATTGTTCACCCGGCCTGTAGCGCTCGCCAATGCTTTCATGCTGGCCATTACGCTGTGGTTCCACTTCATCGATCCCTACGGCCACGCGTTTCTGACCGAGGCGGGCATTCAGGCGCTGAAAACGGCGGATCAGACCATGTTTACACCGGCAGGTGTGCGCCGCCTCGCCGATGGGGGCACGGCATTTCTGGAGCTGGTCCAGTCTAAGGCTGAGATCACATCGCTGTTCTGGACAGGTGGAGCAGCACTTTTTGCGGCCTTTGGCGGTGGGTATTGCTCGCTGGACAGATGGCTATTCAAGAAGCACTTCTAAAATACAAAACACGCCCCCGCATGATCGATGCGGGGGCGTGTCCAGTCGGTTACCCGGCAATTCTTACTTGTAAACGGCAGGCTGCAGCGGAATGTCCGCTGGAGGAATATATTGCGCAGTATCGCAGCCATTGAAGACATAACGGCCACCGACTCGCACTTCATGCGACGTCACGCCCTTGTCACGACCGCCCGAGGTCTGGCCTGAGTCGCTGGTGCCGAACATGGAGCCGCTGCCAATCTGGCGGAAGCGATAGCCAACATCGGCCTTCAGGTTGCAGGTCACGTCGATGGAGGCACCGGCCATCAGGCCGTAAGCAAAGCGCCAGTTGTCTTCACCTTCGATTTCGCAGTTGCCGCAGGTCGTCAGCTTGCTCCACTTGACGTGAGCACCACCGATACCCGCACCGATATACGGGGTGATCCGGCCATAGGTTCCCAGATCGACATAGGCATTGGCCATCACGGCGAAAGCGCGCATGGAAGAGTTTGCACCGTTGAGCTGCGGTGCAACGCCACTGAACTTGGATTTCGCCATGTAGTCCAGCGTCAGATCCGTGCGCAGATAGTTGTTGATCTGGTAACCGACACCACCGCCGAAGAGAACGCTGTCCTTCAGGTTCGTGGTGGTGAAGCTCAGCTCCTCGATCGAGGGACCAGCGGCCGCGCGGTCGAAGCTTACGCCACGCGATTTGTTGAACGAGTATCCGACATCGCCGCGCAGGTACCAACCGCTTGCTTCCTGCACCTGAACCTCAGGTGCCTGGTCCGGAAAAGCTGGTGGTTCAGCCTGATATACATCGGCTGCGAATGCGGTTTGACTTGCCATCAAAGCGGCAACGACACCGATCAGGCTCTTTTTCATGATTGCGGCTCCATAAGCGGTATGTGCGCGATTAGCGGCAGATACTCGTGATCTTCTTCATTTACGAAGCCTGAAGGAAAATGGTTAAACAGCGATTAAAATCGGAAATACTTGGCGCAATTTACTAACAAAATTGGTTAACACTGTTAAACGCATAATATTCGCGCAATCGGTGATATTGCAGTAAACGCCCGATATGCGGGTATATATCGGCGACCGCTCTTCCCGTTTCAAGAATATATCCGACTATAATAATATTTTGTTAGCTAATATTATTGTCCTTATTTCAACGGACCTCTTGTAACGTCAGTATAGGTGATAACTGCACACCTGCAGATGGCATATCGATCAGCCATGAGGCGCTGGTCTTAAGGGAAATCCAGTCCCGCCCGACCTCTTGGCGCAGATGCCGGAGTTTGGCAAAAAACTTGACAAGGGTTTGTGTTCCTTGGGCCTAGAGTTGAAGAAAATTATCGAATTCACCCGAATTCCAGTTCACAATCCGGAACTGCTGAAGGCAAAGTATCGCGCATTCTGCAGACAGATGCCCGTGATGTACTTCATCTTGATGTCAAGTACCTGGGCTTTGGCTGCCACACACATGTCGGTCGCGCCCGCGTGGCTTACTTTGATCGTCCCCAGCCTGTTTACCGTCATCAGCGCCGTGCGTGTCGTGTTCTGGTGGAAATCGCGAGACCGCACACCCACGGCAGAAGAGACATTCTCGGCCCTGCAGCGAACGCAACGTCTCGCCGTGGTGATTTCCGTGGCGTTCACGGCCTGGTCATTCATGCTCTACCCTTACGGGGATGCATATCAACAATCCCACATCGCCTTTTACATGGCGATCACAGTCATCTCGTGCATCTTTTGCATGATGCATGTCCGAGTGGCAGCCTTTGCCGTGGCCATCATTGTCAACGGCGCCTTCGTCGTCTTCTTCATGGCCTCTGGCCATGCGACATTCATTGCGATTGCCATCAACATCCTGCTTGTCAGCTTCGGCATGTTGGCGGTGCTGATGGTCAATTATGGCAATTTCGAACGCATGATCGTTGCCCAGCAACAGACGGAAGCACTCAGCAACGAAAATCTTCGCCTCGCCAATATCGACAGCCTGACGGGCCTGCCGAATCGCCGCGCATTTTTCAAACACCTGTCAGAGGCATTTGAAGCAGCGACATTGCAGGGCACCCGCCTGGCGGTCGGGGTCATCGATCTCGATGGCTTCAAACCCGTCAATGATCTCTACGGCCACTCCTCCGGCGACCGTCTGTTGATGGAGGTCGCCAATCGCCTCACGCTCTATTTCGCGTCCAAGGAAATGTTTCTGGCAAGGCTTGGAGGAGACGAGTTCGCTTTCGTCATTTCCAATGTCGCGCCACAGCGGGATGTCGTCGCTGAAGGCAACCGCATGTGTGCCTATATGCATTCTCCCTTCATCCTGCCGGATGCCACCATCATCATCTCAGGCTCCATCGGCATCGCCGTTTATCCTGATCTGGCCTCGTCACAGGAAGAGCTCTTCGACCGGGCAGATTATGCGCTCTACCATGGCAAGCGCCAGAAGCGCGGAAACAGCACGCTTTTTACGGTCCATCATGTCGAGGAAATTCATCGGGATGCGCGCATCGAGCAGACGTTGAAACAGGCGGATTTTCCAAGCGAAATGTCCGTCGTCTTTCAGCCGATCGTGGACGGCTTCCAGAACCGCACGGTAGGCTTCGAGGCGCTTGCGCGCTGGAACAGCCCGACGCTCGGCCCCGTGTCCCCCGCCCAGTTCATTCCCATCGCAGAACGTGCCGGGATCATTGGCGGCCTGACAAGAACACTTCTCAAGAAGGCCCTGCACGCCGCAGGCACCTGGCCAGACCAGATGAGGCTTTCATTCAATCTGTCCGCACAGGATCTGAACAGTCCCGAAGCTGTCATGGCGGTCATCGCCATCATCGAGAACAGCCCATTCGACGCTGAGCGGCTCGATCTCGAAATTACAGAAACGGCGTTTATTCATGATACGCGGCAAGCGAAACAATCGGTGGAGATGCTTCGAAAAATCGGCTGCGGCATTTCGCTCGATGATTTCGGCACCGGCTATTCCAGCTTGACGGCCCTGCACTCGCTTCCGCTGACAAAGATCAAGATCGACCAGAGTTTCGTCAATCAGATCCAGGATAATCCCGCCAGCGAAAAGATTGTCCGCTCAGTCCTGACCCTTGGCCGCGAAATGGGTCTCGATGCCATTGTCGAAGGCGTTGAAACACAGCAGGAGCTTTCGCTCATCACGCAGCTCGGCGGCAACTTCTTCCAGGGCTATCTTTTCTCGCCCCCCATGGGTGAGACGGCCATTTTACGGTTCCTTCAGGATGAGGAGCAGGCCTTGGGCTCCAGGCTTTCAAACGGCTGAGCCTGCTACATGACAATAAAAAAGGCGGGTGCCGCTAAGCGCCCCGCCTCTTCTTACGCCGTTTAGCCCGTGAACAATGAATTGCACAGCAGGACCCATAAAAGGGTCTGCCGGGTTCGGTTCAGGCTGCGGTCCGGGCGTTGGAAATCACGCCAACGAGATCATTGACGATGCGCTCCACCTGGGCGCTGTCGTCGCCCTCCGCCATCACGCGGATCAGCGGCTCCGTGCCCGATGGGCGGATGACCAGGCGGCCATTATTGGCCAAGGCGCTTTCCGCATCGGCAATTGCCTGTTTCACGACAGGATTTTCCAGCGGCTTGCCGCCGGAAATGCGGACATTCTTCAAGAGCTGAGGCACGGGCTCGAACTTGCGGCAGACTTCGCTCACCGTGCGACCGGACCGCTTGACGCGCGCCAGAACCTGAAGGGCCGCCACCAGACCGTCGCCCGTCGTGCCGTAGTCCGAAAGGACGATATGACCGGATTGCTCGCCGCCAACGTTGAAATCATTGTTGCGCATATGCTCGACAACATAGCGGTCGCCGACCTTGGTGCGGGCAAGCGTCAGACCCTTGTCACCGAGAAAACGCTCCAGTCCGAGATTGGACATGACAGTCGCCACGATACCGCCGCCGCGCAGCAGATTGTCGTCTGCCCAGCTGGCAGCAATCGTTGCCATAAGCTGATCGCCATCGACGATCTGGCCGCGTTCGTCCACAATGATCACGCGGTCAGCGTCGCCGTCCAGCGCAATGCCGATATCGGCCCGCACTTCATGCACCTTTTTCTGAAGCGCATCCGGATGGGTAGAGCCGCACTCGAAATTGATGTTGGTGCCGTTTGGCTCGTTGCCGATGGTCACAACCTCAGCGCCAAGTTCCCACAGTGCCGCAGGCGCTACTTTATAGGCCGCGCCATTGGCGCAATCGATGGCAATCCGCAGGCCGCTCAGCGTTACATCACGCGGCAATGTGCGCTTTACGAACTCGATATAGCGGTAGATATCGCCATCGACGCGCTTGGCCCGTCCGATTTCATGCGGCTTGGCCAGCTGCGAATAGATGTCCTTGTCGAGAAGATCCTCGATCTCAAGCTCTAGCTCATCCGACAGCTTGTATCCATCGGGACCGAAAAGCTTGATGCCATTATCGGCAAAGGGATTGTGCGAGGCAGAAATCATCACGCCAATATCGGCACGCAGTGAGCGCGTCAGCATCGCAACGGCGGGCGTCGGAATGGGGCCCAGCAGGAAGACGTCGAGCCCCGCTGCGGTAAAACCGGCAACCAGCGCATTTTCCAGCATGTAGCCTGAAAGACGCGTATCCTTGCCGATGACGACGCGGTGGCGATGGTGGCCACGACGGAAAATTGTGCCAACGGCAATCCCGACGCGCATCGCCAGGTCCGGCGTCATCGGAAAGACGTTGGATTGCCCGCGGATGCCATCTGTTCCGAAATAGCGACGTGTCATGTGAACTCCAGAAATTAAACGCGCGTGGTAAGTCCTTACCCGGACGGGCCACGGCTCTCCAGACGGTAAATGCCATAAAACACATGAAACGGCACGTAAATTACCGCGAATAGGCAATATATCTTGTTACTATCGCCCACTATCCCTGAGGAATGAAGCAGGCAGTTGGCCTGCAAGGGCGCGCTTTGCACGCAACCACACATGCAAAAAGGCCGCCCGGGAAGTGGACGGCCTCTTGTCAGATTTTGTCGTGGGGTCAGTGAGGCTGCGGCTCCATGCCACCTTCTGCTTCACCGTCACCCTTGGCTTCGTTAGGGCCATCTTTCTTGGTGCCAGCCTTTGGCACAGCAGAGCCACGGCTGTTAGGCGAATCGTCGCCGAGATCGCGGGCAGGCTTCTCACCACGGATCAAAGCCTTGATCTCTTCGCCGGTCAGCGTTTCATATTCCAGCAGACCTTCGGCAATGGCGACAAAGCCATCGTGATTTTCGGTCAGAATACGCCGCGCTTCCGTATAGGCTTCATCGATCAGGCGACGAACTTCGGTATCGATCGTCTGTGCGGTGGCTTCGGAAACATTCTTGGACTGCGAAACGGAGTGGCCAAGGAAGACTTCCTGCTGGTTTTCACCGTAGGAAACCTGACCGAGAGCATCTGAAAAGCCCCACTGCGTTACCATTGCGCGGGCAAGCTTGGTGGCCTGCTCGATGTCGGAAGACGCGCCGGAGGTGATGTTTTCCTTACCGAACGTCAGTTCTTCGGCAACACGACCACCCATCATAATGATGAGGCGCGAAACCATCCACTTGTAGCTCATGGAGTAGCGGTCGCCTTCCGGCAGCTGCATCACCATGCCAAGCGCACGACCGCGCGGAATGATCGTTGCCTTGTGAAGCGGATCGGCAACCGCAACCTTGAGCGCGGTAATCGCATGTCCGGCTTCGTGATAGGCTGTCAGCTTCTTTTCGGCTTCGGTCATGGCCGAGGAGCGACGCTCCGCACCCATCATGATCTTGTCCTTGGCGTCTTCGAATTCTGCCATGGTCACGACGCGCTTGTTGCGGCGCGCAGCCATCAGGGCGGCTTCGTTGACGAGGTTCATGAGGTCAGCACCGGAGAAACCGGGCGTACCGCGTGCCAGAACCTTGAGGTCGACATTGGGTGCCAGAGGCACGTTGCGGGCGTGAACCTTGAGGATGCGCTCGCGACCGACAATATCGGGGTTCGGAACGACAACCTGACGGTCAAAACGGCCTGGACGCAGAAGTGCCGGGTCAAGAACATCAGGGCGGTTGGTGGCCGCAATGAGGATGATGCCCTCATTCGCTTCAAAACCGTCCATCTCGACCAGCAACTGGTTCAAGGTCTGTTCACGCTCATCGTTGCCGCCGCCAAGACCAGCACCGCGATGGCGGCCAACGGCGTCGATTTCGTCGATGAAGATGATGCAGGGTGCGTTCTTCTTGGCCTGTTCGAACATGTCGCGAACGCGGCTTGCGCCCACACCGACGAACATTTCAACGAAGTCGGAACCGGAAATGGTGAAGAAGGGAACGTTGGCTTCACCGGCAACGGAACGCGCCAGCAATGTCTTACCAGTGCCCGGAGGACCAACGAGCAGAACACCGCGTGGGATCTTGCCGCCCAGGCGCTGGAACTTCTGCGGATCACGCAGGAATTCCACGATTTCCTCCAGATCCTGCTTGGCTTCGTCCACGCCGGCCACATCGTCAAATGTCACGCGGCCATGTGCTTCCGTCAGAAGCTTTGCCTTGGATTTGCCAAAGCCCATTGCGCCACGCGAACCGCCCTGCATCTGGCGCATGAAGAACAGCCAGACACCGAGGATGAGGAACATCGGCAGCAGCGTGCCAAGGTAGCTCAGGAAACCGGAGGAGCCATCGCTTTCGGGACGTGCAACGATGCTGACATTCTTGGTCTGCAGACGCTCCATCAGCGCGTCGTCAATGACGGGCGAGTAGGTCTGGAAGGCCGTGCCGTTTTCCGTATAGGTGCCGAGAACCCGGTTGCCGGTAACGGTCACGTCACGGACGCGACCGGCATCAACATCGCGAATGAATTGCGAATAGGGAATCTCACGCGATGCCGATTGGGATGGCGACGTCTGGAACATGCTGAACAAGGCGATCAGCAACAGAGCGATCACTGCCCACAAGGCGAAATTTCTAAAATTTGGGTTCATCGAACTCCCCGAACTCCAACGGACAAATTGGTGTCCGCCATTATGTTGCCCCTAACATAAGGAGGACAGCAGCCGTTGCCAAGGCAGCGACCGATATCAGATGCGTTTTGCGGTAAAAACTCTGAGAAAAATCGATTTGAGAAAGCCAGCAGCCTTAAACCGCAGGCTGTGGATAGGCTTCGCGGCCAAAAAGTCGGGCGATGGCATTGGCGAGTGGCAGATCAAACCGTGGCAGAAAGAGATCGTAAGGGGCAAGAACAGGCCGGATGGTGAAGTGATCATCCGCCGCGACCGGCTCATCAAGACCTGCCAGCGAGATTGCGGCAAGGGATTGCGCCGCCCGTTTTGCCACGCCCTGCGGGATATCGGCTGCAAATGTCGGCACCAACGCGGCAACCGCGTGTGTGCTCATCGGCCCGACGACAAGCTCACGCTCCGACAGATTTACGATCTCGAACCGCTCATCCCATACCGCCTTTTGCCCATGGGCAATTGTGATCGATGGCATGTTGCGGTTTTCCCGCATCAGATAGAGCCCTTGCCTGCGGCGATCAAACACGACCCGGCTGGCCGTCGCCCTGCCCGGCTGGCCTGACGCAACAAGCGCCATGATCCTGTCCATGCTGTCCGACGCCATCGCAAAACGTCGTCCACCGAGCACACAGGCCATGGCGGACAGGGCTGCGCGCAGGACAGGCGGCTCCTGCAACAGACCCTCCGGGCTGATCCTGATCAGGCAATCGAGATAGCACCGGACATGGGTATCGATAAAATCAGCAGCAGCAGCAGAGAGCGCCGCACGCTCGCCCGACCGGTCAGTCAACGACAAGCCTTCGCCGGACTTCGTGGAGGCCGGTTCCAGGGCGTTGCGCGCCCTCACCCGCTCATATCGGGCGTCGATATTGCTGGGATCATCGAACCAGCTCCATCCTTCATCCTGTAGGAAATCGCGGATGGCCTGTCGTGACGTGTTTAGAAAAGGCCGCATGAACCAGTGATTACAGCGGTAGAGAACGCCGTCCGCCATGCCCGCAAGGCCCAGATTGTCGGGCCTGAGGCTGCGCGCACCCCGCATGGCAATGGTCTCCTGCTGGTCGCCAAGCGTATGACCGACCACGATCATGTCGGCCTTCATCGTCTCTGCGACCTGCGAGATCAAGGCGTAGCGCGCAAGCCGCGCTGCTGCGGAAACACCCGTTGCGGGCTTTGCCTCATTCCACCGGCGTATATGGTGGGGAATGTCCAGTTTGCGGCACATGGCCGCAACGCCAATCGCTTCCTGCGCAGATTCGGCGCGCAGCGCATGATCGATGGTAACCGCCGCAAGCGCGATATCAGTTCTGCCTAACTCTCCAACAACCCGGTGCAGGGCCAGCAGCAGGCCGGTGGAATCGCTGCCGCCGGAGATCGCGACGAGGATCCGGGCGGGCTTTGAAATTCTTGTGATAAATTGCCGCGCAGCCTCAAGGGGCGCAAGCGGCGTCATCGGGAACGACCTGATGTCATAGCCGTCCAGCCCGTCTGTCAGCAGCTCAGGCGCTTCTGTTCACTCGTCACCTTGCCGAGAACGGTCTTGGAGGCGCTTGGATATCTCTTCGGCACTTCGCGCAATGTGGCGCAAGCGGTTTCCTTGTTGTCGAGTGCGGCAAGCGACATGCCGAGCTTCAACAGCATTTCAGGCGCCTTGGGCGATTTGCTGTAGCTCTGGTGGGCGTTGAGGAATGTCTTTGCGGCATCAGTGAACTTGCCCTGGCTATACTGCGCTTCGCCCAGCCAGAAATTCGCGTCTGCAGCCTTCGAGCCCTTGGGGTATCCCTGGATATATTGCTCGAAACCCTTTTCCGCAGCCTTGTAATCGCCTGAGAGCACGTGGCCATAGGCCGCCTGATAGATGTCGTTCTCGCTGGTCAGTGCCGCCGTGTTGACGGGGTCCGGGCTGGATGTCCGGCCGGTTTCCACGCCAGGCAGGCTTCCTGCGGAATTGTTGACGTTCGGATTGAGCGAACCGCCCACGGGCAGACCGCGGGAATCGAGCTCGATGGAGCCCAGCGTCGTTTCGCCGGGAGCAGCATTGCTGCGCGGCGCGGTCGCCATCTGGCCGGTGCCCGTAGCGCCACCGCCCATTGAAGCGCCGCCCTGGGACGGCGTTTCAATGATGGTTGCGACGTCATCTTCGGCGCCCGTTGCCGAAGGAATGTCGGCCTCGGCCTTTTTCTTCGGTGCAGCCGGTGCGGCAGCCTTTCCGCCTTCAAGCTCCTGGAAACGGAACTCGTTGTCTTCCTGGGCCTTGCGAATGGTTTCCTGCATCTGCAGCAGCTGGAAACTCATTTCCTCGATACGTCCGTTCAACTGACGGATCTGTTCTTCGAGTTGCTGCACGCGATATGTATCGTTCGCCTGAACGTTGACAACAGGTGGGTGATTTCCGCTGCTTGTACTAGAGCCCCCCGCCCAGCCGAACAACGGTCCTGAAACGGCAGTGCCGCTCAGGCCGGTGCAGGCTGCAAGCCCCAGCATTCCCGCCACGACAAGTTTCTTCATGTTGCGTCCTGTCTGGTTGATTTGCGCCCCAACGACGCAAAACCGGATTTTTTCCATCTGGCGTCAAAAAGCAACTTAAGTTCGGCCAAACTATGGAAAAAAGTAAAGGCGGCCCGGAGGCCGCCTTACAATTCTCATCACGTCGCTGCGAGGCGATTACATGCCTGCGCCACCCAGAACGGTGACTGCACGGCGGTTCTGCGACCAGCAGGAAATGTCGTCGCAAACGGCAACCGGACGTTCCTTGCCGTAGGAAATCGTCTTCATCCGGTTTGCAGGAACGCCCTGCGAGGCGAGAAATTCCTTGGTAGCGGCTGCACGACGTGCGCCCAGAGCAAGGTTGTATTCACGTGTGCCGCGCTCGTCGGCGTGACCTTCAACAGTGATGGCGTAGTTTGGATAACGAGCCAGCCACTGTGCCTGACGCTGCAGGGTCTGCTGTGCGTCTGCGCGGATCGATGTGCTGTCGGTGTCGAAGAAGATACGGTCGCCGACATTGACGGTGAAGTCCTGTGCGGAACCCGGTGTAGCAGAACCTGCGCCGCCAAGGCCCAGTTCGCCAGCACTGTTCGGCATGTTCTTCTTGTTGGCGCAACCAGCCAGCGCAAGCGCCAGCGTCAAAGCGATCATAGCCGGGTTACGGGCGAGTTTCTGCATGGGGCCGAGTGCCGAGGTGTGTGTACGGCTCATCGCCGGTCTCTCCTTAGAATTTCAGTAACGTTGCCAGACAATAACCGATTGCAGTTAATTGCCCCCAAACAATTATGGTTAACAGAAAGGAAATGTCCCGCCTTTTTGCTCCCTCACTACATATTCAGCAAGAAAACAGGCCAAGTCCCGATGTGACATGCTTAGAAATATGGCGACGCTCTTAGGCGCCGCCATAATGGTTTTGTCAATCCAGCAGCGGCGACCAAGCCGGGTCGGATGCAAATGTCGGTGTCTTGATCAGCTGTTCGTTATAGCCGGTCAGATCGATGGAGTAGAGCTGCGGGCCGCCGGAACCTGCATTCTGGCGGAAGAACATCAGCACGCGGCCGTTTGGCGCCCATGTCGGTCCTTCATTGTGGAAGCCCGTCGTCAGAATGCGCTCGCCCGAACCGTCCGGCTTCATCACGCCGATCGAGAACTTGCCGCCAGACTGCTTGGTAAAGGCGATCAGATCGCCGCGCGGAGACCAGACCGGCGTGGAATAGGAACCATCGCCGAAGGAAATGCGCGTCTGGCCGGAGCCATCGGCATTCATGACGTAGATCTGCTGACGTCCGCCGCGGTCGCTTTCAAAGGCGATGCGCTGGCCATCCGGCGCATAGGACGGAGCCGTATCGATCGCGCCGGTATTGGTCAGACGCGTCGTGGTGCGCGAACGTAGATCCATGGTGTAGATGTTGGCGTTGCCTTCCTGCTGCAGGCTCATGATGACCTTTTGACCATCGGGCGAGAAGCGTGGCGAGAACGTCATGCCGGGGAAATTGCCGACAACTTCGCGCTGTCCGGTTTCCAGCTGCAACAGGTAAACGCGCGGCTGCTGACCTTCGAACGACATGTAGGTCACTTCCTGACGGCTGGGCGAAAAGCGCGGCGTCAGAACGAGGTCGTTGGTGTTGGTCAGGTTGCGAACGTTGAAGCCGTCCTGATCCATGATGGACAGGGCGCGCTTGCGGGCGGTCTTCGGTCCGCTTTCGGACACGAAGACGACGCGGGTGTCGAAATAGCCCTTTTCACCGGTTACGCGTTCATAGATCGCATCGGCGATGATATGGGCGACACGGCGCCAGTTTTCAGGCTGGGTAAAGAACTGCTGTCCGCTCATCTGCTGACCGGCAAATGTATCCCACAGGCGGAACTCGGCGCGAAGACGGCCATCTGCCTCCTTCGTCACACGCCCCGTCACCAGCGCCTGCGCGTTGATGACCTTCCAGTCCTCGAAACGTGGCTGCTGGTCGGGATTGCTGATCTTTTCGATAAAGGCGCTCTTGTTGACCGGCGCAAACAGCCCGGACCTCTGGAGATCGGCCGCGATGACCTGCGAGACCTGCGCACCGATGCCGTCATTCGACATGAAATCGGTAATCGCGATGGGCAGCGGCTGAACGTTACCCTTGTTGATGTTGATCTGGACTTCAGCACTGGCCGGTGTGACTGCCACGAACGAAAACAGAATGCCGGAGGCAACCATTGCCGCACGCAGGAGAGAGAACTTGATCATTGAGACAAGCCTTTCAGCTTCATACAAAAATTGGACATCGAATTGGGTAGGGGTGTTGTCATCGGTCCCAAAACTGTCGGTTCAAAGCGCAAATTCAGATGGGTCAAAGTTCAGAACCAGTGTGTTCCATCCTTTTTCGCCATCGTATTTTTCAGCGGGCAGATTTTTCAGCGGGGCAGACCTGAAGATCGCGCGGCGCGCGCTGCCTTCAACGGCGCGGCGCGTTCCTTCCGGTCCACCTGTTGCCGTAACCTCGGGCTGTCCGACAATGTTGCCGGACTGATCCAGCTGCACGCGAACGACCACCCGAACCTCGGCAACGCCGGTGAGGCCCGAAGCCATGGCCCAGTTCTGCTGGATCTGACCTCTGACACTGTCGATTTCACTGGCACTCAAACCCGTGCCGATTGTCTTCTTGCCGCCCAGCGACGCCGTTTCCGTGGAACGCTTCGCGCCACCACCGGACGGTGCCTGCTTGTTCAGCAGAGCCGAGATTTCATCGGCATTGAACTCGCTTGCCTGGGATGCGGCAGATTTTGCCGTTTCCTGCTTGCGATCAGCCGGTTTCTTGTCGGAAGGCTTGTCGGTCGACTTCGCCTGTTCGGGTTTCTTTTCCGCCGGCTTTTCAGCGGGCTTCTGTTCGGCAGGCTTCTGCTCTGCCTGCTTTGGCGGCTCCGGCTTCGGCTCAGGTGGCTGCGGGCGTGAATTCGGGCGCGGCACATTTGGCGGCACGGGAATTTCGGCCGGCTCCTGGTTTTGCGGTGGCGGCTCCTGCGCCTGTTGCTGGGCAGGCGGCTCGGCAGGCTTGGGCGGCGTCACGATTTCCGGCTTGGGAACAGGCAGCGAAGCCGTTTCCTGCGGCTTGGGCGCAGATGTCTCTTCCTTGACGATGTCTTTCACATCGTTGGGCTTGGTATCGACGACAGGGGCTGGCTTCTCCTGCTTGGGCGGGGCGGCAGCGCTGTCATTGTTATTTGGCTTTTCCGTCGGCGTCGGCGGTGCGTCCAGATCGGCCATGTTGTTACCCATGTTCTGGGCGTTTGGCACGATATCGGGGCGTGTGGTTGGTACGGGCGCGGACTTCTCAGCCTTGGGCGCATTCTTGTCGCCCTGCTGGATCTGCGTCATTTCTTCCACCGACACGAGGTCGACAGGCATCGACTCAGCCTCAGTCACCTCCAGCGGCGGCGGCGACCCAAGAGACACGAGGGCAAAGGCCAGCAGCGAGGCGTGCACGATTGCAGATGTGGTGACGCTGCCCTTCATGCCTAGATCAATTGTCCTGTTTCTGTTGGGTCACAAGGCCAATATTCTTGAAGCCTGCGGCCTGAATACGCGCCATGACGTCAGCCACGATGCCGTAGGCGGCAACCGAGTCTGCGCGCACGAAGATGCGTTCATTGTAGCCCGTGGTCGAAATCGCCTGCAGCTTGTCGGCCACTTCCGTAGCCTCGATAGGCGTTTCCTGCAGATGGATCACGCCATTCGCATTGACGGAAATGGTGATCGGCTGCGTATCGGAATTGAGGGCGTTGGCGGAGGTCTGCGGAAGATCGACGGGCACGCCGACCGTCATCATTGGCGCGGCCACCATGAAGATGATGAGCAGCACCAGCATGACGTCGACCAGCGGCGTCACGTTGATTTCGCTGATTGCACCGCCCTTGCGGCGTCCACGGCCCCGGCGTCCACCGGAACCACCGCCGCCGCCACCACCTGCTGACATTCCCATAATATTTACTCCACTCGGTCAGACTGCGCTTTTACTGCGCGGCCTGACGGGTTTGCAGCTTCTCGTCAATCTGGCGCGACAGGATCGCGGAGAACTCATCCGCAAAGCCTTCCATGCGTGAAGAGAGCTTGCCCGCATCGGCTGTGAACTTGTTATAGGCGATAACCGCCGGAATAGCCGCGACCAGACCGATGGCCGTTGCCAGAAGCGCTTCGGCGATACCCGGTGCAACGACGGCAAGGTTGGTGGACTTCGAACCGGCAATGGCCTGGAACGACGTCATGATACCCACGACCGTACCGAAAAGACCGATGAACGGACCGGCAGAACCGATTGTCGCCAGAGAGCCCAGGCGTGCCTCGTAACCTTCGCTTTCACGCGCCATGGTCACGTCCATCGCCCGGTCGATACGCATCTGCAGACCAATGGGAGAACGGGCGCCACGCTCGAAGGACTTCTTCCATTCGCGCATTGCCGCAACGAAGATGGCCGCAAGACCGGTGTTCTGACGCTCGGCCAGAGTGCGGTACAGCTCTTCCAGCGACTGACCCGACCAGAAAACCTGTTCGAACTGGTCGAAATTCCGCCGGGCCTTACCGAAAGCGACGTATTTGTCGATGACGATAGCCCATGTCCAGACCGACGCTGCAAGAAGTCCGATCATGACCAGCTTGACGATGAGGCCAGCCTGCATGAACAGAGCCCAGAGACTTACGTCGTGCGTTGCCGCTGCCAAACCTGCCTGTTCCATAAATATTCAATCCCCGAATCCAAACGCCCGGTGCATGACCGGGCGATTTAAACGCGCATCAACGCTTGGGATCCTGCAGCGACCGCCGAAAACCCCTTGAGCCATGCCCCGATATTGCCATTACGCCTTACTTGCCGGTAAATTTGGTAAAAGGAAGGCGTGTGGCTTACAAATACCGGATGGTTAAGTAAGACTACATTATGGTTAAGAGAGTGTTACGAAATGGACACTTTAAGAAGCCACTCGGCAATTCGCCTTTTCTTACTTTAGAAATTTTTCGGCAATGGTATCGGGCAGGCGTCGCGGTCTTCCCTTGGCATTGATGACGGCAATAATCACTTTTGCGGCAACAAGAAGCGTTTCTCCTCGCCGGATTTCCTGATTGAGCACCATCTTCGCGCCCCCCGCCTTCTCCGTCAGCGTTGATATCGTCAACACATCGTCCATGCGCGCGGGCGACTTGAAGTCGATCTCCATGCGATGAACGACAAAGACCAGCCCCTCTTCATCTGCCGTCAACAGGGCGCTCTGTTCGCAGCCTAGGCAGCGCAGATAATCCGTGCGGCCGCGCTCAAGAAAATGAAGATAACGGGCATGATAAACGAGGCCGGAAAAATCCGTGTCCTCATAATAGACACGCTGCGTCAGACGATGCCCGTGCTCTATTAGGTCGCCGGAAAGCGATATTCTGCTGTCATCCATGACGTCGCGGTCCTTCACGCACGATGATATGCTCGGAATGCTGCGGCAGCGTTTCAATCCGCTGGGCGATGAAGGCGGGTCTTAAGTCGTTTTCGCTCAGCACCGTAGCCTTCGCCTTCATCCATCGGAATTCGATATCGACACCATCAACGGCGCGGTGAACGATCTCAGTCTCGTGAAACGGAAAATCCTCTTCGAGATGGATGAGGTAATAGAAGCCGAGTTCATGGATGTCGTAGCGATCATCGGAAAAGAAGTTCTCCGCCGTCCATAACAGACGCTCGATCCGCGCATCGACATCAAGCTCTTCCCTGATCTCCCGCAGGATCGTGTCTTCCGAGCTTTCCCCGATCTCGGCGCGCCCGCCCGGCAGCGACCAATAGCTGTCGGTCAGGCTCCGGTGCACCAGCAGATGGTCGTTCCGCATCACAAGACCCGCGACACGGAAGTTGAAAAGCTGCGGCTTGTGATCCAGCCGGATCATGTGCCGTAAAGGCAGTATTTCGTTCATTTGTCGTCCAGATTGCCATCATCCCAGACGATATGCTGGGTTGAAACAGGAAGGTTTTCGATCTCACCGGCGATGAAATAGGGTGGAATGTCGAGCTCCGTCAAGGCTTGCGTGGTCGCCCTTGCCCAGCGAAACTCCAGCGGGTGCTTGCCATCCTGCATCCGGTGAACGATGTCTTCCTCATGGAATGGAAATGTCTCGGGCAGCTCCATCAGGTAATAGAAGCCAAGCTCGTGCCAGTCCTTGCCTTCGTAATGAAAGAAGTTCTCGACCACCCACAGCAACCGCCCCACCTTAGCCTCGGCACCGAGCTCCTCGACCATTTCGCGGGCCAACGTTTCGCGGGATTGCTCGCCCATCTCAGCGCGGCCACCGGGAAAACTCCAGAATTTCTCGTGCGTTGCCCGGTGCACCAGCACGTGACCATTCCGAAAGGCGATGCCTGCCACGCGCATCTGGAAAATGCGCTTGGGCTTGAATTTCATGCGGATGCGGGTGTCTTCAGTCATGGGATTTATCTTTCGGAAACATGAGGTCACGTTCCGACCAGCCTAGCGCGTCCAGCTCCACTTTGCGAACGCCAGCATCGTCCCCGACAATAAATTCGTCCAGTTGTGGTGGCTTGATCGAACTTCCAGACAGCATGGCGTGCACCTGCCCCCTGTGATGGGTCTGATGCTGAAAGAGGTGGCTGAGAATATCGTCGCAACGGTCTTGCTGTATGCGTCCATCACGATGCACCTCTACGGTGGCGGCAAGATCTTCAGGTTGAACGCCATCCACGAATTCTATCAGCGCTTCGTCAAGCTTTGCCTGGGCCTGTTGCAAGGCAGGCATGTCAGCAAAAGGCTCCTCCACCGCAAAGGCGGCATAGCCCAGTGTTCCACCTCTCACGGCGTCGAGATAGAACAGATCGACGGTGTAAATATGGTTCAGAGTTGCGCGGATGGTTGGGAAGAACCCGCTGCGGGGCGCTACGAACTCCGCCTGCGATAGTTGAAGACAGGCGGAGTGCAGTCTCAGATTGGCCAGACGGTTGTTGCGCGCCAGCTTTCTGAACACGCGGCACGAATCGTAGTCCATCGTCTCACCCCTTTTGCGAATGCGCGCGGGGTCCATGTTCCTTGCTTCAGTCGGCCTTTTCAAGCTCGGAATGACTTTTCAGAACGCGTCCGCCGTCTTCCTGCTCGATCAGATAGGCCGGTTCGCTCTCGCTTGCCTTGCGCTTGATGGTGGAACCATCGATCTTGCGCTCGACATCCTCGGTAAAGCTCTCGGCCACCTTGCCCTCACCCTTGCCGGAGCCCCATTTCCACTGAACCTTTGCACCCTTGCGAAATTTCGTCATTCCATTCTCCTCGTGAAAAAACGGGGAATGAGCGGCGGCGCGGATGGTTCCTAGGCGCTCCCCAGTTCGATGACGACGACTTCGGGCGGCGACATGAAGCGAACCGGTGCGATGGAGCAGCCAAGACCGCCGGAAACGATGAGGTGCCGGTCATCTTCCACCACATGACCGTAGACGAAACGTTCCCCAAAGCGCGACGGAACGGCCGGGCGCCAACCGAACAGATTGACCTGCCCGCCATGCGTATGGCCCGAAAGCGTGAGGGAAACGCGTGATGGCACGGATACGAAAATATCCGGCTCGTGCGCGAGCAGGATGACCGGGGCATCGTCGGTCACCTGTGCCAGCGTTCCCGGGAGGTCATCGAGCCCGCTCGTGCGGCGTCCCGTCAGATAGGCCCACTGGTCTTCCAGACCCGCGATCCAGAATGGCTGGGCGTCGGTGCCACAGCGCACGGCCCGGTTCGAGTGAACCTCGATGCCCACCGAGCGCAGGGCCTGGTGCGCCACGGTTTCCTTGAGCCGCAATCGCTGGGCCTCCGGGTCCTGCCACCAGTCATGATTGCCGCAGACAGCATGAACGCCGTAGGGCGCCTTGAGGACTGACAGCGCCTTGGCCCATTCCGCGGGTGGAACGACGCCCGTCACCAGCTTCATGCCGGACATGTAATCGCCCATCAGCAGGATCGCATCGCCGCCCAGCGTATTGGCATAGTCGCAGATCCGCGCGATCCGCGCGGCGGGCATCCAGGGTTCGCAGGCATGAAAATCCGCCAGCACCACCAGACGCAGGCTCTGCCCCCTGGGCCAGCCCGGCGGATTGAAGCGGTAGCGCGTGGTGGACAGTCTCGCCAGCGGCTCGATACCTCCGGCATAGGCACCCAGAGAGACCAGCCCCGCCGCCATGGTCGCGGCTGTCTTGAGCAGTGCGCGCCGGGTGATCACGTCAGTCGTCCTCAAGCGTCAGGCGAAACTGCGCAGCATCGATATCTTTCGGCGGCTGCATTCCAAGATGCTTCCACGCCGTTGCGGTCAGGATGCGTCCGCGCGGTGTGCGCTGGATGAAGCCCTGCTGGATCATGTATGGCTCGATGATATCCTCGATGGCGTCGCGTGGTTCCGAAAGACCCGCCGCGATGGTTTCGATACCCACCGGCCCACCGCCGAAATTGACGGCAATCATCATCAGATAGCGCATGTCGAGCTGGTCGAGCCCCATATTGTCGACCAGCAGGCGCGTCAGCGCCTCATCCGCGATCTGGCGCGTCACCGATTCTGCCCTCGCCACTTCGGCAAAGTCGCGCACCCGGCGCAACAGCCGTCCGGCGATGCGCGGCGTGCCACGCGAACGACGGGCGATTTCGCGCGCACCCTCCTCCGTCATCGGCAAGCCCATGATGCGCGCACCGCGCCGCACGATCAGCTCAAGCTCATCGACGGTGTAGAAAGACAGTCGAACCGGAATGCCGAAGCGGTCCCGCAACGGGTTGGTCAGAAGCCCAAGCCGCGTGGTGGCGGCAACCAGCGTGAATTTCGACAGATCGATCTTCACCGAGCGCGCCGCAGGGCCTTCACCGATGATGAGGTCCAGCTGGAAATCTTCCATTGCCGGGTAGAGAATTTCCTCGACGGCGGGGCTTAGCCGGTGGATTTCGTCGATGAACAGAACATCGCGCTCTTCCAGATTGGTCAGAAGCGCGGCCAGATCTCCCGCCTTGGCGATGACCGGCCCTGACGTGGACTTGAAATTCACGCCCAGTTCCTTGGCCATGATCTGCGCCAGCGTCGTCTTTCCGAGACCGGGCGGGCCGACGAACAGCACATGGTCCAGCGCCTCGCCACGGTTCTTTGCCGCTTCGATGAAAATCTTCAGATTGGCGCGCGCCTCAGCCTGGCCGGTAAAATCATCCAGCGTCTGTGGCCGCAACGTCGTGTCGATATCCTCGCCGCGCTTTTCTGAAGAAATCAACCGTGCCGCGTCGCTCATGTCAGACATTCCATCATGTGGCATTCCATTGTGTCAGCCGTTGCAGACATCTTGCTGATCACCTTGACGTCACGGTCTTCCGAAACACTATGGCGAAAAAGCGCTCTCACCTTTTAAAATCCGGTCGAAAATAGCATTGGCGTCATCACCGTGAAAGCTCCTTCAGGCCCAGCCGGATGAGCTTGGCGCTATCACCGCCCTCGCCGCCATTCTTCAGCGCCGCAGCAACGGCATTGGCCGCCTGGTCGCGCGAGTAGCCAAGATTGGTCAGCGCCGAAACGGCATCGGCGACGGGGGCTGATGCAACGCCCTCGCCCAGTTCCTGCTTGAGACCGATGGAGGCGGAGGCTTCACCGGCAAAGGCGGGCGCCTTGTTGCGCAGTTCGGTGACGATACGCACCGCCACCTTTGGCCCCACGCCCGGCGCGCGCGATACGACGACCTTGTCCTGAAGCGCGATCGCATTGGCAAGCTCTGACGGGGACAGGGTCGACAGCACCGCCAGCGCCACTTTGGAGCCCACGCCCTGCACGCTCTGCAGCAGGTTGAACCATTCCCGCTCCAGCGCGCTCATGAAGCCGAAAAGCTTCAGCTGGTCCTCGCGCACATAGGTTTCGATAAAGAGAACCACCGCCTCGCCGACCGATCCCAGCCGAGACAGCGTGCGGGCCGAGCAATGCGCCACGTAACACACGCCATGCACATCGACGAGAACATAGTCATCGCCGATTTCATCGATGGTGCCCTTGAGTTTTCCGATCATCGTAACGTCCGTAAAAAGAGAAAATCAGCCCGCCGCCAGCACGCGCCGCATACGCTCGCCTGCCCGGTTGTGGGCGTGGCAGATGGCAATGGCAAGAGCGTCCGCCGCATCATTGCCCTTGAATTCGGCCTTCGGCATCAAAATCTTCAGCATCATGTGGATTTGCTGCTTTTCGCCGTGTCCCACACCGATCACCGCCTTCTTGACGGCATTGGGCGCATATTCGGCAACCGGCAGCCCGGCACGCGCGGGAACCAGCATGGCAATGCCGCGCGCCTGGCCGAGTTTCAGCGTCGCCACGGCGTCCTTATTGACGAAGGTCTGCTCGACAGCGGCCTCATGCGGCTGGTGGGAGTGCACGATCTCGGAAAGCCCGTCATGCAGCTGGCAAAGCCGCGATGCCAGATCCATGTCGCCGTCTGACGTGACAGTGCCGGAGGCAACGAAACGCAGGCTATTGCCCATGGTTTCTATGATGCCCCAGCCCATTCGCCTCAGCCCTGGATCAATCCCGATAATTCGAATCGCATTCTGCATGGTTTACCCTATCCTTGAGCAGCGAAACCTGCCAGCGATAAGTGAACAAAACGACAACATCACAGATTTATCCCGCTCCGCGCCAGTCTGCGGCCAATGGCGCGTCGCTACAGTTTTTCTGATCCTTGCATCAATTCGACGCGACTGGACTGGCAAACGTCGCTGCAGAACTTACATCGGGGAAAAGCTGAAATTCCAATAGGAGCGTCCGATGATCCCTTTTTCCATACTCGATCTGTCGCCCATTGGTGAAGGCGAGAGCGTCAGCACTGCTCTTGAGAATTCACGCCTTATGGCGGTGAAGGCAGAAGAACAGGGCTTTGAACGGATTTGGCTGGCAGAGCATCACGGTATGCCCGGCATCGCCAGTGCCGCAACCGCACTCGTCATTGCCCATGTCGGCGCTGCAACCAAACACATCCGCGTTGGCTCGGGCGGCATCATGCTGCCCAACCATTCGCCGCTTGTCATTGCCGAACAGTTCGGCACGCTGGCAGCCCTTTTGCCGGGCCGTGTAGACCTTGGCCTTGGCCGCGCACCGGGAACAGATATGCGCACCGCGCGTGCCCTGCGCCGCAGCCTAGATTCAGGCGCAGAGAACTTCCCGCATGACATCGTGGAATTGCAGCGCTATCTCGGCGCGCCGGAGCCGGATCAGGCCATCCTGTCCGTCCCCGGCATAGACAGCAATGTGCCGATCTGGCTGCTGGGCTCCAGCGTCTACAGCGCGCATCTGGCAGCAGCCCTTGGCCTGCCATATTCCTTCGCCTCGCATTTTGCGCCGGATATGTTGATGGACGCCATCGCCATTTACCGCGAACGCTTCCAGCCATCAGCCACGTTGCAAAAGCCCTATGTCATGGTCGGCGTGATGGGCGTGGGCGCGGATACGGATGAGGAAGCCAATTACCTCTTCACCTCCGCCCAGCAGCAATTCGTCAATCTGCGCAAGAATGTCCGCACCCAGTTCCCCCTGCCGGTAAAAAGCATGGATGGCCTCTGGAGCGACATGGAGCGCATGACGGTAGATCACACGCTCAGATACGCCGTCGTCGGTTCTCACGCCACGGTCGAGCGCAAACTGGCGGATTTCCTGTCGGAAACCGGAGCAGATGAACTGATCATTTCCATGCCCGTCCACAGCATCGAGAAGCGTCTGCGCTCCGTAGAAGTCTTTGCCGATGTCCGTGGTGGGCTGAAGCTCGCGGCTTGATCTGATCTCGATAGAAACCCCGGCGCATCCGCTGCCGGGGCCACAGCCTCCCGAACGCCCCCCTCCGTCATTCCGGCCTTGAGCCGGAATCCAGCAGCGCCGCGTCTGCGGTGCGCAAGACTCTCTCGTGATCAAGGACTTGATCACACTAAATCCCGGATCAAGTCCGGGATGACGGTTAGTGTTGGCGGGCAAAACCGCCTTTGAGCAAGGCGCTGTTGAGGTATCGTTGGAAAACAAAAAGCCCCGGCGCATCCGCTGCCGGGGCCACGGCCTCCCCAACGCCCCCTCCGTCATTCCGGCCTTGAGCCGGAATCCAGCAGCGCTGCGTCTGCGGTGCGCAAGACTCTTTCGTGACCAAGGACTTGATCACACTGGATCCCGGATCAAGTCCGGGATGACGACGTAAAACATTGGGCTAAACTGTAAGTCGGAGCCTGAAGCCGGTTCTGCACAAGCCCCCTCCGTCATTCCGGCCCTGAGCCGGATCCCGCAGCACCGCGTCGGCGGTGCGCTGGGGTCTTTCGTCATCACCCCGAAGCCCGCATCGAGGCTCGGGGTGACGATATCGCTCATATGGATATCAAGCCGAAAGCTTGGCCATGATCTCTTCGGAGACTTCGAAGTTCGAATAGACGTTCTGTACGTCGTCATCGTCTTCCAGGTTGCCGATGAGCTTCATCAGCGATTGCGCCTTTTCTTCATCGACAGGCACCGTGTTTTGCGGCTTCCAGATCGACTTGACGCTGTCGGCTTCACCAAGAACCGCTTCAAGCGCCTTGGAAACCTCGTTCATTTCTTCGAAACCGCAGATGACGGTGTGGCCTTCTTCGCTGCTTTCCACGTCGTCGGCACCGGCTTCGATTGCCGCTTCCATCACCTTGTCGGCGTCGCCAACGGAAGCCTTGTAGGTGATTTCACCCACGCGATCGAAGGAGAAGGAAACCGATCCGGTTTCGCCCAGCGCGCCGCCAGCCTTGGTGAAGATGGAGCGAACGTTGGAGGCCGTGCGGTTGCGGTTGTCGGTCAGCGCTTCAACGATGACTGCCGTGCCGCCGGGGCCGTAGCCTTCATAGCGCACGTAATCATAGTTTTCCGCGTCCGCTCCCGACGCCTTCTTGATGGCGCGGTCGATATTGTCCTTCGGCATGGACTGCGCCTTGGCGTTCTGGATTGCCAGACGCAAGGCAGCGTTCATGGCCGGGTCCGGCAGACCGGATTTGGCGGCAACGGTGATTTCACGTGCGAGCTTGGAAAACATCTTCGAACGGATCGAATCCTGTTTTCCCTTGCGATGCATGATGTTCTTGAACTGTGAATGGCCAGCCATGGCACCCCTGATCATATCTCTTGTTCGGAATTGGGGCCTTATATGTGCGATAGCCCGGCTGTTCAAGCCCGCAAGACACACTCTTCTCTCAACTGATCAAGGAACTGAAATCTGTCGTCTTCGTTTGGGTACGAGTGCGAAAGCGGGCATCCATGCCCGGTTATCGTGGAAGAAGACGACAACCGAAGGAGAGACATTCATGGTCAGTCTGAGTGAAGCACGCGATGCCCCCGCACGTCAGCTTTGGGACGAAATCAATTCCGTACACGCTGGCATGCTTGGCCTCGAAGGCTTGCACGCTCATATGCAGCCGATGGCGCCTCACGCCGATCCCAAGACGAACACCATCTGGTTTTTCTCGAAGAAGGATTCCCATCTGGTCCAGACGCTGAAGTCGGGCTCGCGCGCCCATTTCTGTGTCATCGGCAAGGATCACGATTACCACGCCTGCCTGTCAGGCAAGCTCGAAGTGCGCGATGACAAGACCAAGATCGACGAATACTGGAACTCGGTTACCGCCGCATGGTACGAGCACGGCAAGAGCGATCCGCAGCTGACCATGCTGGCTCTGCATGTGGATGATGCGGAAATCTGGGCCTCCACCGACAACACGTTGAAGTTTGGCTGGGAAATTGCCAAGGCCAACATGTCGGACGAGAAGATGCCCGATGTCGGCGTGCGCCAGCACCTGTCTTTCGCCTGATCCTATCCCCTCCCCCGTCAGCCCTTACATGCCTTGTGGCACGAGTATCTGTGGCTGGCGGGGGAGGTTTCTCATCGACACCCGGATGACGGGGTCAGACGCATAGCCAATCTTGAATTGCGGCCCGAAGGCCACCAGAAACTGCTCAAGCGCATGGGGCTGGTGCATTGGCAGGATCAGCGCAGAACGCAGGCGTTTGACGATCCTGCTCATGCTGTCCGTCCCCATCGTCAATCCACCATCCACCGGCACCATCAGCACATCGAGCCTGCCAATTTCGGCATATTGGCTTTCCGTCAGCTCGTAATGCAGATGGCCGAGATGCCCGATGCACAGCCCGGCAACCTCGAAGATAAAGATGGAATTGCCATCCTTCTGCAACAGCCCGCCCCCTCCCCAGCGGTTGCGGATATCGGATGTAACGTTGCGGATATAGACGTCGCCTACCTGTATCTTGTGGTCAGCCTTTTCGCCGGGAACATCGCTCCAGCCATGCAGCACATGCTTGATCGCCGGGTCGGGATGCGCAGTATAATGGGTGGAATGGGCGTTGTTCATCGTTACCACGTCAGGCGTCATGGACGGACGATAAATGCCATTATAGTCGGTTGCGATGGTTACGCCTTCGGGCGACGTGATCAGAAAGGTCGAATGCCCGATATATTGTATCTGCACCTCTTCCTTCGAACTTGCCTGCGCCAGTTGAACGCCTGAAGGATCAAAGCGGGCAAAGGTCACACCCGGCACGGCCTGCGCAACCGCCTGACACTGGCTGATCGGCGGGCGGTTGGCGGAAGGACGGGGCGGCGCTTGCTGGGCAGATGCGGCTGCGGCCAGCGAAAGCATCGATAATGCGAGCATGAACATGCGAAGCATCAGCACCACTCCCGGGAACGAGACGAGTGCGCGCAGGATGCGTCAAGGGTCGGCCCTCGTCCAGTTGCAAGCGGAGCATGGCGCTCACAATATCGTCATTGCCGCTCGGGCTTACCCTTCATGCCACAGGCGTTGATCCCTTGTGCCACAGGCATCAATGTCCGTCTCTGAGCAGCTCGTCAGTCGCTCGGGCGCTGGCTGTAGCAGAAGCGCCACATGCTAAAAATAGCAATTTCCTCTCGCCCCCACTTGCCCTATGGTTGCATCGAGACCGGACGTAACGGGCCGGTCTTGGGGCTCGTAACCCCTCTTAAGACGGCCGGTGTCGGCCGTG
>NZ_LMNZ01000001.1:290953-291702 GCF_001423445.1 Rhizobium sp. Leaf311 | reverse complement strand
ATTGTGACTATAAGCTCTCCTGCTACCTCTATGGCTGGGGAGGCCCTGACGTATGTCCAAGGCTAACGCCTAAAGGTCAGGGTGGTCGTTCTTAAGCGGCTTACGAACTCCCCGGCCACCAGGGGCCCGTTTCCTCCGGTGGTCGCTTCCGTTTCGACAGGAACCTCGGCCTGCGGCGCTTTTCCGCGCATAGCCGTTGCAATGGGGAAATGCGATGGAAAATTACAGCATCTGGGCCGATCTTCTGCACACATTCCGCATGATGTCGGATGGGGTAAAGATTTCGCTGATCTACATGCCCTGCGTCTTCGCCCTCGGCTTCGCGGGACTTTACTTGCACCACCTGCGCCGGGCCAAAAAAGCAGAGTCACCGGATTCGAAGCCCTACATGATCCTGCCACCAGACAAGCTCTTGCGGCGTGAGCCCGAGGATGCGCGCGCCAGAGCCCTACGCAAATTGGACGCCTACATCGCCGCCGCAGACCGCCCTCGCAAGGAATAAGCACGGACGGCGTTTGCAACAGAGCAGAGCAGATTAGATTAGATTGGATCGGATCGGATCGGAGCGGACTGAATTGAATTGAATTGAATTAGATCGGACCCGCACCGCAGACGCGCACCGCAACCCCACCCACCGCCACACACCACCGTCACCCCGGACTTGATCCGGGGCCCAGCGATCCGACGTCTGTCGGATCAAAAGACCCTCTTTAGCCAAAAAACGACATCCGTCCGGTCACGAGACTCCC
>NZ_LMNZ01000001.1:290687-290888 GCF_001423445.1 Rhizobium sp. Leaf311 | reverse complement strand
ATTCCGGCTCAAGGCCGGAATGACGGAAGGTAAGGGAATGCCCGAAGTCAAAGGAAATCGCAGTCCGAACCAACAACAAGTCTCCCCCGCCGATGACGCCAACAGCACCCGCCGCAGCGCACCCCCAGCCCGCAGCAAGCTCCATCCGCCACCATCCACCGCCGTCACCCCGGACTTGATCCGGGGTCCAGCGATCCGACG
>NZ_LMNZ01000001.1:290408-290551 GCF_001423445.1 Rhizobium sp. Leaf311 | reverse complement strand
TGGATTCCGGCTCAAGGCCGGAATGACGGAAGGTAAGGGAATGCCCGAAGTCAAAGGAAATCGTAGGCCGAACCAACAACAAGTCTCCCCCGCCGATACGCCAACAGCACCCACCCCAGCACACCCCCAGCCCGCAGCAAGCT
>NZ_LMNZ01000001.1:260-290330 GCF_001423445.1 Rhizobium sp. Leaf311 | reverse complement strand
CCACCCGCCACCACCCACCGCCGTCACCCCGGACTTG
Organism: Rhizobium sp. Leaf311; assembly: GCF_001423445.1. Classification (NCBI taxonomy): domain Bacteria; kingdom Pseudomonadati; phylum Pseudomonadota; class Alphaproteobacteria; order Hyphomicrobiales; family Rhizobiaceae; genus Rhizobium; species Rhizobium sp. Leaf311. The sequence continues at coordinate 290,293 of NZ_LMNZ01000001.1, read as the reverse complement.
ATCCGGGGTCCAGCGATCCGACGTCTGTCGGATCAAGAGACTCCACTCAATCAAAAGACGACATCCGTCTGATAAAGCGCCTCCTCTCAGCCCAAAGACTTGGGATGGCTGGATTCCGGCTCAGGGCCGGAATGATGGAAAGTGGGTGAGATTCTCAGCGTCAAAGGAGATGGCCGGCTTCACTCAGAGAGTGTCAATCACGCCCAGAATGAGGGAATGGTCTCGGCCAGTCTTGGGCCGATCCGCAGCGGTGCGATCTTTTCCGCAAGGCCGGTGCTGTCGGAGATTTCGACGCCGACGCCGCAGATGGTTGCCGGGCCGCTTGCGGCCTCGAAACGGCCCTTGGGCATCTTGGAAATGAAGCGGTTGATCGGCTCTTCCTTTTCCATGCCGAGCGAAGAATCGTAATCGCCGCACATGCCGGCATCCGACATATAGGCGGTGCCACCATTCAGGATCTGCGCATCTGCTGTCGGCACATGCGTATGCGTGCCAACGACGAGGCTCGCACGCCCGTCGACGAAATGGCCGAAGCACTGTTTCTCGCTGGTTGCCTCGGCGTGGAAATCGAAGACGATCGCATCCGCCTGTTCACCCAGCGGGCAGGCCCCCAGAATGCTCTCGGCAGAGCTGAAGGGGTCATCCAGTTCCGGGTGCATGAAGACGCGGCCCATGATGTTGGCAACCAGAATGCGCGCGCCGTTGCGGGCATAAAACAGGCCGGAGCCCTTGCCGGGCGTGCCCTTGGGGTAATTGGCCGGGCGCAGAAACTGGTCATGGCGCTCGCAGAAGGAAACCGCTTCCTTCTGGTCCCAGACGTGGTTGCCGGTTGTCACCACATCGGCCCCGGCATTGATCGTTTCGAGGTAGATATCCTCGGTAATGCCGAAACCGCCCGCGGCGTTCTCGCCATTGACGATGACGAAGTCCAGCTTGAGATCGGAGATCAGCCCCGGAAGACGCTCCCACACCGTCGTGCGACCCGTCTTGCCAACCATATCCCCGAGAAACAGTAATCTCATTCCGCCGTCCGTCCATTGAAATATCGCATACCGCTCTCGGTCAGAACGGCATCCAGCGCCACGTCATGCTCTTGCGCGGGCACTGATGGCACTTCCTGGCAGTCGAATGCAATGCCGATCAGCAGCGGATTCAGTCCTTTTGCATGGAGTCTGGCAATTGCGCGGTCGTAATGCCCGGCCCCGTACCCGATCCGCTGCCCCGTGCCATCGAATGCAGATAGCGGCACCAGCAGAATGTCGGGCTCCAGCACCGCCGCATTCTCATCCGGGCCTGAGGTACCAAAGCCGGTCTTGACGAGCTGCGCGTCCCTTGCAAAGTCCCTGAAGACGATGGTCTCACGGTCGAGAATGACCGGCAGGCAAAGGCGCATACCGCCATCCCGCAGCATGTCCATCAAGGGCCGAAGGTCCGCCTCGGAGCGGATCGGGAGAAAGCCCGACACCGTCTTGCCGGAAAAGCGTTCCAGCGCTTGGGTGCCGTTTTGCGCAATGGCGAGACTTTTTTCCCGGCGTTCCTCAACGGAAAGAGCGTCCCGCAAGGCGAGACGCTCGGCACGTATCCGGGCTTTGTCGAGACCGCCCGGCTGCATCAAGCCGCCCGGCTGACCAGCACCTTGTCAATCCGGTGCCCGTCGAGGTCGATGACTTCAAATCGCCAGCCGTTGCGGGTGACGTGTTCGCCCAACTCCGGCAGGCGGCGGAATTCGTCCAGCACCAGACCGGCCACGGTTTCGAATTCGGCATCGTCGGAAATCTGGAAGCCCATGCGGTCGGCAAATTCGTCGGCAGGCATCCAGCCAGCAACGAGGAAGCTGCCATCCTCGCGTTCCACCATGGCAGGCTCTTCGCCGTCATCTTCCTGAAACGCGCCGGTAATGGCTTCCAGCACGTCGCCGGAGCTGATGATGCCTTCGAAATGGCCGTATTCGTCATAGACGAGAACCATGTGAACGGTGGAGCGGCGCAGCGACTGGATCACATCGACGGCGCTCGTCAGGTCGGAGACGACAGGAACCTCGCGCAGAAGCTCGCGAACATCCAGCTCCTTGCCCGATGCAAGCGCATCGAAGGCATCCTTGGCGAAGAGAACGCCGAGAATTTCATCGGAAGCACCATTGCGAACCGGCAGGCGCGACCGCTGCGTGCCGCGCAGCTGCTCGCGGATTTCTTCCGCGGTGTCTTCGATGTCGACCACTTCCACATCGCGACGCGGCGTCATCAGGCCGCGGGCATTGCGGTCGGCAAGGCGCATGACGCTGGTGATCATGGCGGATTCTTCCGTCTCGATCACACCAGCGCTATGGGCCTCCGCCAGAACCGTGCGGATTTCATCGTCGGTTACGGATGCGTTGGATTCGCCGCTATGGCCGAGAATGGCCAGAACCAGCTTGCCCGAACGGTCGAGCAGCCACACCAGCGGCGCACCGATCTTCGACAGCATCACCATGGCAGGAGAAACCCGCACGGCAACCTTTTCCGGATCGCGCAGGGCGATCTGCTTGGGAACGAGCTCACCGACGATCAGCGAGAGATAGGTGATGGCAACGACGACCGCACCCACGCCGATGGCGTCAGCTGCACGGTCCGGCACGCCCTGCTCCAGAAGCCATGCGGTGAAGCGGGCACCCAGCGTGGCACCCGAAAATGCACCCGAGAGAACGCCGACAAGCGTAATGCCGATCTGCACGGTGGAAAGAAAGCGTCCGGGATTTTCTCCAAGCGTGAGCGCCATGGCAGCGCCTTTGCTGCCTTGCGCGGCAAGCACCTTGAGCCTCGCCGGTCTGGAGGAGACGACGGCAAGCTCGGACATGGCAAGCACACCGTTAAGTACGGTGAGCAGAACCACGATCATAATTTCAGTAAACAAGTTTAGCTCTTTTTGGGCTGTTGAACGGCATGTCGCGGCTGCAACCACTGTCGCTATAGTTGAGAGCGGGAGCGGACATACCAACACGGATAATAGGGAAATGTTCCACCAATGCAATGACCGGCAGCTTAAAAAATAAAGCCATACAGCGCTTTGCGCCCTAAAGAGCCCAGGCGCGCAGCAGTGACTGACCCATTTGGGTGCGGTAATCGGGTATGCCGCCGACCCGTCAGGCCAGGCAGGACGCCCTCGTGCCGGACGCGAGCCAGATGTTGAAAGTGCGATCCACGGCGACCGATGGAGATTTACGATCCTGGGTGCCTACAAACGTAGGTGGGCGCCATATGTCCAAGCCCACGGGCCTGGCCAGGGACAGCTCCCTTTGGATCGAGTATGGCCCCAGGGATTGTGGTTCCTGTCGAGAAGCGCAGAACGCAACTCGTATATAGGTCGGTTCGGTGAAATGCGGAAGGGGGGATGGACGCAGAATTATCGCCCCACCCATCAAAACGCCGGATGAATGGCTTCAAACACCGGTACGTCCGCGCTCAAGAGGTCTGGCAAGGCAGAAAAATGCCGGAATATCAGTTCGTTGCGGGCTTCGGCCTGGCCACCAGCTTTTCCGTGATGCCGTTCAGACGAGCGGAAAGATCGGAAATCGCATCCACCAGCAGTTCCTCTGTCTTCGCCTTGTTTTCCGCCATCCCATCACGGTTCTGCTTGAGGCTGGCGACCTGCTCCTCCAGCATTTCGATCTTGCGGTGGAGTTCGGACATCTCGTCGGTGATCATGATGCCCGCCATCACGGTCAGCCGCAGATCACCGATTTCGCCAAACTGGCTTTTCAGGTGGCCGACATATTGATCGAACCGTCCGGCGAGATCGGTCAGGTGGGCTTCCTGTCCCGCCTCGCAGGCCATGCGATAGGCCTTGCCATCGATCATCACTGTCACTTGCGCCATGAATTTAAGTCCTTATCGATCCAGCACTGCGCGGATGGTTTCCATCGCGGTCACAAGGCGTCGGGAAACCTCGCGGTTGACTTCCTCAAGGCGGTTGGCACGAAATTGCGACTGGTCAAGCTCCTGCGCCAGCCGCGCACGGTCCACATGCACGCGCTTCACTTCGCTTTCCACTTCGCCATTCTCGCGCTGGCGTTCAATGCGCATGTCGATCGCGTTCTCGAGACTGTTGATGGCGGAGCTCAGCTCCGACAACGCGACTTGTATGGTCTTTTCCGCCGTCATCGTTTCTTCCAAACCGCAGAGCAAAGCCGAATCGTTATTGCTTTGTGTCAATCAGGGCGCCTGCACGATATTACCCGTTTAACAGCCACGTCAATCAAACCAATACATTCAAGCACTTTGCGCTGTGGATGAATGCACCACCGGAACAGCGCGAAGCTGGCAACCGTCAAAATCCTGCCGGAATACGAATCGATTTTTGTTGCCGATCGAACCGCAAAGGCGCCCGGATTTATTGACTCACCCGTCCTACCTGCTATGGATCAACCCGCTTTTTGGATAGTCATAATGGCTATCTCCTATCACCCGGAACAGACGGAAAAGCCATGATTTCTCGCGATAAACACGACCGGATGGCCAATGCGATCCGATTTCTTGCCATGGATGCAGTGGAGAAGGCCAATTCCGGCCACCCAGGCCTGCCTATGGGTGCAGCGGATGTGGCCACGGTTCTCTTTACACGTTACCTGAAATTCGATCCCAAGGCCTGGCAGTGGCCAGACCGCGACCGCTTCGTGCTGTCTGCCGGTCACGGCTCCATGCTTCTTTATTCGCTCCTCTACCTCACCGGTTACGAGGACATGACGATCGATGAGATCAAGCGTTTCCGTCAGCTGGGTTCCAAGACCGCCGGCCACCCGGAATATGGTCATGCCACCGGCATCGAAACCACCACGGGCCCGCTTGGCCAGGGCATTGCCAATGCCGTCGGCATGGCCATTGCCGAGCGCAAGCTGGAAGAGGAGTTCGGCTCCGACCTGCAGAACCACTTCACATACGTCCTGTGCGGCGATGGCTGCCTCATGGAAGGCATCAGCCACGAGGCGATTGCGCTTGCCGGTCACCTGAAGCTCAACAAGCTGGTTCTCTTCTGGGACAACAACAACATCACCATCGATGGCGAAGTCGGCCTGTCCGATAGCACCGACCAGATTGGCCGCTTCAAGGCCGTCAACTGGAACACCATCGAAATCGACGGTCATGACCCGGAAGCGATTGCAAACGCCATCGAAGCCGCGCAGAAGTCCGACCGCCCAACCTTCATCGCCTGCAAGACCACAATCGGTTTCGGCGCGCCAAACAAGGCCGGTACGCACAAGGTCCACGGCTCTCCGCTCGGCGCGGAAGAAATCGCTGCCACCCGCAAGGCGCTCAACTGGGAAGCGGACGCATTCGTGGTGCCGGAAGATGTGCTCGACGCATGGCGTCTGGCCGGTCTTCGCTCCACCAAGAGCCGTCAGGAATGGGAAGCGCGCCTCGAAGCTGCCGATGCCGACAAGAAGGCCGAATTCAAGCGCCGTTTCTCCGGCGACCTGACCGGCAATTTCGACAGCGCCATCGACGCCTTCAAGAAGAAGATCGCCGCCGACAACCCAACGGTTGCCACGCGCAAGGCTTCCGAAGATGCTCTCGAAGTGATCAACGGTGTTCTCAACGAAACCGTTGGCGGCTCGGCGGACCTGACGCCATCCAACAACACCAAGACCAGCCAGATGAAGTCGATCACACCGACCGATTTCTCGGGCCGTTACCTCCATTACGGTATTCGCGAACACGGCATGGCAGCCGCCATGAACGGTATCGCGCTGCATGGCGGTCTCATTCCCTATGCTGGCGGCTTCATGATCTTCTCGGATTATTGCCGCCCGTCCATCCGCCTTGCCGCACTCATGGGCATCCGCGTCGTTCACGTCCTGACGCATGACTCCATCGGCGTCGGCGAAGATGGCCCGACCCACCAGCCGGTCGAGCAGGTCGCTGCGCTTCGCGCCATTCCGAACCTTCTGGTCTTCCGCCCTGCGGATGAAACCGAAACGGCGGAAGCCTGGCAGATTGCCCTGCATGAGAAGCATCGTCCGTCGGCATTGGCTCTGACCCGCCAGAACCTGATCCCGGCGCGCAAGGACTATGAGGAAAAGAACCTCGTTTCCTACGGTGCCTATGAACTGGTTTCGGCAAGCGACGCCAAGGTTTCGATCTTTGCTTCCGGCTCGGAAGTCGAAATCGCCCTGAAGGCTGCCGCCGACCTCAAGGTCAAGGGCATTTCCACGCGCGTCGTGTCCGTTCCCTGCTTCGAACTCTTCAAGGAGCAGCCGGAAACCTATCGCAAGGCCATCATCGGCAACTCGCCGGTCAAGATCGGTGTCGAAGCGGCCATCCGTCAGGGTTGGGATTACTTCATCGGCCACGATGGCGCCTTTGTCGGAATGCAATCCTTCGGCGCATCCGCACCGGCCAAGGACCTCTACAAGCACTTCGGCATTACGGCGGAAGCCGTGGTTGCCGCAGCAGAAGCGAAGCTCGGCTGACGTTCTTTTCAATCCGGTGCGGCGGCAAGGATTTCGCCGCACCGGGTCGTCACCATTCCAATCACGTTCGAAAATATTGACAGGGAGTATGTAAATGACTGTGAAAGTTGCCATCAACGGCTTTGGCCGTATCGGCCGTAACGTCCTTCGCGCTATTGTTGAATCCGGCCGTACCGATATTGAAGTCGTTGCCATCAACGACCTCGGCCCGGTTGAAACCAATGCTCACCTGCTGCGCTATGACAGCATCCACGGCAAGTTCCCGGCTGACGTCAAGGTAGACGGCGACACCATCACCGTTGCTGGCGGCAAGCCGATCAAGGTCACTGCCGTTCGTGATCCTGCCCAGCTTCCACACAAGGAACTCGGCGTCGATATCGCTCTGGAATGCACGGGCATCTTCACCGCCCGCGACAAGGCTGCCGCGCATCTGACCGCTGGCGCAAAGCGCGTCATCATCTCGGCTCCCGGCGAAGGCGCGGATCTGACGGTTGTCTTCGGCGTCAACCATGACCAGCTGACAAGCGAACACCTCGTCATCTCCAACGCATCCTGCACCACAAACTGCCTGGTGCCGGTCGTCAAGGTTCTCGATGACGTCGTCGGCATCGACCACGGCTTCATGACCACGATCCACTCCTATACAGGCGACCAGCCGACGCTGGACACCATGCACAAGGACCTGTACCGCGCCCGCGCCGCAGCCCTGTCTATGATCCCGACCTCGACCGGCGCTGCCAAGGCCGTTGGCCTCGTGCTGCCACACCTCAAGGGCAAGCTCGACGGTACCTCGATCCGCGTTCCAACGCCAAACGTCTCGGTCGTCGATTTCAAGTTCGTGGCCAAGAGAAACACTTCGGTCGAAGAAATCAACGAAGCCATCAAGTCTGCCTCCAACGGCAAGCTGAAGGGCATCCTCGGTTACACCGACGAGCCGCTGGTATCGCGCGACTTCAACCACGACAGCCACTCCTCCATCTTCGCGACAGACCAGACAAAGGTCATGGAAGGCAACTTCGTGCGTATCCTCACCTGGTACGACAATGAATGGGGCTTCTCCAACCGCATGTCCGATACGGCTGTGGCCCTCGCCAAGACCATCTGATTTTTTCGCGATAAGCGAACAGACAAAACCCGGCTGGAGTAATCCTGCCGGGTTTTGTGTTTTGGGGTGTTGGTATGTTTCAAGGCATCGATAACCCTTGGAATGGTCCATCAACCGTCATCGGTCAGGCCCAACTGCCGTCCATTCTGGGCAATCCGCAGAATGGTGACGCAGTCACCTTCCACAACGAAGGCAACACTGATCTTTCGCTCAAAACCCACGACACGTAGACCTTGGCGAACATCATCGCGCAAGCTACCGCGCTCTGGAAACGTTTCGAACGATGTCAGGTAGGATGTGATGCGATCCAGATATTGCCTCGCCACCGTCTGGGATCGGGATGTGGTGCTAACATATCGATAGATTTCAACGAGGTCATTTTCTGCGTCTGGAGATAGTCTGACGTCGTAACGCTTCATCACGCTTCGTTATCAACCTCATCGAAACGACGGCCAAGCCGCTCCAACACTTTGCCGAGTTCTGCAGCTCTTCCGGGATTGATCTTGTGCGCGTCGTAAGCAGCAGCGACGTCTTCCTTCAACCAGCGCTCCACCGCAGCATCGCGGGCGGCTAGTGTGCGCAATCCATCCCTTATGACTTCGCTTTCCGTTGCGTATTCCCCAGAGGCTACTTTGGCTTTCACCATTTCTGCCATTTCGAAAGGCAGTGTCACACTCAATGATTTCGTCGTTCGCATGGCGCACCTTTTAATGAGTGGAGATACCATACCATACGACACGATTAAATCCTACATGCCGAACCCCGGAAAAGGTCGCCTGGAAGCAGCCAAAACTCAGGTGATGGAAGTGTTAGAATCGGCAGCTAAACGACCAACAATCTTGCCCTTCATGCTGCATACGCTGCGATCAAGCCTTTGATAGGAAGGGACTTCGCTGCACCGCAGCACGGCGAAGTGGAATTTGGGCTTAAGCCCGAAATGTCGACAGAAAAACATAGGCCTTGAAAAGAGCTTTGTCAGTCACCCACCTCCTTTTCGTCTTCTCCGCCTTGCTCTTGTCCACTTTCATTCGGAACAATCACCATCAAGGATTCGGTCTCATCTCAGTAGAACCGTGCCCTGCCGTATCATTCGATACACCTCGCCTTGCCCTGTCCGCTGCGCGAAACCCTGCGCCGTGGCCGTCCAAAACGTGGCGCATTGACTGCTGACGCGCGGGAGCATCTCTTGCGGTGACCGTCATGAAAGGGCATGTGCGTGGAATCATTCTATATATTGCTGCTGGTCGCCACCGTCCTCGTTCTCGTTGCCGCATTTTCCAGTCTCATCGCCTATCGTTTCGGCGCTCCGCTGCTGCTTCTTTTCCTCATGATCGGCCTTGCTGCTGGCACTGATGGGCTTGGCATTCATTTCAGCAACAATCCGCTGGCCTATATGCTGGGCTCGCTCGTGCTCGCCGTCATCCTGTTTGATTCCGGCTTCGGCACCTCCATCCAGTCCTTCAGGCTGTCCGCCGGGCCCTCCCTTTCGCTGGCAACCGTCGGCGTCGTCCTGACGTCCGTTTTCTTTGCCGGTGCTGCCGCCCTCCTGCTCGGGCTCTCCTGGCTGGAAGGCCTGCTGCTCGGCTCCATCGTTGCCTCCACGGATGCAGCCGCCGTCTTCTTCCTGCTGCGCATCGGCGGCATCCACATTCGCGATCAGGTCCGCTCGACGCTGGAGGTCGAATCCGGCACCAACGATCCGATGGCCATCTTCCTTACCATTGCACTTGTCGAGGTCGTATCCAAAGGCCAGGGGCTGGCGGGGATAGACGTGAGTTTCCTGCTGCTCTTCATCCAGGAAATGGGCCTTGGCGTCATCTTCGGCCTTCTCGGCGGCATCATGATTGTCAGTGTCGTCAACCGCTTTCAAGTGGATCGCGGGCTGGTGCCCATCCTCGTGCTGGCACTCGCCTTGCTGGTCTTTTCCTTCACCGGCGCGCTGCATGGAAGCGGCTTCCTCGCGGTTTATGTCGCGGGCATTGTCGCTGGCAATCGCAAGATTTTCGCCAAGGGTGCCATTCGCCGCTTCCATGAGGGCATGACATGGCTGGCGCAGATCATCATGTTCCTCATGCTCGGCCTGCTCGCCACGCCGTCGCAATTCCCCGCCATCATCGTGCCTGCGGTGCTGCTCGGGCTGTTCCTGATTTTTGTTGCCAGACCACTCGCCGTCTGGCTCAGCCTCATGCCCTTCAACTATACCCAGCAGGAAACCACCTTCGTCGCATGGGTCGGCCTGCGTGGCGCGGTTTCCATCCTGCTTGCCATCCTGCCCGCACTTGGCGGGCTGGACGGTGCGGAAACCTATTTCAACGCCGCCTTCATCATCGTTCTCGTCTCTCTGCTGCTGCAGGGCTGGACCATCAAGCCCGTCGCCACGCGCCTGGGCCTCATCGTGCCGCCGCGCATGGGCGATGTCGACAAGCTGGAGGTGGACCTGCCCGGCACCGCCAACCACGAGCTCATCTCCTACCGCGTTGCCAAGGGCAGCGCCGTGCTTCAGGGTGAGCGTATCCCGCGCTGGGCCATGCCCTCGCTCGTCGTGCGCGATGGCAAATCCATCCGCTATCAATATGCCGGGCGCCTGCGCGAAAACGATCTCGTCTATCTCTTTGTCATGCCGAGCTATGCGCGTCTGCTGGACCGCCTGTTTGCCAGCGCCAAGCCCGTCACCAAGGATGATGAGGATATTTTCGGCACATTCGCCATCTCCCCGCACGGACCGGCAAAGGAACTGGATGCCTCCTACGGCCCCGGTCTGCTCACGCAGCAGGAGATGACTTATACCGTCTCGGAACTCATCCAGAGCCGTCTGGGCGGCAAGGCGGAATATGCCGATCGCGTCCGGCTTGGCTCGCTCATTCTCATTGTGCGCGATCTCGATGAGAACCACGCCATATCAAGTGTCGGCATCTCGCTGGAGCCGGTCGAGCCAGCCATGGCCCTGCCGGTCTTCATCAGCCTCAAAGACATCGTCGCCCGCACGCGGCAATATCTGGCGCAGCGACGGCGCGACAAGGCCGCCGCCGCCGGTAACACGATACCAGCACCAAAGGACACGACTTCGCGTGGAGAAAATGATCGCTGAGCGACTTGCACCGTCGGTCAGGCATAGTATGGTCGCCCGCGAAGCCATTCCGTTCAACGATATCAGGATCGATATATGCCCGCCTTCAAGACCCTCGATCACCTCACCGACATCTCCGGAAAGCGCGTCCTCGTCCGCGTTGATCTCAACGTGCCGGTTGCTGACGGCAAGGTTACAGACAAGACCCGTATCGAGCGCGTTGCGCCCACCATTCTCGAATTGTCGAAGAAGGGCGCGAAAGTCATTCTGCTGGCCCATTTCGGCCGCCCGAAGGGTGAGCCGGTCGCGGATATGTCGCTGTCGCAGATCGTTTCAGCGACAGAAGAGGTTCTCGGCCTCACCGTTCATTTTGCCGCCGACTCCATCGGCCCGGTTGCAGCCGATGCCGTCGCCAAGATGGCAGACGGCGATGTGCTTCTTCTGGAAAACACCCGCTTCCACAAGGGCGAAGAAAAGAACGACACCGCCTTCGTCGCAGAACTCGTCAAGAACGGCGATATCTATGTCAACGATGCCTTCTCTGCCGCTCACCGCGCTCACGCATCGACGGAAGGCCTTGCCCGCCACCTGCCAGCCTATGCCGGTCGCACCATGCAGGCCGAGCTTGAGGCGCTGGAAAAGGGCCTCGGCGCACCGGCTCGCCCGGTCGTTGCCATCGTCGGCGGCGCCAAGGTTTCCAGCAAGATCGATCTGTTGATGAACCTCGTGAAGAAGGTCGATGCTCTCGTCATCGGCGGCGGCATGGCCAACACCTTCCTCGCTGCACGCGGCACCCATGTCGGCAAGTCGCTCTGCGAGCATGATCTGGCTGAAACCGCCAAGCAGATCATGATCGAGGCCGCGACCGCCGGCTGCGCCATCGTCCTGCCGGAAGACGGGGTTGTCGCCCGCGAGTTCAAGGCGAATGCGGACAACGAAGTTGTCGATATCAACGCCATCCCTGACGATGCGATGGTGCTCGATGTCGGTCCGAAATCGGTCGAAGCCATCAAGGGCTGGATTTCGCGCGCCGAAACGCTGGTCTGGAACGGCCCGCTCGGCGCCTTTGAAATCGCACCCTTCGACAAGGCAACCGTTGCCGCTGCCCAGCACGCCGCCGAATGCACCAAGTCCGGCAAGCTCGTTTCGGTCGCCGGTGGTGGCGATACGGTCGCAGCGCTCAACCATGCTGGCGTCACGCAGGACTTCACCTACATCTCCACCGCAGGCGGCGCCTTCCTGGAATGGATGGAAGGCAAGGTCCTGCCCGGCGTGGCAATCCTCAACGAACAGAAGTAATGCGGAAATTTATCTGAGGCGGCTCGCCCGCCTCAGATGCCCTATCCTCGACGTCATCCCTAGGCCCCTGCCAAGGATATCCTCCCCCTTCAAAGACGTGACGTTTCAGATGCGCGGGACAAGCTCGAGCATGACGAATATGCTCGCCGGCTCTTCCACGCTGCATGTTACGCTTGGCGTTCCATCTGCTCACCAATTTAAAGCTTTTAAAGATTTTCTAAAGTTTCAAACGATTAAAATGATTTCAATCGTTTCAATGAGTTAGCGTGCCATTTTCCTGCCTTGGATCTTCTGGTAACCCAAAATCCATCATGCCCAAGGGAGATTTGAAATGAGCGAGCGTCTTGAAGATATTGCGGTGAAAATGGTCGCCAATGGGAAGGGTCTGCTCGCCGCAGACGAATCCACCGGCACCATCAAGAAGCGTTTTGACAGCATCAATCTGGAATCCACGGAAACCATCCGTCGCGATTACCGGGAAATGCTCTTCCGCACGGAAGAGGCTATGACGAAATGCATTTCGGGCGTCATTCTCTACGAAGAGACCCTGTTCCAGAAGGCTGCAGATGGCACGCCTTTTGTTGATATCATCCGCGCTGCAGACAGCATTCCCGGCATCAAGGTGGATATGGGCGCAAAGCCGCAGGCTTTCTTCCCGGGCGAAACCGTTACCGAAGGCCTCGATGGTCTCGCAGATCGCCTCAAGACCTATTATGATGCCGGTGCGCGCTTTGCCAAGTGGCGCGGCGTCATCAACATCGGCGATGGCTTGCCCACATGGGGTTCCATCAAGGCGGATTCCCAGGCACTTGCCCGTTATGCAGCGCTCTGCCAGCAGGCTGGCATCGTCCCCATCGTAGAGCCGGAAGTGCTCATGGACGGCGAACCCGGCACCCACAGCATCGATCGCTGTGCGGAAGTGACCGAATGGGTCCTGCGCACCGTCTTTACCGATCTCTATGATGCCCGCGTCAAGCTCGAGGGCATGATCCTGAAGCCGAACATGATCATCGACGGCAAGAACGCCCGCAAGGCCTCGGTGGCTGAAGTGGCCGAGAAGACCGTCAAGGTCCTGAAGTCCACCGTCCCCTCCGCCGTTCCCGGCATCGCCTTCCTGTCCGGCGGCCAGTCCTCGGAAGAAGCCACCGCCCACCTGTCGGCCATGAACAGCGGCTATGACCTGCCCTGGGCGCTCACCTATTCCTACGGTCGCGCCCTGCAGGATGCAGCGCTGAAGGCATGGGGCGGCAAACAAGAAAACGTCGCCGCCGGCCAACGCGCCTTCCGCCACCGCGCCGAAATGAACACGCTCGCCGCGCTTGGCAACTGGCAGCAGGAACTCGAAAAGGCGGCGTAAGGCAGAAGCCCTTTCTCGCATGACATTGTAAACGCCCGCAGCTCCGTTGCGGGCGTTTTCTTTTTTCGCCACCCTCCCCTTTTCGATCCCCGGCGGTAAAGGCAAGATGCAATCTCTGCGACAAAGCCCTCAATCCGTACGACACGGACATGCCACCGCCACGACTGTCGGCTTGCTGACGTGGTGGTGGACGGCGAAGAGATGCAGAGTTTCGAGATCGAATTCGGAGACAGGACAATGTTGATTCAGAAACTGAGATTGCAACGCGGCTGGTCGCAGGAACAACTGGCCACTGTCAGCGGCCTGAGCACGCGCACAATCCAGAGGATCGAAGGCGGGCAGCAGCCCAGTCTCGACACCATGAACACTTTGGCCGCCATCTTCGAGATCGATGTATCGCAACTCTCGGGACAGGATCGAAAAGACATGCCGCTCACACCCAACAGCACCTCGGAGGCCGAAGAGGCCGTTGCTTTCGCTCGCGTGCGCCAGATCAAGGCGTTTTACTTGCACGTCGTCAAATATAGCGCGGTGATGACGTTTCTTCTAGTCATCAATCTCACCGCCAGCCCCAGCTATTTATGGGTGGTTTGGCCCGCTCTCGGCTGGGGGATTGGCCTTGTCGGGCACGGCCTGACCACCTTCGAGCTTGTGCCGTTTCTCAATGGTGACTGGGAAAAGCGACGCGTCGAGCATTATTTGAAAAGGAAGCTCTAGGCACAGCCCTGCGCCATTGCCCGTCTACACCCTCAAGGCCGCAGCAGCAGCACCAGCGTCCAGATGACGAATGCCGCGATGGCGATCTTCCAGAAATCGCCGCGCTTGCGCAGTCCGGGCAGGCCGAGCGGGCGGATAAGCTGGATGCCCATGGCCAGAAGAAGAAATAGCCCGATTGCCTTCGTCATCCCGAAACCTTTTGGCTTTATTGAAACAGCGTCACAGGCTGGACATTTTTAATGTTCACCAAGGACGGGCAACCTATTCGCGCGTCGCCGACCAGATCTACATCCTGAATCGCTTAGCATGAGAGTGGCTTCATGAGCAGAAACCTTCTACCCGTATTCGCTCTTTTATCCAGCACCTTGTTTCTGTTTCTTGGCAACGGCCTGCAGGGCCTTCTGCTGCCCGTGCGCGGGTCGGCTGAAGGATATTCCAACGAAGTCCTTGGTTTTCTTGGCACGTCCTGGGCGGCTGGCTTCGTCATAGGCTGTTTTGTAGCACCAGCCATCGTGCGTCGCGCAGGCCATATCCGGGCGTTCGGAAGTTTCGTCGCGCTCATTTGCCTGACGGTGCTGCTTACGGGACTTCTCATCGATGATGTGGCCTGGGTCTCGCTGCGGGCGCTTACCGGCTTCTGCACGGCTGGCACGTCGATGATCATCGAAAGCTGGTTGAACGAGCGCGCCACCAATGAAAGCCGGGGCGCGATCTTCTCGCTCTATATCGCCATCACGCTGTTCGGCGTCGTGGCCGGGCAGCTCGTCGTGCCCTTTGGCAATGTCAGCACCACCTCGCTCTTCATGGTCTGCGCCATCATCTACTGCGTCGCCATCATGCCTGCCATGCTGTCGAGGGCCGAAAGTCCCCAACCCCTGAAAAAGGTCAAGCTGGACCTGCCTGCCCTCTACCGAACCTCGCCGGTGTCATTCGTGGGCATATTGCTGATCGGCATTGCCAACGGCGCCTATGGCACGCTGGGTGCTGTTTTCGGTGCCCGCGCCGGGCTCGAGCCCACCACCATTGCCATCATGGTCAGCGTCACGATCTTTGTCGGTGCGCTAGCGCAGTTTCCGGCGGGCAAGCTGTCCGATCGCATCGACCGGCGCTTCGTGCTAGCCGGTCTTTCCGGCCTGGCGGCCGTGGCCGGGCTGGCGGTTACGCTTATCCAGCCAAGCCATGTCTATTTCCTGATCGGCATGATCGCCGTCTATGGCGCAGCGGCCAACGCGCTTTACCCCATCGCCGTCGCCCATGCCAATGACTTTGCCTCCTCGGAAGACTTCGTCAAAGTATCCGGCGGCCTGCTGCTGCTCTATGGCATCGGCACCATCATCGGGCCAACGCTGGGCGGTCCGATCATGACCGCATTTGGTCCCTACGCACTTTTCATGGTCACAGCGGTTTCCCATCTGCTGATCAGCGCCTATGCTATCTTCCGCTCCAGGCAGCGCGCCGCACTGTCTACGGCGGAGAAGGACAATTTCTCCACCGCTGCGGCGGCACCGCTCGCCACACCCGAGAGCGTGTCGCTTGATCCCCGCGCACCCCACTATCCGGAGGATGAGGCGGAACTTGAAAAAGGAGCTGGCATATGAGTGTTTTCGATGACGAACATCTGAAGAGACAGGCGACGACTCACGTGGTCGGAGGCGATCTCAGCCTTCTTTCGGTCGACGAGCTGACCGCGCGCGTCGCAATTCTTCAGGCAGAGATCAAACGGATCGAAGATGAACGGGAGAAGAAGTCCGCCGGACGAAAGGCAGCCGAAACCCTGTTTCGCTCGTAACTCCTGTCGAAACTGTTCATTAACGTTACGGCGCGGGACAGCGTTTCGTTTACCATTAACGCAAAATTAAGCTTTTTGAGCGATAACTATACATGTCCAGTTCTTCTGGACCTCAGGCAGTTTCTCCTATCGGCGAATTGGTCTGATTTTTCTCCCTGTTTTACCTTGAGAGCCGCTTCTGCGGCTCTTTTTTTATCCCGTAACAATATCGCCAAAGCTGTGGGTATTAACCTTTCTTTAATAATCAGCTTGCGCATTTGCGTTATTGATATCATCCTGAAAATACAAAGAGGCCGGAACTATTAAGCCTCTACTCCGTTGCCAGTTGTATGGTGCGTAAGCAGGATTTGGAAAAAATGTCAGAACAGGTTTTGAATACAATCAGTTTTGCTGGCCGGGCTGCAGCATCCAACCAGTTCAAGACTCTCTATTCTGAGGGTATGACTTTGGTTGAGGAAACTGCGACTTATCTCGACGGTTCCGGACGCGCTGCCTCCAAGGTATTGCCGCGCATGGCGTCGGTTCTGTACGCAGCTGAATCCATGCGGCTCACCACCCGCCTGATGCAGATGGCATCCTGGCTGCTTCTGCAGCGCGCCGTCAACAATGGCGAGATGAGCCGGGATCAGGTTCTGAGCGAGAAGAACAAGGTGCGTCTCGATAACTTCAACGTCGATCGTAACGCGCCGGGCTGGAACGATCTGCCAGAGTCCTTCCGCGATCTGGTTGAGCGTTCTCTTCGCCTCCAGAACCGCGTCGCCCTTCTCGACCGCGAAATCTATCGCCCGGCGGAAGCTGCGAAGGTTCCAGACAA
This sequence comes from Rhizobium sp. Leaf311, assembly GCF_001423445.1. Lineage (NCBI taxonomy): Bacteria > Pseudomonadati > Pseudomonadota > Alphaproteobacteria > Hyphomicrobiales > Rhizobiaceae > Rhizobium > Rhizobium sp. Leaf311. The sequence continues at coordinate 273,703 of NZ_LMNZ01000001.1, read as the reverse complement.
CGAAAACAGCGTACAGGCCCAGCTTAACCTGCTGCGCACCGCATTTGCCGGAAACTGAGTTTCCGAAAATGAGAATAAAATTAAGCAGGCTTCGGCCTGCTTTTTTATTTCCTGAAATATCGCCCAAAACGTCAGGCAACAAAAAACCCCGGATCGCTCCGGGGCTTTTTTAATCCTGAAAGGATCAACAGGCTTAGAGGCCGAGGCCGCCGAAGCGCTTGTTGAACTTGGAAACGCGGCCACCGCGGTCCATCAGCTGCTGGTTGCCGCCGGTCCATGCCGGATGCGACTTTGGATCGATTTCGAGGTTCATGACCTGACCCTCGGAGCCCCATGTGGAGCGTGTTTCGTACTCTGTGCCATCGGTCATGACCACTTTGATCACGTGATAGTCTGGATGAATTTCAGCCTTCATGACAATCTTCCTGCTTTAGTGACATGCGGACCATTTGCCGCAATTGCGTCAACTGAGCCAATTCAATATGAAGCTCCAGACCATTTGGCCATGGCTTCCCAATTCGATGCGGAGCCTATACATGAAGGTCGCCGAGATAACAAGTGCCTGCCGATGTATCGATCCCTACTTGGTCACACATCTGATAAGACACCTTTGATATTGCCAGAAACTCGGGAAAATCGACGCGAAACTGGCAGATGCGGGAGTATGAAGTGGAAGATATGCAGGAACAGAAAACGGCCCGGCGCAAGTCTCCACGACCGCTTGCCAGCCTCTTCCCCTATCTGAAACGATATCGCGGCCTTGTCGCCGCCGCGCTTTTTGCCCTTGTGCTCTCATCGGCAACCACGCTCGCGCTGCCACTCGCCGTTCGCCGGATCATCGACCATGGCTTCGAAGGTGCCGATGGCGCCATGATCAACAGCTACTTCGCCATGCTTCTGGCCATCGCGGTTGTTCTCGCGCTGGCCAGCGCCATGCGCTATTATTACGTCATGACGATTGGTGAACGTGTCGTGGCCGACCTTCGCCATGATGTTTTCGCGCATCTGACGTCCTTGTCGCAGGCCTTTTTCGACGTCAACCACTCCGGTGAACTCACATCGAGGCTAACCGCAGACACGGTTCAGATACGCTCGGCCTTCGGCTCGTCCGCCTCCGTCGCGCTGCGCAACATCCTGCTCTGTCTCGGCGGCGTGGCGATGATGGTCTATACCAGCCCCAGCCTTTCAGGCCTTGCGCTGCTGGCCATTCCCCTCATCGTCTTCCCGCTGATCGCCTTTGGTCGCTCCGTGCGCTCCCGCTCCAGAACGACGCAGGATACGCTTGCGGCATCCGCCGCCTTTGCCGCTGAAACCATTGCGGCCAGCCGGACCATCCAGTCCTTCAACGCCGAGATGCTGGCAAATGCCCGCTACAATGAATCGGTGGAAAAGGCCTATCAGGGGGCACGCTCCGCCATTAGCGCCCGCGCCGTGTTGACCGCCGTCGCCATCAGCTTCGTCTTCGGCAGCGTGGTTGCCGTCTTGTGGTACGGCGCCCACGGTGTTCTCGTCGGCACGATTTCGGCTGGCACGCTCAGCCAGTTCGTTCTCTATTCCGTCATCGCTGCAAGTTCCCTCGGGCAATTGTCCGAAGTCTGGGGAGAGCTTTCGCAGGCGGGAGGCGCGGCCGAACGACTTTCCGAACTGCTGAATGAGAAATCCCCGGTCGAAAATCCGGCGAACCCGCTCGCCCTGCCCGTGCCCGCCCGGGGTGAAGCCAGCTTTGAAAATGTCGCTTTCCACTACCCCCAGAGGAACAACAGGCCGATCATCTCCGACCTGTCCTTCAAGGTATCCCCAGGCGAGACGGTCGCGATTGTCGGCCCCTCCGGCGCGGGAAAGAGTACTGTCTTTTCGCTTCTCCTGCGCTTTTACGATCCGCAAGCAGGCCGCATCACGATAGACGGCATCGACATCCGCTCCGTGACCCTTGAAGACCTGCGCTCCCGCCTCGCCATCGTGCCGCAGGACGTGGCGGTCTTTGCCTCCTCCATTCACGACAACATCGCCTTCGGCAAGCCGGGTGCCAGCCGTGAGGAAGTTCGGGCAGCAGCCATCGCGGCGCAGGCCGACGGGTTCATCGCCAAACTCCAGCATGGATACGATACGGTTGTCGGCGAGCGTGGGGTAACGCTTTCCGGCGGGCAGCGCCAGCGCATTGCCATTGCCCGTGCCATTCTTCGCGATGCACCGATCCTGCTGCTCGACGAGGCCACCTCCGCACTTGATGCCGAGAGTGAAACACTGGTGCAAAAGGCGCTCGATCAGCTCATCGCCAAGCGGACCACCATCGTCATTGCCCATCGCCTTGCAACTGTCCTGAAGGCAGATCGCATACTGGTCATGGATGAGGGCCGCATCATCGAGGAAGGCACGCATCAGAGCCTGTCTCGTCAGGGCGGTCTCTACGCAAAGCTTGCCCGCCTTCAGTTCGAAACCGGCAATGACGAGGTCGTGACGCTGGTCAAGACAAGCTAGAGCGTTTCCCTGTTGAATGGAAACATTCTAGGCATCCAGGCTCCGGCCCGCAACGCGACCGGAGAAGAGGCAGCCACCAAGAAACGTGCCTTCCAGCGCGTTATATCCATGCATACCGCCTCCGCCAAAGCCTGAAACTTCGCCCGCGGCATAGAGCCCAGGCACCGGCTGGCCAGAGCCATCAAGCACACGGCCAGAGAGGTCTGTGTGCAGCCCGCCCAGCGTCTTGCGGGTAAGGATATGCAATCGCACTGCAATCAACGGGCCAGCGGCGGGGTCCAGCAGCCGGTGCGGCTTGGCGGTCCGCATCAGCTTGTCGCCGAGATAGTTTCGCGCACCCCTGATGGCGGTGATCTGCGCATCCTTGCTGAACCCGTTGACCAATTCCCTGTCACGCGCTTCGATCTGCGTACGAATGTGGCCGATGTCCAGCCTCCCCTCGCCGCTGATATCGTTCATGGCTTTTACCAGCTCCTCCAACGAGTCGCGCACGGCAAAATCCTCGCCGCGATCCATGAAGGCCTGCACGGGAGCCGGAGGCTCCTTGCCCAGGCGTTTCAGCAGAAGCCTAATATTCTTGTCGGTGATATCAGGATTTTGCTCGGAACCGGACAGTGCGAATTCCTTCTTGATGATTGCCTTTGTGAGGATGAACCAGCTGTAATCGCTTTTCCTCTCCCGCAGCATCTTCAGCGTACCGAGCGTATCGAAGCCCGGCATGGCGGGAGCTTCCAGCCGGTTGCCATCCGCGTCACACCAGAAGGATGAAGGGCCGGGAAGAATACGAATGCCGTGATTGGGCCAGATCGGATCGTGGTTTTTCACGCCTTCGGTATAGTGCCACATGCGGTCGCGGTTGATGACGGCACCGCCCGCCGCTTCGGTGATACCGATCATCCGCCCGTCGACATGGGCCGGCACACCACAGACCATATCGGCAGGCGGTTCACCCAGACGTTCGACTGGCCAGTTTCGACGCACAAGCTCATGATTGCCGCCAATTCCACCTGACGTAACAACGACGGCGGACGCCTCGAATCGGAAATGCGAGACGGCAACCCGGCTGCTTTGCCCGCCCCGCTGCACCGGATCAGTGGCCAGAACGGTGCCGGAGACCCCGCTCACAACGCCATTTATAGCCTCCAGAGCATCGACCTGATGGCGAAATCTGAAGATGATCCTGCCCGCATCCGCATGGACCTTCGCCTTTTGGACAAAGGGAGCAAGAACGCCGGGCCCTGTGCCCCAGGTGACATGAAAACGGGGAACGGAGTTGCCGTGACCATCGGCCTTTGCGCCGCCACGCTCGGCCCATCCGACAACGGGAAACCAGCGCATACCCAGGCCGTGCAGCCACGACCGCTTCTCACCGGCTGCGAAATCAAGGTAGGCCTCCGCCCAACGACGCGGCCAATGATCTTCTGAGCGATCAAAAGCAGCTGAACCCGCCCAATCCTGACGGGCGAGATCCAGACTGTCGCGAATGCGCATGAAACGCTGTTCGGGACTGTCAACAAAGAACAGCCCGCCAAGGGACCAGAAAGCCTGCCCCCCGAGATTCTGTTCCCCCTCCTGATCGAGCAGGCAGACCTTGCGGCCTCGATCCGCAGCCTCCGTTGCGGCCACCAACCCGGCCAGGCCGGCCCCCACAACGATAACGTCAAATTTCTCCATCGACCCCTCCCGGCGGATTCGCCTTACTTTTACGCGAACGTCAATGGATTGCAACGACCGGCCAAAGCCAGTTTTGCATGATGATGGGGAGGCTGTCCTGCCATGCTCGCAAGCGCACGACTTCATTCTGTGTCGGGGATTACGGACGATACCGTGACACCGCCAAGCTCCGTCTCAGCAGGAAAACCAGTGAAAGCGGAAGCGATGGTGCCGTGTCTGGCGTATCCTCACCGGGAACCCAGACACCGCGCTGCTGCGGTAGCGGAACCTCTACCGCTACCGTTCGGTCAGCTTCAACTCGATGCGACGGTTCTGCGACCGGGCTTCCGGTGTATCGCCAGCCGCCAGCGGTTGAAATTCGCCAAAGCCCGCAGCGACCAGTCGATTGGCCGGAACACCCTTGGAAATCAGATATTTCACCACGGAGGTTGCGCGTGCCGAAGATAGCTCCCAGTTGTCGCGGAACCTGCCGGAGCCGGACAGCTGAACGTTGTCCGTATGACCATCCACGCGCAGCACCCAGTTGATTTCTGCCGGGATTTCCTTGGCGAGATCGATGATTGCAGCGGCAAGCTTGCCCATCTCTGCCTGTCCTTCCGGGTTCAGGTCATTGCCACCGGATGGAAACAGCACTTCCGATTGAAAAACGAAGCGGTCGCCGACAATACGGATATTCTCTCGGTCGGAGAGGATTTCGCGAAGCCGCCCGAAGAAATCGGAGCGGTAGCGGTTGAGCTCCTGTACCCGCTGCGCCAGCGCGACGTTGAGGCGGCGACCGAGATCGGCAATCTTGACCTGAGACGATTCATCCTTTGCCTCAGAGGCCTGCAGAGCGGCTTCGACCGAGGCAATCTGCGCCCGAAGGGCTGCAATCTGCTGATTAAGCAGGTCGATTTGCGACGAAGCGCGCGCACCGGCCTGTCGGGCATCTTCCAGCTCGCTGGACAACTGCCCGACGCGCGCATTGGCAGCAGAGCTGTTGCCAGCGCCGGAATCCAGCAGCGATTGCAGGCGCGACCGCTCATTTTCCGACGCAGCCAGGGTGGATTGCAGATTGGCAAGCGTATCTTCGATATCCTGCTTGCTGCCTTTTTCCAGCGCAAGCAGTTCGGTCAATTCCGCAATCTGATTGTTCAGCCGGGTGAGCACCTCATCCTTGCCCGAAATTTCCCGCGACAGCACGAATTGCGCCAGCACGAAAACCGTCAGCAGGAACATGATGGCCATGAGCAGCGTCGACAGGGCATCGACGAAGCCGGGCCAGTAATCGACACCGCGATCACGACGGCGGTTGCGCGCAAGCGCCATGATCACTCGCTCCCGTTATCGTGTCGAACAGGGCGACCGGCGCTTTTCTGCTCGGCCTCTATTCGGGCAGACAGACGGTCGAGCGTGCGCCGAAGCGACCGAGACTCCTCCTGCTGCGCCTCGATCCAGTCGCGTAGCATCTGCTGCTCGCCGCGCATGTTCTTGACCAGGCCCTGAATACCTTCCGCAAGGCTGGTCATTGCGGCCAGCGACCGTTCCGTTCCAACGGCACCGTAGCCGCTGCCCTTTGCATCACCAGCCAGATCGGTACCCGGATCTGTTACGGAGGAAAGCCAGTTTTCAAGCTCGGTATAAAACCGGTTTTGGGCGCGCCCGGCCTGCAGGTCAAGAAAGCCAAGGATAAGCGAGCCGGAGAGACCAAGCAGCGACGAGGAAAACGCCGTGCCCATGCCGGACAAAGGCGCAGTAAGGCCTGATTTCAGCGAGGAGAGGATATCGGTGCTCTCCCCCGCCGTCGGGTCCAGCCCCTGAATAACATCGCTGATGGCGCCGATTGTGCCGATGAGGCCCCAGAACGTGCCGAGAAGGCCGAGAAACACCAGAAGGCCGATGAGATAGCGCGACGTATCCCGTGATTCGTCCAGTCTCGTCGCAATCGAATCCAGCAATGATCGCTGCGTAACCGTCGACAGGCGCACCTCGCCGCGCTTGCCGATGACGGAGCGCATGGGGGCCAGCAGTTTCGGCGCGCGACCGGCCTTTTCCACGGTGCCAGCGGCCTGATAGTTGTTGAACCACCGAACTTCCGGGCGAAGCGAGAGGATCTGCGTGAAAACGAGAATGATGCCAATGACCAGAACGCCGAGAATGAAGCCGTTCAGACCCGGATTGGTCATGAAAGCAGTCTGGGCCTGACGAAAGAGAATGGCGGCCAGAAATGCGACGATGATCAGAAAGATCACCATCGTCCATAAAAAGGGCGTGGGGCTCGACAGCTTGTGAAGATATTGTTTCGTCACCGGTTTCTCGACGCCGACATCGAGCCGTTCCGTATCCGCCATAATTCTCATTCCCTCTGGCATTGCCGCAACATCCGCACGACCATCTAAGGTCGCAGCAGGCGTGATCACGGTTCTGACCGGAAGCTAGTGGAAAATTAAGACGAATTGAAGTGAAAAGCCGGTAACACGCCAAGGCTTTTTCCATGACGGCGTGATTGCCTGGCCGTAAAGATCGCGAACGGCCATTTGGAGAGGTGGCGCCGGCCGCCAGATCCCGTTTACCCGGCGACAGCTTGCTCGTCTCATCCCACAGTTGAGGTGGGCTCCACTGCGTTCAAGTTCCTGATCGCAATGGAGTCTTTTGCCATGGAGACATCGCCGCCGGATATCGCATGAAGCCCGGCCTGATGGGGCGAGCCTGTATTACCGGCCCGGAACAGGCCGGTTGACGACTTCGTTCAAAGCCTTGTGGATATATTCATTGCCGGCAACCACGCTGCCTGTGCCGAAGATGTCCTGACCACCCTTCATGTCGCTGACGAAGCCACCGGCCTCGCGAATGAGGACGAGCCCTGCCGCCATATCCCATGGGGCAAGATCGGCTTCCCAGAAACCGTCCAGCCGACCGGCAGCAACATAGGCGAGATCCAGCGACGCGGCGCCAAAGCGGCGCACGCCTGCCACTTCGCCCATGACATGGCGAAGCTCAACCAGGAATTTGCCGTGATTGCCACGACCCAGATGCGGAACACCGCAGCTGACGACGCAATCGGTGATCTGCCTGCGCGCGGCAACGCGAATGCGGCGATCGTTGAGGAACGCGCCGCTCCCACGCTCTGCCGTGAAAAGCTCGTCCGTGGCCGGGTTAAAAATGACACCGGCGACGACTTCGCCATTGCGCTCCAGAGCGATGGAAACCGCAAATTGCGGAATACCGTGCAGGAAGTTGGTGGTGCCATCGAGCGGATCGACGATCCAGCGATGCGCGCCGTCTGAGCCCTTTTCCTCGCCGCCTTCTTCACCCAGGAAGTCATAGGTCGGACGAGCCTTCATCAACTCGTCGCGAACGATTTTTTCCGCCTTGAGATCGGCCTGCGAGACGAAATCGCCCGGTCCCTTGACAGAAACCTGCAGGTTCTGCACTTCACCGAAATCGCGAGACAGGGATTTTCCTGCCTTGAGAGCGGCCTGAACCATGACATTGAGAAGGGCTGAACGGGCCATGAAAATGTTCCTGAAAGGTGGCTGAGCCTGCGAGCCGGAATACTGGCAGGCACGCGGATATGGTTTCTGATGGAAAGTTTGCGGTTCAAGACCACAAAACGCGCTGCAATTCAAGGCAAAAAGCCTGGATATGGCCGTTGTCAGGCCGGACGGAACCGGTTGGCAGCCTCTATTGCCTTCTTCTGCTGGTCCTCTTCTATGCCCAGATAGAAGTCTTCCAGCGCAGGATCCTTGAGCCCGGCACGGCGCGACAGCACATACCACTTGGCCGCCTCCACCGGATCGGGACGGGTGCCGAGCGCCTGGATATAGAGATGCGCGACCTTGTTCTGCGCAATCACATTGCCGCGCTGAGCAGCCCCGAGCAGCCAGCGAAACCCTTCTTCAAAGTTGCGTTCGCCACCCGTACCGTTGACCAGCCAGACGCCGAGATCCACCTGCGCGGTATCGAAACCGGCCTTTGCGGACCGCGTCAGCCATTCCCGGGCGCGCGCCTTCTTCTGCTGCGGAATGTCTTTCACGTTGAAGTAGATCTGCGAGACCGCATATTGCGCGTCTGCCACGCCCTTTTCGGCTGATTTCTCGTAAAATGGCAGGGCCGCCAGAAGTCCGTCCGGGCCGGGCGTCTGCGATACGAGGATCTGCGCCCAGTTGAATTCGGCTTCCGCATTGCCCGCTTCTGCGGCGCGGCGCATGTAGTCATCCGCGAGGGTCTTGTCGCGCTTGACGACCTTGCCTTCCATCAACAGCAGCGCATATTTGAACATGGCCACGGCGTCACCGCCCTTGGATGCCTGCTCGTACCAGAAGGCCGCCGTCTTCTCGTCGCGGGCAATGCCGAACCCGCGCGACATCATTTCCGCCACGAGGGTTTGTGCCGCAGCGTCGCCGGTCTGCGCACGCGCCAAAGCCTTGTCGAGCGCCTGCACATATTCGCCGCGCTGGTAATGCCCGAAGGCCTCGTCAACCTTGCCGGAAAATTTCTTCTCCGGCGGCAAGGGCGGCAATTCGGCGCCCATCCGCTGATAGACTGTCACGCCCTGCGATGGCTGCAAATCCTTCTGCTCGTCGCTTCCCACACGGCCCTTGCGAATGGGCTCGGCGCCCGCCTCGGACGGGCGCGAGAGAACCTCCGGCCCTTCCGGCGCTGCCGGTCCGAAATCCGTGTCTTCTTCCGAAGGCGTGGCATCCGCAGGCGGCTGGTCGCCTACGCCGGGCAGCAAGGCAGGCTGCTGCGGCTGCGGGTTTTGCGCCAGCACCAGATGAGGCGCCAGGCACAAGGCCAGGACGAGAGCGAAAAACGACAACGAAGAAGGACGAGAGCGAGCGATCATCGCCTGTATCAACCGCCAAACCGTGGCGCTTTTTCGTCAAGCAGGGCATTCGCTTCCGCAACGGCCTGCGCCGGGCCTGACGCGTGTGCGAAGACGGCGTCCCTGAGGGCAACGAATTCGACGCCGGTTTCGGCAACCGCCGCGACGGAGGCCACATCGAGCCCGCCCATCACGATGGCCGGAATCTCGATCATCGATGCCCACCATTCGCCAAGCGCAAGGTTCTTCGGATGCGCTTCCGGCTTGATATCGCCATCGAGCTTGCCGAAGAACATGTAGTCGGGCGTGCACTCTCCCTGCTCGAGCGCCTTGTGGCGATCATCCGCCGTGCCGCCGCCGACGATCAGCTTCGGCGTGAATTTCTCCACAGCTTCGGCAAGGGCTTCTGCGCCGCCGACAATATGAAGACCATCCGCCTTGACGCGCCCGGCCACCCGGCTGTCTCCTGCCAGAAGCGCCGCAGCGCCTGCTTCCTGGATGATGGGGACCAGAACCTCTGCGCGCTTCTGATAGGCGCCGTCATCAAGATCATATTGGGGAACGATCACAGAGGCGACATCGCCGCCGCGCAACGCATCCTCCAGGGCCTTTGCCTGATCGGCTGCATCAACACCAGCAGGAACGACCAGAACGAGGCGGCAACGATCTTCAGGTCCACTCATCGATTTATCCATTTTCCGCAGACAGGACGCCCGGCGCGCAATCTGCACTCGTTTTCATGTTCTAATTCCGATAGACCGGACAGGCGAAAGGATCAACCGTCCATCCATGCTGCCCGATTTCCATTTTTTTCTCGTTGCCATTCCCGCAGTCATCCTCGTCGGCCTTTCCAAGGGCGGGCTCGGCGGCGCTTTGGCGCTGATGGGCGTGCCGTTGATGGCCCTTGCCGTTTCGCCGGTGCAGGCCGCAGCCATTTTCCTTCCTATCCTTATCGTCATGGATCTTGTGGCATTATGGGCATGGCGACATCATAACCACCGGGAAACGCTGCTGATCCTTCTTCCCGGTGCGCTGATCGGGGTCGCGGTGGGCTGGGCGACATCCGCCATCATTTCCGCCGATACGATGCGTCTGGTTCTGGCTGTCGTCACGATCATCTTCGTCGCCCAGTATTTTTACGAGCGTTTCGTCGGACGGAAGATCGAGGTGGTTGCAAAGCCGCAAAATCGGGTCAAGGCGACGATCTGGGGCGCATTTTCCGGCTATTGCAGTTTCGTGGCCCATGCGGGCGGCCCGCCCTTCCAGATCTATGTGATGCCGCTGAAGCTCGATCCGAAGAGCTATACCGGCCTCAGCGTCCGGTTTTTCGCCATCGTCAATGCCATCAAGCTCGTTTCCTATTTTGCACTCGAGGCATTGGATACGGCCAATCTCATGGCGGCCTTCACGCTTTTGCCAGTCGCCATCGTCTCAACGATGGTTGGCGCGCGGGTCGTCAAATACCTCAAGCCCGCAATCTTTTACCCGCTGATGTATTCGATGGTGTTTCTGGCGGCGCTGAAGCTTCTATGGGACGCCCTGACCTGAGATTTTTGCAACCTTTACCCGCACGAATCAAAAGGCCCTGATCGCGACAGCAATCAGGGCCGAATTCTTAAAGCCGCTTCAATCGTGAAGCTGGCGACACTGGTTGTTTAATGCCTAGTGGAGGCCTGCAGCCTCTGCATCTCGTCCTTCAGGCGCAGTTTTTTGCGTTTCAAATCCACAATCTGCTGATCATCTGAGGAGGGGGAAGCGAGAACGGTTTCGAGCTCCTCCTCAAGAGCACCGTGTTTCTTTTCCAGCGATGCAATATGAGCCTGAATGGTCATGCGGCACGTCCTTCCTTGTTGAACCTACCTCCAGCGCTCCATCGCTGGAGTTTCAGGTTTACGAAGGTAATGTGACATGGAAACTTTGAATTGTCGAAGGAGGAATCAAGGCAATAGTTGGGCAAAATGGTCGCACGGGAAACTTCCCGTTATCACCATTTGGTGGTACAGGCACGAAGACCGACAACAAAATGGCCGGATGGCGGTCCGGTTGTATCATATGGGGACAAAGACATGCCTGATCAGGACCATGCGGATGTTCGGCTCGCGCTCGCAAGACTGCGGCAGGAGCACGAAGATTACGATGCGGCGATCAACGCGATGATCCAGACCAACTGCGAAGCATTGCGAATTCAGCGAATGAAGAAGAAGAAGCTGATCATCAAGGACAAGATGACCCAGATCGAAGACCAGATCATCCCCGATATCATTGCTTGAGACGGAGAGACCGTTGAGTAGAGAGACGCCGCCTGTCGCCATCATCATGGGAAGCCAGTCAGACTGGGAAACCATGAAAAACGCCGCCGATACGCTCGATGCGCTGGACGTGGAATATGAAGCACGCATCATTTCCGCCCACCGCACGCCAGAACGCATGTTCAGCTTCGCCAGCGGCGCGCGCGATGAAGGTTTCAAGGTCATCATCGCCGGTGCTGGCGGTGCGGCCCACCTTCCCGGCATGACGGCGGCGCTGACGCCGCTCCCGGTCTTCGGCGTGCCCGTTCAATCCAAGACGATGTCCGGACAGGACAGCCTCTACTCCATCGTGCAGATGCCAGCCGGCATTCCCGTCGGCACGCTGGCAATTGGACGCGCAGGCGCGATCAACGCGGCACTTCTCGCCGCAGCGGTGCTGGCCCTGTCCGATGAGGATCTGGCGGACCGGCTGGACGAGTACCGCGCCCGCCAGACGGCGGCCATTGCCGAATACCCCCTGGATACGCCACAATGAAATCTGGAACGATCGGCATTATCGGCGGCGGCCAGCTTGGCCGTATGCTGGCCATGGCGGCTGCCCGCCTCAACTTTCGCACCATCGTGCTGGAACCGCAGGCCGATTGTCCGGCAGCCCAGGTCTGCAATCGCCAGATCGTTGCCGCCTATGACGATGAAAAGGCGCTGGCGGAGCTGGCAGGCATCTGTGACGTCGTGACCTACGAGTTCGAAAACGTGCCTGTCGTCGCCGCGCAGACACTGGCCGCGTCCGTTCCGGTCTACCCACCGGCACAGGCACTCAGCGCCTCTCAGGACCGGTTGACGGAAAAGCGCTTCCTCAACGATTGCGGCATCCCCACAGCCGATTTCCGCGCCGTGGACGATCAAGCCGGGCTCGAAGCCGCACTTGCCGATTTCGGTGGCAAGGGCGTGCTGAAGACCCGCCGCATGGGATATGACGGCAAGGGCCAACGGGTTTTCAAGGGTGGCGAAGACCTGACCGGTGCATTCGACGCGCTGGGTGGCGTGCCACTCATTCTCGAAAGCTTCGTACCTTTCGAGCGTGAAGTCTCCATCATCGCCGCCCGCTTTCAGGATGGAACCGTCACCTGCTACGATCCGGCGGAAAACGTCCATCTGGGCGGCATATTGCACACCTCGACCGTTCCCGCCCAGCTGGACGACACAGCACAGGCTGTTGCTGTCGAATCGGCTGAAAAACTGCTTGCCGCGCTTGATTATGTCGGCGTTGTCGGCATCGAATTCTTCGTGCTGCCTAATGGATCTCTGGTGGCCAACGAGATGGCGCCGCGCGTGCATAATACCGGCCACTGGACGGAAGCCGCCTGCGTGGTTTCGCAATTTGAACAACATATTCGCGCCGTGGCGGGATTGCCTGCTGGCGCGACACACCGCCATTCCGACTGCGTGATGACCAACCTCATCGGCGACGACATGAACGACGTGCCGGAATGGCTCTCGAAAAATGATTGCCTTGTCCATCTTTACGGCAAGACCGAAGCACGTGCGGGCCGGAAAATGGGCCATGTCACACAGCTGGTGAACCCCGGAAAACCAAGTCTTTCCCGGCAAAAGACTCCTTGACGTGTTGACAGGCAAAGACTGACAAGGTATTTGCCTGCCAACCGAAAAAGGCGCGCCCTCGTAGCGCGCTTTTGATTGTTTAGATATGCGTGGCAAAATACGTCGCGCCAAACTGCGGACCAGAAAAATGAAGATCAAGAACTCGCTCAAAGCGCTTAAGGCACGTCACCGCGACAACCGTCTGGTTCGCCGCAAGGGCCGCGTCTACATCATCAACAAGCTGAACCCACGCTTCAAGGCTCGTCAGGGCTGATCGTGGATTGCGCTGCGGTTCGTCCCGGGACGGATCACATTGTTGATAGCATCCAGAATTTGATTTCATAATTGGCGCAGGCGGATTATTCTATCTGTATGCGCCAATTTTGTTTTCATGCTCTCGCTGCTGTCATGCTTGGCTTTACCGCCCTCCCCTCCGCAGGTCAAAACCTGCCAGCCGCCGAACAGGCGCCGGGGAGCGGAACGGACACTGCGCCTTTGCAGTCCGAAGCCACGCAAAATCAATCTATCGGCACTCTCTTTGAAAACCTGAAAAAGGAACGCGACGCCCAGAAGGCGCGTGTGATCGCCAACGAGATTATTGGCGAGTGGAATGATTCTGGCAGCGCGACGATCAATCTGCTTGTGAAGTGGTCCGAGGAAGCCGCCGACGAGAAACGTAAGGCCGCAGCTTACGATTTTCTCGATCAGGCAATTTTCCTCGATCCCGACTATGCTCAGGCATGGTATCGCCGCGCGCTGGTTCACTATTCGGATGGCGATGTCCGCAAGGCCATGTCTGACCTTAACCAGACACTGGAGCGGGAGCCACGCTATTTCCCTGCCCTTGCAAGCCTTGCCAATATTCTGGAAAGCAATGAGCGCGATGCGCTTGCCCTGAAGGTGTGGGAGCGATATCTGGCGCTCTACCCCGCCGACAAGGAAGCCCAGAAAGAAGCGAGCGATCTGTCCGAAAAGCTGGCGGGAACGCGCAGCTGAGATCGCGCAGGCACTCCAGCTGAAAGCCTTTTCTGGCAGGGCAGCGCTGAGCGCCAAAACTTATTCAGGCAACGCCGATTCTCAAGAGATCGTGGAAATGTACAAGCCCGATCGGGCGATTGTCTTCATCGACCACGATGAGCGCACCGATATGATGTTTTTCCAGGGTCGCGAGCGCTGCGGTGGCCAGAACATTTCGGGTCACTGTTTTCGGCGTTCTGGTCATGATGTCATCGACGGACAGTTCAGACAGGTTGCGCGAAAGATTGCGGGCCATATCGCCCTCGGTGACGATGCCGCAGAGGCGGCCATCATCGTCCAGCACCGCCACGCAACCGAAATGCTTGCGAGAGAGAACGCCGACGGCATCCGGCATCGACGTGCCTTTCTGAACCAGCGGCAGCCTGTCTCCGGTGTGCATGATGTCCCCCACCAGCGCGAGGCTGGCACCCAGCTTTCCGCCCGGATGGAAGACACGGAAGTCCCCCGCCGTGAAGCTGCGCGCTTCCAGAAGGGCAATTGCCAGCGCATCGCCCAGGGCAAGCTGCATCATGGTGGACGTTGTCGGCGCAAGCCCATGTGGGCAGGCCTCCTGCTCATCGGGAACAAGCAGGACGATGTCGGAAGACCGCGCCAGCGAGCCCTGCTCTGAACAGGTAAGGGCAATCAGCGGTATGGAAAAACGGCGGGTATAATTGATGATGCTGCGGAGCTCGACACTCTCTCCGCCCTTGGAAATGGCAAGAACGACATCATTGCCGCTGATCATGCCGAGATCGCCATGATTGGCCTCTGCCGCATGGACGAAGAAAGCAGGCGTCCCCGTGGAGGCAAATGTTGCCGCCAGCTTTGCGCCGATATGTCCGCTTTTCCCAACACCGGTAATGATAAGACGTCCACCAGAACTGCCGATGGCATCGATGGCCTTGCAGAAACTATCGCCCAACGGGCCAGCCAGCGCAGCCTCCAACGCAGCAAGACCCTGCTTTTCAATGGAAACCGTCCTCAGTGCGGACTCGATGGCGTGGTTTTCAACCAATGTCACAGCTCTCGTAATCATGGCCGGACAGATACTCTTTTCAGTAATTTCTGTCTATTGGACAACCGATGCCGTAATGCGCTTTTCCGCCCCTCTACTGCATACAGGTTACCGCCTGCTGGCTTTGGGTACCGATTTTCACAAAATGTTAACCATAAAATAACCCGGCGAAGGCACCATGCCGGTTCAAAGAAGCAGCGTCAGATGCAAATATTCGCTTATTTCAAGAGAGTTAAGCGATCTGTGTGTTTGTCCCTGGCAGTCATTAAACCGGATTCGGATACGAACAAGCATGGTCACTCACAGCCCCGCAGAACGTCTTTCGACGTGGCGGAAGGCAGCCGCCCTGCTGCTGGCCTGCACCGTGCTGTGTCCAACGGACAGTTTCGCACAGTCCACTGGCCCGCAGGCAACAACGGGTGGAGCCCGGCCCCTGACCAGCGCCGATCCTTTTCCGGATCAGAACGACCTTTCCGTCATCGACCCGGATAGCGTCAGCCGAAAGCCGGTTACGCCCACCAGCCCTGCCGCGACAGATGCGGTAGCGACCGGCAGCCTGCGCAGCACGGTCACTCTCAATGAGGATATTTCCTCGCCTGCCGATGAAGCGACGGCCGCTTACGAGGATCCGCAAAATCCCTATGAGCCGACCGTCGATGGTGGCGAGAATGTTGTCGTCAATGACCCGACCCTGACGCCGGGCATTCGCATCGGCACATTGACGCTTCGCCCCTCCATCAGCCAGACCCTCAACCATGAAGCCAAGAAATTCCCGGGTGGGTCGAGTGACCGGAATTATCTCACAACGGGAATTCGCGGAACGCTGACGAGCGATTGGTCCCGCCACGCTTTAACAGTGACCGGTGAAGGCGCCTATCAGCGCAATCTCGGCGGCAGCAGTGCGGGTGAGGAACCGAGCGCCAATGTTGCAGCCGATCTGCGTCTTGATCTCGGTGATGGTACACAGGCCAATCTGACCGCGGGCTATGCCTTCAGCCGTGAAGATACCAGCGATCCGAACGCCGTTTCGGGGGCCTCGGTCCAGGGCGGCGAACATATTTTTACCGGCGGCGCTTCGATTGAGCGTAATGTCGGAATATTGAAGGCGCTTGCGGCGCTGGAACTGTCGCGGACCGTCTATACGGATGCAAAAGGCATCAACGGCCAGTCCATCAGCCTTGCCGACCGCGACCGTTATGGCGCGGGCCTGCGCGGGCGTATCGGATATGAGCTGTCCCCTGCTCTCATACCTTTTCTTGAGGCCACGGCTGCCTTGACCAATTACGATCAGACCCGTGACAACAGCGGTTATGAGCGGTCCTCCCAGACCTACGGCATCAAGGCGGGCACGCAGCTCGATCTGGGCGAAAAGCTGAAGGGTGAAGCCGCTATAGGTTATCTGCGCCGGGGATATGATGACAGCAGGCTGTCCGCCATCGACGCCATGTCTCTCGACGGCACGCTTGTCTGGTCGCCGCAGCGCGGTACCGACATCAATTTTGGCCTGCGCACCACCATCGAGGATTTTGCGGGCGGCGCGAGGGGTGGCTGGGTTTCGCGCGAATTGACGATGGGTCTGACACAGCAGCTGCGCAGCGATCTCGTCGCCCGGCTGACAGCGGGGCTCGAGCGCCGCTCCTATCTGACATCCGCCATCGAGGATCAGACCAAATATTCTGCGGGCGCAGGTTTGACCTGGGGCATCAACCGTTATCTCGATCTGACCACGGATATTAGCTACGAGACGACACCGGCGACAGACGACAGCACCTGGCGAATCGGTGCGGGCCTGACATTGAAGCGTTGAAACGAAAATCCCGGCGCAAGGCCGGGATTTCCAGTTCAGTCATTGCTGCCGAAGGTTACTTCAAGCGGTTGACCAGCGCCTTGAGAGGCTCTTCGATCGACGGACGGATATCCGCACGTTCCAGCGCGAATGCGAGGTTGGCGAGAATGAAGCCATCCTTGGCGCCGCAATCGAAGGTCTCGCCGTTGAAGCGATAACCGGCAAATTCCTGGCTCTTGGCCAGCGCCAACATGCCATCGGTCAGCTGGATTTCGTTGCCAGCGCCGCGTTCCTGATTTTCGAGAATGCCGAAAATTTCAGGCTGCAGGATGTAGCGACCATTGATGTAATAGTTGGATGGCGCTGTTCCCTTGGCAGGCTTTTCGACCATTTCAGTGATCTTGAAGCCTTCGCCGACCGTTTCACCAACGCCGACGATGCCATATTTATGAGCCTGGTCGGGTTCGCATTCCTGAACGGCGATCACGTTGCCGCCGGTCTGGTCGTAAAGATCGACCATCCCCTTAAGGCAGCTTTTCTGCGAATGCATGATCATGTCGGGCAAGAGAACCGCAAAGGGCTCGTCGCCGACGATATCGCGGGCACACCATACCGCATGGCCGAGACCGAGGGGCACCTGCTGGCGCGTAAAGCTTGCGGTACCGGCCTTCGGCAGAAGGCCTGCAAGCAAGGTCAGCTCGGCATTCTTGTTGCGCTCGCGCAACATCTGCTCCAGTTCGAACTGAATGTCGAAGTAATCTTCGATCACGGCCTTCCCGCGACCCGTCACGAACACGAAATGCTCGATACCGGCCTCGGCGGCTTCATCCACCACATACTGGATGACCGGCTTGTCGACCACGGTCAGCATTTCCTTCGGAACCGCCTTTGTTGCAGGCAGGAAACGCGTTCCAAGACCCGCGACCGGGAAAACAGCTTTCCGAATTTTCTTCTTTTCTACCACACATTCCTCCTGAGAGACTCAACTGGATCAAAAACCACGCACGACTTTGTTATCCTAAAAGTGGCAAACTTTTGTAAAGAGTGCTGTTACCTTTGGTTAATGGTAAAGAATTTGTTGACCTTGAGTTGGTATTACATCGTGAAGCCCGATGCGTATCTCGCAATCGAAATGAAATTCGATAAAACGGAAGACTGCCGATGAAAAAGCTGATCCTTTCCCACGTCCGTAAATTTGGCTGCATGGCCTTTGCGGCAGCAACAATTGCGCTGGCGCCAGCCTCCGCACATGCTGACGCAGGTTTCAGACAATGGATCAACCAGTTCTATGCGACCGCCGCAAAAGAAGGCATCAGCAAATCGACCTATCAAAAGGCATTTGCCGGCGTGACCGAACCAGATCCGGACGCTCTTCGCAAGGCGACGTTCCAGCCTGAGTTCACCACAAAGATCTGGGACTATGTCGATAGCCGCGTGAACCCCTATACCGTTCGCATCGGGCAGGAAATGAAGATGAAACATGCCACCACGCTCAACTGGATTGAGCGGAACTTCAAGGTGGACAAGCATATCATTCTGGCCATCTGGTCCATGGAATCCAATTACGGCGCCGTGCTGGAAAAGCCGGAGCGTTTGCACAACATTCCGCAGGCGCTGGCGACCCTTGCCTATTCCGATCCCAAGCGTGGGAAATTTGCCCGCACACAGTTGATCGCCGCATTGAAAATCCTGCAGGCAGGTGACGTCACGCCACGGCAGTTGACCGGCTCCTGGGCAGGTGCCATGGGCCACACGCAGTTCATTCCCACGAGCTACCTTCTTTATGCGGTAGACGCGGACGGCAATGGCAAGCGCGACATCTGGCACTCCATCCCCGATGCACTGGCAACGGCTGCAAATCTTCTGGCCAAGAATGGTTGGGAGCCGGGCCGGACCTGGGGTTATGAAACCGCCGTTCCCAATGGCGGCGCCCGCTATGAGGGCCAGACCAAATCCATGGCTGAATGGCAGAAACTCGGCTTTGCGCGTCCAAACGGCAAGGGCTTCCCGCGCGGTTCCGACCGCGCCATGCTGAAGATGCAGGGCGGCGCGAACGGCCCCGGCTTCCTGATGACGAAGAACTTCTTCACCATCAAGAAATACAATGCCTCGGACAGTTACGCGCTCGCAGTCGGCCTTCTGGCAGACGAAATTGCAGGCTATGGCGGAATGCAGCAATCCTGGCCGCGCCCGGAAAATACGCTCGACATCAAGGAAAAATTCGAGCTGCAGACCCGCATGAAAGAACTCGGCTATTATGATGGCGAGGTCGACGGCAATTTCGGCTCCGGATCAAAGGCTGCCATCAGCGCCATCCAGCGGCGAATGGGCATGGAAAATGATGGCGAACCGTCTCGCAAACTGCTGCGCGCATTGCGCAATTGACAGGACCCGCGGGCGGGAACAAAGTTAGAAAATAATAATAAACCGTCCGGGAGGTTCACGCCGTGGTGAACAGAATGATTGGCGACAGATCTGGCAAGGAGGCCCGCACTTCCTTGCGCAAAGACAAGCCGCAATCATGCGGCATGGCCCCTGTATCGATGGGGATATCGCCATGTCTTTCACACGCGCTCACGATCTTTGCCCGGCGTGGTGGCGTGCTCCTTCTTTCAGTTGCCATTTGCCTTCCAGTCCTGACGTCTCATGCCGAAGCGCAGGAGCCGCGGGAACGACGGAACCTGCTGGAAATGCTGTTTGGCGGACCAAATCTGCGCAATGATCGCCTCTACGCGCCGCAGCGCCGTGAACAGAGAATGCGCAGACCACCTCCGCAATCGCCATCACGCGAAAACAGGGCAGTGGTGCGCCCTTCGGCACCCCGCAAGACACCTTCTGTCGTGCAGATGAGAACCACGCCACCCGCGCCTGTCGAAAAGCTGGAGAATGCCCGGCGGGTTCTGGTCATCGGTGATTTTCTCGCAGGCGGCATGGGTGAGGCTCTGGTCTCCACATTCGAGACATCGCCCGCCATCGCGGTGGACGTGCGCTCGAACGGATCGTCAGGCCTTGTGCGTACCGATTATTACGACTGGTTTTCCACCCTGCCGCAGTTTCTCAAGGAAACATCGCCCGCGACCATCGTTATCATGATGGGATCGAACGACCGTCAGCAGATGGTGATTGGCGATACCAAGGAGAAATACGGCACGGAATCCTGGCTTCGGGAATATGAGAAGCGCATCGACGCGCTGATTGCCATAGCCAAGCGCAGCCAAGTGCCGGTCTTGTGGGTTGGCCTGCCGGCCTTCCAGTCCCCGTCCCTCACGGCCGATTTTGTTGCATTCAATCGTCTTTACCGCAGCCATATCGAAAAGGCAGGCGGCGAATTCGTCGATGTATGGGACGGATTTGTAGATGAGGGCGGCAAATTCGTGACGACCGGCTACGACGTCAACGGCCAGCAGGCGCGTCTGCGCGAGGCCGACGGCATCGGCATGACGCAGGCAGGCAAGCAGAAGCTCGCCTTCTATGTCGAGAAATTCGTGCGCCGCCATCTGGATGGCGCAAGCCCTGACCTGACGACACTCGATGGCAGCAACCTGCCAGCCCTCACCTCTCTGCCAGCCCTTGGCATCGACGCCCAACAGGTCCGCACCCAGCCGATCAGCCTGACCGACCCGGATCTGGACGGCGGCGACGTGCTGCTGGGAGATAAGCCCGCGCCTCGCCTTTCCGTCACCGAATCCCCCCGTGAGAAGCTGACAAAACGAGGCCTCATGGATGACGCCCCGCTTGGCCGCGTGGACGATTACAGAATGCCAGCACTTGGCGAAACGGCAGCGAAGTAGGCCGACGTCATCGTGAACGGCACCGGTGTTTTCCAACGCATTGATCTGGAAAGTAAAAGCTGCTGATCCGCTGGAAATCTGACCGCAAAGCTCACTGCCATCGTGACTGGCCATAGTCGACGCCCTGATGGATGAGCGTCTGCCTCGGAATCATCCGGGGCGAAAAAACGGCTGAAGCTTACGGCTGACCCGAAGCTGTCATTGCAGGAAATAGGTCTGAGCTGGGATGGCTGGTGGACTGCGGGCCTTGGATTTTGCATGGGCCAAACTGGCAGCCGGGCGGCGGCCCTTGCCGCCACCCGACGAAAGACTTAACCCATCAAACGCAGACGAGCATTTTCAAAAGCGTAGCCTTCATCATCGCGAGGGCGGCGCGACAGTTCCTGAAAACCAAGGCCCATGTAGAAAGCCATGGCCTGCCGGTTGTCGGTGTAAACCTCTAGCTCCAACCTACCTTTAAGGCTCAGGGCGTGAGCGATAAGCTCACGTCCGATACCGAGACCCTGCCGGTCAGGAGAAATGAAAATCCCCCCGACGAACGTATCGAGCAGGCTGATGAACCCGCAGGGTTGATTGTCTATGCACGCGACCCACGTCTCGGCATTGGGCAGATATCGATCTTCAATCAGCACTCGTTGCTTATGCAAGCGCTGTTCACCGATAAAAGGATGGGCCAACAGAGAGGCATCGAGCCAGATGCGCGACAGCTTTTTCAAATCGCTGTCCGGCGTATAGGGCCGGATGACAACGTCATGATTTTTCATGATAACTCCGAAGAATAAATATGCAAAGTGGTCCGGCAACCAGGTGCTGGTGCCGGGTGAAGCCGCTTTCTGCGGTCGGAATCACAAGCCTCTGCGCATCAATCTCCTGCTGTTTTCCGGTTTTTAGGACGCATCCGGCACATGGTCAATGACGCCATTTATGTCGGGAGCTGACCTGGATATTCCCGTCTGAAACGCCAAAGCCGGCTCCGCGCCATCATAACGGCTGTACGCACCGTCGTTTGCCGTTTCTGAAATCGTTCATCATTCATGACGGGCTTTGTTCGCTTTTGCGGCAGAAAGCTGCGACTTCTAGATAATGCGTTCTGGCATCATGTGAGGTCGTGAAGGTCTTTGCCCAGGGCCCGACCCAATTGCCACTCGCTAAATCTAACCTCCAGGCCTGCACGTTCGGGAGTGCAGCACATTGGGCCAACGAGATAATGATCCGCTTCCGGGAATGGGCAGAGGCGGACCAGTGGCCAAGTCTTCCCATCGTTCGAAGCCTGTATTCTCAAAACGCCGCTCTGGACGGTCACCCTTATCCAGAAATCTGATGGGTTGCCGTCATATCGCCCGGTTGCCCAGTCGGAGTTTCCATTCGTCAGCACACTGCCGAGCAAGCCATATCCATCCGAGAATTCAATCCCGGTCTTGACCCACCGTCTTTCGTCGAGCCGGACCATGAGGCCAGCCTGATCGTAAAGATGCTCGAAATGCGCCTGGACACGAACCTGGGCGGTGAAATCACGATCAGCCCGGAACGCGTAGAAATGGCCGCTGTCGCGCACAAAGCCATAATGTGTCTCACGCCAAAAATCCGTGTTGGCGTCAGTCGTTACGGAAAGCTCGACATCAGAAGCCTTTGCTTGTGTGGGCTCATTGAGCCACTTTCCATCTCTCAGACTCTGCAAGGGCGTCTCCTATGACAATTGGCAGACCTGCTTAGCCGCTTCTCGCGTGAAGCGGTATTCCTAGAGAAACCAATTGCTGCCAACAGGCAAGGTCTGACAAGCGTCTTCCGCCTGCAGGCTTCCTTGCGGACATTCTGGTCGCTGAGGAAAATCAGGAAAAAACGACAGACCGCTCGCGGCTCCGTCAAGGACATGCGTCGATTGAAGCTCGCTAGGACAGTTCGGAATGACCCTTCAAGGTGGGGTCAGCACATCGCGTCCCATCACTGCGTCGAAAACGGCTCAGCAACAAAAAAGCCTCCGATGGGTAGAACCTCGGAGGCTTCTTATTTTCAATCGCTGGCCTTAACGCGGCAGAAGCGTTTCGCCCATCAGGGCTTCATCGATGGCGCGGGCGGCCTGCCGGCCTTCGCGGATGGCCCAGACGACGAGGGACTGGCCGCGACGAACGTCGCCGGCTACCCAGAGCTTGTCGACCGAGGTCTTGTAGTCGCGGTCATTGGCGACGACGTTGGTGGAGCCGCGGCGGTCGGTGTTGAGCGTCAGCTTGCCGTCCAGTTCCTTCAGAACGCTGTCCGTGAACGGGCCGGAGAAGCCGATGGCGATGAAGGCGAGATCGGCCTTGATGATGAATTCCGTGCCGGCAATCGGCTTGCGGCGCTCATCCACCTGGCAGCACTTCACACCGGTCAGCACGCCGTCTTCGTCACCAACAAATTCCAGCGTTGCGACCTGGAATTCGCGCACAGCGCCTTCCGCCTGCGAGGAGGAGGTGCGCATCTTCGTTGCCCAGTAGGGCCAGACGGCGAGCTTGTCTTCCTTCTCGGGTGGCATTGGACGAATGTCGAGCTGGGTGACCTTCACCGCGCCCTGACGGAATGCCGTGCCGACGCAGTCAGACGCCGTATCGCCACCGCCGACGACGACGACATGCTTGCCGCCCGCCAGGATCGGATCGGAAGGCCAGCCAACGCTGTCGATGTTTTCGCGGCCGACGCGGCGGTTCTGCTGCACGAGGTAAGGCATGGCATCATGAACGCCATGGAAATCCGTGCCGCCGATACCAGCCGGACGCGGCGTTTCCGAGCCGCCGCAATAAAGCACGGCATCATGCTCAGCCGTCAGCTTTTCAACGGTGACATCCACGCCGACATTGACGCCGTAATGGAAGGTGACGCCCTCGCCCTTGATCTGCTCGACGCGGCGATCAATGAAGTTCTTCTCCATCTTGAAATCGGGAATGCCATAGCGCAGCAGACCGCCCGCCTTGGATTCGCGCTCATAGACATGGACCTCGTGGCCAGCGCGACCCAGCTGCTGGGCAGCTGCCAGACCCGATGGGCCGGAACCGATGATCGCGACCTTCTTGCCGGTGTGTACTGTTGCGGGCTTCGGCACGATGAAACCAAGCTCGTAAGCCTTGTCGGCAATGGCCTGCTCGACCGTCTTGATCGCAACCGGAGCATCTTCAAGGTTCAGCGTGCAGGCTTCCTCGCACGGTGCGGGACAGACACGACCGGTGAATTCCGGGAAGTTGTTGGTGGAATGGAGGTTGCGGATCGCCTCTTCCCAGTTGTTGTTATAGACCAGATCGTTCCAGTCGGGGATCTGGTTATGAACCGGGCAGCCGGTCGGGCCGTGGCAATAGGGAATGCCACAGTCCATGCAGCGTGCTGCCTGCTTCTGCACTTCCGGGTCCGACATGGGAATGGTGAATTCCCGGAAATGGCGAATACGGTCCGACGCCGGCTGATACTTGCCAACCTGACGATCTATTTCCAGAAAACCTGTAACCTTGCCCATGCTTCAGTTCCTTCTGCGGCGCTATCGCAGCCAATTTTCAACTTTCAATCCCGGAACCCGGGAAAACTCTTTCTCATTATCCGTCACGACCACCGCATCGAGTGCGAGCGCGTGGGCGGCAATCAGCATGTCCATCTGGCCGATCAACTGACCCTGCTTCTGCAAGGTGCTGCGTATCTCGGCGTAGTGCATATCCGCAGGCGATGCCCAAGGTGCTATCTCGAAGTCTGCCAGAACCTGCTCAACCAGCATTTCCAGCCGCCGTGAACCACGGTTGCGATATCCAAATCGAAGTTCTGCCGCCACAATGATGCTCGTCCCCAAGTCCCCAATCGCAAGTTCCGCCGTGCGTTGGCCCACCTTCTCTTCAGGAGATCGGATCAGGTTGGAGATGATGTTCGTGTCGTACAAATACCTCATTCTGGAAAATCGATGTCCACAGGCTCCGGTGGGTAGTCCTCAATTTCAGGCATCTGGTCCTCTTCAGAAAGCGGCTCAAGTGTGCGCAGCCACGCCACCAAACCCGCAGGAGAGCGAGGCGTCCTCACCGGATGAACAAGCAGATCACCATTTTCATTCATGCTGATTTCCACCTGATCCGCTTCGAACTCGAATTCCTTGGGAATTCGAATGGCTCGGCTTCTCCCATTGTTGAAGACCTGCGCAATCTTGACGACATTCATGACCGCCTCCATCCTGTGATATGACAAAGCATATCACAGGATTTGTCGAACCCCAACTCACTCCGCCGCCACGCCCATGCGCATCCGTTCCATTTCCTCAAGCGCACGGCGGTATTCGACCGGCATGACCTTGCGGAATTTCGGGCGGAACTCGCTCCAGCGATCAAGGATATCCTTGGCGCGGTTGGAGTTGGTGTAGTGGAAGTGGTTGGAGATCATCTGGTAAAGGCGCTCCTCATCGTGGCGCGTCATGTCACCGGAAACGTCCACGCGTCCCTTGTGCATGAGGTCGCCGCCGTGATGGTGCAGCTTTTCCAGCATGTCGTCTTCTTCCGGAACTGGTTCCAGCTCGACCATGGCCATGTTGCAGCGCTTGGCGAAGTCGCCCTTCTCATCGAGAACATAGGCCACGCCGCCAGACATGCCGGCTGCGAAGTTGCGTCCGGTTTCACCCAAGACAACGACGATACCGCCCGTCATGTATTCGCAGCCATGGTCACCCACGCCTTCGACAACGGCGAGCGCGCCGGAGTTGCGAACCGCGAAACGTTCACCCGCCACACCACGGAAGTAGCACTCGCCGGTGATGGCACCATAGAGCACCGTGTTGCCGACGATGATCGAGTTTTCGGCGACGATGCGGGCATTTTCCGGAGGACGCACGGTGATGCGGCCACCCGACAGGCCCTTGCCGACATAGTCGTTGCCATCGCCCACCAGATCGAAAGTAATGCCGCGAGCAAGGAACGCGCCGAAGGACTGGCCAGCCGTGCCGCGCAGCAGCACGTGGATGGTGTCGTCCTTCAGGCCCTTATGGCCCCAACGCTTGGCAAGCGCGCCCGAAAGCATGGCACCAGCGGAACGGTCGACGTTCTTGATCGGCACTTCGAAAACCACGGGTTCGCGGTTTTCAAGCGATGGCATGGACTTCTCGATCAGCTTGCGGTCGAGAATGTCGTCGATCGGGTGCTTCTGGCGCTCGGTCCAGTAGGTCGCTTCCTTCGGCGCATCGACCTTGTGGAAGATGCGGCTGAAATCGAGACCCTTGGCCTTCCAGTGGGCCAGCATCTCATCCTTCTCCAGCAGTTCGGAAGCGCCGATGATCTCATCCAGCTTGGACACGCCAAGTGAAGCGAGGATTTCGCGCACTTCTTCGGCCACGAAGAAGAAGTAGTTGATGACGTGCTCAGGCGTGCCCTTGAAGCGCTTGCGCAGAACCGGGTCCTGCGTGGCAACGCCCACGGGGCAGGTGTTGAGGTGGCACTTGCGCATCATGATGCAGCCAGCCGCAATCAACGGAGCCGTCGCAAAGCCGAACTCATCCGCGCCCAAGAGAGCACCGATGATGACGTCGCGGCCCGTCTTCAAGCCGCCATCCACCTGCAGCGCGATGCGTGAACGAAGGCCGTTCATGACAAGCGTCTGCTGTGTTTCGGCAAGGCCGATTTCCCATGGGGAACCGGCATGCTTGAGCGAGGTGAGCGGAGACGCACCGGTGCCGCCGTCAAAACCGGAGACGGTGATATGGTCTGCGCGCGCCTTGGCAACACCGGCAGCAACCGTGCCGACGCCCACTTCAGACACGAGCTTGACGGAAACATCGGCTTCCGGGTTGACGTTCTTCAGGTCGTAGATCAGCTGCGCCAGATCTTCGATGGAATAGATATCGTGGTGCGGCGGTGGCGAAATGAGGCCAACGCCGGGTGTGGAGTGGCGGGTCTTGGCGACCGTTGCATCCACCTTGTGACCGGGCAGCTGACCGCCTTCGCCGGGCTTTGCACCCTGCGCGACCTTGATCTGCAGCATATCGGCATTGACGAGATATTCCGTCGTCACACCGAAGCGGCCGGATGCAATCTGCTTGATGGCAGAGCGTTCCGGGTTGGCCTGTCCGTTCATCAGCGGCAGGTATCGATCGGACTCTTCGCCGCCCTCACCCGTGTTGGACTTGCCGCCGATGCGGTTCATGGCAATGGCAAGCGTGGTGTGCGCTTCACGGCTGATGGAGCCGAAGGACATGGCGCCGGTGGAGAAACGCTTGACGATTTCCACTGCAGGCTCGACCTCATCCACGGAGATCGGCTTGCGGCCGAGTGCCTCGGCGGACTTCACCTTGAACAGGCCGCGAATGGTGTTCATGCGCAGATTGGTGTCGTTGACCATTTCCGCGAATTCGCGATACCGCTCCTGGCTGTTGCCGCGCACGGCGTGCTGCAGGGTGGCAACGGCATCCGGGCTCCATGCGTGGCTTTCGCCGCGCATGCGGTAGGCATATTCGCCGCCAATATCCAGCGTGCTGGCGAGGATCGGGTCCTTGCCGAATGCGTCGGTGTGGCGCGAAACGGTTTCCTCGGCAATTTCCGTCAGGCCAACGCCTTCGATCTGCGTGGCGGTGCCGAAGAAATATTGCTCGACGAATTCTGACGACAGGCCGATGGCATCGAAAATCTGCGCGCCGCAATAGGACTGATAGGTGGAAATGCCCATCTTGGACATGACCTTGAGAATGCCCTTACCCACCGCCTTGATGTAGCGATAGACGACTTCCTCCTCGGACACTTCCTTGGGGAATGCATTGTGCTTGTGCATGTCCAGAAGCGTATCGAAGGCGAGATAGGGGTTGATGGCTTCGGCACCATAACCGGCCAGCAGGCAGAAATGGTGGACTTCGCGCGGCTCGCCGGTTTCAACCACAAGGCCAACAGAGGTGCGCAGACCCTTGCGGATGAGGTGATGGTGGACGGCAGCCGTTGCCAGAAGCGCTGGAATGGCGATGCGGTCCGGCCCGATCTGACGGTCCGAGAGAACGATGATGTTGTAGCCGCCGCGAACAGCAGACTCCGCACGCTCGCACAGGCGGTCGAGCATTTCAGGCATGCCTTCGGCGCCACGCTCCACATCATAGGTGAAGTCGAGCGTCTTGGTGTCGAAACGGTCTTCCGTGTGACCGATGGAGCGGATCTTCTCCAGATCGCCATTGGTCAGGATCGGCTGGCGCACTTCCAGACGCTTGGCGCGGGCAGCACCCTCGTGGTCGAGAATGTTCGGGCGTGGGCCGATGAAGGAGACGAGGCTCATGACCAGCTCTTCGCGGATCGGGTCGATCGGCGGGTTGGTAACCTGCGCGAAGTTCTGCTTGAAATAGGTGTAAAGCAGCTTGGACTTGGACGACATGGCCGAAATCGGCGTATCCGTGCCCATTGAGCCGATGGCTTCCTGACCGGTCGTCGCCATAGGAGACATCAGAAGCTTGGTGTCTTCGCTGGTGTAACCAAAGGCCTGCTGACGGTCGAGAAGCGACACGTCACGACGCAGGGCGCGCGGCTCAACGGGCTTCAGATCTTCGAGGATCAGCTGGGTGCGATCGAGCCATGTGCGGTAGGGGTGCTTGGCGGCAAGCTCGTGCTTGACGTCCTCGTCGGAGATGATCGAGCCCTTTTCCATGTCGATGAGCAGCATCTTGCCGGGCTGCAAACGCCACTTCTTGATGATGCGCTCTTCCGGCACCGGCAATGTGCCAGCCTCCGATGCCATGATGATGCGGTCGTCATCGGTGACGAGATAGCGGGCTGGACGCAGACCGTTACGGTCAAGCGTCGCACCAATCTGCTTGCCATCGGTAAAGGCAACGGCGGCGGGGCCATCCCATGGCTCCATCAGGGCGGCGTGATATTCGTAAAACGCTTTGCGCTCAGGCGACATCGACTGGTTGCCAGCCCAGGCCTCAGGGATGAGCATCATGACCGCATGGGCCATGGAGTAGCCACCACGCACGAGGAATTCCAGCGCGTTGTCGAAGCAGGCCGTGTCCGACTGTCCTTCGTAGGAAATCGGCCAGAGCTTGGAAATGTCCTCGCCGAACAGCGGCGATGCAACCGAGGCCTGACGTGCCGCCATCCAGTTGACGTTGCCGCGCAGCGTGTTGATTTCGCCGTTATGGGCGACCATGCGGTATGGGTGCGCAAGCTTCCAGGACGGGAAGGTGTTGGTTGAGAAACGCTGGTGAACCAGTGCCACGGCGCTTTCAAAACGCGGGTCGGCCAGGTCCTTGTAATAGGCACCGACCTGATAGGCCAGGAACATGCCCTTGTAGACGATGGTCGAAGAGGACAGCGAAACCGGATAGAATTCCTGCGATTCCTTACCGCCACCTTCATTGTAGATGCGGTTGGAAATGACCTTGCGGATCAGGAACAGCTGACGTTCGAAGTCGGCGTTGGTTGCGGCATCACGGCCAGCGCCGATGAAGACCTGTACGTGGTGCGGCTCTGTGGCAGCGATATCCGGTGCCTTCGACAGCGAGGAATTGTCGACAGGCACATCGCGGAAACCGAGGAACTGCTGACCCTCTTCCGCGATGACATCGATGATGACCTTCTTGAAATGCTCGATCCGCTCGGCAACGCGCGGCATGAACATGTGACCGACGGCATATTCGCCAGCCTTGGGCAGGGTGACGCCCTGAAGCGCCATTTCCTCGCGGAAGAAACGGTCGGGGATCTGCACCAGAATGCCAGCACCATCGCCCATCAGCGGATCGGCACCGACAGCGCCGCGATGCGTCAGGTTTTCCAGAATGAACAGGCCATCCTTGACGATCTGGTGCGACTTCTGACCCTTCATATGCGCGACGAAGCCAACGCCGCAGGCATCATGCTCGTTGCGCGGATCATAAAGACCCTGCTTTTCCGGCAGGCCGCCGATTGTCGCGCGCACGTCAGCCTTGGCCTCGACGTTGGTCGGACAGTCATTGGTAGCGGCAGCGGTGGCGTGTTCGCCTTCCAGCTTGATCGTCATGTTTCATCCCTCCTGCAACAGGTTGCATGGCTTCACGCAGAGAGGCGGATGCTCTGCCTTGCCCGATTTCTGGATAAAGGCTTCGCATCCGCTTGTCAATTTAGGACAGCATTGCTGTCTCAATTCCGATTGGATTTTGACAGAAACCTCGACACTCCGCAAGTCCACCCTAACAAATTATAAACCCGGCAAATGACGGTTAATGTCTCACGTGCCGATTTACGCGCAATTTTCTTCCATCGGAGCAGCGAAAATATTGCTTTCATTGCCAGATTTGCGTTCCCGAAAATAAGCCCATAAATAGACGATCATCTGGCAAGGCCAGCCCGGCATAGATCGTCAACTCATCGAAAGTGCAGACCCATGTTTTTTGCTTCCGACAATTGGGCAGGTGCCCACCCGGCCATCAATGAGCGCTTGATGAAGGAATCCACCCGCTTTGCTGCCGCCTATGGCACGAGCGAACTGGACCGGGCGATCGAGAAGCGCTTCAACGAGATTTTCGAGCGCGACGTCGCAGTTTTCTTCGTCGGCACCGGCACCGCTGCCAATTCGCTGGCATTGGCAAGCGTGGCACGACCCGGCGGCATCGCCTTCTGTCATTCTGAAGCGCATGTGATCGAGGATGAGTGCGGCGCGCCGGTCTATTTTTCCAACGCTTCCCGCCTGATGCCGGTCGCTGGCCCCAACGGCAAGATGCTGCCGAAGAACCTTGAAGCCGCCATCGGCCGCTTTCCTCCCGGCTCCATCCATCAGGGCCAGCCCATGCTGGTGACGCTGACGCAGGCGACAGAACAGGGCACGGTTTACGAGCTTGATGAAATCGATGCCATTTCCAAAATCGCGAAGAATGCGGGCGTTCCCCTGCACATGGACGGCGCGCGCTTTGGCAATGCCTTGATGGCGCTTGGCACTACGCCCGCCGAAATGACATGGAAGCGCGGCGTCGATATTCTCTCCTTCGGCGCCACCAAGAACGGCTGCTGGTGTGCGGAAGCCATCGTCTATATGGATCCAAAAATGGCAGAAGACCTGCCCTTCATCCGCAAGCGGTCTGCGCAGCTTTTTTCCAAGACCCGCTTCATGGCAGCGCAGTTCGATGCCTATTTCAAGGACGATCTCTGGCTGGAACTTGCAGCACACGCCAACGCCATGGCAACACGCCTGCGCGATGGCCTCTCCGCCTCCAACAGCGCGCGTCTGGCCTGGCCGACACAATCCAACGAGCTCTTCGTCGTGCTGGACAAGGCAAAGGCAAAGGCCGCAAAGGATGCCGGAGCAAGCTTCTATGACTGGCCCGTTCCCCACGACATGAATGAGAAAGTCGGGGAGAACGAACAGCTCATCCGCCTCGTCACAAGCTTTGCCACGCTTGAAACGGATGTCGATGAATTCCTGCGGATCTGCGGAGCGCCATAATCCTGTCCATCCGCCATACCCGACTTGATCCGGTATGGCGGATGGAAAAGCTCACACAACACTGCCCGGCACCATGCCTTTTGCCATGACCAGCCGGGACAGTGCCTCGACCAGTTCTGCATCCGCGCCCTTTCGCGGCTGGAGCACGAATTCAACATCCTCCAGAACGGGCAAGGCGCCGCGGGGCAGCTCACGCAGACCCGACGGCGCCATGCTGCGGGGTTGAACGAGAACGCCCATGCCTGCCCGCGCCGCGGCAGTCAGGCCGCTGAGGCTTGCGCAGGTGCAGACGATCCGCCACGCTACACCGGCTCGGTCCAGCGCTTCCTGCGCCGCTTTACGGGTAATGCTGGGTGGTGGAAAGGCGATCAGCGGCACTGCCTGCTCACGCGAGATGATCGCGTCCGGGTCCTTCGCCAACCAGACCAGCGGTTCGCGATACAGGAAATGGCCAAGCTGATCGCCCAGACGCCTCTTGGCCAGCACCACGTCCAGCTCACCATTGTCCTGCATCTCGTAAAGCGCACCGCTGAGCGCTACCGTCAGCTCCAGATCCACCAGCGGATAAAGCCGGGTGAACTCTTCCAGAATGACGGTGAGACGGCTGGCGACGAAATCCTCTGAAACGCCGAGCCGCAGACGCCCGCGCAGCTTGCTCTCGCCGAACAGCGCCGCAACCTTGTTGTTGATATCGAGCATGGAACGCGCATAGCCCAGCAGCGCTTCACCCTCGGGCGTCAGTCGCACGCGGTGCGTATCGCGTGCGATCAGCCGCTGCCCAAGCGACGTCTCCAGACGCTGAATGTGCTGGCTGAGTGTGGACTGGCCGATGCCGAGCCGGGCCGCGGCTGCGGTAAAGCTCATGGTCTGCTCCAGCGTCACGAAGCTGGCAAGATGTTGCAAGTTCAGCATGGTTATCCTGAAAGGTGATAACTGTTAGTTTTTGCATCTGATTTCATGATGAGCGATAGTGCCGCAATATTCAATGAGATCCCATGAAAGAAAGCATGTCTCCATGAGCCGCTTCCTGCCCGACCGTTTCACCATGATGCTTGTCGCCACCGTCATCATCGCCTCGCTGTTGCCCGTAAGCGGCGAGTTGGCGGATTATTTCGGCATCGCGACCAAATGCGCCATCGCGCTGCTGTTTTTCCTGCACGGGGCAAGACTATCGCGCGACGTGGTCATTGCGGGCGTTCTGCACTGGCGGCTGCATCTGGTCATTCTGCTGGTGACCTTCGGCCTGTTCCCGCTGCTCGGTGTTGCCCTGGGCTATATTCCGCAGGAAATTCTGCCGGCGCCGCTCTATATGGGCGTTCTCTTTCTTTGCGTTCTGCCATCCACGGTGCAGTCTTCCATTGCCTTTACGTCGATGGCAGGCGGCAATGTTCCCGCCGCCGTCTGCGCGGCATCGGCGTCGAACATCCTTGGCATGTTTCTCACCCCGGTGCTGGTCGGCTTCCTGTTTACCGTCGGCGGCCATGGCGGTGGATTTTCTCTCGATGCCTTCCTGCAGATTTTCCTGCAGCTTCTCCTGCCCTTCATTCTGGGCCAGCTCTTGCAGCCATGGATCGGAGACTGGATCCGCGCACGCAAAAGCCTTCTGGCACCCGTCGATCGTGGCTCCATCCTGATGGTGGTCTACCTTGCCTTCAGCGAGGCGGTGGTCGAAGGCATCTGGAACCAGTTTACCCTTCGCGATATCGGCGTGGTCATTGGCATCGATATCCTGCTGCTCGCCACCGTCCTAGTCATCACCATGTTCGGAAGTCGGCTGGTTGGTTTCAAGAAGGAGGACGAGATCACCATCACCTTCTGCGGCTCCAAGAAGAGCCTGGCCAGCGGCGTGCCCATGGCGGGCGCCATCTTCGCGGGGCAGAGCATCGGGGCAATCGTTCTGCCTCTGATGCTGTTTCACCAGATCCAGCTGATGGCCTGCGCCGTGATTGCGCAGCGCTATGCGCGCAAGACGCAGGCAGATGAAAAGGCAAAGGCCGTAACGAAAGCCAAGCCCGAGGAAACGGCAACACCCGCAGAAGCCGTCGTCCCGCCCGAACAAACAAAAACGGCCCTGCAGTGAGGGCCGTTTCGTTGGTTTCAAGAAGGGTTACGCCTTAGTTGACCTGAGCAGGCGTGACCTGAGCCTCGATCTGCTTTGGCGCATCTGCAATGTCAGAGACGATCGCGATGCGGCGCGGCTTCATGGCTTCGGGAATGTTGCGCAGAAGGTCGATGTGCAACAGGCCGTTCTTGAGCGATGCATTCTGCACCTCTACGTGATCGGCAAGCTGGAAGCGGCGCTCGAAGGCGCGCTTGGCGATGCCGCGATAGAGGAATTCGCCTTCGCTTTCCTTGTTTTCATCGGCTTTTTCCGCCTTCACGGTCAGCACATTGGCGCGCGATTCGATGCTGAGTTCACTTTCATCGAAACCGGCAACGGCCATGGTGATGCGGTAAGCGTTTTCACCCGTGCGTTCGATATTGTAGGGCGGATAGGCCTGGGCCTGCTCAGGCTGGCCAATGCCATCGAGCATGGAAAAAAGGCGGTCGAAACCGACCGTGGAGCGGTAGAGTGGGGAAAAATCAACGTGACGCATAGTGTCCTCCTGTGAGCGACTGTTTGCGGTTAGGGCCCTCGCCCCTGATGGCGACGAGTGACCGGAAACGGCCCCGTTCTGGCGACCGTGATCATGAGATGGGAAGGCATTTGCACAAGTTCAAGAGTTTTGGTGGCTGGGAATTTCGCTGAACGAAATGTGAATGACAGGTTCTGAAATCATTCAGTTTCGCAGCGATAGACATGACCTCATCGGAGGCAATCTCCGGCGGCAGAAGTGTAACGTCCCTTCTTCTTCTGTCATATTCGCCGGAACCGCGACTGCTAAGACCGACGGTTCCGGCAATTTTTCCTTTGACGTCCCCGGACGCGCCACTTATCCCGTTATGGAACACATCTTCAGTGCCCAGCCGGAAATCCTTCATGACCGAAGCCATATTGCACGCGACCAAGGGCAACCCCGTGCCCGAAAACCATATCGCAGGCTATTTCACCGGTCACAAAAACAAGAAGCTGCGCTACGCCATCTTCCGCTCCGGGCAATCGATTGCCCGAGGCACCATCGTGCTTGTGCATGGCAGGAACGAGTGCATCGAGAAATATTTCGAGACCATCAATGACCTGACCGCCAAAGGCTTCTGGGTCGCGACCTTCGATACGCGCGGCCAGGGAGGCTCGGAGCGATTGCTGAAAAAGGCGCATGCGGGTTATGTGCGGCGCTTTTCAGACTACCAGAAGGATATTTCGCTGTTTCTCGAGCAGGTTGTGCTGCCCGATACGCGCCTGCCCTTCTTCATGCTGGCACATTCCACCGGCGGACTGGCCGCGCTGGCAATGGCCCCTTCCCTGTCCAACAGGATCGACCGCATGGTGCTGAGCGCACCGTTCATTACCCTCTCCGGGCAATCCATGCCGAGCTGGTTCATTAGAACGGTTGCCACGGCGCTGACCCTGACAGGCCTTGGAGGCGTGCAACTGGGGAAGGACCAGCGCGAACGCTCCTTCGATGACAATCCTTTAACATCAGATCCGGACCGATTCGCCCGCAACGTCGCCATCGGAACGCAACACCCGGAGCTGTTTATCGGTGCGCCAACGGCCCGCTGGCTTTTTGAAGTGCTGAAAACGATGCCGCGCGTGACAAGACAGGATCACCTGACCAATGTCACAGTGCCAACGCTTCTTCTGGCACCAATGCGCGACAGACTGACGCCCTATGCCGCGCAGGAGGAGTTATCCCGCAATTTCCGCGCCGCACAACTCATCCCCATCACCGGCGCCCGCCACGAAGTGCTGCTGGAACGCGATGTCTACCGCGATCAGGCACTGGCAGCGATAGACGCCTTCTTCGCGCCCGGGGAATAGCTAACGGCAGGGGTGTCTGCACACCCGCGCCGCATCACCTGTCTCTCTTATTCCATACCCAGAGCAGCCATATAGGTCTGCAGGATCGTCTCTTCCTCGATACGCTCATTGGCGTCCTTCTTGCGAAGACGAATGATCGTGCGAATGGCCTTCGTGTCGTAACCGCGGCCCTTGGCTTCGCCCATGACGTCCTTGATATCGCCGGAAATCGCAGCTTTTTCTTCTTCCAGTCGCTCAATACGCTCGATGAACTGACGAAGTTCGGCGGCGGCTACGGTTTCTGTTGTGGCTGTATCGTCCATTATCTTTCCTTCAGACGTCGGGCACTCTCATGCGGAGGCACTTGATAGAAACTCGTTGGGGGCGCCAGGCAAAAGCCTGGCAACGGCCCGATTTTTTTCAGGATGGTGAACTGCCCGTCCACGGCTCCGGCGTCAAGCCGTTTCCTTGCACAAGGGCCTATTCGTGGGGCCTGTTCTTCTCGAATGAGGCTTTCTGGGTATCCGTTGCCTCGGCTTGGTGCAGCGTCTTCCACTCTTCATAGGGCATTCCATAGACCATCTCGCGGGCGGCATCCTTGGAGATGTCATGTCCGGCCTCTCTTGCCGCATCCGCATACCAGTTGGAAAGGCAGTTGCGGCAAAAACCGGCAAGGTTCATCAGGTCGATGTTCTGGACATCGCTGCGCTCTTGCAAATGCTTGAGAAGCCTGCGAAATGCCGCCGCCTCGAGTTCTCTCTTGCTGATATCGTCAAGGTCGCTCATGCTGCTCTCCGCTCAGTAGGGTCCAGTCCGCGAAGCGAACGTCTGATACTCATGCAGGGTGGGATCATCGTTCATTGCGGCAAAAATGGGAGCGAGGCGCTCTGCCCAGGCGGCAATCCCCGCATCGTCGGCAATCAAATCCTGCCGCACCTCCAAAAGAGCGTGCGCGATACCCTTGACCATGCAGTGACGATACATGGTGTCACCCTTCAGCGCCCCGTCATAGGGCTCGTTGTCACCCACCATTATATCGCCCGCTGCGTTCAACTTCGCAAGCAGCGGCGTTACGGCACGGTGGTCCGTATCCCACAGCACCGCAGCGTGCCATGGCCGGGCAAACGCTTTCCAAAAAGGTGTGTAGGAGTGAAGGGAAAAGACAAGTGGCGCCTTGCCCGTCTGCCTGCCAACCCTTCCCAAGACGCCATCCACCGCGTTGTGATAGGGACGGTGAAAGCTGTTGAGGCGCAGATCCCACTCTTCCTGCGTGATGTCTCGATTGCCGGGAATGATCGCCCCGTCCGAAATCTTCATGATGAGTGTCGGGTCATCCTCGCCGCGATTGGGATCGATCAGCAGGCGCGAAAAGCGGCTCATGACCGCAGGTACGCCGAGCCTTGACGCCAGGTGTCGTGTCAGCCCCTCCACCCCGATATCAAAGGCGATATGTCTCTTGAATGCAGTCTGCGGCAAACCAAGATCGCCATAGGCAGTCGGCAGGAGGTTGGTGGCGTGATCGGCAAGAAGAACCATGCCTTTGTCATAATCGCCTTCTATGATTTCGTAGGGCTGAAAGTCTGACATCTTCGATTTTCTTGGAGACTGAAAGGGAGAGACGCTTGATGGCATGGCTGACCGCTACGCGCAAGTTGACAGGGCCAAACGACCGCCGCCAGCACCCCGGGAAAGCTCCTACACAGTATAATCGATTGAACTTGCGTTGACTTTCTTGGGCGTCCGCGCCAAGAAGTGTTTTCATTTATAACCATGGAATCCGGATGGAAGCCGTGACACAGACAATCTCCGCTCTCCTTGAAAAATATCGGCGTGCAGTCCGTTTCTTCTGCGCAGCCGCCCTCTTCGGAACACCGCTTCTTCTTGC
The DNA here is from genome assembly GCF_001423445.1 of Rhizobium sp. Leaf311. NCBI lineage: Bacteria > Pseudomonadati > Pseudomonadota > Alphaproteobacteria > Hyphomicrobiales > Rhizobiaceae > Rhizobium > Rhizobium sp. Leaf311. The sequence continues at coordinate 237,115 of NZ_LMNZ01000001.1, read as the reverse complement.
AGAACCGGCACTGGCGGATTTCCGTGTCTGCAACAGCACGCAAAATCTCGTCGGCGTGGCCATTGGCTATCGGGCCCAGGAAGGCTGGGTCAGCGAGGGCTGGTGGCAGGTTCCGGCCTCCACATGCGCCACCTTGATCGAAGGTGAGCTGCAATCACGCTATTATTATCTCTACGCCGAGGACGCTGCCCGTGGCGGCAGATGGACTGGCGACGTCAACATGTGCGTCGCGGAAAACGAGTTCAAGATCAACGGCGTAGACGATTGTTATGCCCGTAGTTTCCAGAGAATGGGTTTCAAGGAATACGATACGGGTCGACAGGGAAGCTGGATGGTCCAGCTTTCGGACACGCCAGGCACACAGGAAAGTCAGAACTGATGAAGCGTAATCGCAAAGTCAAAATCCTTGCAACTCTCGGCCCAGCATCTTCCGATGAGGCAATGATCGAGAAGCTGCATCTGGCCGGCGCCGATCTGTTCCGCATCAATATGAGCCACGCCAGCCACGATCTGATGCGCACGCTGATTGAGCGTATCCGCTCCGTGGAACGCCGTGTCGGCCGCCCGATCGGTATTCTGGCCGACCTGCAGGGACCCAAGCTGCGCGTTGGCAAATTTGCCGATACCAAGGTCGATCTCGTCGCCGGTCAGACCTTCACACTCGACAGCAACGAAGCCCTTGGCGACAACAACCGCGTCTTCCTGCCCCATCCCGAAATTCTGGAAGCGGTAAAGCCGGGCGACCGCCTGCTAATCGATGACGGCAAGCTGCACCTGCGCGCTGAAAAATGCGATGGCAAGAGCATTGTGACAACCGTCGTTTCGGGCACCAAGATCTCTGACCGCAAGGGCATCAGCCTTCCCGATACGCTTCTGGGCGTCGGCGTGCTGACCGACAAGGACCGCGTCGACCTCGACGCCGTTCTCGCCACCGATGACGTCGACTGGGTGGCTCTGTCCTTCGTGCAGCGGCCGGAAGACCTTGTGGAAGTTCGCAAGATCGCCGGTGGCCGCGTTGGCCTCATGTCCAAGATCGAAAAGCCGCAGGCGATCGAACGCATCGAGGAAATCATCGAGCTTTCGGACGCGCTGATGGTTGCCCGTGGTGACCTTGGCGTCGAAATGCCGCTCGAAGCCGTGCCCGGCATTCAGAAGCAGTTGACCCGCGCGTGTCGCCGCGCCGGCAAGCCGGTTGTGGTTGCCACGCAGATGCTGGAATCGATGATTTCTGCGGCGGTACCGACCCGTGCAGAAGTGTCCGACGTGGCGACCGCCGTTTTCGAAGGCGCCGATGCCATCATGCTGTCTGCCGAGTCCGCCTCCGGCGATTATCCGGTCGAAGCCGTCTCCACCATGGCCTCTATCGCCAGCACCGTGGAACAGGACCCGCATTATTCCAGCATCATCTATGCGCAGCGCGCTCAGCCGGAAGCAACCGGTGCCGACGCGATCTCGCTGGCTGCCCGCCAGATTGCCGAAACGCTCGGCCTGTCTGCCATCGTTACCTACACCTCGTCCGGCACGACCGGCCTGCGCGCCGCACGTGAGCGCCCGCAGGTTCCGATCATCGCACTCTCGCCCATCATCCAGACGGCACGCCGCCTGTCGGTCGTGTGGGGCCTGCACTGCGTCGTGACCGGTGATGCCAGCGACCTGGACGACATGGTCAATCGCGCCTGCCGGATCGTTGTCGATGAAGGTTTCGGCAAGCCCGGCGACCGCATCATCATCTCGGCCGGTGTGCCGCTGGGAACGCCCGGCGCGACGAACATGGTCCGCATCGCCTATATCGGCTCCGACGGCCAGAGCGGCGTCTGAGGCCTCGGATGCGTCAGACAAGATCTGGCGAGAACAGACAAAAAGGGGCGCAGCAACCGCTGCGCCCCTTTTTCGATTCTGGCGTTTTGAAGTTACGCTTGAAAATCAGTTGGACTGATAAGCAGCAATAACGATCGCGACCTGAGCATTGCTCATGGCTTGAAGTTGCGCTGATGAAAACGCAGCGATATTTTCGCTCGACAGACCACTCAGAGCCGCCGTTGCAATACCAGAAACAACCTTGCGGTTGATCGCGGCAATCTCTGACGTCGTGAAGCTGCTGAGTTCGCTTGAATCAAGAGTAGCGATCTGGCTGGATCTCAGCCCGGCGATCTGGACGTCGGTCAGCGCTTCGATGCTTTCAGCGCTCAGAGCTTGAAACTGATTCGCTGAGAGCGCCGACAATTGCCTCGATGTCATGGCGCTGACCTTTGTCGAGTCCAGGCCTGCAAGTGCGTCGGTGGAAAGGCCGGAAATCTGGGTGGCGGCCAGCGCAGAGAACTGCTGCGGCGTCAAAGAAGCAAATTGGCTCGACGTCAAAGCCGACATCTGCTTGGCAGTCAGGGACGAAATCTGCGACGTCGTCATGGACGAGAACAGATCGTCAGCCATTCCTGCAATCGCAGACGTGGACAGGCCTGAAATAGCCGACCGAGAAATAGCCGCGATCTCTTCGGCACTGAAGCTGTTGATTTCCGCAGAGGACAGCGTCGCCATCTTTTTCGCGTCAAGCGCAGCGATCTGGCCCGTCGTCAGTGCCGCGATACCATCGGCGCTTAGTGCGTCGAACTGCAAGGTAGACAAGGCCTTGATCTTCTTGGAAGAAAAGGCCGCAAGATCGTCCCCATCGAGGCTTGCCAAGGCCGCCGTAGACAGGCCGGAAACCTGCGACTGCGATAGCCCTGCGAATTGTGCCGGGGTCAGGGCAGCCAGCTGATCTGACGTGAGCGCCCTGATCTGTCCACCTGACAGAGCGGACATTTGGCCCGAGGTCAACGATGCGATACGGTCGGGTGTCACGCCAGCCAGAGCGACAGTGTTGAGCGCGGCGATTGCGGATTTCCCAAGGACAGCAAATTCCTCTGGCGTAAACAGGTTCAGCTCATCTGCCGAAAGTGTTGCAGCTTGTCGCGCGTTCAACCCTGCAACCTGCGTCGTCGTCAGGCTTTCGATGCCGCTTGTCGTCAATGCCTGGAATTGCAGGCTGGAGAGTGCTCCAACCTGTTTCATCGTCAGCGATGCGATCTGGTCGGGTTCGAGATTGGCGATGACAGTGGTGGACAGACCAGCGATCTGTTTTGAAGACATGGCGGCAAACTGGCCAGGCTCCAGCGCCTTCAACTGATCCGAATTGAGAACCCCAAGCTGCGCAGATGACAGAGCGGCGACCTGCGATGCAGACAAAGCGGAGATCTTGTTCGTCGCGAGACCCGCAAGTGCTGTTGTCGTCAGACCCGCAAGTGCCGCCTTCGTAAGCGAACCGATTTCTTCATTTGTGAATGTATTCAACTCGGCCGCACTCAACGTCGCAGCCTGCGCCGATTTCATCCCTGAAATCTGGGTTGTCGTGAGACTTTCCAGACTTGCGGACGACAATGCCTCGAATTGTGTCGTTGAAAACGCCCCGACTTGTCTGCTGGTCATGGAGACCAGCTGACTGCTGCCAAGGGTCGCGATGACATCGGTCTTCAAGCCCGCAATGTGCTTTGTCGTGAGTGCGGAGAACTGCTCCGGCGACAATGCCGCAAGCTGGGACGAACTGAAGGCCTGCATCTGACCCGTAGTCAGCCGTGAAATTTGCGATGTCGTCAGTGCAGTGATTTTATTGGTCGCCAATCCGGCCAAAGCATCGGTCGTTAGGCTTCCCATTGCGGTGCGACCGATCGAGCCGATTTCCTCCGCCGTAAAGCTGTTGAGCTCCGCCGCCGAAAGAGTAGCGACTTGAGCGCCGGACATGGCCGAGACCTGACTACTGTTCAGCGCTTCAATCGCAGTAGCAGAGAAGCCCTCAAGCTGGCTGGCATAGAGGGCCTTGACCTGGGACGTGGTAAAACCCGAAACCTGTGTGGTCCCAAGAGCCGACAATTGCGACAGCGTCAACCCTTTGACGGAGTTGGCGGCAAAAGCACTAACGACAGTATTGCTCAGAGTGGACAGCACGCCTGTATTGAGCGCGGCAATCTGCGAGGAGGTGAACGCACGGACCTGCGTCGATTTCAACTCCTCAAGGTCGCCCTTGGTCAACGACGCAATGGTAGACGTCTCAAGCCGGGAAATCTGCCTGGTCGGAAGAGAAGCAATCGAAGTCATAAGCGTGCGACACCATCAGGACAAAGAGATGTTCCATAAAGGCGGGAATTGACATTGCCTGACGTGATGAAAGCGGCAAGCAAAGCTTAAGTCAATTCTAGACACCCAAGCAACAGCGTGAAGCGATTGCGGATATGCAAACATCATTTTACAGGGGACATGGCTCGCGAGAACCGGCGCAATGCAAAGAGCTTCATGCGTACGGTACCAGAACTGCTACCGCCTTTGCGCCATCATTTATTTATGCATCTAACTAAAGTCTTGTACACAAAACTTTCGGACTCAGCCGAATGTATAAACTTGTCTGCAAAGTAACAGTCTCCGGAATGCCCGTCAAGGTCACTTTGCCTCGCTCATTCAATCTACGGATTCAGCTTTTTGATCAGTAAATCCAATGAAAATCGCGCCCAGCCATTTGCAGACTGGACGCGATGGAAACACTTCGAACGCAATGGGAGATCGCGCTTAGGGCATCTTGACCGGCGTGCTGAACCGGCTTGAGTCAATTGCTGCAGCGCCTGGACGGAAGCTTGCGGTTGCCGCAGAGGCAGACATGTCGTGGCTGAGCATACGATTGTTGACGAGACGAGGAGCCTTTACGGCACGGCCTGAAGCACCCTTGTCCTGGCTAAGAGCCCAGTCGGATATGGCTTCCTGCGTCAGGCGACCGCCGCTGACCATCGCTTTTTCAGCCACGGCAGCATCCTGCTTGCTTGGACGACCACCCTTTGTGGGCAGACCGACGCTGAGCGCATTCTTGGCTTTTGGCTTCACATCGAACGCGTCACCGTAGCTGTCCTCGTCGCGGCTGGACACAGCAGGCTCGGCCTTTGCCATCTCGACAGGTTTTGCCGCAGGCACTGATGCAACGGCGCGACCAGCGGAGGCCGGGAACTGCGCAGCGCTTGGCATCGCTGTTGCCGTCAAGGCGGACCGGGCGTCCTGTCCGCTCTGCTCAAGAGCGGCGACGACGACAGGCGAAAGCGTTGCACCTTCTGCTTCGTCTTCCTGACCCTCTACATCTGCATTGGCAGATGCGAGCAGCGCTTCTGCGACAGCCGGGCGGTTGGCCGGAACTGGAACATGCGCGGCCAGGGCGTCGCCAGGCATATCTTCGGACGCAAGGGCCGCCGTCATCGTGGTGCCTTCGGCGTCACCCTTCATGCGACGAGGCCCAAGCAGCGTGGGAACGGGGATGGAATATTGGGCCAGATCAGCAAATTGCTGTTCGGCAGGTGCCGCAGTCGGTGTTGGGGTGGTGGCAGCCTGAAGCGCATCCTGCGCTGCATTACGTGCTGGCGAGTAAAGCGCTGTGGCTAGGCCGTTCTGGCCCTCCTGCTCCCGAAACGCCGGGCGTGCTGTTGGCAGCGGTGCAGCTACAGCTGGAACCGGCTGGGCGGAAGCGACCGCAACCGCGGCAGGTGCCTCGTCCGTTTCCTCGGCAACCGGAGCCGCAGCAGGTGCGGACGACCGGGTTGCGGGTTCCGGCGTTGCAATGCCTTCGGCATCTTCATCCTCATCACCACCACCAAACAGCGTTGCAAGCAACGTCTTGCGCTTGCCGCCGGAAGAAGACGATGCAGGACCAGCGCCCGCGGTGCTGGCCACCTGGATGGACGATGAGCTGACACGCTTCTTGTAGTCTGCCAGCGCCTGATCGTAGCCGGGAAGCGGCTTGCCGTCGGCTGGAAGGTGAATGGTATTGCCGTTCGGGAAAATCCGCACGAGTTCCTGGCGGCTCATGCGCGGCCAGGCGCGGACGTTGCCGACATCAAGATGCACGAAAGGCGAACCGGAGGTCGGGTAGAAACCAACGCCGCCGATCTGCATCTGCATGGCAATTTCGCGCAGGCGGGAGAGCTTCACGCCGGGAATGTAGAAATCCATCGCCTTGCCCAGCGTATGCTGGCTGCTCTTTGCGACACCCTTGGTGCGCGAGCGCAGCATACCGTTGGTTTCCGGCGAGCGGAAAGCGGACACGACGTTGATATATTCGTTGGCACCGGAGCGACGGTAGACTTCCCAGACGAGATCGAAAAGGCGCGGATCCATCTTGGTGGGCTGGTTGCGACGCCAGTCGCGCAGGAAGCGGTTCAGCTCCTGCAGACCCTTCTGGTCATACTTGCCGTTTCGCTTGAATGTGATGACGGCTTTTTCTTTGGTGTGGATATAATAGAGCTTCAGACTGCGTGTTTCGGCGGCGGCTTCCGTCGCCGAAATTCCGAGAGCGGGCATCGCGGCCATCATCAGGCACGCGCAGGTGACAACGCGTGCCCACAGCTTCGTGCATATATCTTTGATCAAGCCGCGCGCTATCTTGCCCGAGAGCGCGATATTCCGATGCAGATAAAGCAATTTGATCCCCGCCTGGCAGACAATTCGTCACATTGTCCCACATGAACCTCAATTACGGTCACACGATGGCAATTTTGCCACACATGGACATTCATCCTCTATATAGTGAACGCTTCACTAACAAGTGGTTTATAGACCGTAAGTGAATATCCTTGCCCAGGAGTTAACAAATTCCACATCTGCTAATTTAAGCCAAGCGAAACGGCATCAAGCCGCTTCGCGCAGGGGATCGTCTGGATCAATGCCATAATCCTTCAACTTGCGGTAAAGTGTAGAGCGCCCAATTCCCAGTTTTCGGGCCACCTGACTCATCTGCCCCCGGTAGAAGCGCAGGGCAAAACGGATCAGTTCTTCTTCGATATCCGCGATCTTGCGCACATCTCCGCTCTCATCCGTGCTGGCGATGAGGCTGCCGCCCCCCGCCGTTGACGTTGTCGAGCGGTTTTCATCGCTTGCCATAGCCTCCATCACCGACATGATTTCAGCTGCGCTGCTTCTGGTTTCCACCGGCTGGGCAACCAGAAGAGAGCGTTCTGGCGGTCTGTGCTGCGCGTCGTAATCGCCGACGGCACCAGCAAATTCTGGAACCTGCAAAGCGATTTGCGGAAAATCCGCTTCATTCAACTCGTCGCCCTGGGCAAGAACGACCGCACGGAACACGGCGTTCTCCAGCTGGCGAATGTTGCCTGGCCAGTCATAGGCGGTCAGCAGGGCAAGCGCGCCCGCATTGACGCCCAGCGCGTGCGGCAATTTCTGCTCGATCGAGAAGCGTTCCGCAAAAACGCGCGCCAGATAGGGAATGTCTTCCTTTCGGCGGCGGAGGGCCGGAATGGTGATGGGGAACACGTTGAGGCGATAATAGAGGTCTTCCCGGAAGCGGCCTTCCTTGACCTCCTCGATCAGGTTCTTGTTTGTCGCGGAGATAAGGCGGACATTCACCTTCTGCACCTTGGCAGATCCGACGGTTTCGATTTCGCCCTGCTGGACGGCACGCAGCAGCTTGACCTGAACATCGAGCGGAAGGTCGCCGATTTCGTCAAGGAACAGCGTTCCGCCATCGGCTTCCATGAACTTGCCGATGTGCTTTTCCGTAGCACCCGTGAATGCCCCCTTTTCGTGACCGAAAAGAATGCTTTCCACCAGATTATGCGGAATGGCCCCACAATTGACGGTGATGAAAGGTTTGCCTGCCCGGTCGCTGCCAGACTGGATGGCGCGCGCAATCATCTCCTTGCCAACGCCGGATTCCCCTTCCAGCACAACCGGGATATTGGATTGCGCCGCGCGCTGCGCCAATTCGATGACGCGCAGCATGGCGGGACTTGCCGAAACGATATCAGTAAAATTAACGGCGTGATTGCGTGAACGCTTGCCGGTGCGGGCCTTGGCCTCGCGCTGGTCCAGTTTCAACGCATTGGAAATGGCAGCGCCGATCCGCTCTGGCGACACGGGCTTGACCACGAAATCAAAGGCGCCCGCCCGCATGGCCTGCACCACGGTATCGATGCCGCCCTGCCCCGTCTGCACGATGACAGGAACATCCGTCCCAAGTTCCCCAACAGCCTTCAGGAAGGACAGGCCGTCCATCTCAGGCATCATGAGATCAAGAACAATGACGCTGATGTCACCGCTATGTTGCTTCAATAGCTCCAGCCCCACCCTGCCGTTTTCGGCGAGAATTGGCTGATGGCCAAAACGCTCCACCGCTTGTCTAAGCAGGCGGCGCTGCACGGGATCGTCATCGATAACGAGTACTTGCGCGGTCATTTCAGGCTCCGGTTTCCGGTTTATGGATCTGCTTCATGCAGACCTTTGAGCCGAATGTGGCACGGAAGGCTTGAACATCCTGTTTTGAGATTTGCTTGCATTTTAAGCATTGCCACGGGAAACGAAGCCCCCATATGCTTGAACACGAGATGAAGAGGAAACCCGGAATGACTTTCAAGACATCGACGACACTGCCCGCCTTTTCCGCTGATGGCGCGGCAAACGCCGCCACGGCAAGCACGGCATTGGGCAATCTTCCGACCTGGAAACTTTCCGATCTCTACCCCTCGGCAGACTCCCCAGAATACAAGGCAGCACTGGAAAAGGCGCAGGAAGGGGCGAAGGCCTTCGAAGCAAAATGGAAGGGCAAGCTTCAGGCGGCGGCTGAACTCACCGGCGAAAAGGGCCTTGGCGCGGCGCTGAAGGAATATGAGGCGCTGGATGATCTTCTCGGACGCATCGGCTCCTTTGCCGGCCTCACCTATTTTTCAGACACATCCAACCCGGCCAATGGCAAGATCTACGGCGATGCCCAGTCGAAGCTGACGGATCTGTCGGCCCACCTGCTGTTCTTCGCACTGGAACTGAACCGCATCGATGATGCAGTCATCGATGCCGCCATCGCCAACGATGCCTTGACCGCTCACTACAAGCCGTGGCTGGTCGATCTGCGCAAGGACAAGCCGCACCAGCTGGATGACAGTCTCGAACAGCTGTTTCTGGAAAAATCCATGACCAGTGCGGCGGCTTTCAACCGGCTTTTCGATGAAACCATGTCGGATCTGCGCTTTGAGGTGGATGGCAAAAGCCTTGCACTGGAAGAAACGCTCAACCTGCTGCAGGAGCCGGATGCGCAGACCCGTAAAAAAGCTGCACAGGCCTTGAGCGCGACCTTCAAGGACAATCTGCGCGTCTTTACGCTGATTACCAACACGCTTGCCAAGGACAAGGAAATTTCCGACCGCTGGCGCAAATTCGAAGACATCGCCGACAGCCGCCATCTGGCCAACCGTGTCGAGCGCGAGGTGGTGGATGCACTGGCGCTGGCGGTCACGCAGGCCTATCCGCGTCTGTCTCACCGCTATTACCAGATGAAGGCCAAGTGGCTGGGCATGGAGCAGATGGAATATTGGGACCGCAACGCGCCCCTGCCCGACACATCCAATGCCATTATCCCATGGGAAGATGCCAAGGATACGGTTCTCTCCGCCTATGGCGATTTCGCACCTGAAATGGCCGACATCGCCCGCCGCTTCTTCGATGAGCAATGGATCGACGCTCCGGCCCGCCCCGGAAAGGCGCCGGGTGCCTTCGCCCACCCGACCGTGCCATCGGCCCACCCTTATGTCCTCGTCAATTATCTCGGCAAACCGCGCGACGTCATGACCCTTGCCCATGAGCTCGGCCACGGCGTGCATCAGGTTCTGGCGGGTGGACAGGGTGCGTTGATGTGCGCGACGCCTTTGACGCTTGCCGAGACGGCATCGGTCTTCGGAGAAATGCTGACCTTCCGCAAGCTGCTCGACAATACCAGCGACCGTCGCGAGCGCAAGGCGCTTCTGGCCCGCAAGGTCGAGGACATGATCAACACGGTGGTCCGTCAGATCGCCTTTTATCAATTCGAGCGCAAGGTGCACACGGCCCGTAAAGAGGGCGAACTCACGTCGGAACAAATTGGTGAGCTGTGGCTCTCGGTCCAGCAGGAGAGCCTGGGACCGGCAATCCGTATCTCGGAAGGCTATGAAAGCTGGTGGACCTATGTTCCCCACTTCATCCATTCGCCCTTCTATGTCTATGCCTATGCCTTTGGCGATTGCCTGGTGAACTCGCTTTATGCAGTCTACCAGAATGCCGATGAGGGCTTTCAGGACAAATATTTCGAGCTGTTGAAGGCGGGCGGCACGAAACATCACTCCGAATTGCTGAAGCCTTTCGGTCTCGATGCGACGGATCCATCCTTCTGGAACAAGGGTCTTTCGATGATCGAAGGACTGATCGACGAGCTGGAAGCACTCGATAAGGAATAAAAAACGGCGAGGCTCAAATTTCGGACAAGCTTCGGCGTTTCTTATGCTTTACCTTACGTGAATCGCATGATGGATGCCGAGCATGAAACGCAAGCCTGCTGACCTGACCTTGAGGGAAACATTGCGCTGGGAACCGGAAACCGGTTTCCAGAGGCTTGAGCAGCACCTGCGCAGGCTTCTGCGCTCGGCGGATGCGTTGGGTTTTCGCGCTCCCGCCGATACGGTCAAGGCGTTGAATGCGGCGGTCGGCGGCACCGAGCCAATGATCGTGCGCGTCGTGATGACCTACAAGGGCGAGCTGGATATCAAGGCCGAACCCTTCGTCCCTCTTGCGGCCAACGCCGTCTGGCGGGTCAGGATCGCTGAAAAGACGCGTCTGGATTCCAGTGACACCTTCTACAGGCACAAATCCTCCCGCCGCGAACCTTACGACGCCGCGAGAGCCGAATTTTCCGCCGGTGAGGCCGACGAAGTTCTCCTTCTGAACGAACGTGGCGAAATCTGCGAGGGCTCCACGACCAGCGTTTTCGTAGAGGGTGCGGAAGGCCAGTTGCTGACGCCGCCGCTTGATAGCGGCATCCTGCCGGGTGTGCTGCGGGCAGATCTCATTCGCGAACGCAAGGCGCGTGGACAGGCACTCAGGCCCGCAGACCTTGCAGGCAAGAAGCTGTTCGTCGGAAATTCCCTGCATGGGCTGGTGGCGGCAGAGCTGGTCTAAGCCACGCCAAGACCACCATCGAAACAGGCGTCGGCGAGCGAGCGCCTTATTCTTCGACGGACTCGACCCGGGCGCGACCCTTCTGCTTGGCAGAATAGAGCGCACGGTCGACGCGCTGGTAAAGATCGGCTCTGCTTTCGCCTGATGTGTAGAGCGTAAGCCCGGCAGAGCAGCTGTAGGAAAAATCCGCAGCTCCGGGAAACGGGCAGGATGTGCTCACCTTTTCGAGGATACGCTGAGCCATGGCGGCGCAATCCGAAAGGGCCGTGCGGGGCATGATCAACATGAATTCTTCACCGCCGACGCGCCCGAACGTATCGGATCGGCGAATCGTTTCATGCGCGATCTTTACGAAATCCCGCAGCACGGTGTCGCCTCCCTGATGGCCGAAGCGATCATTGATGGCCTTGAAGAAATCGATATCCATGACGCAAAGACCAAAGGGCGGCTCAAGGCCGCTCTGGACATTGCCGATGTGTGCATCGAGTTTGGCGAAGACGAAACGACGATTGGCGGTTCCGGTCAGTTCGTCCGTCTGCGCCGCGCGCATGGCGATGTCGCGATCCTGACGCAGACTGCGCTGATTTTGCCGCAATTTGGTGATGTCGGTTCCCACGCACAGCATCCAGCCATCGTCCTGCACGGTCTCCGTCATCCAGATCCAGCGCCCGTCATGCATGTCCAGCTCCAGACCGCGGAACGGCACCTTGCCGCGACGCGACTGCGCGGACAAAAGCCAGGCGTCGAAGTCACTGGTGGTGATGATCAGGCCCTTGCGGTCTTGATAATTGGCGCGCAGCACCTCGATCCAGGTGGGAAATGCGTCCTGGGGAATATTGAACGCCTCTCGAAAAGCGCGATTGGCATGACGAAGCCTGTCCTGCGTATCATAGAGAGCGATGAAAATAGGCGTCATGTCCTGGAGCGCAATGACGCGCTCTATGAGGCTGTCCAGGCTGGGGGTTTCCTGACGCACGATGGGTTGCCCTTTTGCGATAAACGAACGGCACGGTTGAATATTGCATTATAGGCGTCGAAAGCAAGTATGCGTAGTCTCAAGCTGTACCGATGATTTTATGACCCTTCGCATCTGGTTCGATTTACCTTTCCGGCAGTCTTCATACGCCCGTCATCCGGCTACCCTTTATTGTTGAGACCTAATCATCTAGCTTAGGCCTTGTCTTCAAAGAGGAAATTGAGAATGACGGAAGTTGAATACCCGATTTACGGCGAAATTACCGGTCCCATCATCATGATCGGTTTCGGCTCCATCGGGCGCGGGACGCTTCCGTTGATTGAACGCCATTTCAAGTTCGACCTGTCGCGGCTGGTTGTTATCGACCCCAGAACCGATATTGCCGACTATCTGGAGAGCCGGGGAATACGCCATGTTCAGGCGCATCTGACCAAGGACAATTACAAGGACGTCCTCAAGCCGCTCGTCAAGAATGTCGAGGGACAGGGCTTTTGCGTCAACCTGTCTGTCGATGCGTCATCGGTGGATCTGATGAAGCTGTGCCGCAAATACGGAATGCTCTACATCGATACGGTAGTTGAGCCATGGCCCGGCTTCTACTTCGACACGGATGCGGATAATGCCGCACGCACGAATTATGCATTGCGCGAAACCATGCTGAAGGAGAAAGCGCGACGCCCCGGCGGCACGACCGCCGTTTCCACCTGCGGCGCCAATCCCGGCATGGTCTCCTGGTTCGTGAAACAGGCACTCGTCAATCTCGCACGCGACACGCATCTCGAATTTGACGAACCCGCCGCCAGCGATCGCGAAGGCTGGGCGAAACTCATGCAGACGTTGGGCGTCAAGGGTGTGCATATTGCCGAGCGCGATACGCAGCGCGCAAAGGAGCCGAAGCCCTTCAACACCTTCTGGAACACCTGGTCTGTCGAAGGCTTTATCGCTGAAGGTCTGCAGCCGGCAGAACTGGGCTGGGGCACTCATGAGAAATGGATGCCAAAGAACGCCCGCAAGCAGAAAAAGGGCAGCAAGGCCGCCATCTTTCTCGACCAGCCCGGCGCAAGCACGCGCGTTCGCACATGGTGCCCGACGCTTGGGCCCCAATATGGGCTGCTGGTTACCCACAATGAAGCGATTTCGATTTCGGACTATTTCACCGTGCGCGACAAGCGCGGGCATGTCGATTTTCGCCCGACCTGCCACTATGCCTACCACCCCTGCAATGACGCTGTCTTGTCACTCTACGAGATGTTCGGCAATGGCGGCAGCGCGCAACCCACCCAGCATGTGCTAACCGAAGACGAGCTGACCGACGGCGCGGATGAGCTGGGCGTCTTTCTCTATGGCCATGAGAAGAATGCCTACTGGTACGGCTCGCGCCTGACGCTGGAAGAAGCCCGCAAGCTGGCGCCCAACCAGAATGCGACCGGGCTGCAGGTCAGCTCCGCCGTTCTTGCGGGCATGGTCTGGGCGCTGGAAAATCCCGACGCTGGCATTGTCGAGGCAGACGAGCTCGACTACCAGCGCTGCCTCAACATCCAGCGCCGCTATCTCGGACCCGTCGAAGGCCATTACACCGACTGGACACCGCTTCAGGGAAGACCCGGCCTCTTTCCTGAAGATATCGACGCGGGCGATCCATGGCAGTTCCGCAACATTCTGGTGCGCGGATAAGGGCGGACAACGGCGCAGACCGGCGCAGACACCATCTGGTGCCGGTTTGCAACGCCGTCAGTTTTGTGGGAACCGCCGGGAACCCGTGCATAGGTGGTGTCGTTCGCTTGCAATAAGGCCGACTTCATTCCATGGTCAGTTTACAAGATCGACAAGAATCGCTGGAGACGAAAGAGATGAATTTCAAGACAGGCGCCGCTCTGGTTCTGGCCGCAATCGCTGCCTCTTCATGCGCCCCTGCCGCGCGCTCCCCGCGCCCCATGGCAACTGCCGCCCCGCAGGGCCCGGCCGTTGATGGACGCTGGGTGGACAAAAACGGTATTGTCTCGACATTCCAGGCGGGCGCATTCTCCACCCGCTCGACAGACAGCAACACGCTGCTGGCTTCCGGCACCTATGTGACGATTTCACCGACACTGTATGAAATTAACATGACGTCGCTGGTGCGCAATACCCAGTCGCGCGTCAACTGCGCGCTCATCTCGCCTTCGCAGCTCAATTGCACCACCGACACAAACAGCCAGTTCACCCTGACACGCCAGGGCTGATTGCAGCCACTGACCAACTGAGCCCGTTTGAATCAACGCGCGCGTATAGCGCGCGTTTTTATTTGCGCAACCCTGTCATATTTCTACTTGCGGCAGATGCCGCGAGATGAAAACATCGCCTTTGAAAGACTGACATAGTTTACCGCTATGCATGTCTGAGGGACGAGCCGTAATGCTTTTGCTCGCTAAAAACAGGAGAGACAGCACGATGAACAGGATTTTGAGATTCAGCCTGATGACCGCATCGGTCGTTGCGCTTTCGGCAGGAGCAGCGCTGGCTGATTACCAACTCAACATTCTCCACATCAACGATCTGCATTCGCGGATCGAGGCGATCAACAAGTCGGATTCGACCTGCTCTGCTGCGGAAGCTGGCAAGAACGAGTGCTTCGGCGGCATCGCCCGCGTCAAGAGCGCCATCGACGCCCGCCGCACAGAGCTTGGCACCAACGCCAATATCCTCGTGCTGGATGCTGGCGACCAGTTTCAGGGCTCCCTGTTCTATACCCAGTACAAGAGCGCGCCCATTGCCGAATTCATGAACGGCATCGGCTTTGATGCCATGGCCATCGGCAACCACGAATTCGATGACGGCCCGGCAGAGCTTCTGAAATTCATCAACGCTTTGAAGTTCCCGATCATCTCCGGCAACACGAAAATTGCCGATGGTTCCGAGCTGAAGGACAAGTTCAAGGGCTATGTCATCAAGGACATGGGCGGCCAGAAGGTCGCCGTTGTTTCGGTGCTGGCAACTGACACCAACGAGACATCGTCTCCCGGCGACAAGGTAACGTTTGAAGACGAGGTCGAATATCTCAAGGGTGCCGTCAAGGAAATCCAGGATCAGGGCGTCAACAAGATCGTTCTTCTGTCCCATGTCGGCTATGTCAAGGATCAGGAAATCGCCCGCTCGGTGGATGGCATCGACGTGATCGTCGGCGGTCACAGCCACACATTGCTGTCCAGCACGGACCCGAAGGCGGCTGGCCCCTACCCGACGCTGGTCAAGAACCCGGCGGGCGTTGTAGTGCCTGTTGTCACGGCCTACGCCTATTCGAAGTTCCTCGGCGATCTCACAGTCACCTTCGATGACAACGGCGTGGTAAAATCCACCGCTGGCGCACCCAAGCTTCTGGACGCATCGGTCACGCCGGATGAAGGCTTCACCAAGCGCGTGGCAGAACTCGCGGCTCCGCTGGAAGAGATGAAGAAGAAAGAGATCGGCGTTGCCGAAGCGGCAATCGACGGTTCGCGCGAAGTCTGCCGCGCCAAGGAATGCACCATGGGCAACCTGGTGTCGGATGCGCTGCTGGAGCGCGTCAAGGATCAGGGCATTACCATCGCCATTCAAAACGGTGGCGGCTTGCGCGCATCCATCGACGCTGGCCCCGTGACCATGGGCGAAGTCCTGACGGTTCTGCCATTCCAGAACTCTGTTGCCACATTCCAGATCAAGGGTGTCGATCTTCTGGCGGCTCTTGAAAATGGCGCGGGCCAGATCGAGGAAGGTGCCGGTCGCTTCGTGCAGACCGCTGGCCTGAAATATTCCTTCGATCGCTCCAAGCCACCTGGCAGCCGCATCGTTTCCGTCGAGGTCAAGGAAGGCGACGCCTTCGTCAAGCTCGACCCGGAAAAGACCTATGGCGTGGTGACCAACAACTATACCCGCACCGGCGGCGATGGCTTCAAGACCTTCGCAACCAAGGCCATCAACCCTTACGACTTCGGACCAAGCCTTGAAGATGCCGTCGCCGCCTATATCGGCGCGCACAGCCCCTACAAGCCTTATACCGATGGCCGCGTGATGGATGTTACGCCTGCCGACTATGTGGCTCCACCAAAGGAAGCCAAGCCCGCAGCTGCCGCCCCTGCCGCGACGGCTCCCGCAACAACATCCCAGGCCCCGGCGGCAACCGCGCCTGCACCTGCCACTGCAACAGCGCCAGCCGCCACAACCCCGGCACCGGCGACAACCACAGCCGCGCCTGCCCCTATGGCTCCTGCGTCTGGGAAATATGTCGTGGCCCGTGGCGATTCTCTCTGGAAGATTGCCGCAGAGAAGTACGGCAATGGTACCGAATGGAAGAAGATTGCCGAGGCCAATGCGCTGAAGCGTCCAAACCACATCGAGATTGGTGATGAGCTGACCGTTCCGGCCAACTGATCAGAGCGCATCGAAATCAGGCCGGTCCGCCATGCGGGCCGGCCTTTGTTTTTCAGTCGCGTTGAAATGTCACGTTCTAAACTCAAGAATTCAATTCAGATTGTGGGATCGATGCTCTACAAGATGATCCAACACGATGGTCTTGGCGTATGGCTGACCAGACAATGCAGGTTCAGGACGATTTCATGATCGCAGACAATTCCACGCTTCAGACGGCGCATTTCCCCGCAGATCACCCGAAGGTTGCCTTCGGCAAGGTCGGCGTTCTCCTCGTCAACCTCGGCACGCCCGATGGCACGGATTACAAATCCATGCGCCGCTATCTGGCAGAGTTCCTCAGCGACAAGCGCGTCATCGAGTGGTCGCGCCTGTTCTGGTATCCCATTCTCTACGGCATCGTGCTGAACAAGCGGCCGCAGAAGGTTGGCAAGGCCTATGAGGAAATCTGGAACCACGAGCTGAACGAAAGCTACCTGCGCACCTACACCCGCAATCAGGGTGAGGCATTGGCGAAGATGCTGACCGACCTACCCAATGTCGTCGTCGATTGGGGAATGCGCTACGGCAAGCCAAGCATTGCAGAACGCATGGACGCACTGAAGGCGCAAGGCTGTGAAAAAATCCTGCTGTTTCCGCTCTATCCGCAATTTGCGGCGGCAACGACTGCTACCGTCAACGACAAGGCCTTCGAATATCTGATGAAGCAGCGCTGGCAGCCAGCGCTTCGCACCGTCCCGCCCTATCACGACGACGAAACTTACATCGATGCCCTCGCCAACTCCGTCAAAGCCCATCTGGCAACGCTGGATTGGGAGCCGGAAAAGATCATCGCCTCCTTCCACGGCATTCCGCAATCCTACTTCAAGAAGGGCGATCCCTACCATTGCCAGTGCATGAAGACGGGTCGCCTGCTGCGCGAAAAGCTGGGTCTGGACAAGGACCGCTTCATGATTACCTTCCAGTCCCGCTTCGGGCCGGAAGAGTGGTTGCAGCCCTATACCGACAAGACGGTGGAGCGGCTGGCCAAGGAAGGCGTCAAGCGCATTGCCGTGATGAATCCGGGCTTCGTCTCCGACTGTCTGGAAACGCTGGAAGAAATCGCGGGCGAGGCTGGCGAGATCTTCCACCATAATGGCGGCGAGAAGTTTTCCCACATTCCCTGCCTGAATGACAGTTCTGAGGGTATGCGGGTTCTCGAGAAAGTTGTACGCAGGGAGCTGCAGGGCTGGGTGTAACCAAAGCCAACCCAAGGCATGACAGCATAGAGGGAGATGGCGATGTTTGATCTGGGTGGTTTCGATATTGTCGTGATCGTCGTCGTGGGGCTCGTCATTCTCACGCTATTTGCAGGCATCAAGACGGTGCCGCAGGGTTATCGCTACACGGTGGAGCGCTTCGGGCGCTACACCCGCACCATGGAACCCGGCCTCAACATCCTCACGCCCTATATCGAGCGCGTCGGTGCCAAGCTGAACGTGATGGAGCAGGTGCTGGATATTCCGACCCAGGAAGTCATCACCAAGGACAATGCCAGCGTCTCCGCAGATGCGGTTGCCTTCTATCAGGTACTGAACGCTGCGCAGGCGGCATACCAGATCACCGATCTGCAATCTGCGATCCAGAACCTCACCATGACAAATATCCGCTCTGTCATGGGCTCGATGGATCTCGATGAGCTTCTGTCCAACCGCGATGCCATCAATGACCGGCTGTTGCGCGTGGTGGATGAAGCCGTTGGCCCCTGGGGCATCAAGGTCACCCGCATCGAAATCAAGGATATCGCACCGCCAAAAGACCTCGTGGACTCCATGGCCCGGCAGATGAAGGCCGAGCGTGAGAAGCGCGCGCAGGTTCTGGAAGCCGAGGGCTCGCGCGCCGCTCAGATTTTGCGGGCCGAAGGCGCCAAGCAATCCGCCATTCTGGAGGCCGAGGGTCAGCGCGAAGCAGCCTTCCGCGATGCCGAAGCGCGTGAGCGTCTGGCCGAAGCCGAAGCCAATGCCACCCGCATGGTCTCCGAAGCCATCGCAGCTGGCGATATCCACGCCATCAACTACTTCATCGCCCAGAAATACACCGAAGCGATGACCGCCATTGGCACCGCGAAAAACTCCAAGATCGTGCTGATGCCGATGGAAGCCTCGTCGCTGATCGGCTCTCTCGGCGGCATTGGCGCCATCGCCAAGGAAGTATTCGGTCGCGACAGCGATGCACAGTCCACGTCCGATACAGCGGCCTCGGCAAAACAGCGCAGCTCCGTCCCGCCCACGTCCAGCCGCCCATCGGCCCAGACCATCAACGTGACCATCCCCAACAACCCGTTCGGCCCATCCACGGAGCGCTGACATGATTGCCAGCCTCGTGACCGATCTTGGCCCGTGGAGCTGGTGGATACTGGCTGCCCTCCTCTTGGCCGCCGAACTCGTCGCCCCCGGCGTCTTCCTCATCTGGATTGGTGCGGCAGCCCTCGTCATCGGAGCAGTGTCGCTTGCGCTCTGGGATACGGCTCTGTGGAGCTGGCATGTGCAACTGCTGTTGTTCGCCGTCCTCTCCGTCGCCTTCGCACTGCTTGGCCGCCGTTATTATGGCCGCAACCACGCCAAGACCGATGAGCCCTTCCTCAACCAGCGTGAAGCAAGCCTCATAGGCCGCACCGCCACCCTCCACGAGCCCATCAGCGAAGGGCGAGGCCGCATCAAGCTGGACGATACCTGGTGGCCCGTGCAGGGCGAAGACGCCCCCGCAGGCACCCGCGTGCGCATCGCCTCCGCCCATGGACGGACGCTGACCGTCGAGGCCATCCTGAACTGATCTGGCGTTCATCCTCTGGCGGGTGAGCCTGCCCAGCCGTCTTGCTGCAGCAACATGCGGCAGGTGCATCTCTTGTCTTCCGGAAAATCAATGCTTCCCGGGCTGCCCATGCTGTAGGCATTGTTTATTGCCAGACCACAGCCAAGGGTTTTCAACAATGGAATTGGAACTACAGCCGCCCGCAGATATGGAAATGACCCTGCGCACGCTCGCAATGCCCGCCGACGCCAATCCGGCAGGCGACATTTTCGGCGGATGGGTCATGTCACAGATGGACCTTGCAGCCTTTGTCCGCGCCAATGACGTTGCAGGCGGGCGCACCGTCACGGTTGCCGTCCACGAAATCGTCTTCAAGAAACCGGTCAAGATCGGTGACACACTCTGCGTCTACACCCGCATCGAAAAAGTCGGGCGCACCTCCATCACCCTCAAAATCGAAGCCTGGACCCGCCGCCACTCGCAGCAATCCCGCGAAAAGGTCACCGAAGCGGTGTTCATCATGGTCGCGGTCGATGATGAGGGGAACCCGAGAGCGGTGCAGCGGGACATCGCGTAGACGGTTCGAGAAAGACAGGCGCATCTAAACCGCCTGTACGGCTGCGTTTCCGTACCATCTGCTACGCAGATCCGGACCGCTATCGAACCACATCTCACCCGATATCGGGAATTTCGCCGTGCTGGTAGATAATCACCGGAGGGCCGTATTCGCCGAGATCCGGGTCGGCATCTCGCGCCCAGGCCAGGACACCATCATACTGGCTTGCCAGTGATTTCCCCTCCCGCACGGCGCGCTCTTCCGTCGGCATCTGCCTTGGCTCGAATGCCTCGACCATATTTCCCTCGTCATCGGCCTTGTAGGCGGCGAGAACGATCAGTTTGACTTTGGCCATGGCTCTGTTCCTTGTGCGGATAGCAGCCACCTATAGCACAGGTAAAATTGGGAATGGCGATTGTATCGGAGAGGGCGGCCGGAACCGCGATGGAAGGCTCGATCTTCTGCGCCTAACTGCCTGAAACCACAAAAGGCTTCCGGTTTCCCGAAAGCCTTTTTGAAACTGGATGGTGGGCGTGACAGGGATTGAACCTGTGACCCCTACGATGTCAACGTAGTGCTCTCCCGCTGAGCTACACGCCCTCCGTTGCGGCGCATAAATCACGAAACCGGATGAAGCGTCAACTGCTTTTTTGCGGTTTTGTGAAAGCTTTTTTACAAGCCTTATGCCACAAGGAGTTTGTTCACTTCGTCGACGAGATCGCGAAGGTGGAAAGGCTTGGAAAGGACCTTTGCGTCCTTGGGTGCCTTCGAATCAGCGTTGAGTGCAACGGCGGCAAAACCGGTGATGAACATGACCTTGAGGTCAGGGTCGAGCTCGGTTGCCCGACGCGCGAGTTCGATGCCGTCCATTTCAGGCATGACAATATCGGTCAGCAGCAGCGAGAAAGGCTCTTCGCGAAGCCGGTCATAGGCGCTTGCGCCATTATCGAAGGAGGAAACCTTGTATCCGGCTTTCTCAAGCGCCTTCACAAGGAAGCGCCGCATGTCATTGTCATCTTCAGCGAGAAGAATTTTCTGTACCATTTAAGTGACCGTAACTTCTGTTTTATTGGAATACCTTATCTCGATCATACCGCATTTTCAGTAAATATCATGTGAACGGTAGAATCATGACTCCGGCGACTGGGATGCAGTATGGACTTGCTCTGCCTTAACTGGCAACATGATGCTTCTGGCAGAATTATGACATGGTAAACGGGGCGGGATGGACTGGGTCACGGGCGAGTACGAACTCTTCGAAGTGCACGAACCAGCCGTTCACAGCATTCCGTTCGTATATAATTCACCGCACAGCGGTCGATGCTACCCCGTATCGTTCCTCGAATCATCGAGATTGAACGCTTACGAAATCCGCCGCTCCGAAGATCATTATGTCGATGAACTGTTTTCCGGCGCAACCGATATCGGCGCGCCAATGCTGAAAGCCAACTTTCCGCGCGCCTATCTGGATGTGAACCGCGAGCCCTATGAGCTCGATCCGCGCATGTTCGATGGCGCCCTGCCCTCTTACGCCAATATCGGCTCCATGCGCGTTGCGGGCGGTCTCGGCACCGTGCCGCGCATCGTGGCAGAGAATATGGATATCTACGCCCACCGTCTTCCGGTGGACGAGGGTTTGAACCGCATCGAGCGGATCTACAAACCCTACCATGCCTGCCTGCGAAAGCTCATTTCACGAACCCACGCCAATTTTGGCATGGCGGTTCTGGTCGATTGCCACTCCATGCCGGGCAATATCCGCCTTGCCGGATCCAATGTCCGTCCCGACATCATCATTGGCGACAGATACGGCACCAGCGCATCGGCAGAAATTTCCCGCGCGGCCCTGCATCTCCTGGAAGAACTGGGCTTTACCGCGGTCTGCAACAAGCCTTACGCCGGAGGCTTCATCACCGAGCATTACGGCAGGCCCATCCGCTCGCTTCATGCGGTGCAGATCGAGATCAGCAGGGCGCTCTATGTGGACGAAAAGACGCTGCTGAAGACACCGGAATTCTACGCGGTGCAGTCCGCACTGGACACCTTCATGCGCCAGTTCTCGATGTTCGTTTCCGAATACGCCCTCGACATGGCCTTTGCCGCCGAGTGACCTCCCCCCCAATCTCTGAAGTATGGTCCGCAGCATTTGCGGACAAAAAAAACCGCGCCTTGGCGCGGTCAAGTCTAGGGAGGAAACACCCAAGGAGGGTATTTACAGTCGAAGACTGTGATCAAAACCTACGGCGATTATGCCCAATTGTCAATCATATTTATTATTGCCTATAATTTAACCGATAATTTGCTCGTTTGCCTTTCTCGTGTGCGCAATCGGCGGCGAATGCCCAACTCTTGTGTTTCCAGCGTCGCAGATAGCGTGTGGACGAGACCGGCTGAACCGCGCTATGTCGTTGCTGGATTTTTTGATTGCCGAGGTTTCCATGCTGCCTGATCGCGATTTCTTCTTTCGTCTTGCTGACGCCGCCAAGGCGGAAACCCTTCCCCGATTCCGCAGCGGCCTTGCCGTCGCCAACAAGGAGGAAGGCGGCTACGATCCCGTGACGGAGGGAGACCAGGCGGCTGAAACAGCCATCCGTTCATTGATTACCGAGCACTTTCCCCACCACGGCATTCTCGGTGAAGAACATGGTAGCGTGGGCACGGATCGTGAGCATGTATGGGTCATCGACCCCATCGATGGCACCCGCGCATTCATCTCCGGTGTGCCGGTCTGGGGCACATTGATCGGCTTCCAGTCTTCGGGCCGCTCTGTCATGGGTGTGATGGACCAGCCCTTTACCGGCGAGCGCTATTTTGCGGATAGCGAAAACGCCTGGTATTTCGGCCCCGGCGGCGACAGGCAGATCAGGACACGCCAGTGCGAGAGCCTGTCTGATGCCGTCCTGTTCACCACCTCGCCGCATATCTTCACCACCGAGGAAGCGGAACGTTACGGCGCAGTTGAGCAGAAAGTGCGCCTGTTTCGTTATGGTGTCGATTGCTATGCCTACGCCCTTCTGGCAGCGGGCCACGCGGATCTGGTCATCGAGTCCGGCCTGAAGCCCTATGATGTGGGAGCGCTCATTCCCATCATCGAACAGGCCGGTGGCATCATCACCAATTGGGACGGCGGAAGACCGGAGGCGGCGGGCCGCATCATTGCCGCCGGAAACAGGTCCATTCATGAACAGGCACTGGCCACCCTGTCCGGACTCTAGGTACAGCGCGACTGCCCTTGAAACTCGCAGCGTGCAATCGCCATAGTTGTATCAAGAACACTGAAAGTACACCGGGGGAGACACGCTCCTCCGGCCTCGTTCTCATTGTCAGGAAGACATTGCTGCCGAAATCTGCACCTCGTTTCCGCCAGTGCTTTGGTGGCGTTAACGAATTGCACCAAGAGGTAAGCTTTGGTTAACCATATTGCGGCACTCTGGCGTTGAATTCTTTCATCTTCATATCCTGAAATGAGCGAGGACCGCCATGGCATATGACTGGAGTGGGAATACCGTCAAACAGAAGCGTGATGACTGGGTCGTCATCATCGCGATTGCGGCGATGGCCTTGTTTGCCGCCACAATGCCGCTTGTGCTTGTAAAGACCGCACCTTCGACCAAGCTGATTGAAACGACATCGATTGCCGCACCTGCAGCGGTCAAGATGTGACGTTTACACCTTGACCAGATCCAGATGCAGGACGCGCGGCGACAGCGTCTGGAGAATGATGTCTGAACGGCCGATATAGACGATTGCGGTATCGGTCATGCCCGCCAGAACGGCGGCCAGCCTCTCGGCGGTCTCGGTCTCCAGGCCTTCGAGAAGATCGTCGATGAAAAGCCAGCGCGGCTTGAGCAGGATTGCGTTTGCGACACGGACACAGGCCTGCTCTTCGGAATCGAATTTCTTGTCCCAGCGGATATTGTCATCCATGCGCGGAATGATGTGTCCCAGGCCGCATTGCTCCATCGCGGCCAGAAAATCCTCTTCCTTGAATTTCTGCGGGCTGCGCGGATAGCAGAGGATTTCACGCAAGGGCGCCGCGGGAAGATAGCCATGCTGGGCGACGAACAAAGTTTCCTCGCGTGGCGGCACGGTGATGGTACCCCTTCCCCACGGCCACAGACCTGCAATCGCGGCAAAGAACAGCCTGCGGTTCACGCCCTGGTCGCCATTGACGATGACCCGGTCGCCGATATTGATCTCGACCGGTGCCTCGCGCAGCTGGAAGACACGTGAAAGGTCCTGGCCGCCGGCATCGGGGCAGATTTCCACCGACGTCAGCCTGACCGGTCCGGATGGCGACTTCTCGACATCGATGACATTGCCATGACGCTCGATGCTGTCCATCTGGATCAGCGCGTTGCGGAAGGTCGAGACGCGCTGCAATGTTGCCTTCCAGCTGGCAATGGGTCCGAAATTGTCGATATACCAGCGCAGCGCAACATTGACCTGGTTGAAGGCGCCGACAGCCATCATCAGGCCGCCGAAACTGAGGCTTCCGGAGAAATAGACCGGTGCGGCGATGAGGATTGGTGCAACGATGGCAAGCCAGCCATAGCCGGACGAGACCCACGTCAGATGGGTCAACGCCATGGCAAGGCCGCGAATAACGCGCAGCACCGCGTTGATGTCTTCACCGATGCGGTGACGCTCGTTCTTTTCACCCCGCGCAAGCGTGATGGCCGTCAGGTTCTCGCTAGCCCGCATCAGCGAGAAACGCAGTTCCGCTTCCTTGGAATAGCGCTCCGCATTCAGCGGCACCAGCCGGTAGCCAACGATGTTGCTGAGGAAGGACGCGGAACCCGCATAGATCAGCGCGGCCCAGACCATGTAGCCGGGTATGGCGACCATGCTGCCATTGATCTCGATGGCAAAGCCCGCTGACAGGCCCCACAGCACGCCGATGAAGCTGACAAGCAGGATCGTCGCATTGACAAGACCGATGGCAAGGGCCGTGCTGCTTTCGGCAAGATTGCGCACATCGTCATGCAGGCGCTGGTCTGGATTGACGGCAATGGCTCCAAAGCCCGAAAGCCTTGCGGCCCTTCCCGGCTTGAACCATTCGTCTACCATGTCCTTCGCCAGACCTTCGCGCATGTTCAGCGCCGTCATCTGGTTCAGCCACGTCTGGAAGACGTTGAGCAGCAGGAGCGAACCGGCAATGATCGCGAAAACTTCGAGCTGGTGCAGGAACGCATCCAGATCGCGCCGTTCCAGCGCATTATAGAAGGGTGCATTCCACTGGTTCAGCTTGACCTGCCCATAGGCCGTTACCAGAATGATGGTCAGCAGGGCAATCATGAGCAGGATGAGCCTGTTGCGGACGGGAGAGGTCCAGAAGGCGCTGCCCATCATTCCCAGTTGCGATCTGAACGTCAGATCGAAAGACGGGTAATTGCTCGCCTCTGTCGACAGATTACCTTGCGCCATCAGTACCTTGCCATTTCCTGCTATTGCCTAGTCCGGACCGTTGAGCAGACGATGTTGATTTGCACCCGCCAAGACAGCAATAGCATTCCATTGAAGCTTGTCTACCGGCGACACGAAACCCGCAAATTAGCAGCCGCTCGAATGATAAGGAGCATTGAAATGTTCCTTGCTTTCTTTGCGTGCATTGCACAAAGTCCCAGCAATCAAAGCGGAGCGAAACGATCCGCGCAAACCGGAATACCGGGCAAGGGAACGCATGTCGATCAAAGCAAGCATCTACCACCTGACCCATTACAAGTATGACAGGCCAATCCGGCTCGGACCGCAAATCATACGCCTGAAGCCTGCGCCGCATTCCCGCACCCATGTCATCAGCCATTCGCTGAAGGTGACGCCTGCAAATCATTTCGTGAACCTTCAGCAGGATCCCTACGGCAATTTCCTGGCGCGCTACGTCTTTCCCGACCCCGTCACCGAGTTGAGGATAGAGGTCGATCTCGTCGCCGACATGACGGTCTACAATCCCTTCGACTTCTTCGTGGAGGAAAGCGCCACCTACTGGCCTTTCGAATATCCCGAAACATTGAAGGCCGATCTTTCGATTTACCAGACGCCGGAGCCATCCGGCCCGCTGCTGACGGACTATCTGAAAACCATCGACTGGACATCAGGCCAGCCAACGGTCGACATGGTCGTTGGCCTCAACGCCCGCCTGCAGCGCGATATCGGCTATGTCATCCGCATGGAAACCGGTGTCCAGACACCCGAGGAAACGCTTGGCACCGCCAAGGGCTCCTGCCGCGACACAAGCTGGTTGCTGGTGCAGATCCTGCGCCATCTCGGCTTTGCGGCGCGTTTCGTCTCAGGCTATCTCATTCAGCTGACGCCTGATCTCAAGGCGCTGGACGGTCCTTCGGGAACGGAAGTGGATTTCACCGATCTTCACGCCTGGGCAGAAGTCTATCTGCCCGGCGCCGGCTGGGTCGGGCTTGATCCAACCTCCGGGCTTCTAACGGGCGAAAGCCACGTGCCGCTGGCCGCAACGCCGCATTACAGCAATGCCGCGCCCATTTCCGGCGGTTACTATGGCGAGGCCAACACGGAATTTGCCTTCGACATGAAGGTTTCCCGCGTGGCCGAGCATCCGCGCATCACCAAGCCGTTTTCGGACGAAAGCTGGGATCGCCTGAATGCGCTGGGCGAACAGGTGGACAAGGTTCTGGCGCAGCAGGATGTGCGCCTGACGATGGGCGGCGAGCCGACATTCGTTTCCATCGATGATTTCGAATCCGGCGAATGGAATACCGATGCCGTCGGCCCCACCAAGCGCGAAAAGGCCGATGTGCTGATCCGCAAGCTGCGCGAGCGTTTCGCGCCCAACGGCTTCCTGCATTACGGTCAGGGCAAGTGGTATCCCGGCGAAAGCCTGCCGCGCTGGACGTTTTCGCTCTATTGGCGCAAGGACGGCCAGTCCGTCTGGCACAATCCCGATCTGGTGGCCCGCGAGGGCGTCGATACTGGCGTAACCTCAGAAGATGCCGAAAAGCTTCTGACCAACATCGCATCCAATATCGGCATTGCGCCGGAACTGGTGCTGCCGGCTTATGAAGATCCGGCTGAGTGGCTGATCAAGGAAGGCAATCTGCCCGAGAATGTCGATCCTTCGAACTCCAAGCTGAAAGACCCGGAAGAGCGCAACCGCATCGCCCGCGTGTTCGAGCGTGGCCTGACCACGCCCACGGGCTATATTCTGCCGGTACAGGCATGGAATGCCAAGGCGACCTCGTCCAGACGCTGGATGAGCGAGAAGTGGAAGACCCGGCGTGGCCGCATCTTCCTCGTCCCCGGCGACAGCCCGGTTGGCTATCGCATTCCGCTCGGCACCCTGCCCTATGTTCCACCATCGAAATTTCCCTATATCCACCCCGCCGATCCCTCGGTGCCGCGTGGACCATTGCCCGATGCCACGCCACCTTCCGCGCGCGCTCTGCCGGAAGCCTCGTTTCAGGCGTCCGACAGCGCAACACAGGAGCGCATCGAACAGTCGATCAGCGATATCCACGGCGAAGTGCGTACCGCCATGTCGGTGGAAGCGCGTGATGGGCGCCTTTGCGTCTTCATGCCGCCGGTGGAGCGTATCGAAGATTACCTCGATCTTGTGGCCGCCGCAGAAGCTGCCGCCACCGATCTTAACCTTCCCGTCCATATCGAGGGCTATACGCCCCCACATGACGAGCGGATGAATGTCATCCGCGTCGCGCCCGATCCCGGCGTTATCGAGGTCAACATTCATCCGGCTGCCAGCTGGAAGGATTGCGTCGATATCACCACCGCCGTCTATGAGGATGCCCGTCAGACCCGGCTGGGTGCGGACAAGTTCATGATCGACGGTCGCCACACCGGCACCGGCGGTGGCAATCACGTGGTCGTCGGCGGCGCCAACCCCGCGGACAGCCCTTTCCTGCGCAGGCCGGACCTGCTCAAGAGCCTGGTTCTACACTGGCAGCGCCATCCGTCACTGTCCTACCTCTTCTCGGGCCTCTTCATCGGTCCGACAAGCCAGGCCCCGCGCATCGATGAAGCCCGTCATGACAGCATGTACGAGCTGGAAATCGCCATGGCTCAGGTGCCGATGCCCGGACAGGGCACACCGCCTTTGCCGTGGCTGGTGGACCGCCTGTTCCGCAACCTGCTGACGGACGTGACCGGCAACACGCACCGCTCCGAAATCTGCATCGACAAGCTGTTTTCGCCCGATGGCCCGACGGGCCGCCTTGGCCTTGTCGAGTTCCGTGGCTTTGAAATGCCGCCGAATGCGCGCATGTCGCTCGCCCAGCAATTGCTGGTCCGCGCTATCATCGCCCGCTTCTGGAAGAACCCCGTTGGCGGCAAGTTCGTGCGCTGGGGCACGGCGCTGGCCGACCGGTTCATGCTGCCGCATTACATCTGGGCAGACTTCCTCGATGTTCTCGCGGACCTCAAGGACAACGGCTTTGATGTGAAGCCGGAATGGTTTGCCGCACAGCTGGAGTTCCGCTTCCCCTTCTTCGGAGAGGTCGAATATGAAGGCTCCAAGCTGGAGCTTCGCCAGGCGCTGGAGCCGTGGCATGTCATGGGCGAACAGGGTGCCATCGGCGGCACCGTGCGTTATGTGGATTCCTCGGTTGAGCGTTTGCAGGTACGCCTGGAAACATCCAATCCGTCCCGCTACACGGTGGCCTGCAACGGGCGCGCGGTGCCGATGAAGCAGACGGATGATTCAGGCGTCTCGGTGGCTGGTGTCCGCTTCAAGGCATGGCAGCCCGCGCAGGGGCTACATCCGGCATTGCCGGTCAACACTCCGTTGACCTTCGACATTTATGATACATGGTCGAGCCGATCGATCGGCGGATGCATCTATCATGTTGCTCATCCCGGCGGTCGCACCTATGAGACTTTCCCCGTCAATGGCAACGAAGCGGAAGCAAGGCGACTTGCGCGTTTCGAACCCTGGGGGCATACGGCCGGTCACTATTCTTTGTGGCCGGAGGCTGCGTCCCCGGAATTCCCGCTGACGCTAGATTTGAGACGCCCGCAGGGAGTGTGACTTGGCAAAAGCACCGGCAATGGAACGGACAGGCGAAGAAACCGGCATGGCTTCCATGCTGGGCTATCGTGCCATGCCCGGTATTGCCGATGAAATGCTGGATATCCATGGCCGCATCCGGCCCGTCTGGCAGCCTTTCGTCAATGCGCTTGGCCGCATGGAAGACCGGGAGCTGCACGAGCGTTTTTCGCGCACCGACCGTTACCTGCGCGATGCCGGCGTTTTCTACCGCGATTACAGCGCGCAGGGAAATACCGAGAGAAACTGGCCGATCTCCCATATTCCCGTCCTGATCGACGAGAAGGAATGGGAGGCGGTCTCGAAAGGCCTCGTCCAGCGCGCCAATCTGCTGGAACGCATCGTCGCGGATTTCTACGGTGAAAACCGGCTCGTCCAGCAGGGCTTCGTGCCCCCGTCGCTTCTGGCATCCAACCCGGAATATCTGCGCCCTCTGGTGGGCGTAAAGCCCGCAGACGGCCACTACCTGCATTTCTGCTCCTTCGAGATCGGTCGCGGTCCCGACGGCAACTGGTGGGTGCTGGCGGATCGCACCCAGGCACCGTCAGGCGCGGGCTTTGCGCTGGAAAACCGGGTGGCCACCACCCGCGCCTTTTCCGATATTTATGCCGAGGCGCATGTGCATCGGCTGGCTTCCTTCTTCGGAAGCTTCCGCGATACGTTGCAGGCGCGCAGGCAGAACCCGGATGACCGGATTGCCGTGCTGACGCCCGGACCTGCCAGCGAAACCTATTTCGAGCACGCCTATATTGCCCGCTATCTCGGCTTCATGCTGCTGGAAGGCGAAGACCTGACCGTCGTCAACAACCGCGTCATGGTGCGCACCGTGGCGGGGCTGAAACCCATCGGCGTCCTGTGGCGGCGGCTGGATGCTTCCTATACCGATCCGCTGGAACTGGACCAGAACTCCCATATCGGCACGCCCGGCATGGTGCAGGCCCTGCGCTCCGGCTCGCTCAGCATCGTCAATGCGCTTGGTTCCGGCATTCTGGAAACCCGCGCACTTCTGGCATTCCTGCCTGCCATCTGCCGCCAGCTTCTGGGCGAGGATCTGGCCATGCCCTCCATCGCGACCTGGTGGTGCGGACAGCCGACGGAGCGCGAGCACGTGGCGCGCAACATCGAGCGCATGGTCATCGGCCCAGCCTATTCCCGCCTGCCCTTCTTCGATGACAATGGTCAGTCTGTCCTTGGCTCGACGCTGCTTGAAACCGCAAAGGATTCGATTGGCGACTGGCTGGCAAGCGACGGCCACAAGCTGGTCGGGCAGGAAGTTGTCACGCTGTCCACCACCCCCGCCTATGTCGATGGCAAGCTGGTACCGCGCCCCATGAGCCTTCGCGTCTTTGCGGCCCGCACGCAGGATGGCTGGCAGGTCATGCCCGGCGGCTTTGCCCGTATCGGTCGCAGCAACGATACGGCCGCCATTGCCATGCAGACGGGCGGCAGCGCCGCCGATGTCTGGATCGTATCGGACAAGCCCGTGGAGCGGACGAGCCTTCTGCCTGCGGAGGAGAACTTTACCCGTAATATGCCGGGCAGCCTGCCCAGCCGCGCAGCCGACAATCTGTTCTGGCTCGGTCGCTATATCGAGCGTGCCGAAGGGGCGCTCCGCATCCTGCGCGCATGGCATTCCCGCTATGCCGAATCGGCCGACCCGAAACAGCCGCTTCTGGCCCACGTCACCGAATATCTCGAAACACTCGATGTCGACGTCAAGGAAGCCGTACCCTCAAGCCTGATTGCCAATCTCAACAGCGCGATCTATTCCGCCAGCAATATCAGAGACCGGTTCTCGCCGGATGGCTGGCTGGCGCTGAACGATCTGGCAAAGACCGCCCGCCGCTTCCAGAGCAAGGTCGCAGCCGGTGACGACGCGACCCATGCCATGACGGTGCTGTTGCGCAAGCTGGCAGGCTTTGCCGGTCTGGTGCATGAAAACATGTATCGCTTTACCGGCTGGCGCTTCCTGTCCATTGGTCGCTACCTGGAACGTGGCCTGCATCTTACACGGCTTTTAGGCCATATGAGCGGACCTGACGCGCCGGATGGGTCCTATGACATGCTGCTGGAAATCGGCGACAGCGTCATGACCCATCGCCGCCGCTACAACGTCAACACGGCAGCACTGACGGTGATGGACCTGCTGGGCCTTGATCCGCTCAACCCACGCTCCATCCTGTTCCAGCTCAATGAAATCCGCACGGAGGTGGAGCAGTTGCCCAATGCCTTCGTCAATGGCCAGATGTCGAGCTTCTATCGCGAGGTCATGCGTGTCCATTCCGGCCTCGCCGTGATGACGCCGGAAAACCTGTCGCCTGCCGTCTTCCGGCAGCTGGAGCAGGATCTGGAGCATCTCTCGGACCTTCTTGCCCAGACATATCTCGGATAGACCATGCTCTACGACCTATCGCTGCACATGGGTTATCTTTACGATACGCTGGCATCCGGTGCCCGCCACGTCATCCGCGTCATGCCATTGTCCGTTCCCGGCAGACAGCGGCTGATTGCGGGCAGCCTGACCGTCACGCCCTCACCGGATGAGCGGGTGGCCTTCGATGATTTCTTTCGTCAAAGCGCCACGTCCGTGCTGCTGCGCGCACCCCACGACAAGCTGGACATTCGCATGCAGGCGCGTGTTTCGGTCGAAACACCATCGCTGACCGCCGACTTTTCCCCTGAGCTTGGCCGACTGGCCGCGGAACTGGCCAGCGTCTGGTCCCTTGACCCGCAATCTCCGCATCATCTTGCGGGCGCAAGCCCCCGTATCGGCGATAACGCTGCGATTGCCGCATATGCGCGGGAAACCGTCAAGGCTGGAATGACCATCCGTGAAATCGCGATGGCCATGTGCCGACGCATCCATACCGACTTCACCTATGACAGCGAGGCAACCACTGTTGACACCACGCCTGCGGAAGCCTTCAAGCTGAAACGCGGCGTATGCCAGGATTTCTCGCATATCATGATTTGCGCCCTGCGCAGCCTGGGCATTCCAGCCGGATATGTCAGCGGCTTCCTGCGTACCATTCCCCCCGCCGGAAAAGAGCGCCTTGAAGGTGCAGATGCCATGCACGCCTGGGTGCGGGTGTGGTGTGGCGAGGCGGAAGGCTATATCGAACTTGATCCGACCAATGACATTGTCGCGGGCTGCGACCACATCGTCGTCGGTTACGGGCGCGATTACTCCGATGTCGCGCCCGTCATCGGTGTCCTTAAAAGTTACGGAAACCAGCAGACGACCCAGGCGGTTGATGTTATCCCGGTCAAGGCGTGATGCCCCAAAACCAGACAGGCACGTGCCAGGACGATGCAACCTTTCATAAAAGTCGCAACCATTTGTTTCAATTTTAGAATTCACTAAATATTTGCCTTCCGAGTTAGCGAATCCTACATCCGCCCGGCGCTACACCCTTGGCCAGCTATGAACTCCAAAGAGTGTGGACATGATGTTCGAACGGTTTGACACCATGAGATGCCTGCGCAGGCTGCTTTCCGACAGGCAAGGCAATTTCGCTATGATTACCGCTCTGGCTCTTCCCATGTTGATGGGAGCGGCGGGAGTCGGCCTTGAATTTACCCGCGCCATGCAGGTGAAATCCGACCTGCAAAACGCAGCCGACGCGGCTACCTTGAGCGCGGCGACCCAGTTTCGTGAGTCCGAAGGCAAGAAGAGCGACGAAGAGCTGAAGGCGCAGGTGGCGCAAATCATGATGGGGCAAAGCGTCACCAAGGAATTGTCTGAGGCGGAAGCAAAGATCCTCGAAAACAGCATCAACAGTGTCACAAACCGAAACGAGACAACCAAAGGAACAAATTTCAAGATTTCGACGACCGTCAACTATCGGCTGCCGCTCAATCCGCTTCTTGGGCTTGTCGGGGCCACCTCGCTGACGCTCAGCGCCACCAGCACAGCGGAAAGCAGCTTCAACAACGGCGCGCCGCTATCGCTTTATCTTGTGCTGGATCATTCAGGCTCGATGGCGTTCAAGACAGACAGCATCGACAGCCGCAAAAGCACTTGCTCCAACTATGACGAGGCAAGTTGGCCAAAGCCGATGAGGAGCAACCGTCCATGCTACATCGACAAGATGACCTCGCTGAAGACGGCTGTCAGCTTCCTGCTCGATACGCTCAACAAGTCGGACCCCACCGCCAAGTCGAATGGCAATCCGGCTTCGCAACTGGTGAGAACGAGTGCTGTCGCATATAATGACAAGGCTTCGCCGACGCAGGGCCTGGACTGGGGCACGAAGCGGGCCAGCGGCTATGTGAATGCGCTTTCGGCAACGGGTGGAACGGACGCCACCGGTGCGTTGAATGCCGCCTTCAATGCCTTGAAATCCACCAACGCAAGCGAGATTGACGCCCACAAGCAGGCCGGAAACAAGTCGTTCCAGCGGATCATCGTATTGATGACGGATGGCGAAATGACCGGCAACAGCGCAAGCTGGTCCTATCCCGTCGACAACGCCGTGCGCACCACCTGCGCCCAGGCCAAGGCGGACGACATCAAGATCTTCTCGGTTGCGTTCATGGCACCGGACCGTGGCAAATCGCTTCTGCAGGCCTGCGCCACCAGCGCCGAAAACTACTACGCGCCTGAGAACATGGAAGAGATTGTCGAGGCTTTCGGGGATATTGCGCGCAAAGCTTCCGGAAACGTCAGCCGCCTGACGAATTGATATCTGCAATATTGCGCACCGGACGCCGCAAGAGCTCTGCCGCTCTTGCGGCTTTTCTTCGTCTGAACCTCATGTTTGACGCGATTCAAACGGTATAATCATACCAGACCTCCCTAAATCGGTTGTTGCCAGAGGCTGTGAACGATGCATAAATCGCAACTGATGCTCTATGACGGATCGACAGAATCAGGCCCACTCCTCCCATCAAGGTACTGACCGACCAATGATCAACAAACTTGTTACCAACGACCTTCCCCGCCCCGCGCCCCGCAGTTCGGAACCGGACGTTCTTGCCAGCGAAATCATAGAACGACTGACCTACCGCATCGGCAAGGACGTCAAGGTCGCCAAGCCGCATGACTGGCTGACGGCCACCATTCTGGTCATCCGTGACCGTGTCATCGACAAGTGGATGGAATCCACCCGCAAGGCCTATCAGAATGATTCCAAGCGCGTTTACTACCTGTCGCTGGAATTCCTGATCGGCCGCCTGATGCGCGACGCCATTTCCAATCTCGGCCTCATGGCAGAGATCAAGGATGCGCTGACCTCGCTCGGTGTGGAATTCGACGTGATCGCCGGACTGGAGCCGGATGCAGCACTGGGCAATGGCGGCCTTGGCCGTCTGGCTGCCTGCTTCATGGAATCCATGGCAACAGTCGATATTCCCGCCTATGGCTACGGCATCCGCTATGTGCATGGCCTCTTCCGCCAGCAGATGGCCGATGGCTGGCAGGTGGAACTGCCGGAAACATGGCTTGCGCACGGCAATCCGTGGGAGTTTGAGCGTCGCGAGAGCTCCTATGAAATCGGCTTCGGCGGCAGCGTCGAGATCGTCGGCGGATATGAGGAGCCACAGCGCTTCGTCTGGAAACCGGCAGAACGCATGATTGCCACCGCCTATGATACGCCGGTTGTCGGCTGGCGCGGAACCCGCGTCAACACGCTGCGTCTCTGGTCGGCCCAGCCCATCGACCCCATCCTTCTCGACGCCTTCAATGCCGGTGACCACATCGGCGCGCTGCGGGAAAGCAACAAGGCCGAGGCGCTGACACGCGTCCTCTATCCCGCCGACGCGAACCCAGCCGGTCAGGAGCTTCGGCTGCGGCAGGAATATTTCTTCTCGTCTGCCTCGCTTCAGGACATTCTGCGCCGTCACCTGCAGCAATATCCTGACTTCACCAATCTGGCGGAGAAAGTCTCCATCCAGCTCAACGATACCCATCCGGCAATTTCGATTGCGGAAATGATGCGCCTTCTGTGCGACATGCATGGGCTGGATTTCGAGGAGGCCTGGGCCATCACCCGCGGAACCTTCTCCTACACAAACCACACGCTTTTGCCGGAAGCGCTGGAAAGCTGGCCAGTGCCGTTGCTGGAAAGGCTTTTGCCGCGCCACATGCAGATCATTTACGCGATCAACGCCAACACGCTTCTTTTCGCCCGCAAGGAAAAGAAGATGGTCGATCAGCAGATCCGCTCGATCTCGCTCATCGAGGAAGCCGGGGAGCGTCGTGTCCGCATGGGCAACCTCGCCTTTATCGGCTCCCACTCCATCAACGGCGTGTCGGCGCTGCACACCGAACTGATGAAGGAGACGGTGTTTTCCGATCTCCACACGCTCTTTCCAGACCGCATCAACAACAAGACCAACGGCATTACGCCGCGCCGCTGGCTGATGCAGTGCAATCCCGGCCTTACCGACCTCATCCGCCAGTCCATCGGCGACGAATTTCTTGACGATGCGGAAAAGCTGATCGCTCTCGACCGTTTTGCCGACGACCAGAGCTTCCGGGACAAATTCGCGGAAATCAAGCGCCAGAACAAGGTTCGCCTGGCCAATACGGTGGCCCAGCGCATGGGCATCCGTGTCGATCCCTCGGCCATGTTCGACATACAGATCAAGCGGATACACGAATACAAGCGTCAACTGCTGAACCTGATCGAGGCCGTCGCGCTTTATGATCAAATTCGTTCCCGCCCGGAACTGGATTGGGTGCCGCGCGTTAAGTTCTTCGCTGGCAAGGCAGCACCGAGTTATCACAACGCAAAGCTCATCATAAAGCTCGCAAACGATATCGCGCGTGTCATCAATAACGATCCGGCGGTGCGCGGGCTTCTGAAAGTGGTATTCATTCCGAATTATAACGTGTCCCTTGCCGAGATCATGGTTCCGGCGGCTGACCTGTCGGAGCAGATCTCGACGGCTGGCATGGAAGCATCCGGGACAGGCAACATGAAGTTTGGTCTGAATGGCGCGCTAACCATCGGCACGCTCGATGGTGCCAATGTCGAGATGCTCGAGCATGTCGGCAAGGAAAACATCGTGATTTTCGGCAAGACCGCAGATGAGGTCGCCCAGGCCCGCAGCGAAGGCCACAATCCCCGTGCCATTATCGAAAACTCTGCCGAACTGTCACAGGCAGTATCCTCCATCGCATCCGGCGTCTTTTCGCCAGATGACCGATCCCGTTTTTCGGCACTGATGGACGGTATCTACAGCAATGACTGGTTCATGGTCGCAGCAGATTTCGACGCCTACGCGCAAGCCCAGCGTGACGTCGACGCCATGTGGAGCGACCCGAAGAGCTGGTACCAAAAAACAGTACACAATACGGCACGCATGGGCTGGTTCTCGTCCGACCGGACGATCCGGCAATATGCCACCGACATCTGGAGAGCTTGATGAAGAAACCGCTCAATTCTGCCGAAGAGAAAAAGACTGTTGCCATAAGCAAGGCTGAAATCGAGGCAATCAAGAGCGGTTTGCATTCCAACCCCTTTGCTGTGCTCGGCGTCCACCAGACGCCGGGC
The DNA here is from genome assembly GCF_001423445.1 of Rhizobium sp. Leaf311. NCBI lineage: Bacteria > Pseudomonadati > Pseudomonadota > Alphaproteobacteria > Hyphomicrobiales > Rhizobiaceae > Rhizobium > Rhizobium sp. Leaf311. The sequence continues at coordinate 200,885 of NZ_LMNZ01000001.1, read as the reverse complement.
GGCTTTGTCGCGCGGTGCTTCATTCCTAGTGCCGAAGAGGTGACCGCCATGACGCTGGACGGCACTGTTGCCGGCGAACTGGTGCGCACCGACGAGGCAGGCTTCTTCGAAGGCCCCGTGGAGCTGTCAAAGCGCCAGCCGATCCGTTATCGCGCCCTGCGCGAGGATGCGGAATGGGCCGTGACCGATCCCTATAGCTTTGGCCCCGTGCTTGGGCCAATGGATGACTATTATGTCCGGGAAGGATCGCATCTGCGCCTTTTCGACAAGATGGGCGCCCATCCGCTGAAGCACGAAGGTGCCGAGGGTTTTCATTTCGCTGTCTGGGCACCCAATGCCCGGCGCGTTTCGGTGGTTGGCGATTTCAACAACTGGGATGGCCGCCGCCATGTCATGCGGTTCCGCAAGGACACTGGCATCTGGGAAATCTTCGCGCCGGATGTCTATTCCGGCTGCAGCTACAAATTCGAGATCATCGGCCCGCATGGCGAATTGTTGCCGCTGAAGGCCGACCCCTATGCCCGTCGGGCAGAGCTTCGCCCGAAGAATGCATCGGTCACGACGCCGGAACTGGTCCAGGAATGGAGCGACGAAGCGCACCGCAAGCATTGGGCCAGCATCGATCAGCGCCGCCAGCCGATCACGATCTACGAAGTCCATGCATCCTCCTGGCAGTATGGCGAAGATGGCTCGTTTCTGACATGGGACGAACTGGCCGCACGGCTCATCCCCTACTGCACGGATATGGGCTTTACGCATATCGAGTTCATGCCGATATCGGAGCATCCCTACGATCCCTCCTGGGGCTACCAGACAACCGGTCTCTACGCACCGACCGCCCGCTTTGGCGAGCCGGAAGGTTTTGCGCGCTTCGTCAATGGCGCGCACAAGGTGGGCATCGGCGTCATCCTTGACTGGGTACCGGCGCATTTTCCCGTCGATGAGCACGGCCTGAAATGGTTCGATGGCACTGCGCTCTACGAACATGCCGACCCGCGTCAGGGCTTCCATCCGGACTGGAACACCGCGATCTATAATTTCGGTCGCGTCGAGGTCATGTCCTATCTCGTCAACAACGCGCTCTACTGGGCCGAGAAATTCCATCTCGATGGCCTGCGTGTCGATGCCGTCGCCTCGATGCTCTATCTGGATTATTCGCGCAAGGAAGGCGAATGGGTCCCCAATGAATATGGCGGTCGGGAAAACCTCGAATCCGTGCGCTTCCTGCAGCAGATGAACACGCTGATCTACGGTGCCCATCCCGGCGTCATGACCATTGCCGAGGAATCGACCTCCTGGCCAAAGGTGTCGCAGCCGGTGCATGAGGGCGGGCTTGGCTTCGGCTTCAAGTGGAACATGGGATTCATGCACGATACGCTGAGCTATTTCCAGCGCGAACCGGTGCACCGCAAATACCACCATCAGGAACTCAGCTTCGGCCTGCTCTACGCCTTCAGCGAAAACTTCGTTCTGCCCATTTCCCATGACGAGGTGGTGCACGGCAAAGGCTCGATGATTGCCAAGATGCCGGGCGACGATTGGCAGAAATTTGCCAATCTGCGCGCCTATTATGCGCTGATGTGGGGTTATCCCGGCAAGAAACTGCTGTTCATGGGCCAGGAATTTGCCCAGTGGAGCGAGTGGAACGAAAAGACATCGCTGGACTGGAACCTGCTGCAATATCATATGCATGAGGGAATGCGCCGCCTCGTGCGCGATCTCAACTTCATGTATCGCTCCAAGGGAGCGCTCCATGCCCGCGATTGTGAGCCGGAAGGCTTCCAGTGGCTCTCGGCGGATGATCACGAAAACTCCGTCTTTGCATGGCTTCGTCTCGCACCGGGCGAAAAGCCGGTTGCCGTCATCTGTAATCTGACGCCGGTCTATCGGGAGAATTTCTACGTGCCACTGCCGACAGCCGGTCGCTGGCGCGAAGTGTTGAACACGGATGCCGAGATCTACGGCGGCAGCGGCAAGGGCAATGGCGGCCGCGTGCAGGCGGTGGATGCAGGCGGCACGATTGGAGCCACGCTGACACTGCCGCCTTTGGCCGTGATCATGCTGGAGCCGGAGAATTAAGCAATGTCCGCCGGACTAAGCTTCGAATTAAGGGACCTAAGACTTTTTATGGGAGGACTGCAATGAGTGAGAAAAGAATTCAGCCACTGGCGCGCGATGCGATGGCCTACGTGCTTGCCGGCGGCCGCGGCAGCCGCCTCAAGGAACTGACGGATCGTCGTGCAAAGCCAGCGGTCTATTTCGGCGGCAAGGCACGCATCATCGACTTTGCGCTGTCGAACGCCCTGAATTCCGGTATTCGCCGCATTGGTGTCGCCACGCAATACAAGGCCCATTCGCTCATTCGCCACCTTCAGCGCGGCTGGGACTTCTTCCGCCCGGAACGTAACGAGAGCTTCGACATTCTGCCCGCCTCCCAGCGCGTGTCGGAAACGCAGTGGTACGAAGGCACGGCTGACGCCGTTTATCAGAATATCGATATTATCGAGTCGCACGGCCCGGAATACATGGTCATTCTGGCGGGCGATCACATCTACAAGATGGACTATGAATACATGCTCCAGCAGCATGTGGACAGCGGTGCGGATGTGACCATCGGCTGCCTCGAAGTTCCGCGCATGGAAGCCACCGGCTTCGGCGTCATGCATGTGAACGAGAAGGACGAGATCATCAACTTCATCGAGAAGCCCGCTGACCCGCCGGGCATTCCCGGAAACGAGAATTACGCGCTGGCCTCGATGGGCATCTACGTCTTCCACACGAAGTTCCTGATGGACTGCCTGCGCCGCGATGCCAGCGATCCCAATTCCAGCCGTGACTTCGGCAAGGACATCATTCCGCATATCGTCCAGCACGGCAAAGCCGTTGCCCACCGTTTTGCAGCGTCCTGCGTGCGTTCGGACTTCGAGCACGAGCCCTATTGGCGCGATGTCGGAACCATCGATGCCTACTGGCAGGCCAATATCGACCTCACCGATATCGTCCCGGATCTCGATATCTACGACAAGTCGTGGCCCATCTGGACCTATGCGGAAATCCTGCCGCCTGCGAAGTTCGTCCATGACGATGACAAGCGTCGTGGCTCCGCCACCTCCTCGGTCGTCGCCGGTGACTGCATCATCTCGGGCTCGTCGCTCAACCGAAGCCTGCTGTTCACAGGGGTCCGGGCAAATTCATACTCGCGCCTTGAGAATGCCGTAGTGCTGCCGAGTGTAAAGATCGGGCGTCACGCCCAGCTCAGCAATGTGGTGATCGACCATGGTGTCGTGATCCCTGAGGGACTTGTCGTCGGAGAGGACCCGGAACTCGATGCAAAACGTTTCCGTCGCACGGACAAGGGCATTTGCCTGATAACCCAATCGATGATCGACAAGCTGGATCTGTAGACCTCATGAATGTTCTTTCGGTTGCGTCCGAAATCTATCCACTCATCAAGACCGGGGGGCTCGCCGATGTTGCCGGCGCGCTGCCCATTACGCTCAAGACATTCGGCGTTACCACCCGTACGCTCATACCCGGTTATCCGGCTGTCAAATCCGTCGTCACGGATGCGGTCAAGATCGCGGAAATGAACCTTCTGGGTGAGCACGCCGATATTCTCGAGGCTCACCACGAGGGTCTGGATCTCCTGATCCTGGATGCGCCGAATTACTATGATCGCCCGGCCGGACCTTACCTCGATTCGACCGGCAAGGATTTCGACGACAACTGGAAGCGCTTTGCCGCGCTTTCGCTGGCGGCGGCGGAAATCGCCATCGGCAAGTTGCCGGGGTGGAAACCGGACCTGCTGCACGCCCATGACTGGCAGGCGGCCATGGCGCCGGTCTACATGCGCTATGCCGAAACACCCGAGATTCCAAGCATCCTGACCATCCACAACATTGCTTTCCAGGGGCAGTTTGGCGCCAATATCTTCAGCCAGCTCGGCCTTCCCGCCCATGCCTTCAGCACGGAAAGCATCGAATATTATAATGATGTCAGCTTCCTCAAGGGCGGCATCCAGACGTCAACGGCGATTACCACCGTCAGCCCCTCCTACGCCGAGGAAATCCTGACCCCGGAATTTGGCATGGGGCTGGATGGTGTCATTCGCAGCCGTGCCCATGTCATGCATGGCATCGTCAACGGCATCGATGCCGATGTCTGGAACCCGGCGACCGATCATCTGGTCAATCACAATTATTCGCAGGCCAACCTCAAGCTGCGTACGCTGAACAAGGCGGCTGTCGCCAGCCATTTCCGCATTGATCAGGACAACGGTCCGCTTTTCTGTGTCATATCCCGCCTCACCTGGCAGAAAGGCATCGACCTCGTCAGCGAAGTCGTGGACGACATCGTGGCCATGGGTGGGCGTCTCGTGGTGCTCGGCGCGGGCGAAATCTCGCTCGAAGGCGCCTTGCTTGCCGCTGCCTCGCGCCATCCGGGCCGTGTCGGTGTAGCAATCGGCTACAACGAGCCGCTATCGCATCTCATGCAGGCGGGCTGCGATGCCATCATCATCCCCTCGCGCTTCGAGCCCTGCGGACTGACGCAGCTCTATGCGCTTCGCTATGGCTGCATTCCCGTCGTTGCCCGCAATGGCGGCCTCAACGATACCGTCATCGACGCCAACCATGCCGCAATGGCGGCAAAGGTGGCGACCGGTGTGCAGTTCTCATCCATCACCGCCGAAGGTCTGCGACACGCCATTCGCCGCACGGTTCGCTTTTACGCCGAGCCGAAACTGTGGACGCAGATGCAAAAGCAGGGCATGAAATCTGATGTTTCCTGGGAAAAGAGTGCCGGCCTTTACGCCGAGCTTTACGCCCAACTTATTTCGAAAGGCCAATAAATGACGATCAACACCGTCCAGACCACACCCTTCCAGGATCAGAAGCCGGGCACCTCGGGTCTTCGCAAGAAGGTGCCGGTTTTCGCTCAGGAAAATTACGCCGAAAACTTCATCCAGTCGATCTTCGACAGCCTGGAAGGCTTTGAGGGTCAGACGCTGGTGATCGGCGGCGACGGTCGCTACTACAACCGTGAAGTCATTCAGAAGGCCATCAAGATGGCCGCTGCCGCTGGCTTCGGCAAGGTCATGGTCGGTCAGGGCGGCATTCTGTCGACGCCTGCTGCTTCCAACATCATCCGGAAATACAAGGCATTCGGCGGTATTGTCCTGTCTGCAAGCCACAATCCGGGCGGGCCGAACGAAGATTTCGGCATCAAGTACAATATCGGCAATGGCGGTCCTGCACCGGAAAAGATCACCGATGCGATCTTTGCCCGCACCAAGACAATCGACAGCTACCGCATCTCGGATGCTGCCGATGTCGATCTGGATGCCATCGGCACTGCAAAGGTCGATGATATGGTGGTCGAGATCGTTGATCCCGTCGCCGATTATGCGACCTTGATGGAAGAACTGTTCGATTTCCCCGCCATTCGCGCGCTGATCGCGGGCGGCTTCAAGGTCGTGGTCGACTCGATGAGCGCGGTCACCGGCCCTTATGCGGTCGAGATCATCGAAAAGCGCCTGGGCGCGCCTGCGGGCTCTGTGCGCAACCCGGTTCCCCTGCCTGATTTTGGCGGCCACCACCCGGACCCGAACCTTGTCCATGCCAAGGAAATGTATGACGATGTGATGAGCGCCGATGGCCCTGATTTCGGCGCGGCTTCAGATGGTGACGGCGACCGCAACATGGTCGTTGGAAAGGGCATGTTCGTCACGCCATCCGACAGCCTGGCCATCATTGCCGCCAATGCCACTCTGGCGCCGGGCTACGCATCCGGCATTGCGGGCATTGCCCGCTCCATGCCGACCAGTGCCGCCGCAGACCGCGTGGCCGAAAAGCTCGGCATCGGCATGTTTGAGACGCCGACCGGCTGGAAATTCTTTGGCAACCTGCTGGATGCCGGCAAGGTAACCATCTGCGGTGAAGAAAGCTTCGGCACCGGCTCCAACCACGTGCGCGAAAAGGATGGCCTCTGGGCCGTGCTGTTCTGGCTGAACATTGTGGCAAGCCGCAAGGAAAGCGTGAAGGACATCGTCACCAGGCACTGGGCCGAATATGGCCGCAATTACTATTCGCGCCACGACTATGAAGAAGTTGATAGCGATGCAGCCAACACGCTGGTGTCCATCCTGCGCGAAAAGCTGGCAACCCTGCCCGGCACCACCTATGGCGCGCTGAAAGTGAAGGCGGCAGACGACTTCGCCTATAACGACCCGGTCGACCAGTCCGTCAGCAAGAACCAGGGCATCCGCATCCTCTTCGAAGGCGGCTCTCGCATCGTCCTGCGCCTGTCCGGCACCGGCACGGCGGGCGCGACCCTGCGCCTTTACGTGGAACGCTACGAGAAGGACCCTTCGCGACACAACATCGAAACACAGGAGGCACTGGCCGATCTGATTTCGGCAGCCGACGCGATTGCTGGCATCAAGAAGCACACGGGGCGCGATGCGCCAACCGTGATTACGTGATGCATTGAGTTACGGTCAGCGCAGTGGGTGGGCCTCCGTCCGCCTCTGCCCTGCCCTATGCTGTACCTCTCCCACAGCAAGAACATCGGCAAGACGCCGCGACTGAGTTCATATTGAAGGGTGGAGCGGGGCGAAAGCTATCCACGATTTGAATCTCCCTTGCTCGCGGGGGTAGATGCCCGGCAGGGCACAGGCACAAGCCCCACCCAAAAACCATAAAGACGAACGGACACATCATGCCCCCCACCGTTTCCCCATCAGGCGCCGTTCCCACGGCAAACGGCACGGCATTTTCTGTCTATTCCCGCCACGCCTCGCAGATCGACCTCTGCCTTTTCGACGCCACCGGCAACATTGAGACTGCGCGCCTGCCCATGCAGCGCACTGAAAAAGACATCCACGTCGTCACAACCGATGCCCCCATCGGCACCCGCTACGGCTTTCGCGCTCATGGCGTCTACGCACCTGATCACGGCCTGTGGTTCGATCCGTCGAAACTCCTGCTCGACCCCTATGCCACGCAGATCGACCGGCCTTTCACGCAGGAACCTGCCCTTTTTGCCTTCGGAGCGGAAACGGCGCATATCGTGCCGAAAGCCATCGTCTCGCAGTACCAGCCGGTCAAACGCCTTCCTCCGCTTTTTTCGCCAACCGGCCTGATCTATGAAGTCGCCGTAAGGCCTTTCACCATCCTGCACCCGGATGTTCCAGACAGCATCAAGGGAACGGTCGCGGCCCTCGCTCACCCCGCCATCATTGCGCATCTCAAAACCATTGGTGTCGATGCGATCGAGCTGATGCCCATCACCGCCTGGATCGATGAGCGCCATCTGCCCCCGCTCGGCCTTACCAATGGCTGGGGTTATAACCCCGTTGGCTTCATGGCGCTTGATCCGCGCCTGTGCCCCGGCGGCGTGGAAGAATTGCGCGATACGGTTGCCACACTGCGCGAAGCAGGCATCGGCGTCATTCTCGATCTCGTGTTCAACCACACAGGCGAAAGCGACCGCTTCGGCACGACGCTCTCCCTGCGCGGCCTGGACAATCTCAGCTATTACCGCCACCTGCCGGATGACCCCGGAACGCTGGTCAATGATACCGGCACCGGTAATACCGTGGCCTGCGACCATCCGCAGGTTCGCCAACTGGTTATCGATACGTTGCGACACTTCGTGGCCCATGCGGGCGTAGATGGTTTCCGCTTCGATCTCGCCCCCATTCTCGCCCGCACGGCAGCGGGCTTTGACGCCGCCAGCGAAACCCTTGCCGCGATCCATGCCGACCCATTGCTGCATGACCGCATCATGATCGCCGAACCCTGGGATATCGGCCCCGGCGGCTACCAACTCGGCAATTTTCCTGAAAACTTTTTCGAATGGAACGACCGCGCACGGGATGATCTGCGTCGCTACTGGCGCGGCGATGCCTGCACGACCGGCACACTGGCCGATGCGCTGGCCGGTTCCTCCGCCATCTTTTCGCGCCACAACCGAACCGCCACCCGCAGCGTCAACTTCCTTGCCGCGCATGATGGCTTTACGCTGCATGATCTCGTCTCCCACGAGACCAAGCACAATGAAGCAAACGGCGAAGACAATCGCGACGGGCACAATGAGAACTATTCCTGGAACAACGGCCAGGAGGGCGAAACCGATGATGCCGCTATCCTTGCTGCGCGCATCGATGACGTAAAGGCGCTCCTTTCCACCCTGTTCGTGACGCGTGGCACCATCATGCTGACGGCGGGAGATGAGGGTGGCCGCAGCCAGCGGGGCAACAACAATGCCTATTGCCAGGACAATGACATCACGTTTGTGGATTGGGCGGGCCTTTCGCCTGACCTGATCGACCACACCGCATTTCTGTCTGCCCTGCGAAGGCGTTTCGACGTCTTTCAGGAAACCGCGTTCTTCTCTCCCCACACGAAGGATGTCGAGTGGCTGTCGCCAACGGGTCTGCCCATGACGTTGGAGGACTGGCAAAGACCAGAGGGAACGCCGCTTGCCATGGTGCTGAAAACCAATGACCGGGAAACCGGTGAGGACGTGCGTCTTGCCATTCTCTTCAACCGCACGCGCGAGGTCGTGCCCTTCCAGCTTCCGGGCGCGTGGCAGCCGCTGGGTACGGATTTTGGCAACCCCGCCTTCCTGCCCGCACGGTCAGTGGTTTTTTACCTTCAGACATGAATATTGCACTGCAAAAAGGCAATTGTTCTTTCATCAGAGGGATGTAAGCTTCACCCGCTGATACCAGCCTTCAACCACGTCGCGAGGAACCATGTCCAAGGAAATCTCTCTGGCCGAGGTCAAAGGTCTTGTCGGTACCGAAGTCGGAACATCGGACTGGATTACGGTCGACCAGGCCATGATCGATGCCTTTGCCAATGCAACCCTGGATGACCAGTTCATCCACACAGATCCTGAGCGGGCGAAAGCCGAAAGCCCCTTTGGCGGCACCATCGCCCACGGCTTCCTCACGGTGTCGCTGCTGTCTGCGATGAATTACAGTGCCCTGCCCAAGATCCGCGAACAGACCATGGGCATCAATTACGGCTTCGAAAAGCTCCACTTCGTCACGCCGGTCAAAAGCGGTGCCCGCATTCGCGGTCATTTCACGCTGGCCGAGGCCCGCTTTCGCGGTGCAGCCATGCTGATGAACACCTATGACGTGACGGTGGAAATCGAAAACGAGAAAAAACCAGCGCTGACAGCCCGCTGGACCACCATCAGCCAGTTCAACCCGGACGACCGACCGGAGGATGATTGAACCGTAAGCCTGATATCAGGCAGACGCGTAAGGTGATGTGGCTCCGCTGTCTCATGAAACGAACGGAGCCGTTTCTATCAGGCAGATTTCTGCTTCTTTCGCAGGGAAACGAACACCAACAGGCCAGCAATCAAGCCATAGAGCGCCCATTTCATCGGAAGAACATCTGCCGTTTCGCTGCGAATGGGCAGGACGGTGACGGTGCCAGGGCGCGACTCGACGCCAGGCTTGCCCTGCGCCTTCGCCTCGGCAATCTCCTGGGGCGAGACGACCCATTCTGCGCCTCTCGTCTTGTCATAGGCCATGAACCCGCCACCGACGACAACAGCGACGACGGCTGCAGCCAGGATGTTTTTCGTGTTCGACATGGTGATACTCCTGCTTATTCTGCGTCTGCAAATTGCAGACATCATTCTTTCATCGAGCGAGAGGGCTTCACTTTGCCCTTGCTCCTGATGCTGTGGCGCTTGCGGTGCATGATCTATCACTGCATGCGTCACAACAGGCGCTTGGCCCGCGCCAGCAATAAGCAGGTTGGGCCAGGAAAACCAGTCCACATTTAAATGATTGTTAATACAGCAAACTTGCGAGTACCGCCGCATGCCACTGTCGCGGGAACCTCTGCTTTTGCTCTGCGTTCAATACCACACGCTTGAGGGGGAACGTCCATGGCAACACCGGTAACGCAGCCGATTGATTCAGCAGAGCCGAAAACTGAACTTAAACGCGTAATCGGCCCGGGGCTTCTGCTCCTGTTCATCGTCGGTGATATTCTCGGGACCGGCATCTACGCGCTAACGGGTCAGGTGGCCGCAAAAGTCGGCGGCGTTGTCTGGCTTCCCTTCCTCATTGCTTTCGGCGTGGCGCTGCTCACCGCCTGCTCCTATCTGGAGCTCGTCACCAAATACCCGAAGGCCGCAGGTGCTGCACTTTACACCCATAAGGCGTTCGGCGTGCACTTCATCACCTTCCTTGTGGCTTTCACCGTCATGTCGTCAGGCGTCACCTCTGCCGCCACGGCATCACGCGCCTTTGCCGCCAATTTCACGACAGTCACCGGCTTTGATTTCGGTGCCTTCGGCGTCACCGGGGTCGCCATCGCCTTCATCGCCGCCATCGGGCTCATCAATTTTCGCGGGGTGGGCGAAAGCGTGAAGATGAATGTGGTGCTGACAGTCGTTGAACTGACAGGCCTGCTCATCATCATCGGCATCGGTTTCTGGGCCATCGGCAACGGTCAGGGCGATGTCTCACGCGTCTGGACGTTCGAGCCTGCTGGCGATACCGGCGTCATGTGGTCGGTCGTTGCCGCCACCACGCTTGCCTTCTTCGCCATGGTCGGTTTCGAGGATTCGGTCAATATGGCCGAGGAGTGCAAGCAACCGGCCCGCATCTTCCCGAAGGTGCTGCTGGGCGGCCTTGCGATCACAGGCGTCATCTACATTCTGGTCGCCATCTCGGCCATCACTCTGGTTCCCGCAGCCGAGCTTGGCGAAGGCGAAACGCCCCTGCTGAAGGTGGTAGCCGCCGGTGCGCCCAACTTCCCCATCGGTATTTTCGGCATCATCACCATGTTTGCTGTCGCCAATTCCGCACTCATCAACATGATGATGGCCAGCCGCCTGATCTATGGCATGAGCCGCGAGAACGTGCTGCCGCCAGCACTCGGCAAGGTGCACAAGGCGCGCCAGACGCCATACATCGCCATCGTCTTCACATCCATCATCGCCATTGGCCTCATCGCCTTTGCGGGCGGCGTGCCAGCACTGGGTGGCACCACGGCGCTGCTGCTGCTGGGCGTCTTCACCATCGTCAACATCGCGGTGCTGGTACTGCGCAAGGACAAGGTGGCGCACAAGCATTTCCGCACCCCGACAATCGTCCCCATCATTGGCGCGGCCAGCTGCTTCTTCCTCGTGGGACCATGGACAGGCCGCGACCCGGTGCAGTATTCCATCGCAGGCGTGCTGCTCTTCATCGGCGTGCTGCTATGGCTCGCAACCATCAGCTTCATGAAGATGCAGCGTAAAGCAGTTTAAAGAACGCAAATACGCCGTGGGCATGGTTGCATTCCATACCCACGGTGATAAATCGGAATTCCGGCTCCCATTTCAAAGGAAATTCCATGCCGGACTTCTCCACCCTCATGCTGTTCTCTGCCGCCGCAGTCGTGCTGACGGCAACGCCTGGTCCTGATATGCTGCTGATTGCATCACGCAGTGTCAGCCAAGGCCGCTCAGCCGGTTTTCTCACCTATGCGGGAATAGCAGCGGGCACATATTGCCACGCAATCGCTGCAGCCCTTGGTCTGTCCCAGCTGTTTGTGACTGTGCCCCTTGCCTATGAGATCGTACGCTGGGCGGGATGCGCCTACCTGCTCTATCTCGCGTATAAGACAATTCGTTCGAAAAGTTCAGCCTTTGCCCCATCGGCGGGTCTTAAAAGACTGTCGGGAAAACGCATCTTCAGCGAGGGTCTGGCGACCAACATCCTCAACCCGAAAATGGCACTGTTCGTGCTGGCTCTCTTCCCGCAATTCATCGATCCGAATGGCTCCATGCTGATCCAGACCGTGGCCCTCGCCAGCATCCTGAATGGCATAGGGTTTCTGGTGAATGGTGCGGTCATTCTGCTGGGCACCAGCATCCGTCACCGGCTCTCCGCAGTCAGCCGTTTTCCGAAGCTGCCGCAATATTTGCTGGCGAGCGTATTTACCGGCTTGGCATGCCGTCTGGCATTGGGAAGCAGACCTTGAGAAAATATGTCAGGCCGAGCGTAACCTCTGCCTGACGCTTGTCGGCAACAAAACGCCTCAGGCGTCCCGCGCGCCCTCTTCCAGCAAGCCGAACACATAGTCCGCAAAAGACCGCCAGCACTCCACCCGGAACGTATCTTCCGTAACCCGCAAAAGCACCACTTCAGCCTTACCGAACAGCGTGCGCGAGCAAGCTCCAACAGGGAAGGCTTCGAGCGAGAGATCCTGCGGGCAGCCCGCGTTCAGTGTGGCTTCCGCACCGTCTCCAGAGACTGTCATGGCCACGTTGCGGTGAGAAACGTCGGTGGCGGAGTGGGCGGCGGTAACGCTTGCGCAGGCTTCCATCAGGTTGCTTTCGCCCTGATCGATCACAAGCCATTCGTCCGGCCCGAGCCAGAGTGCGGCGCGAAGGCCTGATGTGGTGGAGGTCTTGGGCGTCTGCGGCAGGCTGATGTCCAGCGCCTGCGAGAGCTCTGTCACCGCATCGGCCTTGGCGCGCAGCGAAAGCCTGTAGGCGGGCGCCGCAACCTTGATCGAAACATTGGCGGAACCGGCGCGAGCGCCTTCCAGAACCAGTGTGCGGTTTGCCACTATGAGATCAGCCATTGATACGGCCCCCTTCCTTGTCGAAGAACACCATATCCGTCACCTCAACAGCAATCGTCTTGTCCGCGAGCGGAATGTAAAGCGTTTCACCCATCCGCGCCCGGCCACCGGCCACCAGCCCGAAGGCGATGGAGCGTCCGAGATTTTCAGACCAGTAGGATGATGTGACGTGGCCCAGCATCGTCATCGGCTTTGGCTGGTTGGGATCGGCCACGATCTGCCCACCCTCTTCCGGCACGTCATGCGGATTTTTCGGCAGAAGGCCCACAAGCTGCTTGCGTCCTTCCCGCGTCAGATCAGGGCGCTGCAAACCGCGAATACCGACGAAATCCGTCTTCTTCTTGGAAACCGCCCAGCCAAGCCCCGCATCGTCAGGCGTCACGGTCCCATCCGTATCCTGACCGACGATGATATAGCCCTTCTCGGCACGCAGAATATGCATGGTTTCCGTGCCATAAAGGCAACCGCCCACGGCTTCAGCCCGCTGCGCAATTTCCTTCCAGACCGCTGAGCCGAAATCGGCGGGAACGTTGATTTCAAAACCGAGCTCGCCGGTGAACGAAACGCGGAACAGTCGCGTCGGCACGCCGCATATCGTCCCCTCGGCAATGGCCATATGCGGGAAGGCTTCGGGCGAAAGATCGATGCCCTCGACCAGCGGCGCAATCACCTCACGTGCCTTCGGTCCCTGCACGGCAATCACGGCCCATTGTTCGGTGGCCGATGTCAGCCACACATTCAGCTCCGGGAACTCCGTCTGGAGATAGTCTTCCATATGGTGCAGCACGCGCGGCGCACCGCCGGTCGTCGTCGTCACATGGAAACGGTCTTCGGCCAGACGCCCGACAACGCCGTCATCGTAGACGAAGCCGTCTTCACGGGTCATGATGCCATAGCGGCAGCGGCCGGGTTTCAGCGTGTCCCAGGCATTGGTGTAGAGCAGGTTGAGGAACTTGGCTGCATCCGGCCCGACAACCTCGATCTTGCCCAGTGTTGACGCATCGAACACGCCCACCGTTTCGCGCACCGTCCTGCATTCGCGGTTCACGGCCTGGTGCATGTCCTCGCCAGCACGCGGGTAGAACCACGCACGCTTCCAGTTGCCCACATCCTCAAAAGCGGCCCCGGCTGCCTCTTCCAGCGCATGCATCGGCGTCTTGCGGGCGGGGTCGAACAGCTTGCCTCTGGAATGACCAACCAGCGTACCGAACGTCACAGGCGTATAGGGCGCGCGGAAGGTCGTCAGACCCACCGTCGGCAGCGGGCGGCCCAAGGCTTCGGACGCGATTGCCAGACCATGCATGTTGGACATCTTGCCCTGATCGGACGCCATGCCATTGGTGGTGAAGCGCTTGATATGCTCAATGGAATGCATGCCTTCGCGCACCGCAAGGCGGATATCCTTGGCGCAGACATCGTGCTGGAAATCGATGAAGGCCTTGACATTGTCGCGTTCGCCCGCGCCTTCGGCAGCACCAATCATGCCGCCGGTCCACGCATGCGCGTTGCTGGCGGAAAACTCCACCCCTCCACCGCCAGCACTCGCCGCCTCGGCAATCAGAGCGCCGAGGTCATCCGTGCCGTTGCAGGCACCGATCGAAACGCAGTCCTGCACATGCACATCGGGTAGAAAACGCTGGTTTTCCGCGTCATATTTGAGCTTGCCGCGAGATTGCGAGAAGAGATGCACCGATGGCGTCCAGCCTGCGGAAACGATGAGCGCATCCACCTTGATCTTGCGCTTGGATGGCCCGCCATTGCGACCAACCGTCATGGAGGAAACCCGCAGACGCCCCGCCGTATCATAAACGCTATGACCCGCCAGCACCTCGATGCCCAGCGCGCGCGCCTCATCCAGAAGCTTCGTATCCGGGTTGGCGCGGCAATCCACGATGGCGGCAATGGCGACGCCAGCCCGCTTGAGGTCAAACGCCGTCTCATAGGCCGAGTCATGCGCCGTATAGACACCGACATTGTGGCCAACGGCCACGCCGTAATGGTTGAGATAGGTGCGCGCAGCCGATGCCAGCATAATGCCGGGGCGGTCATTATTGGCAAACACCATGTGCCGCTCGATCGCGCCCGTCGCCAGCACAACCTTTTTGGCCCGCACCTGCCACAGGCGTTCGCGTGGCTCGTGGCCCGGTGTGGCCAGATGGTCGGTCACGCGCTCGGCCAGGCCGATGAAATTGTGGTTGTAATAGCCGAACACGGTCGTGCGCTGCAAAACCTGCACATTCGGCATGGCTTTCAACTCGGCCAAGACCTTCTGCGCCCAGTCATAGCCGTTGAGGTCATCTATGGTCGCGCCGGTATCGAACCGCAGCGCACCGCCAATATCGGCATTCTCATCAACCAGCATGACCTTCGCGCCGGTCTTTGCGGCGGAAAGCGCTGCCGTCAAACCGGCCACGCCACCGCCTGCCACCAGCACGTCGCAATGGGCGAAACGGCTGGCATAATGGTCATTGTCACCTTCCTTCGGCGCGCTGCCCAGGCCCGCTGCACGGCGGATGATCGGCTCATAGAGCTTGTCCCAGGCAGCCTTCGGCCACATGAAGGTCTTGTAGTAGAAGCCCGCCACAAACATGGGCGAGAAGACATCATTGATCGCTCCCACGTCGAAGGAGAGCGATGGAAAGCGGTTCTGCGACGAGACAATCGCGCCATCGAACACTTCCTGCACCGTGGCGCGCACATTCGGTTGCTTGCGGCTGCTGTCTCGGGAAACATCGATCAGCGCATTCGGCTCTTCCGGCCCGGCGGACAAGAACCCGCGAGGACGGTGATATTTGAACGAGCGGCCAATCAGATGCACGCCATCGGCCAGAAGTGCGGAGGCAACGGTGTCGCCCTGCAATGCCGTGTGGATCTTGCCATCGAAGGTAAAGCGCGCGGTGCGCGCAGGCGTCAGGCGGCCAGCGCCTTTGATACGGTAAGCGCCGCTCATCGTGCCGCTCCTTCACTTGCCGCCATGATCGTCGCCTCATCCGGCTTCGGCTCACCGGCCTTGTAGGTCAGATGGATCTTGTCAGTCACGGAATGGCGCGCCGCATTGAAGAAGCGCCCGCAGCCGTGAATATGCCGCCAGCGTTCGAACACCATGCCCTTGTCATTGTCGCGCATGAAGAAATACTCGGAAAATTCCTCATCGGAAATTCCAGCAATATTTTCGGGCCGCGCAATATGCGCCTCACCCGCCCAGCGGAACTCCAGCTCGGAACGCTCATCTTCACAATAGGGACAACGGATCAACAGCATGGTATTGCCTCAAAGAGAGCTTTCCGGAACGATGGTTCCGGCGGGTTGGTCACACAGGCGCTTTCCCATGGTGATATAGGGATAAAGCCTGTTCATCAGTTCATCGACGGTCGTGAAGTCGCGGAAAACCTTGGTCTTGCCGAGATTGACAACGGCCATCATCATGGGGTTGATGTTGAGAACAACAGGCTCCTCCTGCCCGCCATCCTCCTTTTCCGCCACAAAATAGACAGCCTTGTCGCCAATCACGGGCGCGCAGAGCAAAATTCCCTCATTCGCCGCAAAGGGCCAGCCGGTTTCACCCTGCGCCTTGCGGATCGTCTGCATACGGAAATCTCCCACCTCGGGCACAAGCTTGCTGACCTGCAGAGGCGCAGTTGCCACAACAGCCGCAAGAAGTGCACCCGGCATCATCAATGCGCCACCGCCGCAGCAGCCGCCTCATCGATCAGCCGTCCCGTGCGGAAGCGATCCAGCGTCAGCCCCGCTGCCAACGGGTGCGGCTCGCCACGTGCGATCAGATGCGCAAACAGATGTGCAGACCCCGGCGTCGCCTTGAAGCCGCCCGTGCCCCAACCGCAATTGAGGAAGAGGTTCGGCACCGGCGTCAGGCTCTGAATGGCGGAGCGGTCGGGCGTGTTGTCGGTAATACCGCCCCATTGCCGCATCATCTTCACCCGGCGGAAAATCGGGAACAGTTCGCAGATCGCATCGAGCGTGTGGGTGATGATCTGCAAACCGCCGGTCTGGGAATAGGAATTATACTGGTCCGTGCCCGCGCCGATCACTAGCTCGCCCTTATCGGATTGCGAAATATAGGCATGCACCGTGTTGGACATGACCACGCAGGGGAAAATCGGCTTGAGCGGCTCCGAAACCAGCGCCTGCAACGGGTTGGAGGCAAGCGGCACCCGCACATCGGCCATCTTCATGACGACGGAAGAATGGCCCGCCGCCGAAACGCCGATCTTCTTGGCACCGATAAAGCCCCTGTTCGTCTCAACACCCGTCACCGCACCGTCAGGCCCGCGCCGGATGGCGGTCACTTCACAGTTCTGGATCACATGCACGCCACGGTCGGATGCCGCACGCGCATAACCCCAGTTGACCGCATCATGCCGCGCCGTGCCGCCACGGCGCTGGAGGGCCGCGCCATTGATGGCATAACGGGCATTGGCGGAAATATCGAGCGGCGGACAGTAGGCCGTCGCCTGTTCCGGCGTCAGCCATTCATTGTCGATGCCATAGAGCCTGTTGGCATTGATATGGCGCTTGAAGCTCTGCTGGTCATGCACATTGTGCGACAGCATCATCACGCCACGCGCCGAATACATCACATTATAATTGAGATCCTGGCTCAAGCCTTCCCACAGCTTCAGGGAATGCTCGTAAATATCCATGCTCTCTTCATAGAGATAATTGGAGCGGATGATGGTGGTGTTGCGCCCGCTGTTGCCGCCGCCAATCCACCCCTTTTCCAGCACCGCAATATTGGTAATGCCGTGCTCTTTGGCCAGATAATAGGCCGCACCCAGCCCATGCCCGCCACCGCCAATGATAATGACATCATAGGCTGCCCGTGGTTCGGGAGAGGCCCATTGCGCATCCCAGCCCTTGTGCCCGCGCAAAGCCTCACGAGCGACGGCGAAGACCGAATATTTGCGCATTGGCAATCCACTCCTTAAATACCGGTCGGGAAACCCGGCTCCATAGTCTTCCGGCAGAACCTTACACATGGCAAATGAAATAGAGCGGGAATGTTCATTTTGCGACGTGCCGACATAAAGTATCGACATGGGCGCTCGGAATGCTTCAAAGCTCGCTTTTTAGGGGGTCTTGCACAGTTAACGTCTGGACTTCGCAAAAATGATCTGATATTGCACGTCACCAATCGCGCGGCCACACGGCCAACCGAACGATTTTTTGTTTGCTTGCGAATGCCATTATTCACACGGCAAAATAACCAACCAAAGGAACGGGATTCACGTGCAGGTACTAGTCCGCGACAACAACGTTGATCAGGCGCTTCGCGCTCTCAAGAAGAAGATGCAGCGCGAAGGCATTTTCCGCGAAATGAAGATGCGTGATTACTACGAAAAGCCATCTCAGAAGCGCGCACGCGAAAAGGCTGAAGCCGTTCGCCGCGTTCGCAAGCTGGCACGCAAGCGCATGCAGCGCGAAGGTCTGATTGCTGGCCCGCGCGCTCCGGCACGCTGATAGGCCGTCTTTTCGACGTTTTTGAATGCTTTTGGGGCGGGGGCGAATTTTTCGCCGCCGCTCTTTGAGTTTATGACCGTGGAACCGGCTTGTTAAAGGGAACCCATATCGCATGAACGCTGTTGATACCCGTGATTCCAGAAATCCGTTTTCAAGCGGTGTATCCCAGAGAGATAAAATGCGGTTTCGTTCCCCCTTGATCCTGTGCGGCGTCATTGCTGCGCTGTCCGGTTGCGCTACAAGCTCCCAGACCAATGACGTCTTCCAGCTGGATCGTGCCCAGGGCTCGGCGGAAAACATCACCTCTCTGACATCGGTCATCAACGCCAATCCACAGGATCCCGAAGGCTATAACGTTCGCGGCTCCGCCTATGGACGCGCCGGTGACAGCAAGCGCGCCATCGCGGATTTCGAGCGGGCCCTGCAGCTCAATCCGCGCTTTTATCAGGCCTACGCCAACCGCGCGCTCGTCTACCGCAACATGGGCCAGCAGCAGCAGGCGCTTCAGGATTACAACAGCGCGCTGCAGATCAACCCCAGCTACGACGTGGCTTTGATCGGCCGAGGCAATCTTTATCGCCAGACCGGCCGCGTCAACGAAGCCTTCAACGACTTCTCCGCCGCCATCAATCTCGACACCACCGATGGACGCGCATGGCACAATCGCGGCCTGATCTATCAGCTTCGCAACCAGCACGCACAGGCCATCGAGGACTTCTCCAAGGCCATCTCGCTGTCGCCCAACTCGCCAGAGCCCTATAATGGTCGCGGCATCTCCTATGTCGCGCTGAACGACGATGAAAACGCCTTTGCAGACTTCAACCATGCGATTGCGCTGAACGGCGATCTGGCAGAATCCTGGGCGAACCAGGCGCTGGTCTATGAGCGCCGTGGCGAAAGGGACAAGGCCGCGAAATCCTACGGCCACGCCGCCCGGCTCGACCCGAAATACAAGCCTGCCGTTGATGGCGTTGCCCGCACCCGCGGCGCCAGCGCATCCTGAGGCACGTTTCCCTCACCACATCGAAGCCGGGCATGTCCCGGCTTTTTTCATGTCCGCTGTCGATGGAAACCGCAGCCTGACATTGGTCCTTCACCGGCCTCTCCCGTTCAGCTTCGTGTCAGAATAGAGCCATAACCCTGCCTGCATCCACAGGGAGAGAACCGACATGAAGTATATGCGATACATGTTTGCCGCCGCCGTCGTTCTGCAGATGGCAACGCCGAGCTTTGCCGCCACCGTCGTCAAGGTCGTCGAAGGCGGCGAGGCCGGTGGACCAATGACGTTGACGCTGGACAAGTCCACCATCAAGGCCGGCGAAACGACATTCATGGTGCACAATGACGCCATGTCTGAAGAGCATGAAATGGTGCTGGTGAAGCTGAAATCGCCGGATCAGAAAATCGAGGTCGTCGCGGGCAAGGACCGGATCGATGAGAAGAAGCTCAAAAGTATGGGTGAAGTCTCAGATCTGAAACCCGGCGCAGAGGGTGAGCTTAAGGCCAAGCTGACACCGGGCTCATACGTCCTGCTGTGCAATATCAAGGGCCATTATCAGGCCGGTATGCACGCCCAACTGACGGTAACCAAATAAGCCTTCGGGCGGCATCACGCTGTTTTGAACAAGTCGCTGCCTGATGCCGCCCGCCTCCCACCCCGCAATTCACCCTGTCACGCATGGCTGCAGCGGAGGCAAAGGCGCCTGCCGACGAGAAACGCGTCTGCCTCAACCCACCTATGAATCAGTAGACGCTTGTACTCCCACACGCTCCCATGTCATGAGGAGGGCCTTCGTGGAGAGTGGCACATGACCAAGACAGTATCGGCCCGGCGGCTATTGGCCCATTTTGCTTGCGCGGCATCGCTTTTCGTCAGCGGCACCGCCACCGCGACGCCTGTGCTGGTCATCGATACCGCAACCCATCAGGTCCTGCATCAGGAAGACGCGGGCGCGCCGTGGTATCCTGCCTCCACAACCAAGCTGATGACAGCGCTGGTGGTGTTTGAAGCGCTGCGTTCAGGCGAGGTTACGCTCTCAACCCCCGTGGTCATGACGCCCAATGCCACAAAACAGGCCTTTCTGGAATCCGGCCTCACGCTGGGGCGGACCATGACGCTTGAGGACGCCCTCTTTGCCACGCTGACGGCGTCCGCAAATGATGTTGCCGTCGCCCTGGCGGAAACGATTGCCCGCAATGAAGCCACCTTCGTCCAGCGCATGAATGCGACAGCCGCGCGTCTGGGAATGACGGGAACGCATTTTTCCAGCCCGAACGGACTTTTCAACAAGACCAATTATACCACGGCCCGCGACATGGCAGTCCTCGGAATGGCGATTGATCGGGCCTTTCCGGAATATGCCCGTTTTTTCCAGGGCTCCGCCGTCACCATCGACGGCAAGGAGATCAAATCCAACAATACGCTGCTGACCCGCTTCACCGGCACGGTGGGCATGAAGACCGGCTTTCTGTGCGCGTCAGGCCGCAATTATGTCGGGCTTGCCACGCGCAACGGCAAGCGGTTGATGGTGGTGATCATGGGTGCAACGACAGAGCGCGAGCGCGACGAGCGTGCAGCCCAGTATCTGCAAGAGGCCTTCGAAGGTCGCCTCTCACCGTCTGCGCCGGTGGAAACAATCGCCAACCGCACCGATCTCGCCCCACAGGACATGCGCGTCCGTCTCTGCACCGACAAGAGCGTTGCCTACGAGGCCGAGCGGGAAGCACTTTATCCCATGGGCCTGCCCGGCCACGAATCCTTCCTGAAAGACCAGATACCGGGCCAGATTCACACCATCGCCACATGGCAGACCGAGATAGCGCCGGTCGTGCCGCTACCCGCACAGCGCCCTGCGCAAGCACCGGCAGCGCCAAGCCCGGCAGGCTGACCCCGCCTGCTCCCCTTGGCCCATGCCGCTCCATTTGGCGACCATCACGCGCTCGTATCAGCGATGTAGCCGCCCGTTTGCCTGTTCCACAGTTGCGCATAAAGACCATTCTGCTCCAGAAGTGCAGAGGGCGTGCCCTCCTCTACAATCTGCCCCCTGTCGAGAACGATGATCCGGTCCATTCGGGCAATGGTCGACAGCCGGTGCGCAATGGCGATAACCGTCTTGCCCGCCATCAACACATCCAGCTTCTCCTGGATGGCGGCTTCGGATTCGCTATCGAGCGCCGACGTCGCCTCGTCAAGAACCAGAATGGGCGCGTCCTTGAGAAGAACCCGGGCAATTGCCACCCGCTGACGCTGGCCACCGGAAAGCTTGACGCCCCTGTCGCCAACAAAGGCCTCATAGCCGCTGCGGCCCTCACTATCGGTCAGGTCGGCAATGAAGCCGTCGGCCTGCGCTGCCTGTGCCGCACCGCGTATCTCGTCCATGTCGGCATCTGGCTTGCCGTAGCGGATGTTGTCGCCCACCGAGCGGTGCAGAAGCGAAACATCCTGTGAAATCACGCCGATATTTTCCCGCAGACTGGCTTGTGTGACCATGCGAATATCCTGCCCGTCGATCCGGACTGCGCCCTGCTTCAAGTCGTAAAATCGCAGCAACAGGTTGACCAGCGTCGTCTTTCCCGCACCGGAAAGGCCCACCAGCCCGACCTTTTCTCCGGCTTTGACCCGCAGGTTCAGATCCGCGATCACAGCTTTCTCCCGCTGATATTCGAAGTGGATCTGGTCGAACTCTATCTCGCCTGCACGCACCACAAGCGGAATGGCGCGGTCCACATCGACAATTTCGGGTGGCGTCGTCATGACCGGCATGGCATCCCTGATGGTGCCGGCAGCCTGAAACAGTTGCTGCCCCATATCCAGAAATGCGCGGGCATTGGTGGATAGACGCTGCGTCAGATAAAGCGCGCCTGCAAACTGGCCGGTGCTCACGAAACCGTCGATCATGCCCCAGAAGCCGATCGACAGCATGGCAATCCACAGCGCAACATTGAGAAGCAGTATTTCCATGCTGGTTGTCAGATAAACCCGCCGCTCGCGGTGCTGCGCCTGAATGGCATCGGCAAAAACCCTGCGCAGGGAGCCTGCCTCGCTGTCTTCGGCGGCAAACTGCTTGACCATCTGCATGTTGGAATAAAGATCGGTCATGGAGCCCACCAGAAAACTGCGCTTCTTGGCAGAACGACGGGCATATTCCGAAAAATTCGGCACGGCCTTTATGGCAATCCAGACGCTGAGAATAATCCAGACAAGCACCGGCAGTGCCAGCGGCCATGCCACGCTGGTCAACAGCACGAGCGAGCCGACGAACTGGACCGCGAAATAGGGTACCGAGAAAAATGCGACGGAGACCTGCTGCTGGACAGCCGTCGCCACCTGACCGAGCCGGGATGCGACCTGGCCCGCAAACAATTCATGAAAGAAGCGCAGGTGCTGGCGCTCGACAGCCTTGTGCCCCTGCCATTGAATGGAGGCCGGCATACAAACCGTCACCACCTGCGATGAAAGCGTGTTTGCCATGAAGGAGAAAAACGGCTGCAGCGGAAAGAGCAGGATGGCCATGGTGGCCAGCAAGGGCCACTCCTGTTCCAGAAAGGCTTTAGCACCCCGTGCCGTCACGCCATCGACAATGGTGGAGAAGCTCCAGACCAGAAACAGATTGGTCATCTCGATCAGGATGGCAAAAACCGAAATCGCGATCAGCACGGACCGGAACAGCCGAACGAAATGCATCAGGAGCTGAAAAGGGCCCTTCGATGGCAGCGGCTTGTAGGGAATATCAAGCGGACGGATCAGGCGCTCGAACCGACCATACATAAAATCTGCAAAAGCCATGGCATTCACACACCGATCCAAATGACTGGATGAACGAGGAGAATCGCCAGGATTTAACCATGGATTGCTCCATGGTTCAAAAAATTATCGCTGATTGCAGAAAAACAGTGCGACGATGGAAGCTGTGTCACCGGTCATAGCAGCCGGAGAGCTCATTGTACCCACGCGCGAAAGCCGACGGAAGCGTGCGCTCCCATCGGACATGCTGACCTATTCGATAAATCAGTTAGCGCAGAAGCACGAAGCCAGCGACCGACAGGATGACGAAGACCAGCAGGCCACCGAAAAAGCCGCCTGTCGTGAAGAAACCGACCAGCATGGCAAGCAGAAGCACACAAACGAGCATGGTGCCGAATTTGGCAGCGTTCAGAAAACCGCTATAGGTCTTCTCGTGCTCTGAATAATTCATCGGCGCACCGACTTCGATCGGACCTGTGTGATGTTCGCTCATGCAAATTCCCCTTCATAGATCCGCTGGCTGTCCGCAACTCCGCTCGCTGATCACGGCTCCCTTGCGAACAAATTCCTCTGCGGAACGCTCCGGCAAAAGACCTAACATGGAATCATTTAAAAACGCAACGCAGAGAACAGCTGGCTTCTCCGCTGTCGTCAAAAATGGTTTGAAGCGCCAAAAGAGACCCCGGAAAGCCCAAAATCATGCAGCGGCGCAACATTGGGCCTGACAATGCTTTGCAAACCTTGTGATTAACGAGCCGCAAGCGCCGGGACAGTTGCATTTGGCAGGTTCTCCCCATACACGAATCAGTGTGGAGGGAATTTCCGGTTTCAATCGACGAGTGTCAGCATGGGTAAATGCGGGCAGGCCGGGCTATTCCTCCCACCAAACCCGCAAAGGGATCGAGGAGGGGAAAACAATGAAAGCTCTGCTACATCTGAGCGCTCTTATCGACGGGATCAGCGAAGTCCTTGGCAAATTCGCAGGCTATCTCGTGCTGATATGCTGCCTTGTCAGCGCCGGCAACGCCATCGTGCGTTACGTCTTCAACTACAGTTCAAACGGCTGGCTTGAAATCCAGTGGTACATGTTCGCGTTCATCGTTCTGATCGGCGCATCCTATACGTTGCGGATGAACGAACATGTGCGCGTCGACATCATCTACGGCGCGATCTCGCCCCGTGCACGGCTGTGGGTCGATATTATCGGCCTCGTCTTCTTCCTGCTTCCGGCCTGCGCCTACCTGGCATGGCTGAGCTGGCCGGAATTTGCGCTGTCCTTTGCGCAGAACGAAACCTCTTCCAATGCGGGCGGCCTCATTCGCTGGCCGGTGAAATTCATCATTTTCGCCGGTTTCGCACTGCTCGTCCTGCAGGGAATATCCGAACTGGTGAAGCGCATAGGCGCTTTGGGCGGGCTCTATCAGCTCGACACCAAATACGAAAAACCGCTCCAGTAAATCAGGCGCTGATCGCTAAGGATATTCCCATGTTTGAATACGGTATTCTGCCGCCGCTGATGTTCCTGGGCATGATCATCTTCATGCTCTACGGTTTCCCGGTGGCCTTCTCTCTCGCCTCTGTCGGCCTGCTGTTCGGTGTCATCGGCATCTTTACGGAGCATTTCTCGCCCGCCTTCCTGCAGGCGCTGCCCCTGCGCATTTTCGGCATCGTTTCCAACGATCTGCTGCTGGCCATCCCCTTCTTCACCTTCATGGGCGCCATACTGGAACGGTGCGGCCTTGCCGAGGATCTGCTGGAGGGTACGGGCAAGCTGTTCGGCGCCATTCCCGGTGGTCTGGCTTACGCCGTCATCCTCGTCGGCGCCATTCTGGGTGCCATCACCGGCACGGTTGCCGCATCCGTCATTACCATGGGCGTCATCTCTCTGCCCATCATGCTGAAATACGGATATAATCCGCGTCTTGCCACCGGCGTCATCGCCGCATCCGGCACCATCACGCAGGTCATTCCGCCATCGCTGGTGCTGATCGTTCTCGCAGACCAGCTCGGCCGGTCGGTGGGCGACATGTATCTCGGCGCCATCGGCCCGTCGATCCTGCAGATCCTCATTTTCATGATCTTCATCTTCGTCATGTCGCTTGTGCGCCCGAAAGACCTGCCCGCACTGCCGCCGGAAGCGCGCGGCGAGCTGAACCGGGCGCTGGTCTTTCGCGTTCTGGCGGGCATGGTGCCATCCATCGTGCTCATCTTCCTTGTGCTCGGCACCATCTTCATGGGCCTCGCCACACCCACGGAAGCGGGCGCACTGGGCGTGGTCGGTGCGATGGCGCTGGCCGCCGCACATCGTCGCCTGACATGGGATCTGGTCAAGCAGGGCATGCATTCCACCATGCACATAACCTCCATGGTCGTGTTCATTCTGGTGGGCGCTACCTGCTTCAGCCTCGTCTTTCAGGGCATGGACGGGTCGCTCTGGATCGAGCATATGCTGTCGGGAATTCCAGGCGGTCCGATCGGCTTTCTGATCTTCGTCAACATCTTCATCTTCTTCCTGGCGTTCTTCCTCGATTTCTTCGAAATCGCCTTCATCGTCGTGCCCATGCTGGCACCGATTGCCCATTCGCTGGGAATCGATCTCATCTGGTTCGGCGTGCTGATCTGCATCAACATGCAGACGAGCTTCATGCACCCGCCCTTCGGCTTCGCCCTGTTCTACCTGCGCTCCATTGCGCCTCGCAGCGTGAAGACCTCGGACATCTACATGGGCGCCATACCATGGCTGGGAATGCAGCTCATTCTCGTCGCTGTCGTGATCTTCTGGCCTGAATCGGTCACCTACTGGCTCGACAAGGCCCCGGAGGTCGATCTCAACACCATCAAGATCGAGGTCCCCGCCTTCGGCAATCCGGGTGGCAACACCATGCCCAATTTCGGCTTGCCCCCCATGGATGGCGCACCCGCACAGCCGGGCGGAAACGGGCTGCCCGGAATGCCAAACCTCAACGAGCCGCCGAAGATCGGTCAGTAAGGCGCGATACTTGGTAAAACGGATCATATTGGTGAAGTGGAAGGCAGAGCTGTAACTCTGCCGTCCGTTTACGACGTGCTCAGAAATGTCAGTCGGACAGCTATCGACCAGCCTGTCCGGCTTTTTCTAAACATGAGCGTAATGCTCAGCGGCTTTTGCATCGCATCACCTCCACAGTTCAATAGCAAGGCCGCTGCCTTCAGCATTTCCTTGTTACATGGAACCGGCAGAACGCTTCCATGTAACAAGAAAGCGCTTGAGGTCGGCGGGGCCCGTCTCCGCCGATACAGCGCAAAATAAAACCCGGACCTTTCGATCCGGGTTTGCATTCCACTTACTGCTCAGACTGCTTACAGCTTGCCGTTACGCTGCTGGATCATCATGAACGTGTCGAAGGTATATTCGGCGAGCTGCATCCAAAGATAACCCTCGCGTTTGAAGGCCACCTGATCGTCATAGACCTTCTTGAAATCAGGGTTGACGGCTGAAATCTCGGCATAGACTTCCAGTGCTGCCTTGTAGCAGGCGTCCAGAATATCCTGGCTGAAGGGCCGCAGCGTCGCGCCTTCCGAAACAATCTGCTTGATCGCCGTCGGGTTCTTGGTGTCGTATTTCGCCATCATGTTGGTATTGGCGAAGGCGCAGGCATCCTGCAGAACGGCCTGATAGTGCTTCGGCAGGTTGTTCCACTTGTCCAGATTGACGAAGGAGTGGATGACCGGGCCACCTTCCCAGAAGGCCGGGTAATAGTAGAATTTCGCCACCTTCTGGAAGCCGAGCTTGTGG
Organism: Rhizobium sp. Leaf311; assembly: GCF_001423445.1. NCBI lineage: Bacteria > Pseudomonadati > Pseudomonadota > Alphaproteobacteria > Hyphomicrobiales > Rhizobiaceae > Rhizobium > Rhizobium sp. Leaf311. Next base: position 174,280 of record NZ_LMNZ01000001.1, on the reverse strand, counting down.
TCGTCATAGGGGCCGACCCATTCCGCCGCATCGATGGTGCCTTTTTCGAGCGCGGGATAGATATCGCCACCGGCGATCTGCTGCGGAACGACGCCCAGCTTTTCCACGACCTTGCCGGCCAGACCGGCAATGCGCATCTTCACGCCCTTGAAGTCTTCGACGGTGTTGATTTCCTTGCGGAACCAGCCACCCATCTGCACGCCGGTATTGCCCGAAATCATGCCGTAGAGATTATGCTTGGCATAGAATTCGTTGAGCAGCTTGTTGCCATTGCCCTCATAAAACCACGCATTGGTCAGGCGGGCGTTGAGGCCGAAGGGAATGGCCGTGCCGATGGCAAAGGTCGGGTCCTTGCCGACATAATAGTAGGAGCAGGTGTGGCACATTTCCACCGTGCCTGAAGACACCGCGTCCGCGGCCTGAAGCCCCGGTACGATTTCACCTGCCGCAAAGACCTGAATGTTGAAGTTTCCGTCCGTGGCAGCATTGACGTGGTTGGCGACATCCTGCGCGCCACCGAAGATCGTATCCAGAGATTTCGGAAACGACGAGGTCAGCCGCCAGGTGATCTTGGTATTCTGTTGCGCGATGGCCGGAGCAGCCAGGACTGTTGCAGCAGCCGCGCCCGCACCTGAAACAGCGCCTTTTTTGATGAACGAACGACGATCCATGAATATCCTCCCAGATACGAATCTTGCCGGTAGCCGAATTCCCCTCCGCTATCAGGCATGGCAAGAAGAAAGCACGGGGCTACCAGACTGACAAGCGTCATCGGAAGAATAAATTGGTTGTCAAAGCACAGTGGCGGCTGCTTCCATCTCGGACATTATAGTCAACCGGAATATTGGTAGGCAGACTTATACTTTAGGCGAAGAAACCCAAGGAGATGCCCGTTCCAGACGCTTGACGAGCGGCCCTTTCCGGTCGCACAAGAGGCTGTACAGCAAGCCGGAGCCGCCATGTCCAAACCCATCATCGCCATTCCCGCCGACATCAGAAGCCTTGATGGCGCAGAATGGCACGCAGCCCAGACACAATATCTTGCCGCAGCCCTCAAGGTGGCGGATGTCATGAGTTTCATCGTGCCAGCCTTTGAGGAGGGCAACGATATCGATGCCATTCTCGACCGGGTCGACGGGCTGCTGGTCTCCGGTTCCGCCACCAATGTTCACCCCTCGCTCTATGGTGTCGAAGCAAAGGAAAGCGACGGTCCGTTCGATCCCGCGCGCGACGCCACCAGCCTGCCGCTCATCCGCCGTGCCATCGACAGGGGCGTTCCGATGCTGGCCATATGCCGTGGCATTCAGGAGTTGAACGTTGCGCTCGGCGGCACGCTCGCCAGCGAAATCCAGGAGCAGCCCGGCATCTGGGACCACCGCAAGCCTGACGATATCGACCGCGACAAGGCATTTGCCATCCGTCAGCCGGTCTATATCCGCGAAGGCTCATGTATTGCGCAGCATCTGGGCATGACGGGAGAAGTGCAGATCAATTCCCTGCATCGCCAGGCCATCGCAAAGACAGCGCCCCGGCTTCAGGTCGAGGCGACGGCAGAGGACGGCACCATCGAAGCCGTTTCCGTCATCGATGCGAAGGGCTTTGCCGTGGGCGTGCAGTGGCACCCGGAATATTGGGCGGAAACGGACGCACCATCGCGCGCGCTGTTTAAGGCATTCGGAACGGCTGTTCGGGACTATAAGGCCAGCAAGGCTTGATGCACTCATGGCAGCGCCAGCTGCGCTGCCATCCTCCCACCGGTTCTCCGCCGCTATTCTTCTGCCGAGCTACCAAGGCCAAAGCCTGTCAGCCCCGCATCCTCTGCGGGGCCAACGAACCGGGCAACCCGGACATCAGCCCTTGACGGGCGTTTCCGGCACAGGTGTCACCACCTTGCGCTCGTTCAGCCAGCCCAGCACGTTGTCGGCCACCAGATCGGCCATGGCATTGCGCGTCGGGACCGAGGCAGAGGCGACATGCGGCAACAGGGTGACGTTCGGCAAGGACAGGAAGCCTGCCGGCACCTTGGGCTCGGCGTAAAACACGTCCAGACCCGCTGCACCGATCGTGCCGTCCTGCAAGGCCTTCAGAAGCGCGTCCTCATCCACGCTCGATCCGCGTCCGACATTGATGAACACGCCGTTCGGGCCCAGTGCGGAGAGAATATCGGCATTGATCGCCTTGTGGGTTTCCGGCGTACCGGGCACGATGCAGATCAGGATATCGACTGCCTGCGCCATTTCCTTCAAGGAACCGTAATAGGTGTAGGACAGTTCGGGGCGCTTGCTGCGGGTATGATAGCCAATTTCAACCTTGAACGGCTCCAGCCGCTTGGCAATTTCCTGACCAATGCGCCCCATGCCGAACAGTCCGACCTTGCGGTTGCGCAACGAAAACGGCGACAGCATGAAGGGACCTTCGGCTTCCCACTTGCCCGCACGAAGATGCGATTCGGCCTGATAGAGACGCCGCACCGTGCTGATCAGCAATGCAATCGTCGTGTCGGCAACCTCGTCGTTGAGAACATCGGGCGTATTGGTTACGACAATGCCGCGCGACGCCGCATGTTTGGCATCGACGCCATCATAGCCGACACCGAAATTGGCGATAACTTCCAGCTTGGGCAGGGCATCGATCCAGCTTGCGTTGAAGCTGCCGGAAACGGCAACGGCGGTGATGCGCTGCGCGTCTTCCTCGGAAAGCGACGGCTCTGGCCCGGCAGGAGCGGTTATGACGTCTACCTTGCCCTCGAAACGTTCGAGAACGCGAGGGTGAATTTTTCCCGGGACGAGAACGGCGGCTTTGCTATCTGACATGCTTGGGTATCCTCCTGCTATGCATGAGGCCAAGCTAGCCGATCGATTCCAAAAGCGGAACCCATCTTTGCATGATGGGCTCAGCGCTTTTGCCTAGCTTCGCGGAATGCAGGGGCTGGTGGATTGCCGAATGCGCATTTCCGGCTTGATAAGGTGGATACCGTCGGGCTCATGGCTTCCGGCCAGCCTGTCCAGCAGGGCCCGCGCAGCAAGTCGTCCCACTTCCGCCTGCCCGTTCGACACCGTCGTCAGGGCTGGTGTGGCAATGGCTGCCTCTTCCAGATCGTCATAGCCCGTCACGGAAATATCCTTGCCCGGCACGAAGCCCGCCCGCGAAATGCCGTTCATCAGGCCAATAGCGACAAGATCGTTCCAGCAAACGGCAGCCGTCGGCTTCTGCGGCAGCGACAGGAAGTTCACCGCAGCCTCGAAACCACCCTGCTTGGAGCGCGCGCCGGGAATACGCAGGTTCGGATCCACCTCGATGCCTGCCTTGCGCAGCGCGTTGACATAGCCCTGATAGCGGTCGCGCCCGGTCGATGTCTGGTCCGTTCCCCCCACCATGGCAATGGTGCGATGACCAAGGCTGATGAGGTGATTGGTGGCAAGCGAAATGCCGTAGCTGTCGTCGCCGCGAAAGGTCGGCATATCGACCCCATCCATGGAACGGGCAACGAGGATGGCGGGCATACCGTTTTCCTCGGCAAGCGTCATATCCTCCAGCGGCGTGCCGATGGCGGGAGACATGATGATGCCATCGCTGCCAAGCTGCAGCAGCGTTTCGATGAAGGTGCGCTGCTTTTCGACGGAATCGTAATGGTTGGACAGAATGAAGGTCTGGCGGCTGCGGTCCAGCTCGCTTTCGATGGCTTTCAGAATTTCACCATAGAAGGGGTTCATGACATCATGAAACACCACGCCGATAATGCCCGAGCGGGAGGTGCGAAGGCTGGCAGCGCGGCGATTGTAGATATAGCCCAGCGCCCTCGCCTGCTCCTTGATCTTCTCGCGCGTATCCGCAGCTACCAGCGGGCTGTCACGCAGCGCCAGCGATATGGTCGCGGTGGACAAGCCAAGGCTTTCTGCGATGGTTGAAAGTTTGATCTTTTGCGCCACGGTCCCCTCCTACGGTCACGCAAGCCGCCTCAGCGGCGTTTAAATTGTGACTAAACAATTTAAACAAAAGACGCAACCATTTTAAGGATTTCAACCGCTTTCAAGATTACCGATGCGAAATTTTAATCGATTAACTCAAGTGCCTGCAAGTTGGCATCGATTGCGCGCAGCACTTTGACCACCGTCTTGATCTCTTTCGCCGACAGGCCATCGACGGCGCGAGCGTTGCAATCGGCGAGCGACGTCGTGATCTGCTCCACACTTTTCAGCCCGGCTTCTGTCAGCTTGACCATGGTCAGACGCCCGTCACCGTCACCCGCACCCCGCTCCACGAAGCCCTGCGCCTCCATGCGGCCAATGGTGCGCGTCATGGTGGGTGCCTTGACGCCAAGCTTCTGCGCGATCTGGCCGGGCGTCATGCTGCCTTCCTGCGCCAGCGCCAGGATAACCCCGTCCTGACCGGCATAGAGACCGGTTGCCGCAAGGTTGTGGCTGAGTGCCGTGCGCATGGACCGTGCCGCCTGGGTAATGGACTGCGCCAACTCGTCGGGGCTGAAGGTCAGATCCTTTTTCTTACCGGATTTCGCTTTTTTCGCGGATTTGGTCTTTTTGGCCAGCTTATCCTTGCTCATCAGCAAATGCCTTTTCTGAAATCCCGGACAACGATATGGTCTTGGTATTACTTAACGAATGCAGGCGCGGATCGCCAGATGCCAGACACATATACGCATTTTCACGACAACAACGTAACATCGCCGTCGGCGCAGCCAAATGGCGCGATTGCGGTGCTGCCGCTCGGCGCGCATGAACAGCACGGGCCGCATCTGCCGTTTGAGACGGACACGCTGATTGCGCAAGGCATCGTTGCCCGTTTGAAGCCGGCCCTGCCGGCGACATTGCCGGTCACGTTCCTTCCGGTAGAGCCGGTCGGCTATTCCGTGGAGCATATGGATGTGGCGGGCACCAGAACGCTTTCTTTCGATGAAGCGGTCCATCGCTGGCTTGGCATTGCCGAGCAGCAACACCGAAGCGGCATCCGCAAATTCGTAATGCTGAACGCCCATGGCGGCAATTCACCGCTCATGACCATTGTCGCAACCGAGGCCCGCATTCGCTTCGACATGCTGGCGGTTGCCACCAGCTGGACACGCTTTGGCATACCGCAGGAGGTGGTTGCCCCGGAAGACAAGGCCATCGACATTCATGGCGGCGATATCGAAACCTCGGTCATGCTCGCTCTCTGCCCGCAGCACGTCGATATGGAAAAAGCGGGGAATTTCCCCTCAAGGCAGTCGGATTTCATCCGGCAATACAGGCACCTGCGCGCCTATGGCCCGCACGCCTTCGGATGGCGCATGTCCGACCTCAACAAACAGGGCGTGGCAGGCAACGCAGCCGCGGCGAGCGCGCAAAAGGGTGAGAAAATCATCGCCCACGCCATTGCGGGGCTCGTGGAGCTTCTAGCAGATGTCGATGCCTTCGACATGAATTTGCTTGAAAGCAGCGTTCAGAAAACTTCGGCAGATTCTCTTTGAACTCGTTCCGCCACACGCCTATATGAACGACAACGCTTTCAAAGCCGTATTGCGGCCCATCATTTCCCAGAGGTTCTCATGACCGAAGCAGCAGCAGCCACCATCAAGCCAATTCCCGTCACCGTGTTGACCGGCTATCTGGGCGCGGGAAAGACCACGCTCCTCAACCGCATCCTGTCTGAAAACCACGGCAAGAAATACGCCGTCATCGTCAATGAATTCGGCGAAATCGGCATCGACAACGATCTCATCGTCGAATCCGACGAGGAAATCTACGAAATGAACAACGGCTGCGTCTGCTGTACCGTGCGCGGAGACCTGATCCGCGTCGTGGAAGGCCTGATGCGCCGCCCGGGCCGTTTCGACGGCATCATCGTGGAAACCACCGGCCTTGCAGATCCGGTTCCCGTTGCCCAGACCTTCTTCATGGATGACGATGTCCGCGCCAAGACCGAGCTTGATGCGGTCGTTGCGCTTGTCGATGCCAAGCATCTGCCGCTGCGCCTGAAAGACAGCCGCGAGGCCGAAGACCAGATCGCCTTTGCCGATGTCGTCATCATCAACAAGACCGACCTTGTGACAGAGCAGGAACTGGCTGTCATCGAAGACATCGTGCGCGCCATCAACCCATCCGCCCGCGTCTATAAGGCAACCCGCTCCGGCGTCGATCTTGCCCGCGTTCTGGATCAGGGTGCGTTCAACCTCGAACGTGCCTTGGAAAACGATCCGCATTTTCTTGAACACGGCCATGACGACCATGTCTGCGGCCCCGATTGCGATCACGATCATGGGCATGATCACGGGCACCACCATCACGACCACGACCATGACCATCATCACCACGATCATGATCACAGCCATGACCATGGGCATCACCATCACCACGGCGAAGTCTCCGCCATCCATGACATCACGGTTCAGTCGGTGTCGCTGCGCGGTGGCGAGATGAACCCCGAGCGGTTCTTCCCATGGATCCAGAAGGTCACGCAGACCGATGGCCCGAACATCCTGCGCCTGAAAGGCATCATCGCATTCAAGGGCGATGCGGAACGCTACGTCGTGCAGGGCGTTCACATGATCATCGAGGGCGATCACCAGCGTCCGTGGAAGGAAGGCGAAAAGCACGAATCCCGCCTCGTCTTCATCGGTCGCAACCTCGACCGTGAGAAGCTGGAAAACAGTTTCAACGCCTGCCTTGCAGCGGCTTGATACGTTTCTTTCCGCCATACCGGACGTGATCCGGCATCTTTTGCGATCAGGTCCTTGATCGCAAAAGCAGTTGAAGCCGCACAGGTGCGCGGCGGATGGCCCCCCGGCTTCAGGCCGGGGTCACGGAAGACCGAGTGTCTTGCCCTGACGCTTACAACAACCAAAGGCGAACGCGCCTGCCTTACGACAGAAAGACCTTTTACCGATGCCCACCGTTGCCCCTCTTGACCTCGAAGGCCACGTCGTTGCGACGCATTTTCTGGGCGATATTCCCATGTTTGCCACCGCTGCCGGAACCATTCACCGGCTGGACGGCGGCGAGAAGGTCACGGAAATCCACGAGGGCTTGCTGACCTGTATTCGCGATCCCCACAGCACCACGCTCATCACCGGCGGCGAGGATGGCAAGGTCCTGCGTGTAAGCCATGACGGCACGGCGCAGGAGCTCGCCCATGTTCCCCGTAAATGGATCAGCGTTGTCGCGGGCGGTCCGCAGAACGCCGTTGCCTATGGCGTTGGCAAATCCAGCTTCGTGCGCCTTGCCGATGGCACGGTAAAGGAATTCAAGGAAGAACGCACCGTCGAGGCCATCGCCTTTGCGCCAAAGGGTCTGCGCATTGCCGCCGCCCGCTACAATGGCGTGACGCTGCATTGGGTGGCAAGTGCGGGCGATCCGATCGATCTGGACTGGAAAGGTGCCCATACCGGCGTGACCTTCTCTGCGGACGGAAAATTCCTGGTTACCACCATGCAGGAAAACGCGCTGCACGGCTGGAAGATGGAGGCCACCAAGGGTGGCATGGACACGCGCCATATGCGCATGACCGGCTATCCCGCCAAGGTGAAATCCATTTCCTGGTCCAACAAGGGCAAATGGCTGGCATCTTCAGGCGCGCCTGCCGCCATCGTCTGGCCCTTCGTCGGCAAGGACGGCCCCATGGGCAAGGCACCGCTGGAACTTGGCACCCGCGCCAACATCATGGTCACCAACGTCGCTTTTCATCCCATAGAGGATGTTCTTGCCATAGGCTTCATCGATGGAATGATCCTTGGCGTGCGCGTGGCAGACCAGAAGGAGGCATTGCTGCGCCGTCCGGGCAAGGGTGCCATCACCTCCATGTCGTGGAGCGCAAGCGGCAATCTGCTGGCCTTCGCATCCGAAGCGGGCGATTGCGGTATTGTGGATATCTCGTCCTGAGAATGTCGAAAGGCGGAACGCCATAGCGGTCCGGCACCGTCGGCGCGCCAGCTTGACCAGCTACCAATTGGCCTGTTTCTAAACACATTGCCCGAGCGCGCCGCCGCCCGGGCAATGATTTCTGAGCCTTGTAAAAGTCCGAAGCTGCTGCCCCCCCCGCGTGGCAACAGCTTGTCGGGTCTCCCAGCGCGATAGCCCAGATGCCGTGACGGCTTAGAAGCGGTAGGTCACACCGGCGCCGACCAGCCATGGATCGATCTTGGCCTTGCCGCTGATATCACCCAGAGCGTCGTGCGTGGCGCTCCACTTGGTTTCGAGGAAGATCTTCTTCACGTCGAAGTTCACGCCCCAATTCTTGGTCAGCATGTAGTCGAAGCCGACCTGAACCGCTGCGCCGAAATCATTCTTCACGTCGAGGTTATGGAAACCGGCCTTTTCAGACTGATTGTAGAACATCGAGTAGTTGACGCCGGCACCGACATAGGGCTTGAACGCGCCGAAATTGGTGAAGTGGTACTGCAGCGTCAGCGTTGGCGGCAGCAGCCATGCCTTGCCGACATCGATCTCGCCCAGCGATCCGTTGGTGTTGATCTTCGCGAAGGTGGTGCCGAGAATGAGTTCTGCGGCAATGTTGTCGGTGAAGAAATAGCTGACGTCGAGTTCCGGAATGACGGTGTCCGAATAGTCGAGACCTGCGCCTGGAACGCCGTTGATTGTTCCGCTGTCATGGGTGATGACGCCAAGGCCGCGCACGCGCAGCATCCATGGGCTTGACGCGGCAATCGCTTCTTCGGCGGTTGGCTCAGGCGCAGCAGGCGCCATGTCGGCGGCGTGGGAAAGCACTGGAAGCGACAGGCAGACTGTCGATGCTAACAGGACGGCTTTCAGGAATGTGGCAGGCATGTCTCTCTCCTTGATCTGTCGAAAGATGTGCTCCACCCAGATCCGGCTGGCATTCTTCAGCCTCGCGGACTTCCATGGCAGACACGGAGCACATCTGTTTCGTCAGTAATCACAAGCTGGAGAGCAGGTATTTGCCTTAGATCAACTCCTGAACAAATAAAAACAATATCCAGAATTATTGGAATCTAATATATTAGCATATTAGAGGATATGAATGATTTTAGCATAAAATTAACATTAATGGAAAATCAATATATTGAAGTAATAGTGCAGAATTATACCTGCCCTCAGATCATGGCCGCAGTTTTGACACGCTGATGCAAGAACGACGTACTGCCTTTCAGGTTACGTAGCTGCAACAAATACGTGATTGATCGCGCCCATCGACCCAGGCAGTCCCGATCATCGCTCTCCGCTACGACCTTCGGACTTCTGTTCATGAAACTTTCGATTTCAGCAATATTTACGGCAATTGGCGTCGCACTCGCGGGTGGCATCATTCTTACGCTTCTGACCAGCGCCTACGCACTCGACAGGCTGAAGGTCAATGGAGCAATCTACAAAGAAATCGTCGACGGAAAGGATCTCGTCGCAGATATTCTGCCGCCGCCGCTCTATCTGATCGAGGCCTACGCGCTGATTAACGAAGGTGCGCTTCACCCTGACGTTCTTTCCAGGAATATCGAGCGTGTTCGCCTTCTGAAAACCCAGTATGACGACAGACGCCAGTACTGGAAGACGAGCACGCTTCCCGACAGCTTGAAAAAGAAGATCGAGAACGATGTACTTGCCAAGGGAGATGCGTTCTGGGCGATACTTGACTCCGCCACGCTGCCTGCCCTCGCGTCGCTGGACAGGGCGAAGATAACCGGCGAACTCGACAAGCTGAGCCTGACGTTCCACGACCACGAGACTGCCGTCAACCAGCTTGTAGAAATGGCGACACTGTACGGCAAGGAAAAGGAACTTTACGCTGCCGAACAGACACGTCTTCTCGAACATACCACCTATATGCTTGGTGGCCTGCTTGTCGCGCTCAGCATCTGCTCGACCGTCTTTCTGCGCCGCCGCGCCATTGCGCCAATACGGCACATAACCGGCAGCATGACCAGCATGGCCGGGGGCAACCTCCAGGACGCACCGCCGCATCTAGGCCGCCACGACGAAATCGGCGCAATGGCGCGTGCGCTGGCGATTTTCAGAGATGCCGGACTGGCGAAACTTCAGCTGGAGAGCGAAGCGGAGCAATCCCGACATTCCGCCAATGCAGATCGCGAGAGACGTGAGAGGGAGCGTCTTGCCGAAGCGGAGGCGCTGCGCTTCGCCATTGAGGAGCTGGGATATGGCCTGGAGAATCTCTCCAAGGGCGATCTGAGCACCACGCTTGAGCGCGCCTTCGACCAGAAATTCGAAACCCTGCGGCTAAATTTCAATGCTTCCGTCCGCTCCCTTCAGGGAACAATGGGGCAAATCCTCAAGGAAGCCGACAGCCTGCGCGATCAGGGCCACGAAATGCACAGTTCCGCCGATGATCTGTCGCGTCGCACCGAAAGGCAGGCCGCGGCGCTTGAGGAGACGGCCGCCGCTCTGGAACAGGTCTCATCCACCGTCAAGACATCCGAGGCACGGGTAAACGAGACCCGCGATCTCATCAAGGAAGCCAGCCGTTCGGCAGCCCAGTCCTCAGGCGTGGTTGACGAAGCGGTTTCTGCAATGCACCGCATTGAGACTGCCGCTGGAGAAATCAGGTCGATCATCGGTGTCATCGATGAAATTGCCTTCCAGACGAACCTGCTGGCGCTGAATGCCGGTGTGGAAGCGGCCCGTGCGGGGGAAGCGGGCAAGGGATTTGCCGTGGTTGCCCAGGAGGTCCGCGAACTTGCCCAGCGCTCTGCAAAGGCATCGCGTGAAATCCGGGATCTGATCGGCAAGTCGAATGAAGAGGTGGAAAGCGGCGTGCAGCTCGTCCAGTCGGCTGGCACCGTGCTCAACAAGATCGGCGATTTCGTTTCGCGAATCGATGTCAACATAGACAGCATCACCACCGCGGCGCGCGAACAGTCGGTCGGGCTTCAGGAAATCAGCGCCAGCGTCAATTCGCTCGACCAGATGACCCAGCAGAACGCGGCCATGGTTGAGGAAACCAACGCCGTCAGCCAATCGATAGCCAATGCCACCGCGAGCCTTTCCAACATGATCGGGCGTTTCAGGGTAGAACCATCGCAAAGCGCGTCTCGCCGCGCCGCCTGAGCGGCGATTTCGACCTGGCCAGACGCAAAAAGGCGGGCCGATGGGCCCGCCTCGATACCCACAAGAGCGTCGGATTTTTTGGCGGTTGCTCACCACCGCACGATGCACTCAGGAAAACTTGCGTCCGGTGGCGACCAGCATTCCCGCCGCACCTTCCAGCCAGCCCTTTTTCAGCTCTAGCGCCAGAAAGCGGCCGCGCTCGAACGGTCCTGGCATGACCAGATGCTGCGTAAGGTCTGCCTGAAAGCCGAAACGCTCATAATAGGGCGCATCGCCCACCAGAAGAACCGCACCGTGACCGCGCTGCGCTGCCTCAGTGATCGCCGCGCGCATCAGCGCCGAGCCAATGCCCTTGCCTTCATGGGTGCAATCAACCGCCAGTGGTCCAAGCAGCAGCGCCTCGACGCCGCGCCCTTCGCGCGTGACACCGGCCTGAACATTCCACAGGCGTACCGTGCCGATGACATGGCCGTCCTCGTCGCGCGCAACCAGCGCCAAGCCTTCGGCTGGCACCCGTCCGGCACGCAGCTTTTCAGAGGATTTGCGGCGACGGCCCGGACCCATGACACGGTCGAGCAAGGTCTCGCGGGCAACAACGTCGGCCGGTGTTTCCACGTCGATATGAAATGTCTGCGGCGTAAAGAATGCACGTACAGAGTTGAGAACAGCGGCCATCACGGCCTCCCGTCACCAAGCCGCCCACGGATAGCGGCACCTGAATGATAATGTGAACCGTTCCGGCCTGCTGCAACGCCTTTTCCTCGGCTGGGCAGAGGCTGTGGCAAGCAGGGTTGCGCCTTGGCGCTTCTGCAAAAGCCGGAACGGGAGGATCCGTCACAACGCCGCCTGCCCCCAGACAAGCGGCGATTTTTTCAGATCACATAGGACTTCAGCGGCTCGAAACCGTTGAAAGCGACCGCCGAATAGGTCGTCGTATAGGCGCCCGTGCCTTCGATCAGAACTTCGTCGCCAATGGTCAGCGAGACCGGAAGCGGATACATGTTCTTCTCATAGAGCACATCGGCGCTGTCGCAGGTCGGACCGGCCAGAACGCAGGCTTCCATCTCGTCGCCGTCACGCTCGGTGCGGATCGGGTAACGAATGGCTTCGTCCATGGTTTCGGCCAGACCGCCGAACTTGCCGATGTCGAGGAACACCCAGCGGTGATTGTCGTTGTCGGACTTGCGCGAGACAAGAACGACTTCCGCCTTGATGACGCCGGCATTGCCGACCATGCCGCGACCCGGCTCGATGATCGTCTTCGGAATCTGGTTGCCGAAGTGCTTGCGAAGCGCTGTGTCGATCGCATGGCCATATTCTTCGGCAGCAGGCACGTCGCGCAGGTACTTCGTCGGGAAACCACCGCCCATATTGACCATCTGCAGGTGGATGCCCTGCTTGGCAAGCGAAGCGAAGACCCGCTTTGCATCGCCAAGTGCGGCGTCCCATGCATCGAGATTCATCATCTGCGAACCGACATGGAAGGAAACGCCATAGGATTCCAGACCCAGCTGATGGGCATAGACGAGAACATCGACAGCCATCTGCGGTACGCAGCCGAACTTGCGCGACAGCGGCCATTCGGCGCCTTCGCCATCGGTCAGAACGCGGCAGAATACACGAGCGCCAGGGGCTGCACGGGCAACCTTTTCCACTTCCTCATGGCTGTCGACGGCGAAGAGATCGATGCCGAGCGCATGGGCGCGCGCAACATCGCGTTCCTTCTTGATCGTGTTGCCGTAGGAAATACGGTCAGAGGTTGCGCCTGCATCAAGCGCCATCTGGATTTCGGCCACGGAGGCGCAGTCGAAGTTGGAACCCATCGAAGCCAGAAGCTTGAGGATTTCAGGCGCGGGGTTTGCCTTGACGGCATAATAGATCGCACTGTTTGGCAAAGCGTGCCGGAACGCGTCGAAGTTATCGCGCACGACGTCGAGGTCAACCACAAGGCAGGGACCTTCTGGACGGCGGGTCTTGATGAAGTCGAGGATGCGTGCAGTCGTCATCGTTATATTCCCTCGAATGTTCCGACCCCGGAAAAATTCCGGAGGACAAAGGGCGCTCAAGATATGCGGCACGATTCAGCCGGTGGAGGCGCAGAATCATTCGCATACGCTCAAGGCGCAAATATGAACAACGCCCTGCCAGAGCATTATTCGGCTTTGTCTGCCATGGGATTGGAGGGAAAGTTCCCAACCGCACTTACGGCAATGATGGTGTGCCTCTTCAGTACCCCGGCTGATGGAAAGCCGGCAGAGAACCAGAAAGGCCCGCACCGTCGTTGCTTCGTATGTCCTCGCATTTTCCGGTTGGCCGGAATAGCGACTGGAGGGGTTAATTCCAGGTACCTTACCGATTTCCTCACCACATCGAGGGTCGGCGGACACACATGGGCACGTGCGACTTTGGGCAACCGGGAGATAAGAATATTCGCAGTCATAATCAAGGGAATTTTTCACCATTTTGCGGATTTTTTCGGCACACCATTTTATTCTTGAACGCTGGGGCGTGAGCGTTCAATTATGCGGAACAAACTGGAGACTTCGATGGACACTCTCACCCGCATCAGAGCCTTTATCGATGTTGTCGAAGCGGAGGGATTTTCCGCCGCCGCCCGCAAGACAGGTCGTTCCAAGGCGCTTCTGTCCAAATATGTGCGCGAGCTGGAAGACGATCTCGGTGCGCTTCTCCTCAACCGCACGACACGGCAATTTTCCATGACGGAAGCGGGCCATACCTATTACCGCACCGCGTCCGACATCCTCAAGGAAATCGACAATCTTGCGGACCTGGTGCGCGAGAACAATGCCGATTTAAAAGGCAAGCTGCGGCTGTCCGTACCGCGCACTTTCATCGATGCGGATGTTGGCCAGAGCCTGATCGATTTTGCCAAGGAGAACCCCGAGCTTTCGCTGGAAATCGTTGCCGAAGACAGGTTCGTGGACCTGATCGAGGAAAACTTTGATATGGCAATCCGCATCACCAAGCTCGAGGATTCCGGCATGATTGCAAGGAAGCTTGCCGATTTCCGCGTCCATGCCGTCGCCACGCCCGCTTTTGTCGAACAATATGGGCCGCTCAACTCGCCGCAGGATCTGGCGAAAGTGCCCTGCATTGTCGATACCAATTCCCGCTTCCACAATCACATCCGTTATTTCGAACCCGGCGGCGGCACCAACTCGGTGGCCATTACCGGGCCGATCGAAGTCAACAGCCCGCAGGCAACGCTGCGCGCCGCCCGCTCCGGCCTCGGCGTCGCCATCGTCCCGGACTTCATTGCAAAACCGCATATTCACTCCGGCGAACTCGTAACGCTGTTCGATGACTACATCTCGCGAGATCGTGGCATCTATGCCGTCTATCCGCATCGACGCTATCTTCCCGCCAAGGTCCGCAGCTTCGTGGACTATCTTTCCAACTGGTTCAAAAAGCAGGGTTGATCCGCAGCCAGAATAGAGGGGCCGAAATTCGGTCCCATTTGACGCTACTATCCGCCAACAGATTCGATAATCGAGACAGTCAGCATCCATGAAAACCGCGATTTTACCTTTGGCTGTATGCCTGTCCGCCTGCCTTGCGCCCATCGCCGCCATGGCGCATCCGCATATTTTTGCCGAAGCCCGCATGGAAATCATCGAAGGTGCCGATGGCAATGTGCAGGAAGTGCGCAACATCTGGCGCTTCGACGAGATGTTTTCCGCAAGCGTGGTGCTTGACTATGACAAGAACAGCGATGCCAAGCTCGACAAAGAGGAACTCGCGGAGATCGGCGCGACCGTGCACGAGTCGCTGGCCGAATTTTCCTATTACACATTCATCACGCAGAACGGAAAACAGGTGGATTTCGGCAAGCCGGATGCCATCCACGTGGACTACAAGGACAATCAGGTTCTGATGTTCTTCTCCGTCAAGCCGAAAGCCCCGCTTTTGGCAAAGGGTACGCTGACCTTCGGCGCATGGGACCCGACGCTCTATACGGCGATTGATTTCGCCAAGGACAGTGACATCGTCATCAAGGGCACGCATCTTGCCGCCTGCAAGCACAAGGTTGTGCGCCCCGATCCGGATGAGATCATCGCCCAGAACCAGAGCAACCTCACCGACGCCTTCTTCAACGATCCGACCGGCACCGACATGACCAAACTGTTTGCCACCCGCATGGAGCTGACATGCTGAAAACGCCTGGCCGCGCTTTCATCACGCTGGGAATAGTCCTCACCGCCGCCACATTTGCCCATGCCCAGTCGCCGCTGGGAATAGGATCGGCGGAACCTTCCATTTCCGTCGGCGGCCCCCTTGCGCCGCTGTTCCAGTGGATCAACGTCCACCAGCAGACATTCTACCGCGCGCTGACCGGCGCCTTGCGGGCGATGCGTCAGGACCCCTGGGCGCTGACGTCACTGATCGCGCTGTCCTTTGCCTATGGCGTCTTTCATGCCGCAGGCCCAGGCCACGGCAAGGCCGTCATCTCTTCCTATATGATTGCCAATGAAACCCAGCTGAGACGCGGCATCGTCATCTCCTTCGTTTCCGCCCTGCTGCAGGGCGCGGTTGCCATCGCCCTTGTCGGTGCGGCCTATCTCGTGCTGCGCGGCACCTCCATCACCATGACCAGGGCTACGCAGGCCATGGAAATCGCAAGTTTCGCCATGGTGGCGCTGTTTGGCGCATGGCTGCTGTTTCGCAAGATCCGCAGCCTGATGGCTACCGCCCGTCCCTCCCCCGCACTGGCCTTCGAAGCAGCCGTTCCCTCCGGTCCCGCAACGCCAGCGAAAGACCAGTTCACATCAGAAACGCTCAAGACAGGCCCGCTTAAAACGGGTCCGCTCAAAACCGGCCCGCTTAAAACCGGAATGGGAAGCGGTCTGCGCTTTCAGGGCCAGCCCGTCTTTGCCGATCATGCCCTAAGCGGAACCGGCGATATCTGCGACGCCTGCGGCAAGGCCCATGCGCCGGACCCATCGCTGTTACAGTCGCGTGATTTCAGCTTGCCGGAAGCATGGTCGGCCATCGTCGCAGTCGGCCTTCGCCCCTGCTCCGGCGCCATCATCGTCATGAGCTTTTCGATGTTGAACGGCCTGCTGATGGGCGGCGTCCTATCGGTGCTGGCCATGTCTATTGGCACCGCCATCACCGTGTCGCTGCTTGCCATCATCGCAGTCAAGGCAAAGGATATCGCCATCCGCATTGCCGGTTCCGGCAGCCAAAGAGCATCCCGCATCACCCACGGCATAGAAATCGCCGGCGCGCTGTTCGTGCTTCTGATGGGCCTTGCACTGCTCGGCGCATCGCTGCAGGTGTAGGCGCTCCGGGTGTTGGCTTGCCTCAGCGCCTACGCCGCTGATACCGCGCCCTCAGCCAGAAAATCAGGAAGAAGCCAAGCACGGCGATGGCGTCGAAGATTGCGGCCACCCATACGGAATAGTGGTTGGCCAGCCACAGCGTCACGGTTGGAAGGATGAAGAACAGCAGGCCAAAGCCGAAGACGATGGCGAGCGCCGCAAGGGCCGTTGATCGGGTGGTGCCGGAGCCGCTCATGCCATGATCCTTGCGCGGATATCTTCCAGCTTTTCCTTCTGCACACCATCGGCGTCGAAATTGTCGGGCGACAGCCATGTCTCGAAGGATTGCCTGATCGGCGGCCATTCGCGGTCGATCATCGAGAACCAGGCGGTGTCGCGGTTTGCACCCTTGGAGACCATGTGCTGACGAAACAGGCCTTCGAACATGAAGCCGTAGCGTTTCGCTGTTGCCTTGGATGCCTCGTTCTCATTGTGGCATTTCCATTCGTAGCGGCGATATTCGAGATCGTCGAACACATGGCGCGCCATCAGATAATGAGCCTCTGTCGAAAGCGGCGAGCGCTTCATCTTCACGCCATGGGCGACAGAACCGACTTCCACAACGCCGTTCTTCGGGTCCGGACGCATATAGCTCGCCATTCCGACAACCTCATCTGTGGCCTTCTCGATGAAGACGAGCGTGACCCAGCCGAATGCGGTCTGCGCACCCTCGACCCAGTCTCCGAATGCCTGCGAATTGAGAAAGCCGTCCTGCGGGAAGTATTTCAGGAGATCGTTGATGCCAAGCCCACCGAGCGCATCCCAGAGCCTTTCCAGATGCGTCGCGCGGTCGAACGGCACCGCCTTGACGAAGCGCCCCTCCAGCGTCACCGGCTGCGGTGCGGGACATCCCGTGAATGTAGACAGATCGCGCATTCTCTTCCCCATGACATGAACGTTCAGATTTAACCGACCCCCTTTCCAAAAACAACAGCGCAGGAGGCAATGGCTGCCGCAGGGCAGAAACGTGAGGCAAAACCGGCATGTAACCTCCCCGCGTCCCCGACTACCTCCCGGTGCCGCATCATATTGAGGTACGTACATCATTTTCTGATTTACGTACCTCAATATTTGCTCTATGCACGCTAGCGGGAGAAAACATGAAGCCGACAGTTCACGATATTGCGTCGAAAGCGGGCGTCAGCCTTGCCACCGTTGACCGGGTCATCAACCTGCGTCCGGGCGTGCACGCCGTAACGCGCGCCAAGGTCGAGGCGGCCATCGTGGAGCTTGGCTATGTGCGGGATATGGCCGCCGCCAATCTGGCCAAGGGCCGCAGTTACGCGCTGGTCTTCATCCTTCCCAACAATGACAATTCCTTCATGGCGGGCCTGCGGGCTGAAGTCAGGGCCGCGGCTTCGCGATCCTACATCGACAGAACCTCCATTCGCATCATCGAGGTGCCGCCTTTCGATGCGGCGGCATTGAGCCAGGCGCTGGATGTGGCCCGGCTGGAAAAGCCGTCAGGCGTCGCCTTCGTCGCCATCGATGCCGAGGATGTGGTGGAGGCAGCAGACCGGCTGGCCGATAGCGGCATTGCCGCCGTTACCCTTGTTTCCGACCTCACCGGCTCCCGCCGCGATCATTTCGCCGGTATCGACAATGTCGCCGCCGGGCGCACCGCCGCAAGCCTGATGGGACGCTTCCTGCCGGAAAAGGGCGGCGATGTCGCGGTTCTCGCAGGCTCCATGCTGGTCAAGGACCACCGCGAGCGCCTCGCCGGTTTTCGCTCCGTCATCGAAGACGAGTTCCCCGATCTCAACCTGCTTCCGGTTCTCGAAGGCCGCGACGATCCGGAAACGGTGCAAAAACTGGTTTCGGAATGCCTGAACGCCAATCCTGATCTTCTAGGCCTTTACAGTCTGGGCGCTGGCAATCGCGGGCTCATCAAGGCGCTGAAATCGTCACGCCAGCAAACCCGTCCCTGCGTCATCGCCCACGAGCTGACCGAAAACACCTCCAACGCGCTGGCAGAGGGCGTGCTGGATGCGGTGCTGAATCAGGATGCGGGCCATGAGGTGCGCAGCGCTATCAGGGTGCTCAAAGCGCGGGCCGATGGGCTTGCGGTCATCGACGCGCAGGAACGCATTCGTATCGACATATTCTTGCGGGATAATCTCCCCTGACACTGACTTAAGCACTGGAGGAAACATGTATCTCGGTCTCGATTTGGGAACATCAGGCGTCAAGGCGCTGTTGATCGATGGCGATCAAAACGTCATCGGTTCGGCCAATGGCGCGCTCGACGTGTCCCGCCTGCACCATGGCTGGTCGGAACAGGACCCGGCCCATTGGATCAAGGCCACGGAAACCGCCATTTCCGGCTTGAAAGCCAAGTTTCCGAAGGAGCTTTCGGCGGTGAAGGGCATCGGCCTCTCCGGCCACATGCATGGCGCAACACTGGTGGATGCGGCAGGCGATGTGCTTCGCCCCTGCATCCTGTGGAACGACACCCGCTCTTATGCCGAAGCGGCAAAGCTGGATGCCGACCCGCGTTTTCGCCAGATCACCGGCAATATCGTGTTCCCCGGCTTTACCGCACCGAAACTCGTCTGGGTCGCCAATAACGAGCCTGAGATCTTCGCCAAGGTTGCCAAGGTATTGCTGCCGAAAGATTATCTGCGCCTGTGGCTGACGGGTGAATATATCTCCGAAATGTCTGACTCGGCTGGCACCTCATGGCTCGATACCGGCGCGCGCAAATGGTCATCCGAACTGCTGGACGCCACCGGCCTGACGGAAGACCATATGCCATCGCTGGTCGAAGGCACGGATGAGGCCGGAACGCTGCGCTCCGAACTTGCCTCTGCCTGGGGCATGTCGGGCAAGGTCGTTGTCGCCGGTGGTGCGGGTGATAATGCCGCGTCCGCCTGCGGCATGGGCACGGTCTCGGAAGGCCACGCCTTCGTTTCGCTCGGCACATCGGGCGTTCTGTTTGCCGCCAATGCCTCCTATCTGCCAAAGCCGGAAAGCGCCGTCCACGCCTTCTGCCACGCCTTGCCCGATACATGGCACCAGATGGGCGTCATCCTGTCTGCGACAGATGCGCTGAACTGGTATTCCGGCATCACGGGCAAATCCGCAGCCGATCTTTCCATCGAGCTCGGCGATGAATTGAAGGCTCCGACAGGCGTTACCTTCGCACCCTATCTCTCCGGTGAACGCACGCCGCACAATGACGCCGCCATTCGCGGCTCCTTCATCGGCCTTTCCCATGAAAGCGACCGCAAGGCGCTCACTCAAGCTGTCATGGAAGGCGTGACCTTCGCCATCAGGGACAATCTGGAAGCGCTCAAATCCGCAGGCACCTCCATTTCCCGCGTCACCGCCATCGGCGGGGGTTCACGCTCCCGCTACTGGCTGGCCTCCATCGCAACCTCGCTCGGCGTCTCCGTGGATATTCCGGCGGAAGGCGATTTCGGCGCAGCCTTCGGTGCGGCCCGTCTTGGCCTGATCGCAGCGACGGGCGCGGACCCGGTTGCCGTCTGCACCCAGCCGGAAACGGAAGAAACCATAGAGCCGGTCGCGGCGCTGGCTGAGGCCTATGAGGATGCCTACGGGCGTTACCGGGCGCTTTATCCGGCCATCAGGCCGCTTTCGCATTGAGCTTTCCGGGGGGTGAGTAACACCCACCGGCACCAAACACACGACCAATCCAAGGGAGAAACCAACCATGACCACCGGCTTTTTCGGCGACATCCAGAAAATCAAATATGAAGGCCCAGACAGCACCAATCCGCTGGCCTTCCGTCATTACAACCCCGATGAAATCGTCGGCGGCAAGCGCATGGAAGATCACCTGCGCTTTGCGGTTGCCTATTGGCACACCTTCACATGGCCGGGCGGCGATCCCTTCGGTGGCCAGACATTCGAGCGTCCATGGTTTGACGAGTCGATGCAGGCCGCCAAGCTGAAGGCCGATGTTGCCTTTGAATTCTTCTCGCTGCTCGGTTCGCCCTTCTATTGCTTCCACGATGCCGACGTGCGTCCTGAAGGCAAGACTTTTGCGGAGAACACGAAGAACCTCAACGAGATCGTCGATTATTTCGGCCAGAAGCAGGCCGATACCGGCGTCAAGCTTCTGTGGGGCACGGCCAACCTTTTCTCCAACCGCCGCTTCATGTCGGGTGCCGCTACTAATCCCGATCCTGACGTCTTTGCCTATTCGGCTGCGACGGTGAAGACCTGCATGGATGCCACCAAGAAACTCGGCGGCGCGAACTATGTTTTGTGGGGCGGTCGTGAAGGCTATGAAACCCTGCTCAACACCGATGTGAAGCGCGAGCTGGACCAGCTTGGCCGCTTCCTCAATCTGGTGGTGGAATACAAGTACAAGATCGGTTTTGAAGGCACGATCCTGATCGAGCCAAAGCCGCAGGAACCCACCAAGCACCAGTATGATTACGACGTCGCCACCGTCTATGCCTTCCTGCAGAAGCATGGGCTGGACAAGGAAGTGAAGGTCAATATCGAACAGGGCCACGCCATCCTCGCCGGTCACTCCTTCGAGCATGAGCTGGCCATGGCCAATGCCTTCGGCATTTTCGGCTCCATCGATATGAACCGCAACGACTACCAGTCTGGCTGGGATACCGACCAGTTCCCCAACAACGTGCCGGAAATGGCGCTCGCCTATTACCACGTACTGGCAGGCGGCGGCTTCAAGAATGGCGGCACCAATTTCGACAGCAAGCTGCGTCGTCAGTCGCTCGACCCTGCAGATCTGTTGATCGGCCATATCGGCGGCATGGATTGCTGCGCCCGTGGCCTCAAAGCTGCCGCCAAGATGATCGAGGACAAGGCGCTGTCGCAGCCGCTCGCAGACCGCTACGCCAAGTGGGATGCGCCGGAAGCCCAGAAGCTGCTGCGCGGCGAGTTGAAGCTTGACGAGATCGCCGCCATGGTCGAGCGCGACAACATTAACCCTGAGCCGAAGTCCGGTCGTCAGGAATATCTCGAAAACGTCGTCAACCGCTACGTCTAAGGGTGTAGCCTGCCTTGACGGCCCTGAAATGCTGTCACCCCGGCCTTAAGCCGGGGTCCAGCGCGATCAAGTCCTTGATCGCAAAAAGATCTTTCGCACCGCAGAAGCAGTGCTGCTGGGTGCCAGGTCGACCCCGTCATGACGGAAAAATCTGGAGGTCCCAGACAAAAAAGGCCCCCAATTCCAGCCCCACCCCAAAAAAACAAAAAAAAATTTCTGCATTTCATTCACACGCTTCCCGCCCACCGCATAATGCGGCTGCTTTGAGAGCAACGGGATGCAACGCGCGGCGTCCCGGTGTTTTCAAAGCCGGTATCGACAAGCGGTTGCTCAACAAGAGAGCCGTTTCCGTGAACCCACCTCTTGCCGCTGGCCAGGCAAGGGACCGGGCGTTCCGATAGGTATCGTGAGAGTGCTGTTGTACCGGGTCCGGCAAATGCAAGACCTTGACCATACCTGCCAATGCAACATGCATTTGCCGGGCATTCCATCTTTCCCCTCCGGTCCGCTTTTGCAAAGTGGGCCGGAGAGGATTTTGCGCGGTTAGTTTTCTGTGCCGCCTTGTGTGCGCTGCAACATATCCTATCTGTGTGGGGTTTTATGGCGACTGGGCACGCCATCAAAGAGCCGGAGTCCAGCGCCCCCAAGGAGATTTCTATGCTGATTGAAAAATTGAACTGGCGTTATGCCACAAAGAAGATGGACCCTTCCAAATCCGTTTCGCAGGACAAGATCGACCGCATCATCGAGGCAGCACGCCTTGCCCCTACATCGAGCGGCCTGCAGCCTTTTGAAATCATTGTCGTTACCAACCCGGAAACCCGCGCCAAGATTCAGGAAATCGCCTGGAACCAGGCACAGGTCACCGAAGGCTCGCACCTTCTGGTGTTTGCCGCGTGGGACAACTACACCGCAGACCGCATCAACCACATGTTCGACCTGACCAATGACGAACGCGGGTTCAAGAACGAAGGTTTCGAAGCCTATCGCCAGAAGCTGCTCGGCTCCTATCCGCAGCGTGATCCGGAGGTCAATTTCGAACACGCCGCCCGTCAGGCCTATATCGCCTTTGGCATGGCCGTTGCTCAGGCTGCCTTTGAAGGTGTCGATTCCACGCCGATGGAAGGCTTCGACCCGGCCAAGCTCGATGAAATCCTCGGCCTTCGCGAAAAGGGCCTGCGGTCCGTTACCATCCTGCCGCTCGGCTATCGTCAGGCAGACGGCGACTGGCTGGCCAACCTCAAGAAGGTCCGCCGTCCACTCGACGAATTCGTCACAACGGTTTCGTAAGGATTTCACTCGAAAGAGGTCGATTTTTCCGGCTCTTTTCGATAATTGAAATATATTACCTGTCAAACGGTATCGCAGACAGGCATGTTTGCGATACACAGATGGCCGATCCCCGGCTTTCTCAAGGAAAGTTCAACGTAATGCTCCGGAACGTCTTCCGTTGTCGAATGTGCCAGATGGCTGCATGAGCAAACGCGGCTCGACTTGCCGCCGGGTTTTCGACCGAACAGACACAGTCCGAAGAGCAATAGATGATACCTCAAAATTCAGCGGCGAGCCCCCTGCCCGCAGGTCAACCGGCCAACGATCCCATGGTCGCGTTTCAGGCGGTGACCAAGACCTTTGGCGATCCCAAGAGCCAGACCTCCTTTACCGCACTCGGTGGTGTCGATTACATCGTGCCGCGCGGTTCGATCTCCGGCATCATCGGTCGTTCCGGTGCAGGCAAGTCCACCCTCATCCGCCTCGTCAACGGGCTTGAACTCCCCAGCACCGGCAAGGTCATTGTCGATGGCGTGGATGTAGGCGCGCTGGAACAGTCCGGGCTTCGTGATCTGCGGCGTTCCGTCGGCATGATCTTCCAGCACTTCAACCTTCTGTCCTCCCGCACCGCCTTTGACAATGTGGCCCTGCCGCTGGAAATCGCCGGTCTGTCGAAAGCCGAGATCAGACAGAAGGTCGCGCCGTTGCTCGATCTGGTCGGCCTGGGTGACAAGGCCAGCCGCTACCCTGCCGAACTCTCCGGTGGGCAGAAACAGCGCGTCGGCATCGCCCGTGCACTGGCCACGGAACCGAAGCTTTTGCTTTCAGACGAAGCGACCTCGGCGCTGGACCCGGAAACGACGCAGTCCATTCTGGAACTGTTGAAGACGATCAATGCCGAGCTTGGCCTGACTGTCCTCCTCATCACCCACGAGATGGAAGTCGTAAAGACAATTGCCTCACAGGTTGCCGTCATCGACAAGGGCCTGATCGTCGAGCAGGGAACGACTTTCGATATCTTCACCAACCCGCGCCACGAAACGACCCGCAGCCTTCTGTCCTCTGCCGTTGGCGTGAAGCTGCCACATTGGGTGACCTCAGGCCTGAAAGCGGAAGCGACAGACGGTGACCGCGTGCTTGTGCGCCTCGTCTTCTTCGGAGACACGGCGTTTCAGCCGCTCACCGCCCGGCTGGTTGCGGAAATCGGCCCGGATGTGAATATTCTGGCGGGGACCATCGAAGAAATTTCCGGCCAGCCCTTTGGTTCGCTGGTCGTATCCTATCCGGCCACACCAGAAATTACGGCCCGCGCTAACAGGTTCTATGCCGAAACCGGCCTGACAACGGAGGTCCTCGGTTATGTCGCCTGATATGCTGTTTGCTGTTCTCTGGAAGGGTCTGGTGCAGACGCTGCACATGGTTGCCGTCTCCGGTCTCGTCGGTTCGCTGCTGGGTCTTCCCATCGGCATTTTCCTTGCCACCAGCGGCAAGGGCGAACTGTTTGAAGCGCCTATGGTCAACCGGATCATCGGACTGATCGTCAATGCCGCCCGCTCCACGCCTTTCATTATTCTCGTCGTTGCCATCATTCCCTTTACCCGGCTGATTGCGGGAACCTCGATCGGCACCTCCGCCGCCATCGTGCCACTCACAGTCGCCACCGTGCCCTTCGTGGCGCGTCTGGTGGAAGCGGCCATTCGTGAGGTGGACAAGGGGCTGATAGAGGCGGCCCGCGCCATGGGTGCGACACCGTTGCAGATCGTGACCAAGGTGCTTCTGGCCGAAGCCAAGCCCGGCATCACCCTTGCGCTGACGCTGACGCTGGTAAGCCTCATCGGCTACTCGGCCATGGTCGGTGCCGTCGGCGGCGGCGGGCTGGGGGATCTCGGCATTCGTTACGGCTACCAGCGCTTCATGCCTGACGTCATGCTGGTCGTCGTCGTTGTTCTCATTGTGCTTGTCCAGATCGTCCAAAGCGCCGGTGACGCGCTGGCGCGCAGCTTCGACAAGCGCAACCGCAAAAACTGATTTCTTTTCTTAAAATAACAAACGCAGGAGACACTCATGAAGAAACTCATCATCGCCGCATCCCTTGCCGCCCTTTTCGCAGGCAGCGCACTGGCTGAAACCATCAAGATCGGTGTGACACCGGCTGAACATGCGCAGATCATGGAGCAGGTGAAGAAGGTTGCAGCCACCAAGGGTCTTGACCTCGAAATCCTCGAATTCTCCGACTATGTTGTGCCCAACCAGGCGCTGGCGGATGGCGAGTTGCAGGCCAACTCCTTCCAGCACCAGCCTTACCTCGACAACCAGATCGCTGACCGCAAGTTCGATCTTGTCAGCGTCGGCACCACCATCACCACGCCCATGGGCGTCTATTCCAAGAAGGTGAAGAGCCTTGACGAGTTGAAGGACGGCGCGACCGTCGGCATTCCGAACGACCCCACCAATGGTGGCCGTGCCATTCTGGTTCTGGCATCCAAGGGTCTCGTCAAGGTCAATCCCGATGCTGGCCTGAAGGTCACGCCAGCCGACGTCACCGAGAACCCGAAGAACATCCAGTTCGTCGAACTCGATGCCGCCCAGCTTCCCCGTTCGCTCGATGACACCGACATTTCCGTCATCAACACCAACTACGCAACGGCTGCCGGTCTGAACCCGAAGAAGGATTCCATCGCCATTGAAAGCGAGAAGTCCCCCTATGCCAACGTCATCGCCATCAACGCGAAGGACAAGGATGCGCCATGGGTGAAGACCCTGGTCGAATCCTATCACAGCCCGGAAGTGAAGACCTTCATTCTCGAAAAGTACAACGGCACCGTCATCCCTTCCTGGTAAGTTGTCCCGCGAGTATTTTTTACAACCTCTCCCATGTAAATGGGGGAGGTTTTTTACTTTCTGTTAGTCTTGAAACACAAAGCGTTACGGCAATCCCGAAGCGGCACAAGATAGGTTCAAAGCCAACGCTTATATTAAGGGCTTGTGAAGAATTCCCGCGGAAGATGAGATATTTCGTGGGAAAAGATGCCGATTGATGCCGCACAGGAATATCAGAAAGCCGTCGATCGGTCGAAGAGTGGCTGTTGCCGGAGTTCTCTTTGCTTTCGCAATTGTTGTTGTCATCGTTACTGCCCTTGTGCTCTCGGCTCTTGGCGAGGTCAGTCACAACGTCAACGCGCTGGATGACCAGCGGTCGCTCGAAACGACCACAGGCGCGCTGAAGACATTCCAGAACCAGCTTGCCGCCACGCTCAACGACTACGCAGCCTGGGACGATGCAGCCGATCATGCCTATTCACCGGACGGGTCGGAGTGGCTGATCAACAACTACGGCGACATGACCGTCAACAGCGAACTCTTCGACACCGCAGTCCTGATCGATAGCGAGCGGCACATTCTGCTCGCCTACCACAACGGCTCGCCGGTCAACTGGACCTTGGCGGATTATTTCGGCGACGGACTTGCAGACATGATTGCCAGGGTCGAGGGCATGTCTGTGGGCGCGGTGCCGGAAGCCAGCGGTTTCGTCAAGACCAGGGATGGCATTGCCGCGACCGGAGTTGCGCTGGTGCGCAACAAGAACGGCCTTCTTTCGTCTGCTGCTGGCGAACGCCGCTATCTCATCTTTGCAAGGCACCTGACCCCTGAAAAGGTGGACGGCCTTGCTCAAACCTATGTGCTCAACGGTCTTTCGCTGTTGCCCGCCGATAGCCCTGCGGCATTCTTCGTCAACATCGTCAACCCGCGCGGCACGGTGCTGGGAATGCTGACATGGCACTCCCAGATGCCGGGCGATGTCAGCCTTCGCGACGTCAAGCCGCGCATCCTTACCGCCGTTGGGCTGATCGGGCTGTTTCTTCTGGCCCTGCTCATCATCGGCACGGCCGCCCTTCGCAAACTCAAGGCGGACGAGGCACTGGCACGCCACGAGCTGTTGCAGGACCGGCTGACCGGTCTTCACAACCGGCCAGGCCTGTTTTTGGGATTGAATGAAAGACTGGAGCAGTCGCAGGGCGATGATTCCTACGTCAACCTGATCTATCTCGATCTGGATGGCTTCAAGGAGGTCAACGATTCCTTCGGCCACGGCGCAGGCGACCTGCTGATCAAGGGCGTTGCAGCGGCGCTGAAGGTTATGGTGCCCAAAAATGCGCTGCTGGCGCGGCTGGGCGGCGACGAATTCGCTATTGCTCTCAAAGGCAACGATGCCCGCATCGCCGGTCGAAAGCTCTGCGAGGACCTTCTGGCACTGTTTTCCGAACCCTTCATGATCGGCGAGCGTGTTGCCGCCATCGGATGCAGCATCGGCACCGCTGTCTCGAAAGCTGGAGATATCGACGGCGAGGAGCTGTTGCGGCGGGCCGACATGGCCATGTACGAGGCCAAGGAGAATGGCCGTGGCCGCTTCATGGCCTATGAGCCCTATATGGACACGCGCCGCGAAGAGAAGAACCAGCTCGAAGCCGATCTCAAATATGCCATCGAGCATGACGAGATCAGCGTCGTTTTCCAGCCTGTCGTCAACACGCTGACCAGACGGATTTCCGGTGTCGAGGCGCTTGCCCGCTGGAACCGCGCGGGCTACGGACCGGTTTCGCCTGATGTCTTCATTGCAGCCGCGGAAAGCAGTGGCCTGATCGATCAGCTTGGTCTGGCCGTCCTGCAAAAGGCCTGCCACGCCGCAACCGAATGGCCGCATGTCAAGCTTGCCGTCAACGTATCGCCGGTGCAGTTCAGAAACCCGTTTTTCGCGGCGCAGGTCCTCTCCATCCTCGAAGAACACGACATTCCGCCGGCAAGAGTGATGCTGGAGATGACCGAAGGCTACTTCATCCACCATCCCGAGCGGGCGGGCACGGCCATTGAGAAACTCAAGCAGATCGGCGTCAGCATTGCGCTGGATGACTTCGGTTCCGGCTTTGCCAGCATCGGCTATCTGCGTCGTTTCGGCTTCAACCGCATGAAGATCGACAAGTCACTGGTGGTGGCGCTGGATGAAGGCGGCCGCTCGCTGGAAATGCTGACAGCCACAGTCGCGCTTGCACGCTCACTCGGCATTCCCGTGACCGCAGAAGGTATTGAAACCGAAGACCAGGCCGCCATTCTCCAGCTCTGCGGCTGCGACGAACTTCAGGGCTATCTTTTCGCCAAGCCGATGCCAGCCGATCAGGTCACCACAATGCTTGCGCAGCAGGAAACGCCAGTCCGGCAATTGAAGGTTTCTTGAGCCAACAGGCTGGTGCAAGCGAGACCTTCGCTCCGTCAGCGTCGGGCTCGAGCGCCTGCTACGTCTTGCAGCTTTCCACGTGACGCCCCCCCGGACGCGCCCGAGGATAATCGTGGAGCGGGCTTGCAGCCCCACCCCGCCTTAACGGCCGATGTGCTTCTCGCCACGCTTTTTTGCGAGGTCGATCTGCTTCTGCCGATTGCGGAAACGCTGGCGGTCTTCTTCGGTGCGGCTGTCATAGCAGCTGGGGCACGACACGCCTTCCTCGAACTGCGGTGACTGGCGCACTTCTGCCGTGATCGGGTTGCGGCAGGCGTGGCACAGCTTGTGGTCGCCTTCGGCAAGGCCATGGACGACGGAAACGCGCTCATCGAACACGAAGCAGGCACCTTCCCACAGGCTTTCTTCCTCAGGAACCTCTTCCAGATACTTCAGAATACCGCCCTTGAGGTGGTAAACCTCATCGAAGCCCTGTTCCTTCATGAAGGCCGTGGCCTTTTCGCAGCGAATGCCGCCGGTGCAATACATGGCGATCTTCGGCTTGTTGTGCAGGCCCGGATTGTTCTTTACCCAGTCCGGAAATTCGCGAAACGTCTTGGTCTGAGGATCGACCGCGCCCTTGAACACACCAATGGCGGTTTCATAGTCATTGCGGGTATCGATCAGGATCGTATCCGGGTCGGAAATCAGATCGTTCCAGTCTTTGGGATCGACATAGGTGCCGACGATCTGGTTCGGATCGATATCCGGCACGCCCATCGTGACGATTTCCTGCTTCAGCTTCACCTTCATGCGCACGAAGGGCATCTTGGAAGCACGGCTTTCCTTGTGCTCAAGGGCCGCAAATTCGGGCTGGGCGCGCAGATAGGCCAGCACATTGGCAATGCCCGCATCCGTTCCCGCGATGGTGCCATTGATGCCTTCGGCGGCCAGAAGCAGCGTGCCCTTGACGCCGTTTTGCTGACACAGGGTAAACAAGGGTTCACGCACACTCTCGTATCGCGCAAAGCGAGCGAAGTGGTAAAGCGCTGCCACGAGAAAATCGCCAGCGGCCCCCGGTGCGGCATCCGGGGTGGACAGGGTCAAGGTGTCGGTCATGGCGGCTGAAATACAGCCAGATGCGCTTTTGCGCAATCTTATTTCGTGCCCGAAACCCGCCGAAGCAAAGTTTTGAATTTCGTCAAAATATGCCCGACGCCCTATCGCGCAGCGTCGTCCCACAGATGTGCGACAATCCGGCTCTCGGTCTTGGCCGCGTCGGAAAACACGCGATCCGCCAGATCAAGGCACTCCTGCCGCAGGGCTTGCTGCCGGTGGATGATGGCTTCCAGAACCAGCGCCAGCGTATCTGCATCGTCAAAGCGCTCCGGCTCCTGATCGACAAGGGCGGTCAGGACGGACAGGTCGTGCTCATGTCCGAGAAGATCGACGAGGCGCTTGGCATCCGCCTTCTTGGCGCGCATGGCGGAAGGCCAGATGCGCCGCAGCAGGGCAAGATGCATCCAGTAGACCTGCCCGCTCTTGCGAAGATCGTGAAAATCCTCGTCATGGGCCTCGCCGTGACAGCGGCTCAAGGCATTGAGCGCCGTCTGCCGCTGCTTGCGCCACGTTTTCTTCACGCGCCTTGTGGCAGCCTTCCTGCCATCCGGCAAGGATAGCTGCATGAGGGCTTGCCTGGCCTTATCGCATTCGACAAGCGCCAGAGCGATATTGTCAGAAAGCCCGCCATCATCACCCGTCACCTCGTCGCGCCGCCTTTCAAGCGTGCCGAGGGCTGAGGACAGGGCCTTGCTTTCCGCCTCCGAACGGCTGAACCCCTGAAGATACTGGATCGTCTCGACCAGGGCTGCGGCCTCACGCGCCTGCGAGAGCGACCGCGCAACATCTCGAAACCGCAGATTTTCGGTGCTGCGAAACGCCGGATCGTCGCTTTTGACAAAACGATAGAGGGCACGAAGGCGCTTGAATTTCTTGCGCGCGCCATGCACCGCCGCATGGGGGCCATCGGGCTGTTGCGACAGCGCCGCCATGGCGTCGTCGATCAATTCGATCCCAATGCGCTGCAATTCTTCGGGAAAGGGCTTTCGGGGATCAAATCTGAATGGCATGGCAAAGCTCTGAACTGAGATCGTCTGTCGCAAGATGCTGATTGGAATATCGCCGGTCGCCCGTCACCTCCGCGCCGAGCCAGCCTGGCAAGGCGGGCTGGTCACTCTCCGACTTCAGCTCCACCTCGGCCACCGTCAGCCCCCGGTAAATGCCATCGAACACATCGATTTCCCACAGAAACCCCTCATGTTCGACGGTATAACGGATCTTTTCAATGATGATGCCGGGCGCGGTGGCGATCAGTTCCTCGGCATCGGCAACGGGGATATCATATTCATATTCGTCCCGCACAAGAACGCCGACCCCGACCTTGATGGTCAGCGTTGCCGCATCCTCGCCCTTGATGCGGACCCGCACCGACCGGTCATCCAGCGATACGATATAGCCTTGGCGAAAGCGCGTCCGTGACGCGATGGCCTCGCGCCAGCTGTCATCCGCGACCAGAAACTTGCGTTCGATTTCTTTTGCCATTCAATAACCTGCCCGTTTTGGGGTGAGCCTAGCGCAAGCTGTTGTCATGAAAAAGTAATCAAACTGAAATATTTCATTTTGCCTCGACACCTGCGGCTTTGCGCGGTAATTGAGACGCAATTCAATCGTTTCAAAAGAGGAGACATCATCATGGCCCAGGATTCCGAAAAGCTGCTTTCCATCCTGAAACTGCAGCCGGTGGTGCCTGTCCTCATCGTTGAAGACGCAGCCTCTGCCGTGCCGCTGGCGCGCGCACTGGTCGAAGGTGGATTGAAGGCCATCGAAATCACCATGCGCACGCCGGCCGCACTGGATGCCATCCGCGCCGTGGCCGATGAAGTGGAAGGCGCCCATGTGGGTGCAGGCACCATTCTCAATGCCAAGGATTTCGAAGCCGCCGTGAAAGCGGGCTCCACCTTCATCGTCAGCCCCGGCGTCAACAAGAGCGTTCTGGAAGCCGCAAAGGGTTCCAAGGTTCCGCTTCTTCCCGGTGCGGCGACCGCCAGCGAAGTCATGCATTTGCGCGACAAGGGCTACAAGGTGCTGAAATTCTTCCCCGCCGAACAGGCAGGCGGCGCGCCTTACCTCAAGGCGCTGTCCTCTCCGATTGCCGATGTCATGTTCTGCCCGACCGGCAGTGTTTCGCTGAAAAACGCCAAGGATTACCTGTCCCTGCCAAACGTTGTTTGCGTCGGCGGTTCCTGGGTTGCGCCAAAGGAACTGATTGCAGCCGGTGACTGGGCTGGCATTACCAAACTGGCCGCCGAAGCCGCCGCGCTGCGCGGATAAGCCCTGCCTTCACGACTGCGTGAACGGCACGGCCATTTGTATTCGCATTCCGACTTCCTATCTCCTGTTTCACGATTGATTGACACAGGAGATCTGAATGTTCGACGCAAAGAAGCTTCTTGACCAGTTTTTGGGTTCGCAGGTGCCGGACCTGTCCGGAAGCGTGCGGGACCGGGCCGGACAGGCCACCGAGATTGCGAAGAACAATCCGATGAAGGCGGGCGCGATAGCTGCGGCCATTTTCGGTACCAAGACCGGGCGCAAGCTGGCGGGCAACGCCGCAGCTGTCGGCGGCATTGCCGCCATCGCCGGTCTGGGCTACCTCGCCTACAAGAATTACCAATCCGGCAAGACGCCGCAGGCCGTGCAGCAACCCCAGCCGACGCAGGAACTGCTGCCGCCGCCCAAGGACTCTCCATTCCACCCTGAATCCCCCGCGCTTTCGAACAATTTCGCGATGACGCTGGTGCAGGCGATGATTGCCGCCGCCAAGGCAGACGGCCACATCGATGCAACGGAACGCGCCCGCATCATGGAAAAGCTGCAGGTCTCCGAACTCGACCGCGAGGCGGAAGCCTTCATCGAAAAGGAACTGGCCGATCCACTCGACATCGATGCGCTGGTGGCTGCAGCCAAGACCGAGGAACAGAAGGTGGAGCTCTACACGGCTTCCCGCCTGACCATCGAGCCCGACAGCCGGGCGGAGCGCGGTTATCTCGACCTGCTAGCAGGTCGCCTCGGACTGCCGGACCAGTTGGTAGAGCATATCGAAGCCACGGTTTCTGCCGCGAAGGTCTGACCCTTCCCTCTCAAACGACAGAGGGCCGCCATTTTCGGCGACCCTCAGCGCTGCGGTGGATCTGAAAAAATCAGTGTCCGGCATCCGGCGGCGGTGCCGCCTTCGGCTTGTTGATCAGAAGTGTCAGGATGATCAGGCCGCTGAAAAGGATGGTCAGGGCAAGGAACACATCCGCAAAGGCCTGTAGCCACGCCTGCTGCGACACGACGCCAACCAGTTTCTTGACCGCCACTGACGCGCCATCCAGCCCGTAGGAATCATAATTCGCACCGACACTGTTCAGCCATTCCATGGCTGCCGGGTTGCCGTAGTTCACGTGTTCGGCAATCTTGAAATAATGCTCATCCGTGCGCTGGCTGAGCATGGTGTTGATGAGCGCAAGGCCGACCGCGCCGCCAAGGTTGCGGGTAAGATTGAACAGGCCGGACGCATTCTTCATACGGGCTGGCGGCAATGTGCCGAGCGCAATGTTGTTGATCGGCACCATGCACATCATCAGGCCAAAGCCGCGCAGGATCTGCGGGATCAGCAATTCGTAGAAATCCCAGTCCGCCGTGACATAGGTCATGATCCATGTACCCGCCGCAAAGCTGACGAAGCCGATGACCATCATGGCGCGCAGGTCGATCTTGGTGGAGACCTTGCCAGCAATCGGGGCGGTGACGAACATGGCCAGACCGGACACGAACATGGTCTCCCCGATCATCAGGGCATCATAGCCACGCACGCGACCCAGATAGAGCGGGTACATATAGGTCAGGCCGTAAAGCCCGATGCCCATGACGAAGGAAAACAGCGATCCGATGGAGAAATTCCGGTCGGCGAAGGCTTTGAGATCCACCACCGGAAAGTCCACCTTGAAGGCGCGCCAGAAGAACACGAAACCGCCCATGACCATGGCAAGCGTTCCGATGACGATGTGACTGTCATTGAACCAGTCGTTGTTGTTGCCCTCTTCCAGCACATATTCCATCGAGCCCAGGAACACGCCCATGGACAACAGGCCCCACCAGTCGAACCTCTTGAGAAGCGACCGTTCCGGCTTGTCGAAATCGATGAAATTCCAGGTCACGATGGTGACGATGATGCCGGGAATGATGTTGACGAGAAACAGCCAGTGCCACGAAAACGCATTCGACAGATAGCCACCGACAGTCGGGCCGATGGTGGGGGCAAGCGTGGCCACAAGGCCGATGATGGGCGACACCACAGCCCGCTTGGACGGCGGAAAGATGGTGAAGGCGGCGGCAAAGACGGATGGGATCATGCCGCCGCCTATGAAGCCCTGTATGGCGCGGTAGACGATCATCTGGTCGATGTTCGTTGCCGTTGCACACAGGGCACTGGAAAGGGTAAAACCGGCAGCACAGGTGGCAAACAGCACCCGTGTCGACAATATGCGCGCCAGTGTTCCCGACAGCGGGATCATGATGACTTCCGCAATCAGGTAGGATGTCTGCACCCAGGCGATTTCATCGGACCCGGCGCCAAGCCCGGCCTGAATTTCCGCCAGCGACGCCGAGACGATCTGAATGTCGAGGATCGACATGAACATGCCGAAGACCATCGCGAAGAACGCGATGAGGCGGCGGCGATCCATCGGAGGATCGATCGCAGCAGCGTTTCCGCCCGCCATATTGGCTGTTACCGCCATGTTCCTGGTCCTTAGGGCAATTCCAGCGCGGGCATCAAACGGCCCTGCGCGGGAAACGGCATGAAATCAAACTACTTCGACGAATTCTGCGCCTGCGCCGTGCGTGTCGCATCCGGCGCAGTGCGCGTATCGACATCGACGACGACGCTCAGACCCGCGCGCAGCCGGTGCTTGGCCAGATCTTCCTTCGAAAAGACAATCCGCACGGGAACGCGCTGGATGACCTTGGTGAAGTTGCCCGTGGCATTTTCAGGCGGCAGCATCGAAAAGACCGAGCCGGACGCTGGCGAAATGGACTGCACGGTGCCTTCTATGTCGTGATCGCCAAAGGCATCCACATGCACGCGCACCTTGGAGCCCGGCTCGATCTGCGCCAACTGCGTTTCCTTGAAATTGGCATCGATATAGAGATCATCCATCGGCACCAGCGAAGCGAGGCGCTTGCCGACGGAGACGAGATCTCCGGTCTGGACCGACAGATTGCCGATGACGCCATCATAGGGTGCGCGCAGAACGGTAAAGGACAGGTCGCGGGCGGCCTTGTCACGGGCAAGCTCCAGCGTCTTGACCGAACCTTCGGCTTCCTTGCGCTGCGCCTTCAACAGATCGATATTGGCCTGGGCCGAAACGACGCTGGCTTCACCGGCAACAAGGTTTGCCTTGGCCTGTTCCATGGCGATCTGCGCATTGTCGGTGGAGGCGACGGTGCCGACATCCTTGGACTGGAGTTCGCTGGCGCGCTTGAGATTGATGTCTGCTCCGCGCAAGGCCGCATCCAGCGAGCCCTTTTGTGCCACGGCCTGCTGAAGCGAGGCCTGCGCACCGGCAATCTGGGCATCGATGCGCGCAAGCGAGAGCTGCTGCGTCTGAAGCTGGGCCTGCGCCTGCTCAAGCGCATTGCGATAATCGCCATCGTCGAGCGTCAGCAGGACATCGCCTGCCTTGACTTCCTGGTTGGCGACAACATCGACCTTGGCGACATAGCCCGAGACCTTCGGCGCGATGACGGCGATATCGCCTTCGACATAGGCATCATCGGTGGAAACCAGAAAGCGCCCGTCTGTCCACCAGTTATATCCATACCAGCCCGCAGCACTCAGAAGCGCCAGGGCAACAATGGGCAGGACGAAAGACTTGCGCTTTTTCTTCTCCGGCTCTGCGGCCTTGGCAGCCTGAGGTGCCTCCTGCCCCGAAGCGGGCTTTGCATCCAGCGTGCGGGCCTCGGCCTCATCGGACGCATCGACTGCGCGGACTGCACCACTTTTCTGAGCGGACATGGGAACACCATTCAATGTGAAAAAGAAACAACTTCGAACTGAACCGTTCGGTTCGATTGACTTAATCTGTTTTGTGACACATATCAAGTCGCATCGAACCGTTTGGTTCGATATATTGAACAGAATCTAAAACAGCGGACGGATCTGAAAGTGACCGACGACAAGCCAACGGACGACATCTGCGCCGCAAATCCTGCGGGCCGATTTGCTGCGGGCGAAGATCCGGCAAAGCGGGAACAGATCATCGACGGTGCCTGGCGGGTGTTCAAGCGAAAGGGCTTCGATGCCGCCAGCATGAACGACATTACCCGCGAAGCCGGCGTTTCCAAGGGAACGATCTACGTTTACTTTGAGAACAAGGACGAGCTTTTTGCCGCCCTGATCGACCGTCACCGCGCGCAGTTTGCCCATTCCATGCGTGACATTCTGGCTGGAACCGAGGAGGTTCGAGACGGCCTGCGGCAGTTCGGTGAGGCATTCATTCACAAGGTGACGTGCACGGACATGATACCTGCCATGCGCTCAGCGCTTGGCGTCATCGACCGCATGCCCAAACTCTCGCAGCGTTTTTTCGTGGCCGCACCGAACAATGTGCGGGTTGTCCTGCGGGACTTTCTCCAGCATCACATCGACCAGGGAACGTTGCAGACCGATGATGTGGACCTTGCCGCCCGCCAGTTCATAGAACTCGCCACGGGCACGTTTTTCAAGATGCGCCTGTTTGGCGAATTGACCGGCGACACGCCACCGGAAGAGGCCGGAAGGGTACTCTCCAGCGCAATCGAGGTTTTTATGGCGGCTTACGGAACCAAGAAGGCCTGACACCATTCAGCAACCGGGTTTCTCGCATTGCGCGAAATAGCTTGAAAATGTGGCATTAGGGTAATGTCACACGCTTGTTTCTCGCGTAATCGAATATAAACTGCGGCATTTCGAATTGTCGAAGCACAAAAGCTGAAAAGGAACACTGGCTCGTGGATTCCATAATCCCTCTCTTATCCGACCCCGCTGCGTGGGTGGCCCTCGTCACCCTTATCGTCATGGAGGTTGTGCTTGGCATCGACAACCTGATTTTCATTTCCATTCTCACCAATAAATTGCCCGAGCATCAGCGTGAAAAGGCACGGCGCATCGGTATCGGTCTTGCGCTGATCATGCGCCTTGGCCTTCTGGGCACGGTGGCATGGATCGTACAGCTGACCGAGCCTGTTTTCGAACTCTTCGGTCACGGCTTCTCCTGGAAGGACATGATCCTCATCGGCGGTGGCCTGTTCCTGGTCTGGAAAGCGACCAAGGAAATTCACCACAATGTGGACCCGGAAGACCACAAGGAAGACATGGTCGGCACGGCCGTTGCCAGCTTCTCGTCGGCCATTGCGCAGATCCTTCTGCTCGACCTGGTCTTCTCGCTCGACAGCATCATCACCGCAGTGGGCATGACACCGCATGTGCCGATCATGGTCGTCGCTGTCGTCTTCGCCGTCACCGTGATGCTTCTGGCGGCCAACCCGCTTGCCAACTTCATCGAAAAGAACCCGACCGTCGTCATGCTGGCGCTGGCCTTCCTGCTGATGATCGGTACGACGCTGATTGCCGAAGGCATGGGCTTCCATGTTCCCAAGGGCTACGTCTACGCCGCCATGGCCTTCTCAGCACTTGTGGAAGTGCTCAACATGGTATCGCGCAATGCACGTCGCAAGAAAAAGCAGGGCACCCTGCACTAACTGCGACACCACCTTTCACAATAGGCAAAGGCTCGCTTCACGGCGGGCCTTTTTCAAAGATGGCGGGAAACGATGAAATCTGTGCCGCATGTGGTCTTCGCTAGCCTGCTGGTCCTGTTTCTCGGCGCGGCCTTCTGGGGAAAACTTCACGTGCCCCAGCCGGTGGCCGACACGCGCACCGAAGCGGCCATGCCGGACAAATGGACCTTCATTGGCGAGAAGGGCAGAGAAGCCGATATTTCGATGCCTATTCTGCAGCGGTTTCACTATCCCGGCGATGTCGCTTTTTGCGCGAGGGCCGGCGAGCTGTTGAAGGACAGCGTAGAGAATGGCGTTACGTTAGGATTTTGTGAAAAGCCGCAGACGCTTTCACCCCTTGAAAGGACGGCGAAACTGGCAGAGGCTGCATCGCAGCTGCCGCTGCTGTTGATGACGGATGATGACGCAGAAAAGCAGTCCGGGCAGGAGAACGCCGTGGCAATGGGGGTTGCTGCCCTGCGTGAAGCCATCGAAACCGCACCACGCAACGCGCCGCAGGCAGCCCTTTCCGTTCTCGACCAGTACTGGATTGCAAGCCTCATCAAGCAGCCGGAGCGCTATTATAATCCGGCCTTCCTCTTCAAGGATGCCTTCACGACCGAGATCGTGGAGGCGCGAATGGCCTTGTGCCGGTTGGTCAACGATACCAACTGCATGATAAATGCCGCTCGAAATGCCGGCGGGGCGGTGGAAACAATCGGGCGCTGGTCATCGGATATCGGCAAGCTGCTGCTGAGCATAGAACTGGCGCAGATAGCGCATGACAGGGATACGACCGGGGAACCTTATTCTGAAATCTACTACGCGCAGGATCTGGCCGGAAGCTACGGCTATGCGTCTGAAATTATCGAAGGCGATGAAAAGCTGACCTATCTGCGTCGTGGCGTTGCCGCGCTGGAAGAGGCCGAAAAACGCTACAAGAACAAGGTGGACGCACAGGTGCAGCAATCGCTGACGGGAAGCCTTGGGACCATCTATGGCCGCGTTGCCTTTATTTCCCGCGACAGGGCGGATGTGGAAAAAGCGCTTCGCTTCGACCAGATGTCGGCAGACGAACAGAAGCAGCTCGATGGAGAGGTCAGTTGGGAAACGCTTTCCAATCTTGGCGATTCCCACATGTTGCGTGGGGAGGTGTTCGGCACGGAAGACGATCTTCGCGAAGGCCTAGACATTCAGCAGCAGGCCTTGGCGAAGGCCACATCGGACGATTCACAAGCTGGCAAGAATTATGTGAACATGAAACTTGCGGTGAGCTTCATCCGCTATGGCGAGGCAGAGGCGACGCAACTGACCAGGCAACAGCGCATCGAGATGCTCACAAAAGGCAAGGAGCTCGCCGACAGGATGCTTTCCGTCTTTTTGGAAACAGGTACGAAGACGTATCAGGACGTCGTTACCAATGCAGCGCGCAGGGCGGAGGCCAAACTCGCTTTGCTGGAATGGGAACCCGCGCCGCCGCCACAAAAACCCTAAAAACCTTGACGCTCGCCCAAGAATATGTGCTAAGGCCAATTCATTCCGAGATTGAAGCAATCGCCCCTTTTGGCGCGTATTTTCATTGAGCAGGCCCTTATGACCACTTCCGGCGTCCGCGTCCGCATTGCACCTTCCCCCACCGGCGAGCCGCATGTCGGCACAGCCTATATCGCGCTTTTCAACTACCTCTTCGCCCAGAAGCACGGTGGTGAATTCATTCTTCGTATCGAAGACACCGATGCGACGCGCTCCACGCGCGAATATGAGGAAAAAGTGCTGGAGGCGCTGAAATGGACCGGCCTGAAATGGTCCGAAGGCCCTGATGTCGGCGGCCCCTATGGTCCTTACCGCCAGTCCGAGCGCAAGGACATGTACCAGCCTTACGCCGAGGAACTGCTGGAAAAGGGCCATGCCTTCCGTTGCTTCTGTTCGGCAGAGCGGCTGGCCGAGATGCGCGAGGCGCAGCGCGCCGCTGGCAAGCCACCGAAATATGATGGGCTTTGCCTGCATCTGAAGGCCGAGGAAGTGACCGCCCGCGTTGCCGCCGGTGAAGCTTCTGTCGTGCGCATGAAGATCCCCGCAGAAGGCTCCTGCGATTTCAACGATGGTGTCTACGGCGATGTTTCGATCCCTTGGGACAGCGTCGACATGCAGGTTCTGATGAAGGCCGACGGCATGCCGACCTATCACATGGCCAATGTCATCGATGACCATCTGATGAAGATCACCCATGTGGCGCGTGGCGAAGAATGGCTGGCCTCCGTGCCCAAGCACATTCTGCTCTATCGCTATTTCGGCTGGCAGGAACCGGTATTCATGCATCTGTCCCTGATGCGCAATGCCGACAAATCCAAGCTGTCGAAACGCAAGAACCCGACATCCATTTCGTACTACTCCGCACTCGGCTATTTGCCGGAAGCGCTGATGAACTTCCTCGGCCTGTTCTTCATCCAGATCGGTGAAGGCGAAGAGCTGTTGACCATGGAAGAACTGGCGGGCAAGTTCGATCCGGAAGCGCTTTCCAAGGCCGGCGCTATTTTCGACATTCAGAAGCTGGACTGGCTGAATGGCCGCTGGCTGCGTGAAAAGCTGACCCAGGACGAGTTCATTGCCCGCACGCTGGAATGGGCGATGGAAAATGCGCGTCTGACCGAGGGCTTGAAGCTTTCCCAGAGCCGCATTTCCAAGCTCGGCGATCTGCCAAACCTTGCAGGCTTCCTGCTGTCGAGCGATGTCGGCCTCACGCCCGCATCCTTCGCTGGCCTGAAGAGCAAGCCGGAAGAGATCCACGAAATCCTGACCACGGTTGCCGCTGACCTGGAAAAGATGCCGGACTGGACGCTTGAGTCCATCGAACAGGAACTGCGCGATGTGGCCGAACGCACCGGCAAGAAGCTGCGCGTGGTAACGCCACCGCTCTTCGTTGCCATGTCCGGCTCGTCCCGTTCGTTGCCGCTGTTCGACACTATGGCGCTTCTGGGCCGCTCGGTTGTGCGTCAGCGGTTGAAGGTGGCGATTGCGGTCGCGGCGTCCATGGTTGGCGCTGGAACGTAAAGCGGGCGACGCGGCTTGGTCCTGCCACCCGTCCCCACGCTCGTCATCCGCCGCACCCCGTCATCCTCGGGCTTGTCCCGAGGATCGGCCTTGGGTGCCAGGTATTGGACGTCGAACGTGCTGCTCCGTTGGTAGATCCTCGGGACAAGCCCGAGGATGACGACGGAGAGGTCTGAGGATGACGGAGGCGGGTGTTGCGACGAAAAATGATAGTGCCACACCAGCACACAGAACAACTTGCCAAAAGGCGATAGAGATGACCGACAAGACAACCGAAACGACAGCCCTCTCCTCCGATGTGACCGAAGTGCGCCGCCAGAAGCTGGCGATGCTGCGTGAGAAGATCGGCGATGTTTACCCTGCCCATTTTCACCGCACGCTGACCAATGCCGAGCTGGCCGAAAAATATGCGGATATCGAGCCTGACGTGGAAACCGGCGATACGGTGACGGTTGCGGGTCGCGTTTACTCCTCGCGCAACTCCGGCATGTTCATGGATATCCATGACGCCTCGGGCAAGGTGCAGATCTTCTCCCACAAGGATACGACGCCGGAAGCGGCGCGTGACCTGCTGCCGATGATCGATATCGGCGATATCATCGGCGTGACCGGCAAGGTGCGTCGCACCAAGCGCGGCGAGTTGACGATCAATGCCGAAGAAATCACCATGCTGACCAAGTCTCTGCTGCCAATGCCGGAAAAGTGGAGCGGTATTTCCGACATCGAAATCCGTTATCGCAAGCGCCATCTGGATATTCTCTCCAACGAGGAATCCAAGCTGCGCTTCCAGCAGCGTTCGAAGATCATTTCCGGCATTCGCCGTTTCATGGAAAACGAGGCTTTCCTTGAAGTGGAAACGCCGATGCTGCAGACCGTCTATGGCGGCGCGACGGCTGATCCGTTCAAGACCTTCCACAACACGCTGAAGCAGGAAATGTATCTGCGTATCGCGCCGGAACTGTTCTTGAAGCGCACGCTGGTATCCGGTCTGTCCGACAAGGTCTTCGAAATCAACCGCAATTTCCGCAATGAAGGTGTTTCCACCCGGCACAATCCGGAATTCACCATGCTGGAATGCTACTGGGCCTATGCCGACTACGAAGACATCATGGGTCTGGTCGAGCGCATGTTCGAGACGCTGGCCATTGCCATCCATGGTACGACGGAACTGGAATTCCAGGGCAAGACGATTTCCTTCAAGGGTCCGTTCAAGCGCGTGCCGATGCCTGACGCCGTGAAGGAAGCGACGGGCATCGACTTCCTGTCCATCAAGACCGACGAAGAGGCTCGCGCTGCTGCAAAGGCTGCCGGTTTCGAAGTCGAGAAGGACTGGACATGGGGCGAATGCCTCGCTTTCATCTTTGAAGAAAAGGTCGAGGGCACGCTGATCCAGCCGAGCCACGTCACGCATTTCCCGAAGGACATTTCGCCCTTTGCCAAGGAAGTTCCGGGCGAACCACGTCTGGTCGAGCGTTTCGAAAGCTATTGCAACGCCTGGGAAGTCGGCAATGCGTTTTCCGAGTTGAACGATCCGGAAGAACAGCGCCGCCGCATGGTGGAGCAGCTGGAACAGGCCCACGCCCGTGGCGAAAAGGACAAGCAACTGGACGACGAGTTCCTCGACGCCATCGACCAGGGAATGCCGCCAGCCGGTGGCCTCGGCATCGGCGTCGACCGTCTGGTGATGCTGCTGACCAACGCGCCGTCCATCCGCGACGTCATCCTCTTCCCGGCCCGTCGTCAGAAGGCGGACTGATCAGACCACGATCATCTTGATTTCAAAGCCGGAGGCCGCAAAGCCTTCGGCTTTTTTGTCTCCGGCAAACGGGTGGGTGGCTGCGGCGAGGACGGGTGTGAGGGATAGCGTTTAACGCCGACGGACGGCGATCAATGTTCTGGCGCAGGCGCGGCTGGCGCGTGTTGCGCCGCTGCATCGCCTTCTGCCGCAGCCTCTCCATGAGCAGCCGCTGGCTCTTCGGCAGGCGGTTGATGTTGCTCCGCGGCGACCGCCGTGGTCGAGCCTTTCCCGAAGATCAACGACTTGATGTAAGCGAAGCTGAAAATGCTGACATTGTCCTGCTCCGGGGTAGAGGTTACGAGGCCGGGATCGTCAGGCGCTGGATGATCGCCATGGGCGGCAGGGGTTTCGCCATGGGCGGATTCAGGCGCGGCCTCTCCATGGTCACCCGCAGGCGCCTTTTCGCCGTGACCGCCGCCGTCTCCATGGCCATCGCTCTTGGTTTCACCATGGCCGTCGCCCGCCTTTCCGTGTCCGTCCGCCGCAGTGCCATGACCATCGGATGGCGTTTCGACCACCGGTTCGACACAGTCTGAGAAATCATTGAGGCTGGCGGAAAGATGTTCGGTATCTTCCAGCGGAAGATCGATCCTCAAACCGTAGAAAAGCCCTTCGCCATTCGGATCGCCATCGTAATAATAGGCGGAATAGGACTTGGCATCGGCGTCTTCCGGCAGCTTCTTCACGTCAGCGATATAGACGACCTGTGCTGCGATTGCGCGTCCGCGCATGTCTGCGCGCATGGTCGGTCCGTTTTTGTCGAGCACAGAGACCTGAACGAGATCCGGCTTCTGCTTGTCGTAAACGGCCTTGGCAACGCGCAGCGCGGTCCTGACACGCTCCGTGCCATCTCCGCCTTCGGTGCGAATGAACTTGCGCACCCAGACTGCGCCGTTTTTCCGGATATTGACGGTCTGCACCATCTGACATTCGAGGCC
Organism: Rhizobium sp. Leaf311; assembly: GCF_001423445.1. Lineage (NCBI taxonomy): Bacteria > Pseudomonadati > Pseudomonadota > Alphaproteobacteria > Hyphomicrobiales > Rhizobiaceae > Rhizobium > Rhizobium sp. Leaf311. The sequence continues at coordinate 131,800 of NZ_LMNZ01000001.1, read as the reverse complement.
ATTGATCGACGCTTCGGCAGGGCCAAACAGACGTTCCTTGCCCACAAAAACGGCGGCAACGCCGGACGCTCCGCCAAGAAGGAGGATCCCGCCACTTATCAATACGAACTTTCGAGAAAACCGTATTCTCTTGAACACTGCTTTCACGTCGAACGTCCCGACATTCACTACCCCGTTCAATGCCCATCATCTGCGGATCGCCAAAGCAGCGAACTGCGAAACGATATAGCGCGGGGCAGCAATGCTGCTTCCGTGCAGTCATCAATTCTGACGTGTTCTCATTGAAGAAGATTTAACTCACATACAAATCTGGCCCTTCGGTTGGACCATTTTTGGATTCCGAGAAAAAAAGACTTGGACAAGCGATCGACGCGATTATTGCGAATGATTTGCAATATCATTGACAATGCCCGACAAAATTCCCAAATTGATATTGCGAATTAATCGCATTAGGAGTTTTATAGGCCTATGACATCAATGGCGCTTCGGCTTTTCCTCTGTATTGCAACGGTTTTTCTGCCATTTGCGGCTGCGGCAAGCTACAAGCCAAAGGTCGTCACCACCTTTACCATCATCGCCGATATGGCCCGCAACGTTGCAGGTGATGCCGCAGATGTGGAAAGCATCACCAAGCCCGGTGCGGAAATTCACAATTACCAGCCAACGCCGCGCGACATCCTCAAGGCCCGCAATGCCAATCTCGTTCTGTGGAACGGACTCAACCTTGAATTGTGGTTCCAGAAGTTTCTGGCAAACCTTGCGGACGTTCCGAACGTGACCGTCAGCGATGGCGTTCAGCCAATATCGATCAGCGGCGGGGCCTATCAGGGGAAACCCAACCCCCATGCCTGGATGTCGCCCGACAATGCCTTGATCTACGTCGAGAACATCAGAAAGGGCCTGACCCAGATCGATCCTGACCATGCGGCGCTCTACGCTGCCAATGCCAAGGCCTATTCCGACAAGATCAGAAGCGAAATCCAGCCCATGCGCGATGCCATTGCGGCGCTGCCCGAGGCAAAGCGGTGGCTGGTGACGAGCGAAGGCGCCTTTTCCTACCTCGCCCGCGATTTCGGGCTGAAGGAACTGTTTCTCTGGCCGGTCAATGCCGACAGCCAGGGCACGCCGCAGCAGGTGCGCGGTGTCATCGACGCCATGCGCGCAAACAACATTCATGTGATTTTCAGTGAGAGCACGGTTTCCCCGGACCCGGCAAAGCAGGTGGCGAAGGAAACGGGTGCGGCCTATGGCGGCATCCTCTACGTGGATTCGCTGAGCGAGGCGGATGGGCCTGTCCCGACCTATCTCGACCTTTTGCGCGTAACCACGCAGACCGTTGTGAAAGGCCTTTCCAAATGATGATGGGAAAACGCAAGGGAAGCGAAACGGGACTGACGGTTGCGGATGTGACAGTTACCTATCGCAATGGCCACACGGCGCTCCGCAACGCCAGCTTCTCCATCCCTCGCGGCACCATCACAGCACTTGTGGGCGTCAATGGCGCGGGAAAATCCACGATCTTCAAGGCGATCATGGGCTTCGTACCGCTTGCCGCCGGCACCGTTTCCATCTTTGACATGCCAGCCCGCGAAGCCTTGCGCAAGAACCTCGTTGCCTATGTTCCGCAGGCGGAGGAAGTGGACTGGAGCTTCCCCGTGCTGGTGGAAGACGTGGTCATGATGGGCCGCTACGGCCACATGAATTTTCTGCGCATTCCCTCCAGACGCGACCACCAGATGGTGGATGAGGCGCTGGCACGCGTCAACATGGTGGAGTACCGCAAGCGCCAGATCGGCGAACTCTCCGGTGGGCAGAAAAAGCGGGTGTTTCTGGCGCGGGCACTGGCGCAGGAAGGCCAGGTCATTCTTCTCGATGAGCCGTTCACCGGCGTTGATGTCAACACCGAAGAGCAGATCGTGGCGCTGTTGAAGGCATTGCGTGACGAAGGGCGCGTGATGCTGGTTTCCACCCATAATCTCGGCAGCGTGCCGGATTTCTGCGACCGCACCGTTTTCGTAAAGGGAACCGTGATTGCTGCCGGCAAGACCGAAAAGACCTTTACCGAAGACAATCTGCAAAAGGCATTCGGTGGAAGCCTGCGCCACTTCATTCTTGGCGGGGCCGATCTGCACGACGATGCCGACCCGCGGCGGGTAAAGGTCATTACCGATGACGAGCGGCCCTTCGTGATTTACGACAAGAGCGCGAAGGCCAAAAAGACGCTGAAAGACAAGGGCCATGATTGATACCCTGCTTGAGCCCTTCACCTATTCCTACATGCTGAACGCCATATGGGTGAGCGCGCTTGTGGGCGGCGTCTGCGGCTTTCTGTCTGCCTATCTCATGCTGAAAGGCTGGTCTCTGATCGGCGATGCCCTGTCCCATGCCATCGTGCCCGGCGTTGCCGGTGCCTATATGCTGGGCCTGCCCTTCTCACTGGGAGCCTTCATTTCCGGCGGACTGGCGGCGGGATCCATGCTGTTCCTCAACCAGAAGACACGGCTGAAGGAAGATGCGATCATCGGCCTGATCTTCACTTCCTTCTTCGGCCTTGGCCTGTTCATGGTGTCGCTGTCGCCCACCTCCATCAACATCCAGACCATCGTCCTTGGAAACATTCTGGCGATTACGCCTGAGGACACGCTGCAACTGGCGCTGATCGGCGGCATCAGCCTGGCTGTCCTCTCGCTGAAATGGCGGGACTTCATGGTGGTGTTCTTCGATGAAAACCACGCCCGCACGGTGGGGCTGAACCCGGAGCTGCTGAAAATCATCTTCTTCACGCTTCTGGCGGCGTCCACCGTCGCTGCGTTGCAGACGGTTGGCGCGTTTCTGGTGGTTGCGATGGTCGTTACCCCCGGCGCGACCGCCTATCTCCTGACGGACCGTTTCGAGCGGCTGATCGGCATGAGTTTCGGCATCGGCGCGGCGACCAGTTTCACCGGCGCTTATCTCAGCTATTTCCTCGATGGCGCAACCGGCGGCATCATTGTCGTGCTGCAGACCCTGATCTTCCTCACCGCCTTCATCTTTGCGCCCAAGCACGGCTACCTCGCTTCACGCGCCAAGGCGAAGGCGGCGCTGGAGACCGCGCCATGAGCGAAAACATGCAACTGGCAATTCTGCCGTTCCAGCTTCCCTTCATGCAATATGCTTTCATCATCACGCTGATGATTGCCGTTCCCATGGCCATGCTGTCCTGTCTGCTGGTGCTGAAGGGCTGGTCGCTGATGGGAGACGCGGTTTCCCATGCCGTGCTGCCGGGCGTTGTCATCGCCTATATCATCGGCATTCCCTTCTCCATCGGCGCATTTGTGGCGGGAATGATCTGTGCGCTGGCAACAGGGTTCCTGAAAGAAAATAGCCGCATCAAGGAAGACACGGTTCTCGGCATTGTCTTTTCCGGCATGTTCGGGTTGGGGCTGGTGCTTTACGTCAAGGTGCAGAGCGATGTGCATCTGGACCACATCCTGTTTGGCGACATGCTTGGCGTGGCCCTGGGCGACATCGTGGAAACCGGCCTGATTGCGCTCGCCGCCACGGCTTTTCTGGTGGTGCTGCGCAAGGATCTGCTGGTCCATGCCTTCGATGCGCAGCACGCAAAAGCCATCGGCCTGCCGGTGCGCCTTCTGCATTACGGCCTCCTGGCCGTGCTGTCCCTGACGGTGGTGGGCGCGCTGCAGGCCATCGGCATCATTTTATCAGTAGCGATGCTGGTGGCACCCGGTGCCATTGCCTTTCTGCTGACCCGTCGTTTTTCCAGCATGATGCTGGTCGCCATTGGCGTTGCCGTCATCGCATCCATCACCGGCATATGGGCAAGTTTCCTGATCGACAGCGCGCCTGCGCCGACCATCGTTCTGATCATGACCCTGTTCTTCATCCTCGCCTTCATCCGCACCACGCTGCAAGCCAAAGCCACCGACAAGGCCCAAGGCACGGCTTGAAAGCCAATTGCGCGCGATTGAAAAGATTATTTCACAAAGTTCGGAACTAGCTGGCACCGTTTCGCGTCAATAGGTGCAGGTCGATTGCGTGGGCGCTCGACCGCACCAATTGATCAGAAAGAGGACCGGCCATGTTGAAGTGGGCTCTTATATTCTTCGTTATCTCACTGATTGCCGGTGTATTCGGCTTTACGGGCATTTCGGCAGCGACTGCCGGCATCGCACGGATTCTGTTCTTCATCGCCGTGGTCGTGTTCCTGATCTTCCTCGTGCTTGCACTGATGGCAGGCCAGGCGATCCTCTAATCAACAGACGTAACAAAGACGGCGGTCCGCAAGGCCCGCCGTTTTTCGTTGTCTTGTCTGGATGCTCGAAAGGCGGCGCTATGCCGTCCAGCCACCGTCGATGACGTGAATCTGGCCGGTGGTAAAGCCCGCTTCGTCTGACGCGAGATAGGTGACGAGGGCCGCGACTTCCTCCGGCTTGGCGATGCGGCCCATGGGCTGACGGGCGATGAAATCCGCCAGCGCCTGCTCATAATTTCCCTTTGCCCGCAGACGTTCATGCAGGGACGGACTATCGACCGTGCCGGGGCAGATGGCATTGCAGCGAATGCCCTTGGTCACGAAATCCGCCGCGATAGACTTCGTCAGGCCAATGACGGCTGCCTTTGACGCGGTGTAGGCAAAGCGGTTTGGCACGCCTTTGACGCTGGATGCGACCGAGGACATGTTGACGATGGCGCCTTTGCCCTTTTCCAGCATGGCAGGCAAAAACGCGCGGCAAGTGCGGTACATGGCCTTCGCATTCAGGTCGAAAGAGAAATCCCAGTCCTTTTCCTCGCAGTCCAGAATGGTGCCCGCATGGACGAAGCCCGCGCAATTGAAAAGAACATCCGCCCGCCCGATTTCGGCGGCGAGCGCTGAAACAGCCGCACCATCGAGAACATTGAGAACGCGCGTTTCAGCACCGCTCAGCGTCGCCAGTGCCGCTTCATTGATGTCCGTGGCGATAACCCTTGCGCCAAGCCCGATGAAGCGTTCCGCCGTCGCGCGGCCAATCCCCTGCCCTGCCGCCGTAATGACGACCGTCTGGCCGCTGAAATCCTGGCTCATGCTATGCTCCTCCCGCGCTGGCGCGCATATAAATCGAATGTAGATCGACAATTCATATGTAAACAGTGTATTTATATAACGTCAAGTCAACTTGGCCAGCCCCATCGGGGCGCGGCTGACAGCCAGCGGTAAAGAGACGCAATGAGTGAAGAAGACAGCGAGAAGTACCGAGCACCGGCGCTCGACAAGGGCCTCGACATTCTTGAGCTTCTGGCCAGCACCGATGGCGGGTTGACGCAGGTGGAGATTGCCAAGGCCATCGGCAAAAGCCCGAACGAGTTTTACCGAATGCTGGACCGGCTGGTGCGTCGCGGCTATGTCCAGCGGCAGGACGGAGACCGCTTCTTCCTGACGCTCAAACTCTTCGGTCTTGCCCATTTCCACGCGCCGCTGCGCCGGCTGGTTTCCTTTGCAGCCCCCGTCATGCGGGATTTCGCCAACAAAGCCGGGCAGGCCTGCCATCTGGCGGTCTATGACCGCGGTTCGGTTGTGGTGATCGCCCAGCAGGACTCATCCACCTACTGGGCGCTTTCCATTCGCGTTGGCGCGCAGATGAGCCTGTTCAACACCGGTTCCGGACACGTTCTTCTGGCATTTCAAAACGACGCCCAGCGCGACAGAATGATTGCAGAGCAGCTGCGCGGTGGCAACGAGGACGGCGTGCCTGAAGGGCTGATCGAGCGGCTGGATGAGGTGCGGGACAATGGCTATGAGAGCATGAACAGCCTTCAGACCGCTGGTGTGCGCAACATCTCTGCACCTGTTCTGACAGTAGACGGAACGGCGCTTGCCGCCATCACATGCCCTTACATCACGCCGATGAACAGCAAGGCTCCAAGTGCTGAGGACTGCGTCATTCTGATCCGCAAAGCCGCAGCCAAGATTTCGGAAATTGCAGCCGGACAATGAAAAACGCGACCGGCAGGGGACCGATCGCGCTTTTCAAGACTGGAGATATTATACTTCAATAACGGGCAAATCCCGCAAAGGTTCCAGAATTATTTCAGGCCGCTGCGGCGCTGAGTTCCTTGCGGACAATGCCGCGCAGGGATTCGAGATCCTTGGCGAACTGGCGGATGCCTTCGGAAAGCTTTTCCGTGGCCATCGCGTCTTCGTTCAGGTGCCAGCGGAACGCCTTTTCATCCAGCGACTGCAAAGGCTCGGCCTTGGCATCGTCAGCAGACAGCTTGCGCTCCAGCGTGCCGGTGTCCTTGTCCAGTTCTTCCAAAAGAGCCGGGCTGATGGTCAGGCGGTCGCAACCGGCCAGCGCCTCGATCTCGCCAGCATTGCGGAAGGATGCGCCCATCACCACAGTCTGGATGCCATTGGCCTTGTAGTAGTTGTAGATCTTGCGCACGGAAACGACGCCCGGATCGGTCTCTGCGGTGTAGTTTTCACCGGTCGACTTCTTGTACCAGTCAAGAATACGGCCAACGAAGGGCGAGATGAGGAAGGCCTTGGCTTCGGCACATGCGATCGCCTGCGCCTGCGAGAAGAGCAGTGTCAGATTGCAATCGATGCCTTCTGCCTGCAACGCTTCGGCGGCCTTTATGCCTTCCCATGTCGACGCAAGCTTGATGAGGATGCGATCGCGCTCGATGCCGCGCTCCTTGTAACCGGCAATGATCTGATGTGCCTTTTCAATCGATGCCTTGGTATCGAAGGAAAGGTCGGCATCGACTTCCGTCGACACGCGGCCGGGCACGAGATCGACCAGGGCAGCGCCAACCGAAATGGCGAGACGGTCTGCTACAGCGCCGACGACGGCATCGGACTGGCCACCCTGCTTCTTGCCCCATGTCACCGCTTCCTTGACGGCATCGGCAAACATCGGCGTGCCGAGCGCTTTTAGAACGATGGAGGGATTGGTGGTGCAATCAACTGGCTTGAGGCGAGCGACCGCCTCGATGTCACCCGTATCGGCAACAACAGTCGTGATTTTGCGAAGTTGGTCAAGTTTGGACGTCATGCCGTGTGATCCTCGTGATCTCTTGAAAACTGCTTGCGCCGGCTTCCGTTCCATTTGCTTGCTCAGGGCGAAACCGGTTGCTTTTGATGGCCGAGTATCGCGCGCTGCAAAATGTAAAGTCAAGACATTTGCGCAATCCAATTGACATAAGTTTCACAGCGGCCATACTCGCAGCACAACAGATGATGGCGAAAACAGTGGCAAAACTGCGAAGAGACACCCATACGTCCTATTCCGAGGCTGCATCACTGCGCCTGAGAGCGGCCTGGCTCTATTATAACCAGGGCATGACGCAGAAGGATGTTGCGGAGAAACTCGGGATCAGCCGTTCCACCGTCATCCGCCTTCTGGACGAGGCGATGAAGCGGTCCGAGGTGCAGATCTGGATCAACGAAGGCATTGAGGATCTGGTCGAGCTGGCGATAAAGCTCGAAGGCGCCTATGGGCTGGACGAGGCCATCATCATTCCTTCGGCCTCCGCCAATGCACAAGACATAGCCAAGGCCGTTGGCCTGGCGCTTGGGCAGTTCCTGTCCGAAGCCGTGCCAGACAATGCCACAATCGGTGTCGGCTGGGGCCGCACCATGACGGCCTCCCTCTCCAGCTTTCGCCCGCCGCGCCGGGAAAACTGCAAGGTCGTCTCGCTGCTGGGCGGGATCGTTGCGGTCCACCAGACCAACCCGCTGGATTATACATGGCGGCTGGCAAGCGCGCTTGGGGCAGAATGCTACATGTTTCTGGCACCGCTTCTGGTGGATTCGGAAGAGACGCGCCGCGCGCTCATTGAAAAATGCGGCCTCAACACCCTGTTCGAGCTGGCTGAGAACCTCGACCTTGCGATCGTCAGCTGCGGCGATATCGGCCCCCACTCCACGTCCCTTTCGGAAGGCTTCATTTCAAGGGAAACCCATGCGGAACTGGTGAGCGCAGGCTGCGTCTGCGACACCATGTTCAACTTCATCGATGCCGAAGGCCGCTCCGTCGATCATCCCATCAACGGGCGCGCCATGGCCATCGGTCTCGATACGCTGAAAAAGGCAAAACACATCGTGCTGGCCTCCGGCGGTGCCCACCGTGCGATTGCGATACGTGCCACCATCAAGCGGATCGGCTGCAACACGTTGATTACCGATGAGGCGGCAGCGCGGGCGTTGCTGGACCTTGCCTCAGGCGCAACACAATAACGAGACGCGGCGTCTCCAGCGCAAGGGGCCGAAAACCCGCCCCTTGGACATGGTCAGATCTTGCCCGTCTCCCATCCCAGCATAGCACGCTTGCGGGTCAGGCCCCAGTGATAGCCCGTCAATGCGCCGCTTTTGCCGACGGCGCGGTGGCAGGGAACGACGAAGGAGATGGGGTTGGCGCCGATGGCAGCGCCCACGGCGCGCGACGCGGTTGGCTGGCCGATATCCTTGGCCACATGGGAATAGGTCACGGCCCTGCCGAGCGGTATCTTGAGCAGGCTCTGCCACACCCGCACCTGAAAATCGGTGCCGAGCAGGACGACGCGCAGCGGCTGTTCGCTTTTCCACTGGCCGGAATCGAAAATGCGCGAGGCATAGGGCGCCGTCGCCGCACTGTCCTCCACATAGCAGGCATTGGGCCAGCGCCGGGCCATATCCTCAAAACAGGCCGTCTCGCCACCTTCATCGCTAAAGGCGCAACCCGCGAGCCCCCGATCCGTGATCATGATGAGAGCCAGCCCGAAGGGCGATGGGTGGAAAGCGTAGCGGATGCGCAGACCCGAGCCCTTGGCCTTCCACTCGCCCGGCGACATCGCCTCATGGGTGACGAAAAGATCATGCAACCGGCCCGGCCCCGACATGCCGACCTCGATGGAGGTTTCGAGCAGCGGCAGGCTTTCTTCCCGCAGCAACCGCTTGGCATGATCAAGCGTGACCGCCTGCAGGAAAGCCTTGGGCGACAGGCCCGCCCAGCGGGTGAATGTCTTCTGCAACTGTGTGGGAGATTGGGAGAGCCGGGCGGCGATTGCGTCAAGCGAAGGCTGATCGCGATAGTCTGTCGTCATGATCTCGATCACCCGGCGCACCGTCTCGTAATCCGATCCAACAGGGGTGATGTCTTCCTTCAGCATGATATTGGCGTTCATGGCGTATCTCCTTGGCTGCGGAGAAAACCACGCGGGCCTGTCCATCGCCACCCGTTTCTTGCCCGGGCGACCAGATTCAACGCCGGACCGTGGCGAGCGCACCGCGAAAGGCTTTTGCAAAGCTTTCCCTGTCATCCGGGTTGAGAAAGGAGCCGACATCCGTCATGCGCCCCTCGCCCGAGACATGCATGGACAAAATGCCGATCTCCTCATGCCGGTTGACGCGAAAGCGGGCCCAGAACGGATTGAACCGATGCTCGACCATGCGGCCTGCCGGAGAAAACTTGCGAATGGAAAGGCTGGTGCGTGACACAAACACCTCTTCCCGCGCCTTTGCCGCCCGGTAATTGGCGCGAAAGGCGATATAGAGCAGCAGGAAGTCCGCCCCCAGAAACAGGCCGATGGGCCAGGCACCGGTGACGGTGAAGAAGATTCCGTAAAACAGGCAGACGGCGCCCGAAAGCGCCAGAAGAACGCGAAAGCCCTTGCGTCCGAGGGAGCGATGAGGAACAAGTTCCGCTGCAAAAACCGGCTGCTCGTTTATGCTGTCCACCTTGCCGTCCTCGATGGGCATCGGAGCGAACGGCGTGAGACTGGGCTCGGTCGTTCCGTGCGAAACAAAAAGCTGACATCAGACTATGACAAATATCAAGACACGATCCAGCGCCCAAACGTTGAAAAAGTCAAATTCAATGTCTGCCCGCAAGCCTGTGCGGACACGCACGATCTATTCGAAGGACCAGCTTAAGGAAATGTTCCGGCGCTTTTCCGTTCAGCGGCCGGAACCCAAGGGCGAACTGGAGCACTCCAATCCGTTTACGCTGGTCGTGGCCGTGGCCCTATCGGCGCAGGCAACGGATGTGGGCGTCAACAGGGCAACACGCGGCCTGTTTGCCGTAGCAGATACGCCGCAGAAAATGCTTGATCTGGGCGAGGAAAAGCTCATCGAACACATCAAGACCATCGGCCTTTACCGCAACAAGGCCAAGAACGTGATGGCGCTGTCGCAGATGCTGATCGACAGCTTTGGCGGCGAAGTACCACGCTCGCGCGAAGAGCTGATAATGCTGCCCGGTGTTGGCCGCAAGACCGCCAATGTGGTGATGTCCATGGCCTTCGGCATTCCGACGCTTGCTGTCGACACGCACGTCTTTCGTATCGCCAACAGGCTTCGCCTTGCACCGGGCAAGACCCCCGATGAGGTGGAGGACCGGCTGGTGAAGATCATTCCCGATGAGTATCTTTTCCACGCGCACCACTGGCTGATCCTGCATGGCCGGTACTGTTGCAAGGCGCGCAAGCCGGAATGCGAGCGTTGCGTGATTGCCGATCTGTGCAAATCGCCGGAAAAGACCTGCGACATCCCGGCGCCACTGATGGAACTACCGGCTCAGCTGATTGGAGAATGACGGGTCGCGCGCCGAAACCGACTTGTGCAGATGCACCATCAACGATGCCGCAAACAGCGGTGTGAGCAGGTTGAGGAACGGCACGGCGAGGAAGGCGGCAATCACAAGACCGGCCATGAAGACAGTTGTGCCGTGCTTGGAGCGGAAGGCGCGCGCATCTGCGGGCGTGCGAAACCGCATCGCTGCAAATTCGAAGAACTCGCGACCCAGCAGATAGCCGTTGACCAGAAAAAACGCGATGAGATTGACGCCGGGAACGAGGAGCAGCAGCAGGGCCACGCAGTTGCCGACAATGACGACGCCAAAGAACTTCAGCGATGACGGAATGGCCTCGCGCAGGGGCATGGCGGTGCCGGGCCTGTCGTTGGGATAGTCATTCTTCTCGATGACCTCCGCCACATCATCCAGAAACAGGCTGGCAATGATGGCGGTGACCGGCGAAATGAGAAGGGCAAGCGCCAGCGCAAGGCCTATTCCCGCCAGAATGGCGAACACGAAGCTCATCCATCCCGCCCATTCCGGCATCCCAGGAAACAGCGAATCAAACCACGGCAATGCCAGCCATATGAAGACGGCACGGATAGAGAACCACAGGCCGATCAGCACCAGAATCGTCAGCCCCAACGACTTCCACAGAACCGACCGTGATTCGGCGGCAAAAAGGTTGCCGAAAGCACGTCGAGCGGCGTCAAAAATCATCAAATTGCCTCCATTGTAAGGGATTTCGAAAATCCCTGGAGAGGACTTCCGCCGCACGAAAAATAGGCACTTGCACCCCCTTAAACAATAATCGCGACCCATCCGCGAAAGAAAAATGGCGTCCTGTTATTTTGCGCTTGAAGAAAAGTGACCGCTAAACTATAAAAACAAACAGGCAAAAAGTCGTATGTTCTCGAAGCGGGGGTTTACGAGATGACGCTTCGCCTGAAGGACAAACTAGCCGAAACGATTGGCTGCGAGATATCTCGTTTTACAACCATCGTCCGCTAAAGAGAAAAATAACGAGGCGTCGTTGGAAAAGTTGTTGATTGATCTTACCCGTTCGCTGAAGACCGGCACACCGTCGGAACGACGGATTGCGAAGTATCTGATCGAACATCTGGCCGAATTGCCATTTGAAACAGCCGCGACTCTCGCGGAAAAGCTGAATTTGAGCCCGATGACAGTCGGCCGTTTTCTCCGGTCTCTCGGATACCGGCAATTGAGCGACATTCGCGAACATCTGCGCGATGAGTCTCATCGTACCGAGCCGGCACCGGCGACAGCCCAGGAAGCACCGCAGACACCGCTTTCTTCCTTGATGCTTCAGCAGATCCAGGCTGTGCAGGCCGTCTACGATCTGGCGGGGCAGTCGGTTTGGAAAACAGCACTGAGCAACATCACGGAGAGCAGAGAGGTCTTTGTCGCCTCCTCCGCGGAAGGGTTCGGTATCTGCCGTTACTTCTACACCAAGCTTCTCGAAAGCCGGGAACATGTGCATTATCTGCATCACGATGGCTCGAGCTACATCGCCCTGATGGACGAGCCTGCCGAAGGCACGCTGCTGGTGCTGATGGATTGCGGCGGCAATCTCGCAGCCCTGCAGAAGCTGGGGAAGATGGCGATGAAGGCGGGTTACAAGACCGTCCTGATCACCACCCGCTTTTACGAATGGGGCCCGGACAGTGCCGATATCTGCCTGACCATTCCGCTTGGCCAGAATGGCGGGCACAGCATGTTGCAGCTGGTGGCAATTACCGAATTCATGCTGCATTCCCTTTCGCAAAAGGGTGAGAGCAACCGCCGCGACCGCAACCGCCGCATCGGCGATATTCAGCGCACACTGAACGCCTGATCATAACAGGTTTACAACCTCCATGGAGCGGCTGCTGCCGCTCCAGACGCCAAATCAGATTTTTTCCAGTTCTTCCCTGTGCCGGTACATGGCAAGAAAGCGACGATAGTCGCGATCATAACGTTGCCTGTCTGCCCCGCTGGACTGCTTTTCCTCCCCGCCCGGATACATGGCCGCACCGGCGGCGGCCAGCCCATCATGAACACCGCCAGCGCTTGCAGCAGTCATGGCTGTGCCGAGAAGCACCGCATCGGCGGTCGCCGGCACGATGATGCGCTTGCCGGTTACGTCGGCATAAAGCTCCATCAGCAATGGATTATGCACATGGCCGCCGGTTACATGCAGCGTGTCCACCCCGTAACCGAAACCTTGCATGGCATCGAGCACATGGCGCGCGCCGAGCGCAATGGACACGGCAGTGCGCCAGTACAGCCGGCAGAGACTGTCGAATGACGTATCGAGCGTCAGCCCGCTCACCACACCGCGCGCGTGCGGATCTGCAAGCGGGGAACGGTTGCCGTGGAAATCGGGCAGGACATGCAGATGATCGGCAAAGCCCTCCCCTTCGCAACGGCGAAGATGCTGGACACGCTCCACGATCCTTTGATGCAGGGCGGAGGTTGGATCGCCACCTGCGGCGTGCATCCGCACCACATGATCCAGAAGCGCGCCGGTGGCCGATTGCCCGCCTTCCACCAGCCAGTGGCCTGGAAGAACGGCCTGCCAATAGGGACCCCACAGGCTGTGGCCGGGCATCAGCTTGGGCGTGAGCGTGACAAGGCAACTGGAGGTTCCGGCAATCAGCGCGACATTGCTGCCGACATCCGATTGCAGGCTGCCGCCAAGCGCGCCGAGCGCACCGGCATAGGCATCGATCATGCCTGCTGCCACCTCGCAGCCGGTATCGAGCCCAAGCTCTTCCGCTGCCTGCGGGGAAAGCTTGCCAACACTTTTACCCGGCGCCACCGTCGATGCGGGCAGGCCGCCACGTGCAAGCAAGTCTTCGACACCGGCAAGCTCCAGATAATCCTGGCTCCAGCCCGGCGTTTCATGCGCCAGAAAATTCCACTTGGCGGTGAGCGTGCAGTTGGACCGCTTCGCACTGCCGCTGGCCTTCCATGTCAGGAAATCGGCCAGATCGAAGAAATAGCCTGCCTTCGCCCAGCTTTCAGGCAGGTTCTTCTTCAGCCACATCAACTTTGGCATCTGCATTTCCGGCGAGATCGAGCCACCGGCGAAATCCAGCACCGGATGGCGCGATACGGTGAGAAAATCGGCCTGTGCTATGGCGCGATGATCGAGCCAGACAATCGTATCGAACCGCTCCTGGCCGGTGGTGGACACGCTGACCTGCTGGCCCTGAGGTCCGCGCACGACCAGCGAACAGGTCGCATCGAACCCGATTGCTGCGACCGACGCAGCGCCAATAGCGGCATCCGCAACGGCACGGCGGACGACTACACAGACGGCGTTCCAGATATCGGCGGAATCATGCTCTGCGTGGTTCTCTTTTGGACGCTGCATGACAATGGGATGGGTTGCACGCGCAATGAGACCGCCGGATGCATCGAAAACGCCAGCCCGCGCGCTGCCCGTGCCGACATCGACAGCAACAAGATATTCACGCATGAAGCTAAATTCCCATCCCTCGGTCGCAGCCACTCAGCAAGGGTGCACAGACCCCGCAGCCACTAATTTCGCGCAGTTTGATCGGCCACAAGGTGGACCAAATCCGGCATGGCGTCAAACACCAGATCCGGCTCAAGGCTGGCGATATGATCACGAAATGCCGGGAACCGCGCGTGAGAGCCACCGGTAAAGGCAAAGACCCGCATTCCCGCGGCCTTCGCCGCAGCGATGCCCGCAGGACTGTCTTCGATCACGATGCAATCGCCAGGGTCGGCCTGCATCTGCCGTGCGGCATGGAGGAAGAGATCGGGCGCGGGCTTGCCATGCGTAACCATCGTGGCGCTGAAGATATGCGGCTCGAACCTCTCCAGAAGTCCCGTCAGCCCCAGCGAATAACGGATACGCTCCGGCTGGCTGGAGGATGCAACGCAGCGGGCGGCTGGCAGTTGGTCGAGCGTATCTGCGATGCCGGTGATGGCTTTCAGCTCTTGCCGGAAGCGTTCGAAAAGGACGCTGCGCATATGCTCGAGAAAATCGATATCGGTTTCGATGCCGTATTCTTCCCACAGCGTCGCCGTCATGCTGGCGACGCTGCGACCGAGGAAGCGCTGATAGGCTTCTTCCTCGGTGATCTCGACGCCCTGATGGGCCACCATGTCGATCAGAACAGCAATCGAAACCGGCTCGCTATCCACGAGAACGCCGTCGCAATCAAAGATCAGCAGAGGCGCGTTCCCGGTTTGCATGGCCCATCTCTTTTCGTCAGCTGACGAGTTTGTTTTGCAGGTAAAGTTCAAGCGTCTCAGCGGTACCCTTCTCCCACAGCGTCTTCAAGGCATGGGCGAAGCGTTTCTGGAACAGTTCCGACTTGGCGACGTCTCCGAAGATATCGGTGAGCGCCAGAAACGCCATCGGATCATCCTTGGCCTTGATAGCTGCGGCCTGCAGGCGCTCGGCGCTCGCGTCATTGAAGACGATCTGCGCGCCGCTATCGGATGTGCCTGCAAAATAGCGGCACCAGAGCGCAGAGACCAGCGAGAGACCGACGATATCATCGCCCTTTTCCAGACGATCCGCCGTAGACGGCAGGATGAATTTCGGCTGGCGGTTGGAGCCATCCTGCGCAAGACGAGGGATCGTATCGCCAATCTTCGGATTGAGGAAGCGCCGCTCGATCAGGTCGAAATATTCGTTGAGGTCGGTATTGGGCACCGGCGGAATGATCGGGATGATCTCTTCCTTCTCCAGCTTGGCGAGGAAAGCGCGGATGAGCGGATGCTCCATCGCCTCATGCACGAAGTGGATATCGAGAAGAGCTGCGGGATAGGCAATTGCCGCATGGCCGCCATTCAGGATGCGGATCTTCATATGCTCATAGGGGGCAACTTCGGGCACGAACTGAACGCCAACTTTTTCCAGCGCCGGACGGCCAGCCGGGAAATTGTCTTCCATGACCCACTGCTTGAACTCTTCGCAGAAGACAGGCCAGTTGTCATCGATGCCGAAATCATCGCGGGCGATATCGCGTTCGCGCTGACCGGTGGCTGGCGTGATGCGGTCCACCATGGAATTGGGGAAGGCAACGTTTTCACTGATCCATGTAGCAAAGGCAGGATCAGACAGTGCCGCCACGCCGACAACGGCGTTCTTGGTGACCTTGCCGTTATGCGGAATATTATCGCAGGACATGACGGTGAAGGGCTGGATGCCCTTGTCCTTGCGGGCTTTGAGACCAGCAACGATGAGGCCGAAGACGGTCTTTGGCGCAGTCGGGTTCTTGCCATCTTCGGCAATGGCCGGATGCTGCGGATTGAATTTGCCAGAGGCGTCGATGAAATAGCCGCCTTCGGTAATCGTCATCGAGACAATGCGGATTTTTGGATCAGCAAGGGTCTCGATAATGGCGCTGGTGTCGCCAATCGGCAGGATATCGACCATCGGGCCGGTCACACGTGCGCCGGTGCGGTTGTTATCCTGCTCCACGACTGTCGTCAGGAAATCCTGGGCCTCAAGCTTTTCGCGCATGACGGCATCGGACGGCAGAACGCCCGCGCCGATGATCGCCCAGTCATGGTCGGCACCGGTGTTGAACAGATCATCCAGATAGATGGCCTGATGGGCACGGTGGAAATTGCCGACGCCGAAATGCACGATGCCAGCGGACAGATCGCTGCGGGAATAGGCCGGGACGGCAGCCGTCGCCTTTGCCTGTTCAAGCGTTGCGAGCGAGAGTTTGCATGTCATATGGCCAGGCCCTTGCTATCGAATGTGTGGATTTTGGTCTCGTCAGGCGTGAGGAAAACCGTATCGCCATGCTGGCAGGCAAACTCGCCGCCCGCACGCGCGGTAATCATGCCGATGCCATCGA
The DNA here is from genome assembly GCF_001423445.1 of Rhizobium sp. Leaf311. Lineage (NCBI taxonomy): Bacteria > Pseudomonadati > Pseudomonadota > Alphaproteobacteria > Hyphomicrobiales > Rhizobiaceae > Rhizobium > Rhizobium sp. Leaf311. The sequence continues at coordinate 115,419 of NZ_LMNZ01000001.1, read as the reverse complement.
CCTTGATGTGGAGGAAAGTATCTGAACCCAGATGTTCGGCAACCGTTACCGTGCCCTTCCACAAGCCGCTTTCCTTGGACAGCAGCAGATGTTCCGGGCGAACGCCGATGGTATCGGCACCCTTGGCCTCAGCATAAGCACCCTTGACGAAGTTCATGCGCGGCGAGCCGATGAAGCCCGCAACGAAGAGATTGCGCGGCGACTTGTAAAGCTCCATGGGCGAGCCGACCTGCTCGATATTGCCGCGATTGAGCACGACGATCTTGTCGGCCATGGTCATGGCTTCCACCTGATCGTGGGTCACGTAAATCATCGTCGTCTTCAGCGTATTATGCAGCTCGGAGATTTCGAGCCGCATGGTGCCGCGCAGCGAAGCATCTAGGTTGGACAGCGGCTCATCGAAGAGAAACGCCGAGGGCTCACGCACAATGGCACGACCGATGGCAACGCGCTGGCGCTGGCCGCCTGACAGTTGCGACGGGCGACGGTCGAGATAATCGGTGAGGTTCAGCACGCTTGCGGCGTCATTGACCTTCTTGTCGATGACGGCCTTGTCGAGCTTGGCCATTTTCAGTGGAAAGCCGATATTGTTGCGCACGCTCATATGCGGATAGAGCGCATAGGACTGGAATACCATGGCAAGGCCACGTTCTGCCGGTGCCTTTTCGCTCACATCCTTGCCATCGATGATGATCTGGCCGCCGGTGACATCCTCAAGGCCTGCAATGAGGCGCAGCAGCGTGGACTTGCCGCAGCCGGACGGGCCGACGAAGACCACGAACTCGCCGTCTTCAATATCGAGATCGATGGAGGGAATGACCTTGGCTTCACCAAAGACCTTGGAAACTTTTTTAAGGGAAATGCTGCCCATTTTCTTATTCCTTATTTCACCGCGCCAAAGGTCAGGCCGCGAACGAGTTGTTTCTGGGAGAACCAGCCAAGCACGAGGATCGGCGCAATCGCCATCATCGAGGCCGCAGACAGCTTCGCCCAGAACAGACCCTGCGGGCTGGAGAAGGAGGCGATGAAGGCTGTCAGCGGTGCGGCGTTGGTGGTGGTGAGGCGAATGGTCCAGAAGGATTCGTTCCACGCCAGAATGATGTTGAGAAGAAGCGTCGAGGCAATGCCGGGGATCGCCATCGGCGTCAGCACATAGACGATCTCGTTCCAGAGCGACGCGCCATCCATGCGGGCGGCTTCCAATATCTCACCCGGAATTTCCCTGAAGTAGGTGTAGAGCATCCACACCACGATCGGCAGGTTGATGAAGGTGAGCATGATGGTGAGGCCAATACGGGTATCGAGCAGACCGGCATTGCGGAAGATGAGATAGATCGGCACCAGCACCGCGACAGCAGGCATCATCTTGGTGGAGAGCATCCACATCAGGATATCCTTGGTGCGCTTTGTCGGCGAAAAGGCCATGGCCCAGGCAGCAGGGATCGCGATGAGAAGTGCCACGATGGTGGAGCCGACCGACAGCACGACCGAGTTCATGAAGGGCTTGAAGTAATCCCTCTGCGTGTTGACCGTGATGTAGTTTTCAAACGTGCCAGATGGCCAGAGGCTGAAGCCCGCAATGGCTTCCGGCTCCGTCTTCAGGGACGTGAGAAACGCATAGAGGATCGGGAAAAACAGCAGAAGTGCTATAGCCCAGGCAACAATGGTGAAGCCGATTTTGGAGCGCGTCGAGACATTACGAGCCATGATCCGTACTCCTATCGATCGAGGTTTTTGCCGACGGCGCGCATCAGGAAGATGGCGACGATATTGGCAAGGATGACGGCGATGATACCGCCTGCGGATGCTCCACCCACATCATAGCCAAGCAGCGCCGTGCGGTAGATGAGGAAGGCGAGATTGGTCGAGGCGTAGCCCGGGCCACCATTCGTCGTGACGAGGATTTCCGCGTAGACGCCGAGCAGGAAGATCGTCTGGATGAGAATGACGACGGTGATGGCGCGTGCCAGGTGCGGCAGCGTCAGATAGATGAAGCGGCTGAAGAAGCTGGCGCCATCCATTTCGGCAGCTTCCTTCTGCTCGCCATCCAGCGACTGCAAAGCCGTCAGCAGGATCAGCGTTGCGAAGGGCAGCCACTGCCAGGCGACGATGATGACGATGGACAGAAGCGGAAACTGCGAGAACCAGTCCACCGGTTGAAGCCCGAAGAACCGTGATAGGTCCGCCAGCACCCCATAGCCGGGATGCATGATCATGTTCTTCCAGACGAGAGCCGCAACCGGTGGCATGACGAAGAAAGGCGAGATGACGAGAATGCGCACGATGCCCTGCCCGAAAATGGGCTGGTCCAGCAACAGCGCAAGGCCAATGCCGCCTACAATCGTGATCAGAAGAACGCCGCCGACGATGACGAGCGTGTTCCAGATGGACTGGAAAAAGGCCGGGTCGGTGTAGAAATACTGGTAATTGAACAGGCCGGCAAAGCTGACATTGGCCGGGTTCAGCAGATTGTAATTCTGGAAAGAGAACCACAGCGTCATGGACAGTGGCACGATCATCCACACAAGAAGCAGAATGACCGACGGCGCCATCATGATCCGCGCCAGATTTTTTGTATTTTGCGTCGCCATGCGGCTCCCTCCCAATTCCGAACCGCGCCTTCAGTTGCGCGGAAACGCTTGGCATTTTTCTTGTTCTGAATGGGTAGCAATATCTTGGTGAAAAACGATTGTCTGGCAAAAGCGCCGCCCGGTCATGCAGACCGGACGGCGTTCTTCGGGAGGATTACTTGATATATCCCGAGCGCGTCATTTCACGGGTTGCCGTGGACTGGGCGCTTGCAAGAGCATCGTCAACGCTGGACTGACCGGCAACAACCGCCGAGAACAGCTGACCGACCGTGGTGCCAAGCGACTGGAACTCAGGGATCGCTACGAACTGACCGCCTGTGTAAGGCACAGGCTTGACGGTTGGCTTGGTGATATCGGCAGCATTCATGGCAGCAAGCGTCGGTGCTGCAAAGCCTGCGGCCTTTTCATAGTCGGCGTTCTTGTAGAGCGAGGTGCGCGTGCCCGGAGGAACGTTGGCCCAGCCTTCCTTGGAAGCGACGAGCTGCGTGTATTCCTTGCTTGTTGCCCAGGCAATGAACTTCTCAGCGGCTTCAGCCTTCTGCGAGCTCTTTGGGATGGCAAGGTTCCAGGACCAGAGCCAGTTGCCATGGTTCTTCATTTCGCCCTGCGTCGGGAACAGCGCGTAGCCAACCTGATCGGCAACCTTACTGTCCTTCGGGTTCGATACGAAGGATGCCGCAACCGTGGCATCGATCCACATGCCGCATTTACCCTGCTGGAACAGCGTCAGGTTTTCGTTGAAGCCGTTGGAGGAGGCACCGGACGGACCGGCATCCTTCATCAGGTCAACGTAGAACTGAAGCGCGTTTTTCCATTCAGGCTGATCGAACTGTGGCTTCCAGTTCTCATCGAACCAGCGACCGCCAAAGGAGTTGGTCAGCGCCGTGATGAAGGCCATGTTCTCGCCCCAACCGGCCTTGCCACGAAGGCACATGCCATTGATGTCGGCATTGCGGTCGGTGATTTTGCGGGCAGCATCGCCGATGAATTCCCAGGTCGGGTTTTCCGGCATCTTCAGGCCCGCTTTTTCAAACAGGTCCTTGCGATACATGATCATGGCGGATTCACCGTAGAATGGTGCCGCGTAGAGCTTGGAATCAACCGTCAGGCCGCCACGGATGGATGGCAGCATGTCATCGACATCGTAGTTGTCGCCAAGCTTTTCGAGTGGCAGAAGCCAGCCCTGCTTGGCCCAGATCGGAACTTCGTAGTTGCCGATGGTCATGATGTCGTACTGGCCGCCGCTGGTGGCGATATCTGTGGTGACGCGCTCACGCAGGACGTTTTCTTCCAGCGTAACCCATTCAACCTGGATATCGGGGTTCTTGGCGGTGAATTCGGATGTCAGCCCCTGCATACGGATCATGTCGCCATTGTTCACGGTCGCGATCGTCAGCGTTTCTGCGGAAGCGAGGCCCGAAAAAGCGAGAGCCGAGCAGGCGCCCAGCAGAATTGTCTTCAAAGTCATGATCTTCCTCCCAGAAGAAGTTAGTGAGCATTCGCTTTGCTCTAGGGCAATTACTCACTTACGGCTGGGAAAAGTCAAGCGTTAACCTGCGCTGCGATGCACAAGGAATAGCTAACATACTGAAAAAATGATGATATTTCTGCTCAATCTCTGAGCAAATACTCAGCCGAGGCCTCGTCCGTAATCACGCCATTGAGCAACCCGCCACGCAATGCGGCAAGAATGGCGGGTGATTTCCGCTCTCCCTGCGCAATGCCGATGACCGTGCTGGTCTCGCGCGGTGGCAGGGGAACGGAGGCAACGCGGTCATTGATGGGATTGTCGAGAATCCGGCCATCCCGATCAAACGACCAGCCGCAGATTTCGCCCGCTGCACCCTTGGCGATAAGGTCCTGCATCTCCTGAACCTCAAGGAAACCGTCAACGCAAAGGGGGGCATCCTCTCCCAATTGACCAACGCCGACGAAGGTGACGTCGGCAGCAGCGCCAAGCGCCAGCGTAGAGCGCACCAGAGCCTGCTCATGCAGCAATTCCCGCTCATCGGCAGAGGAACAGAGGACCGGCAGGGGCATCGGAAAATGCCGAGCCTTGATGGCATCTGCCATGGAGAAGATGACGTTGTAATAGGCCGCGGACCCATCCGGCCCGATATTGCCGGTCAGCGACACGATGCGATGCTGCGGGCATTCCATGGGCGGCAACTGATCCACCGCCGCCTTCAGCGTCCGGCCCGTGCCGATGGCCAGCACGATGGGATCAGGCTTGCGCAGCCAGCGTTCGATTTCCGCCGCCCCCGCCTCGGCAATACCGACGGTGGAAGACACGCCCGCCGGATCGCTCGGCACCACCTCGACATATTTCAGCGAGAAGCGGTCACGCAGGGCTTCGGCTTTTTCGAGGCAGGCCGCAATGGGATGATCGAGCCGCACCTTGATCAGCCGCTCGGCAACGGCCAGCGACACCAGGCGCTGTGCGGACTGGCGGGAAATGCCCATGGCAGAGGCGATCTCATCCTGCGTGCGACCGGCGACGTAATAGAGCCACCCGGCTCTTGCCGCGTCGTCCAGTCGCCCACCAGTTTCGGATCGTCTGGCCATATGCCCGTCCTCACATTATCGCCCTCAGTGCCGCCACTGTTCTAGAGCGTTTCCCTGATAAATGGAAACGCTCTAGGCCGGATGTCAAACGATGCCAAGGCACGCTCAGGCCCAGAATGGCGCCAGGATAAAATAAACCACGGCTTTGGAAATGCCATAGATGACACCGCTGACAATGGCGACGGAGACCACCGACAGGAGGCCGCCAAGCAGGGCGAAAAGCCCGTCACGCTCCAGAATTGCAAAGGCAAAACAACAGATTGCAACGGCGGGGAGAATGTTGCCAAGCGGAATGGGCAAGGCAAGGATGACCGCGAGTAACAGACAGATCAGCCCTATCACCCGCTCGCTCGCAGGTGAAAGAAGCCCTTCCATTCGCGGCTTGAGCAATTTTTGCACCCACAGCAGAATAGGCACGATCTTTTCCACCACGCGGGCGAAATCTTCTCTGGCAAGCGACCTGTCGGAGATGAAGCGGGGCAGCCAGGGCGTCTTTCCGGCGAAAAGCTGGGCGGAAAGCAGGACCAGCGGCGCACCGGTGATGGCGGATGTGCCCGGCGGGGTGGGCACGATGTTGGGAAGCGCAAAGACCAGCATCAGGGCGCCGAATGCCCTGTCTCCCATGGCGCACAGCAGATCGCCTACGGAAATGCGCTCCCGGCTCTCATCTCCGGCAAGCGCGCGCAGAATCTCGACAAGACCCACAGGCGCGCTGGAAGCCTCCGTTGCGTGCGGATCGGCGTCATCATTATCAACCGGACCGGGCAGAGCGGGATTATCGGAAAGGCGCAGCATAGATTGTGGATCTCCAGAATTGGCCATGCTGTAACAGAAGAATGGCGGCAGCATTACGACAACCGTCGCGTTGCAACCTTGTTCGGCTATCGTCGCCGTCTCGGGTCAAGCAAATCCTGAAGCCCGTCGCCGAGCAGATTGAAACCCAGAACCGCAAGCGCGATGGCTAGGCCGGGAAGAATGGCAAGCCAGGGTGCTGTCGACAGAAATGTCTGCGAATCCCACAACATACGGCCCCATGTTGGCGCTGGCGGCGGCATTCCAAGGCCGAGAAAACTCAAGCCCGCCTCCGTGAGGATGGCAAGTCCGAGCTGGATGCTGATCTGCACGACCACAAGATTGATAAGGTTTGGCAGAATATGCGTTATCGTAATGCCGGCATTGCTTCTGCCCAGACTTTCCGCAGCCAGCACGAAGTCCCGCGCCCATAATTGCAGGGCGGCACCGCAGGTCAGGCGGGCAAAGACCGGCACCATGAAGGTGGCAATCGCGATGATGGCGGTCAGCGGTCCCGACCCGATGAAAGCCCCCAGCATCATGGCCGAAAGGATGGGCGGCAATGCGAAAACCACATCGCAAAGACGCATCAGAAACACTTCGACGATGCCGCGCCTTGCGGCTGCGAAGACCCCGACCAGCGTGCCAAGCGCTGCGCCGATTGCCACCGCCGCAAAGGCCGTGGAAAGCGAATTCCAGGCACCGACCATCAACATCGACAGGATATCGCGGCCAAACTGATCGGTGCCCAGCAGACCATGCACCATGGGCGGCTTGAGCCGGTGCAGGATCTGCATCTTCGCCGGCGCTTCCGGCGTCCAGACGAGTGACAGCACTGCGGTCAGCAGCAACGTGCCGGTGATGACGGCACCCGCCAGAAACCCCATATGACGCTTCACGAAGGGCATCATGCGGCACCCGAGCGCAAACGTGGATCGATCAGCAGATAGATCATGTCCACCAGAAAATTCATCACGATCACCAGCGCGCAGAACATGAGCACGACCGCTTGCATGACGATGATGTCGCGCTGCGTCAGCGCCTGATAGGCCAGCCGCCCGAGCCCGGGCAGATTGAAGACGTTCTCGACCAGAACCGTTCCGGCAATCAGGAAGGTGAATTGCAGCCCGACCATGGTGACAACGGGAATGAGCGCATTGGGCAGCACATGTTTCCAGATGGTCGCGGTTTCACCGATGCCCTTTGCCCTGACGGCACGGACGAAATCCTCGTTGAGCACCTCCAGCACGGCGGAGCGACAGACACGCGTCAGGACGCTGGCCTGCGAAAAGGCAAGCGCCAAGGCCGGCAGCACCAAGGCCTTCAGCGCAACACCTGCACCCGCACCCCAGCCCGGAAAGCCACCGGCTGGCATCCAGCCGAGATGCGACGAAAACAGCAGGATCAGAAGCAGCCCGACCCAGAAGCCGGGAACGGAAATACCGGCATGGGTAAACAAGCCGCAGGCAAGATCGATCACCCCTCCCCGGTACCGCGCCGCCGTAACACCCAAAGGCAGGGCGATAACGACGGACAGCCCCACCGCCATGAGGGCAAGCGGCAAGGTGACGGAAAGCCTCTCCAGAATGAGCCCCGCCACCGGCACGCCATATGTGTAGGACTGCCCAAGATCGCCACGCGCGAGGGCCGCAAGCCATTGCAGATAGCGCAGGATGAGGGGCTGATCGAGGCCCATCTGTTTTTGCAGTGCTGCGAGCGTATCGGGACTGGCCGAGGTGCCGAGCATGATCGCGGCTGGATCGCCCGGCAGCAGACCCATCACGAAATAGATGAGGAAGGATACGGCCAAAAGGGTGATCAGCAACGCAACAATGCGTCTGGAGACGAGGGCTATCATGCAGATGCCCTGTCTTCATGGCGGTGGGTAGGCCTCACCCGCCTCTGACATCCAGATGACGCGGACATAAGATCATTCTTCCCAATGCACATCCGTCAGCACGTTGGAGGGGATGGGCTCGTTTTGCCATAGGCCCTTGATCCTCTTGTCCCACACGCCGAGCTTCGGCATGACGAACAGGAATAGCGCCGGGACATCTTCGGCCAGAATTTTCTGGGCATCCTGATAGAGCTGCTCCCGCTGCTCCAGATCGGTGGTCAGCTCGATATTCTTGATGATCTCATTGAAGGTCGGGTTCTTGTAGTTGAAGTAATAGGGATCGCGCGAGAAAATATCGATATCCATCGGCTCGGCATGGGCAACGATGGTCATTTCATAATTGGCACCTTTCATCACATCCGACACCCATTTGCCCGGAAACTCGGTGGTTTCGATCTTCATCGTCACACCGATTTCAGCGAACATGGCCTGGAGAATCTGGGCGCTGCGCTGGGCATAGGCCATTTGCGGGGCCTTGATGGTGAAGGTGAGCCCGTTGGCATAACCGGCTTCCGCCAGAAGCGCCTTCGCCTTTTCCGCATTGTAGGGCAAAACGCCCGTCATGTCGGTATAGCCGGGGTCGTTGGGCGTATAATGGCTGCCGATGGGCGTTCCAAAGCCGGACCACGCACCCTCTACGACGGTAGCGCGATCCACGGCCATCATCAGGGCCTGGCGCACGCGCTTGTCGTTGAAGGGCTTGGTCGCATTGTTCATGCCAGCCACAACCTTCAATTCCGTATTGCCGATGAAGGTGCCAAGCCGCTCGTGACCGTCGAAGGACCCCATCAATTCCGGTGCGCCAAATTCAGGGAAGGCATCGATATCACCGGACTGCAACGCTGCGGCCTGCGCCTGCGCGTCGGGGACGAAGCGGAAGGTCGCCTTGTCGAGCGCAACCGTCACATCCTTGTTCCAGTAATCCATGTTGCGTGCCAGCTCGACTTTTTCGCCCTTGGCCCAGTTGACGAATTTGAAAGGGCCGGTGCCGACAGGCGTCGTCTTGTTGGTGTCGGCGGACTTTGTGCCGACCATGACCGAGGCAGGCCAGCCAAGCCAATAAAGCAGGCTGCCGGAGGGCTGCTTGAGCTTCAGAACAAGCGTCGTCGCGTCAGGCGTTTCGATGCTGTCGATGGCGGCAAAGAAGCGTTTCTGCGGATTGATGGAAGCCTCACCCCGCGCGCGGTCCAGCGATGCCTTGGCAACGGAGGAATTGAAGACCTCGCCATCGTGGAATTTCACGCCATCATGCAGCTTGAACGTATAGGTCCTGCCGTCCTCGGAGATTTCCCAGCTTGACGCCAGCTGCGGCTGGATCTTGCCCTCTTCGTCAATGGTGACGAGACCTTCGAAAATATTCTGCCACGTGACCTGTCCAATGAAAACATTGGCGCCGGCTGTCGGATCAAGCCCAGCCGGTTCTGTACCCATGCCGATGGTGATGGAGTTTTTCGGTGCCGCAAGGGCTGCGGTGGCAGGCAGCACGGCGGAAAGAACAGTCGTCACGGCAAGGCCAATGGCAAGACGGCGGGTGAGGTTTAAGGACTGCAGAAAATTGCTGCGCATCTCTATTGTCTCCGATCGAGTGGCGCAAACATTTTGTGTTCAGCGCGTTGCAAAAATCGCTACACGATATCTGGGTGCAAAATCAACCGCCTATTTTGGCAGATTGCCCATAAAGGTCTCGATGAAGCTGGCAAGCGTCGCTGCGGCGAAGGACAGGTCGCGGTCCGGGGCAACACACAGCTCCATATTCGCGCGTACGCCCTTTGTGCCGGAAAGAGGGATTGCCACCATCTGGCCGGATTTGATTTCACGGGCAACGGAAAGGGCGGGCAGAACGGTGACGGCGGCGCGGTCCAGCACGAGTTCTTTCAGAAGTTCCAGCGAGCTTGCGGTAAAGACCGGGTCAAGCGGAATGCCCGCCTGCTCGAACAGGGCATCGAATTCTTGTCTGGTCGCAAACGTCTTTTCCGGCAGGGCGAGCGGGAGGTCGGCGAGTTCCTTCAGCGAAATCGAAGCCTTGGCTGCCAGCGGATGACCTGTGGGAAGAATGACATCATAGACGAGCTCGCGTTTTGCAAGGATTTTGACCTCTGATGTCTTCGGCGCAAACAGGGTGATGGCGATATCCGCCTGCGCCGACACCAGCGCATCGATGGCCTGCCGTGCCGAGGTGATATGCACCTCGAACCGCAGCTTTGGATAGGTTTGGGCAAACTGCGCGAGCGCCGGTGCCAGCAGGCTGGCGACGGTTGCGCCATTGGCATAGATCGTGGCCCGCCCGCGCTCCAGCCCCTTGAGATCATCGATCAGCTGATGGACGTGACCCAGCTCGCGCAGCGTCTTGCCTGCCCGTTCCGCCAGAAGCTCTCCCGCTGCCGTCAGGGTCACGCCGCGGCTCGACCGCTCCACCAGCGGCGTGCCGAAATATTCCTCCAGATTTTCGATCTGGCGGCTGATGGCGGTGGGCGCAACATTGAGGTTTTCCGCCGCCGCCCGCATCGAACTGGTGCGGACAAGCTCGTCGAAATACATCAATGCGCGAAGATTCATGGTGGCCGTTCCGTTTTCTATTGAGCCGTCATACCGGGCTAGACGCGGTATCCAGTGCGATCAAGTCCTTGATCGCAGAAGACTCTATTCGCCTTGCAGACGCAAGTCGGCTGGACCCCGGATAAGTCCGGTGTAGGAAGGGCCGCTACCACAGCCCCTAGTATCAATCGCGCACAAAACCCTCACTCGCCACTAGCAACTGCCGTGTGTAATCCGCTGCGAAAGTCCGGCTTTCCAGCGCGTCCACCTCCAGCGTTTCCACCACCTTGCCGCTTTTCATGACGGCCAGGCGGTCACACATGTGGCTGATGACGCCGAGATCGTGGCTGACCATGAGGAAGGTGAGGTTTCGGTCATGCCGGGCCTGTTCCAAGAGGTTGAGGATCTCAGCCTGAATGGAGGCGTCGAGCGCCGAGGTCGGTTCATCCAGCAGCAGGATTTTCGGCTCGAGGATCAAGGCGCGGGCAATGGCGATGCGCTGGCGCTGGCCGCCGGAAAGCTGGTGCGAATAGCGGAAGCGGAAGCCGGTTCCCAGACCCACCTCATCCAGTGCCCGGGTGATGCGGCTTTCCTTGTTGTCCATGCCGTGGATCGTCAGTGGCTCCAGCAGCAGCGCATCCACCGTCTGGCGCGGATGAAGCGAGCCATAGGGGTCTTGGAACACCATTTGCACATCGCGGTAGAAGCTCTTTTCGCGTAACTTGCTCTTGTAGGTCCGCCCCTCGACCATGAGGCTGCCCTCATCGAAATGGTTGAGACCGGCAATGGCTCGCAACAGCGTGGATTTGCCCGAGCCGGACTCACCGACCAGACCGAAGGATTCGCCTTGGGCCACACCGATGCTGACACCATCGAGAGCGATGTGGCCATCGAAATCCACGACCATGTCTTTGACGGAAAGAACTGTGGTCATGCGCGCCACTCCGGCTTGCGATCGAGAACCGGCAGCGGGTGCCTGTTCTCCCCGATCTTCGGCAGGCAATTGAGCAGCCCGCGCGTATAGGGATGCTGGGCATTGTCCAGATTGGAGGCCTGAAGCTCCTCCACCACACGCCCCGCATACATGACGAGGACGCGGTCGCAGAAGGATGAGACAAGCCGCAGATCATGCGAGATGAAGATGAGGCCCATGCCACGATCCCGCACTAGCTTGTCGAGGATATCGAGGACTTCCAGCTGCACGGTCACATCGAGCGCCGATGTCGGCTCGTCGGCAATCAAGAGTTCCGGGCCGCAGACCAGCATCATGGCAATCATCACGCGCTGGCCCATGCCGCCCGAGACTTCATGCGGGTAAAGCCCGAAGACGCGCTCCGGCTCGCGGATCTGCACGGCCTCCAGCATATCCAGCGCCCGCTGTTTGGCAGCCGACGTGCTGATACGCTCATGGGTTTTCAGCGTCTCGACGATCTGGCGACCGATGGGCATGACCGGGTTAAGCGAATATTTCGGGTCCTGCAGGATCATGCCGATGCGCTTGCCGCGAATGCTGCGGCGTTGTTTGGCCGAGGCGGTCAGCAGATCGATATCACCGAAGCGCAAGGCATCCGCCTCTATCCGTGCGGCCGATGGCGTCAGCCCCATGATGGCGCGTCCGGTCTGGGATTTGCCGGAGCCGGATTCACCCACGATGCCAAGGCGCTCCTTGCCGAGCGTAAAGGAAACGCCGCGCACCGCTTCCACCAGCCCGGTGCGGGTGGGAAAGGAGACGCGCAGGTTTTCGACGGTCAGAAGCGGCGCGCTCATTGGCCAGCCTCCTTCGGGTCGAGAGCATCCCGCAGGCCATCGCCCAGCAGGTTGAAGCCGAGGCTGACGATGAGGATGGCGATGCCGGGCATGGCCGCAACCCACCATTGATCAAGAATGAAGCGGCGACCGGATGCGATCATCGCGCCCCATTCCGGCAGCGGCGGCTGTGCGCCGAGGCCGAGAAAGCCAAGACCGGCGGCTGTCAGGATAATGCCTGCCATATCCAGCGTGACACGCACGATGAGCGAGGACATGCAGAGCGGCATGACGTGTTTCAGCACGATACGCCATGGCGAAGCGCCCATGAGCTGCACCGCCGCAATGAAATCGGAATTGCGGAAGGTCATGGTTTCAGCGCGTGCAATACGGGCATAGGGCGGCCATGAGGTGATGGCGATGGCGAGCACCGCATTCTCGATGCCGGGCCCGAGAGCCGCAACCAGCGCCAGCGCCAGAACGAGTTTCGGGAAGGCCAGAAAGATATCGGTGATGCGCATCAAGACGGCATCCACCCAGCCACCGGCATAACCGGCCACCGTGCCGACGATGAGGCCAACGGGGGCTGCGATGATGGCAACCAGAAGCACCACGAACAGCGTCAGACGCGAACCATGGATGAGGCGCGAGAGAATATCGCGGCCCTGATCGTCCGTGCCCAGCAGGTAGCCCTCGCTGCCGGGGGCCAGCAGGCGGGCATTGCGCAGATCACCCTGCACGGCGGAATGCGGGGCCAGCACATCGGCAAAGATGGCGACGAGAACCAGCGCCATGATGATGCCGAGACCGGCCAGCGCCAGCCGGTTTTCCGAAAAGCGCCGCCAGATGACATAGGCACGGCCAAGCCTTGCCTGACCACGCGATGCCGGGCGGTCGGAAAGCAGCCATTCACGGCTGTAGGGTTTCAAAGGTGTCGAAGCTGTCGTCATCGGCTGCGCGTCCTTGGATCGAGCGTCCGGTAGAGCAGATCGGACAAAAGATTGATGCTGATGAAGACAGCGCCAATCACGATGGTCCCACCGAGAACGGCATTCATATCCGCATTTTGAAGGGAATTGGTGATGTAAAGCCCAAGCCCCGGCCAGGAGAAGATGGTTTCCGTCAGCACCGAGCCTTCCAGCAGACCGGCATAGGAGAGCACGATGACGGTGAGCAGCGGCACGGCGGCATTGCGAAGCGCGTGGAACCAGATGATACGGGTTTCCGACAGACCCTTGGCCCGCGCCGCCACGATATATTCCTGCGCGAGTTCGTTGAGCATGAAGGAGCGCGTCATGCGGCTGATATAGGCCAGCGAGAAGTAGCCGAGCAGACCGGCAGGCAGAATGATGTGGCGGAAGAGGTCCCACAGCACATCCCACTGCCCCTGCCAGAAGGCATCCAGCAGGTAAAAGCCTGTTACGGGCGTGAAGGTGAATTCGTAGACGATATCCATGCGACCGGGATAGGCGACCCAGTTGAGCTTGGCGTAAAACACCAGAAGCGCCAGCAGGCCGAGCCAGAAAATCGGCACGGAATAACCGACAAGACCGATGATGCGAACAATCTGGTCGATGATGCTGCCGCGCTTGACGGCGGCGAGAACACCGAGCGGAATGCCGAAGACGGCACCGATCAGCGTGCCGATGGTGGCAAGCTCGATGGTGGCGGGAAAGACGCGGATGATATCGGCCATGACAGGGTTGGTGGTCAGCACCGATGTGCCGAAATCGCCTGACAGAGCCTGCTTGATATAGAAGAAAAATTGCTGCCAGAGCGGCAGGTTGAGGCCGAGTTCCTCACGCACACGCTCCACCACATGGGCAGGCGCACGGTCACCCACGATGGCCAAGGCTGGATCGATGGGAATGACGCGACCAATGAAGAATGTGACCGCCAGCAACCCTAAAAAGGTGGTGATGACGGTAACGAGGAAGCCGAGAACGGCCGTCAGGCGCCTGTTGGCGCGGCTCTTGCCGCGCCTTGCCCTTGGTACTGTGTCGATGATGGTCACTGGATCAATCCTGCCGGATCATTCCTTGGAGACCGGGAAGACATAGTTGGTGTCAAAGCTTGGTCCGAGCTTCAAACCTTTGACCTTATTGGAGAAACCGGCAATTTCCGTCTTCTGTTCGAGCACGACGAAAGGCCCGCTTTCCAGAACCTTCTTCTGCAGGTCCTGATACATGGCGGCGCGCTTGTCGTTGTCTTTTTCCAGCAGTGCTGCCTGTGTCTGCTTCGTCAGTTCAGGAACGTCCCAGGCATTGCGCCAGGCCAGCGTCTTGGTCTTGCCCGCATCGGAATTGTCGTAGTTGATGGTGAAGGTTTCAGCATTCGAGTTCGGATCGAAATAGTCCGAACCCCAGTCGCCGATATAGATATCATGCTGGCGTGCGCGGTACTTCGTCAGCGTCTGCTTGCCATCGCCGGGAATGATTTCCAGCTTGATGCCCGCCTGCGCCAATGTCTGCTGGATGTTTTCGGCAATGCCCGTGACCGGCTGGGTGTTGCGCACATCCATGGAAACGGTAAAGCCGTCTTTCAGGCCAGCCTTTGCCAGCAATTCCTTGGCCTTGGCGACATCCAGCTTGAATGGGTTCTCGTCCAGTGCGCCGAGCTGACCCTTGGGCAGGAAGGTCTGGTGGATCTCACCAATGCCCTTGATGATGGTTGCGCCAATGCCTTCGTAATCGATGAGATATTTGAAGGCTTCAACAACTTCAGGCTTCTTCAGATATTCGTTCTTCTGGTTGAGGCCGAGATAATAGACGGTGCCTTTCGGCGCAGAAATGACGGTGAAGCCTTCCTTCTTGGACACGGCATCCATATCGCCGGGCTCAAGGTTGCGGGCAACGTCGATATCGCCATTTTCGAGCGCCAGACGCTGGCCGGAGCTTTCCTTCATGTGGCGATAGATGACGCGCTTGAGCTTTGGCTTTTCGCCGTAATAATTCGGGTTCACTTCGAGAATGACGGCCTCATTGGCCTTCCAGCCAAGGATCTTGTAAGGGCCTGAACCGGCATAACCGGTCTTGAGGAACTCGTTGCCGAAGTCGCTTTCATATTTGTAATCGGCGCTTGGCTTAACGGGCTTGGCCTTTTCCATGACCAGCTTCTTGTCCACCACGGAGGCAACGGTTGCCGTCAGAACGTTGAGAACGAAGCTTGGTGCATAGGGCTTGTCGACCGTCAGCACGAATGTGTTGGCATCCGTGGCCTTGGCCTTTTCGGTGACGTTATCGCCGTTCAGGCCAAATTGCGTCAGAAGAAATGCTGGCGACTTGTCCAGCTTGACCGCGCGCTCCATGGAGAAGGCGACGTCTTCTGCCGTTACCGGGTTGCCGGACGCGAATTTGAGGCCCTGCTTCAGCTTGAATGTGTAGGTCAGGCCATCATCCGATGTCGTCCAGCTCTCGGCCAGATCGCCCACGACCTTGGACGTATCGGTGATATCGATGGAAACGAGCTTGCTATAGGTGTTGCCGGTGACCTCGGCAGTCGTGATCTCGAAGGCTTCGCCCGGATCGAGCGAGATGATGTCATCAATGGCGAAACCTTCGACCAGCGTATCGGCGGGGGTTGCGGCAAAGGCCTGTGGCGCGGCCAGAGTGAGCATCGAGAGAGCCACGCTTGTGGCGAGGATGCGGGCGGCTTTGTTGAGCGATTTGTTCATCGTCTTCCCCTGTTGTCTTTTCTTTGGTTCACTTGTCTCAGGCGGGCTCGTGCCATGCCTGAGACAAAACGCGCAGCCAGTTTTCCCGGCAAATTTTAGCAAGTTCTGTATCAGCGTATCCTGCGGATTTCAGAGCCGCAACAAGATTGTTGTTGCCGCCAGCATCGCGAATTTCCGCCGGAACCGTTGCTCCGTCGAAGTCGGAACCGAGCGCCACGCAATCGATGCCCATGCGCTCGACCATGTAATCGATGTGCTGAACCATCAGAGAAAGCGGCGTATTGGCATCATCACGCGCATCCGGGCGCAGCATCGTCACGGCATAATTGAGGCCAACGAGGCCGTTGCTGTCCTTGATGGCGTCCAGCTGCCTGTCGGTGAGATTACGCGCGACAGGTGTCAGGGCGTGAACATTGGAATGGCTGGATACGAGCGGTTGATCCGTGGTCTTTGCCACGTCCCAGAAGCCCTTTTCGGTGATATGGGCGAGATCGATGAGAATGCCTAGCTGATTGCAGCGTTTGACCAGTTCAAACCCCGCATCCGTCAGACCCGGCGCGGTATCCGGCGACATGGGATAGGCGAAGGGCACGCCATGGCCGAAAATATTGTGGCGGCTCCAGACCGGCCCCAAGGAGCGCAACCCTGCCGCATAAAACACATCCAGCGCGTCGAGATCCGCGGCGATCGGTTCGCAACCCTCAATGTGCAGAACGGCAGCAAAGATGCCATCCGCCATCGCCTTGCGAATATCTGCCGTGGAGCGACAGAGTTTCCAGCCGCCCGACCGCTCCAGCCGAAGGGCAATTGCTGCCTTTTCCAGCGCGATATCGAGCGACGGCTGGCGCTCCAGCGGCGCGGCAAGCGGGGTGACGTAATGGCCGGATGCATCCGGCTCCTGAAGGATCAGGTCTCCGGAAGGAATATAGATGGCGCAGATACCACCGGCCAACCCGCCTGCCTTGGCGCGCGGCGCATCGATATGGCCTTCCCACGTTCCCTGCATGAATTCCGCAACGGGATCGCTCCCCTTCTTGCTGTTGCGCCACAGGCGAAGGAGAACATCATTGTGACCATCAAAAACCAGTTGCATGCAATATATTCCAAGGGGGCAGGTAGAGAATTGTGGATAGAAAACAGGGGCTTGCGCAAAGACAAGGAGCTTGCGGCGCCAGGATTGCGATATTTGGCCTATCACGAGCCTCTTGCGCCGCGAACGATCCTAGGCCCAACATTTGGCCTTCCGCAAGTCAGAAATTATGCAGGACTAAAAAATAACCAAATGTCGCCAATCGGCGATTGTCAGCGGCTCATGCCAGCCAACCGTCACCTGCATGTTTGAGGAGTGGCGTTGCAAAAACGCCTCTTACCCGGTCCGGCCATTTGGCGGAAACGGCGGAGAGGCTTTCACGCCATCTGTCCGATTGCAGCATGGCGGCGCCGATCACCACGGGCTCGATACCAGATGCGGAGAGGAGGGAAAGACCGGCGATGATGGAGGCTCCGCTTGAAATCACATCATCCACAAGGGCAACCCGCTTGCCTTGAACCAGCGGCAACATGCGCGGATCGATATAGAGCCGCTTTGGCTGTTGCGTGGTGATGGACGACATCGGCACGGAGAGGTCGTCCAGGTACCAGAATTTGCGCGACGTCCCCAGCGGCACATACCGGCTGTGACCCAGATGCCGCGCGACCTCGCTGGCAAGCGTAAGCCCAAGCGTTGGAAGGCCGACGACAACGTCGACATCAAAGCTCTCAAGCTTTCGCGCCAGCTCCTTCGCCAGCGCTTCCACAACCGCAAAGGACGCCTGATTGATGATGAGCGATGCCAGCGCGTGCTGACCATCCGCCAAGGGCCGGATCGGCAGTTGCAGTTGACGGCCATCCCCGAAAACAGCCGGATAGAAAGTGGAATGCGGACCGTCGACATCGAAGCTGTCAGGCGGGTGGATTTCCTGCCAGAATTCATGCGGTGTCATGACCATTCCTTCCCCGGACAATAAAATTGAGTTCCTCAGGAGGTTCCTATTAATTTTGAGGGGTTTGTGCATTAGAAAAAAGCTGTCTCGCATTGCAAGGATGATTTGCCCATGTCACCGCTCTCCCGGTTTGGAAACGACCTGCCCTTTCTGACCGCTTTGCGGCGCGATCTGCACGCCCATCCGGAACTGGGTTTCGAGGAGGAACGCACGAGCGCGATTGTGGCAAAACATCTGGAGGAAGCGGGCCTGACCGTCCATCGCGGCCTCGGCAAAACCGGCGTCGTCGCAACGCTGCAGGTTGGCAACGGCCAGAGGCGCATTGGTCTTCGCGCCGACATGGACGCCCTTGCCATGCCGGAAAAACCGGACCGGCCCTACAAATCCACCATTCCCGGCAAGATGCATGCCTGCGGACATGATGGCCACACGACCATGCTGCTCGGTGCTGCCCGCCATCTTGCGGCAAGCCGCAACTTTTCCGGCACGGTACATTTCATCTTCCAGCCTGCGGAGGAAGGACGCGGCGGCGCGCGAAAGATGGTGGAGGACGGGCTGTTTGACCGTTTCCCCTGCGATGCGGTCTATGGCCTGCACAATATGCCGGGTCTTGATGTGGACGAGATGGCCGTGGTCGAGGGTCCGCAACTGGCCTCTTCCGACAGCTGGCGGGTGACCTTCAAAGGTATCGGTACCCATGGCGCAAAGCCGCATCTGGGGCGTGACCCGATCACGGCGGCAGGCAGCTTTCTGGCCGCGCTGCAAAGCATTGTCGGGCGCGTGGTCGATCCGCTGCAACCCGCTGTCGTCAGCGCCTGTTCCGTGCAGGCAGGGGATCCGCAGGCGCTCAATGTCATTCCCGATCTGGTCGAAATCGGCGGGACGGCCCGTGCCTATTCCCCCCATGTTCGCGACCAGCTGGACGAAGAGATCGGGCGGCTTGCGCATGGCACCGCCGCCATGTTCGGCATCGAAGTCCATTACGATTTCATTCGCCGCATTCCGCCCGTCATCAATGATGCAGACGCAACACGACGCGCATTGACGGCAGCGCGAACCGTCTTTGGCGAGAAGGCCAGAACCGCATTTCCACCCTCGACGGCAGGGGACGACTTCTCATTCTTTGCCGCAGAAGCACCCGGCTGCTACGTGTGGCTGGGCAATGGCCCGGCAATCGACGGGGCGCTGCACCACAACACGTCCTATGATTTCAACGACGATGCGATTGCCGCAGGCGTCGCCTTCTGGACAACGCTGGTGGAGCAGGAACTGGCGGGGGAGTAGGACGCAAACTTCCCCTCATATTCCGTCACCCCGCACTTGCTGCGGGGTCCAGCCGACGCGCGTCTGCGCGGCAACAAAGGTCCGGTCAGACCAAGGCTTGGCCTGACTGGGGCCTGCATCGAGGGCGGAATGATGGTGGTGCGAGCGGTGTACGCCTAGTCCAACACCTCAAGCACCGGCGTTTCCATCACCCTGCCCGTCAGCACATCCGCGATGCCCATATCGGTCTGATGCGGGCCGATGTTGCAGGCAAGCGTTGCGCCGAAGCAGGCCTTGAACACGAGATAGGGCGGCTTCCATTCCACTATCTGCCCAACCGCCTCGCGAACAGCCTCAAAGCCGGATGCGACATCTTCCAAAGCTGCACCCGATACGAGGCCGGACAGTGGCAGCGGCAACAATGCCGTGACCTTGCCGCCCGAGGCCGCAGCCATGCCGCCACCCGCCTTGATGACGGCATTGGCCGCTATAGCCATATCTTCGGCATTGCCACCGAACACGGTCAGGTTATGGCTGTCATGCGCAACCGTCGTTGCAAAAGCCCCGTTCCATTTGCCCCAGCCCGTCAGGAATCCCGTTCTGGTGACAGGGTCAGCCTTGCCGTGCCGATGGGTTACGGAAATCATGGTTGCGTCCTGCGGCGGCACGACGAAACCGTCTTCCACCGCAGCCTCCGTTTGCGCCCAGCGGGTAAAGCGCGGCTGGTTGATCGTTGCAAGCCGGACCCGCTTCCCCTCTGCCGGGACCTTGAAATCCGAAGGTGTGCGCGGCGTAAGCTTCATGGAGTTCTTGAGAGGTGCCGCATCCATCTGCTCCATCTCGACCAGCAGCTTGCCATCCTTTGCGACCGGTGTGCCGCTGGCCAGCACATGCCGGGCGGAAAATTGCGCCAGATCCTCAAAGACGGCAATGTCTGCGCGCCTGCCCGCAGCAATCAGGCCCAGATCGCCGCGAAGCAGCCGCATCGCCGCATTCAGCGTGGCGGCGCGAAGCGCCCATTCGGGCTTGAGGCCATAGCGCACCAGACGACGCACGACATCATCGAGACCACCACTTTTCAGGAGATCGTCGGGAAACACATCGTCGGTGCAGAGTGTCAGCGTTTGCGGCAGATGGCCGAGCGTGTTCAAGGCTTCCACGAATTCCGGCAGCAGATGATCGTGCGAACCCCGCAGCTCGATTGTCAGCCCTGCCCGCAACTTCGCCATGAGATCGGCAGCAGAGGTCAGCTCATGGTCCGAGGTGATGCCCGCCGCCATGAAGGCGTTCAGATCGGCACCTTCCAGCCCGCGCGCATGGCCGCAAATCAGCTTGTCGGCAAACAGGCCTTCCTGCAGGATGGCGCTCATGCGTGGATCACGCTCAATGACGCCGCGCATGTTCATGACCTCGGCAACACCAGCCACCTCGGGCCAGAACAACATTTCGGCCATGGCAGAGGCATCGAAATCGGCACCGGCCATTTCCAGCCCCGGGGCGGACGGTACCGAAGAGGGTGCAAGGATTAGCGCCCGCAAGGGAAGGCCCTTAGACGTGCGCGCAGCCCAGCAGACACCATCGATACCGTGGACGTTGCCAAATTCGTGCGGGTCCCAGACAACCGTCGTCACGCCGCGCGGAACGACCGCTGCGGCGTAGGCTGCCGGGCTGACCATGGAGCTTTCGACATGCATGTGGGTGTCGATCAGGCCGGGCGACACGAAGGCGCCGGAGGCATCGAGCACGAGCCCGGCGTCCTTGCGGCTACCGGTTTCATGCACGCTGGCAATTAGCGGCCCGACGATGCCGATATCGGCCGCACGAAGCTCGCCCGTGACCATGTCGACAAGCGTACCGCCTGCAATCAGGATATCGAAGGGCTGGTCGCCGCGCGCGGCAGCCACGGTGCGCGCGCGCAGCGTATCCTCGTTCATTCCGTCGCGATCAACAATAATGCTCTGTTCTTTCATCGGCTGGCCTCCTGACGCAGGGCGTCGAGAATGATGGATTTTGCGGCTGCGGCATCGACCGTTTCGGCATAGCGCGCGTTGAAACGGGCCGCATGGGCCTGACGTGTTTCGACAACCGTGCGTCCGCGCGTCAGGGCACCGTGAAGCTCGACCTCGATATGCGCGTCCCTCCAGACGATGCTGTCTGGTGCGACAAGAGCAACGGCGGCGCAGGGATCGTAAAGCGCCATGGCATCCCTGCCCCTGACCGTGGCTATCCGGATAAAGCCTTCCAGCATGTCTGCAAGCAATTGAGCATTCCTGCCGCCAGCAGCGCGGACAGGCGCGACATCGTCCGGTCGCGCCGTCACCTTGCGGCAAAGATCGAGATCGACCATGCGCAAGGGCAAACCATGGGCGAGGACGATGGCGAGCGCCTCCGGATCGGCGAAGGCATTGAATTCGGCGGATGCGGTATGGTTTCCGGCTGTTACACCGCCACCCATCCAGACAAGCTCGGTTATGCGTGCGGCAAGATCGGGCCGTGCAAGGCACAGGGCAGCAATATTGGTAAGCGGCCCGAGCGCCAGAACACGCTTGTCCCCGGCTGCATCTCCCAACCAGTCGCACAGCGCGTCAAAGGCATCGCTTGGATGCAGATCGCCGGCATCGGGCAGCGTGGTGCCGCTGGTGGGAATTCCGGTTTCACCAAGAATAGTCTGTGCTGTCTCCAGCTTGCCCAGAACCGGGTGCTGCCGCCCGATATGGATAGGGAAGCTCCAGCCGAAAGCTGCAGCCGCACCCGCGGCGTTGCGGCAAACCTGGGCGAGCGGCGCATTGCCGAAGACCAGCGACAGGCCATCGATCGGCACGGCAGACGCATTGACCACCAGAATGGCGGCAATGTCGTCGAAGCCCATATCGGTATCGATCCAGATACCCATGATCAGCTGAACACCTTGAGGCTGGCTGCCTTTTCGACAGGCAGATCGAAAGCAAGCCGTGTTCCCAGATCATGCAGCGGCAGTGCCGCATCCGTTTCAGCCTTGATGGGCCCAAGCGCTGTGTCCAGCAGATATTCCCGGGTGTTGCCGGCAAATGATGCGCCGCGCACGGTTCCCTCGAAAGGTCCTGAACCGAGGGTTACCATGCGCGGCCTCCATGCCAGTCCCGCCGTACTCGGAACATGGCCAGAAAGGGCAATACGTCCATTGTCCGTCTTAAGCTCCGAACCTTCCAGACGGAAGATGTTCTCAAAGCCGACGAAATCAGCCACGAAGGACGAAACGGGCGCGTTGTAAATTTCTTCCGGCGTGCCGATCTGCTCGATGGCGCCGCTCTTCATCACCACGATGCGGTCAGCCAGCGCCAGCGCCTCGACCTGATCATGAGTAACGAAAATCATGGTGACCCCGGTGGCCTTCTGCACGCGCTGAAGCTCGGTGCGCATTTCCAGCCGCAGCCGTGCATCGAGGTTTGACAGCGGCTCATCCAGCAACAGAACCTTCGGATCCATGACCATGGAACGAGCCAGCGCCACGCGCTGTTGCTGGCCGCCGGAGAGTTCCGCCGGTTTACGCGACGCGAAGGAGGACAGGCCAACGGATTTCAGGCCGGATGCGACTTTGTCATCCAGGGCCGAACCCTTCATGCCCTTCAGCTTGAGGCCGAAGGCGACATTCTCATAGACGGTGAGATGCGGAAACAGCGCATAGGACTGGAACACCAGACCCACCGCCCGCTTGTTGGCAGACACGCGGGTGATATCGGCACCGTCGAGATCGATGCGGCCACCCGCCACCGGCATCAGCCCGGCAATGGCGCGCATGGTGGTCGTCTTGCCGCAGCCGGAAGGGCCAAGCAGCGCCAGAAGTTCACCCTTGCGGATATCGAGATTGAGGTCCTTGACGGCTATCGAATTGCCATAGGCCAGCCACAGCTTCTGCAGCGAGAGGTATTTTGCATCAGACATAACGGGAGAACCCCAGAAAACGTTCGGCCATGAAGACAATGCCGATGGACAGGAAGGCGAGCAGCGAAGAAAGCGCCGCAACGGATGGATCGAACACGATTTCCATGTAACCCAGCATATCGATGGGCAGGGTGCGCACGCCGGGACCAGACAGGAACAGCGAGACCGGCACCTGATTGAAGCTGGTAACGAAGCCTAGGATGAAGGCCGATAGAATGCCGCCCCGGATATTTGGCAGCACGACGCGGAAAAAAGCCCCTATACGCGACGAGCCGAGCAGCACGGCAGCCTCCTCGATGTCCGAGCGCAGATTGGTGAGGCTGGCCGACACCACCCGCACCGCATAGGGCAGGATCAGCGCGGTGTGGGCCAGAAACAGCGCAAGCGTTATGCCGATGCCGAAGGGCACGACGAAATAACGCAGCAACGCCAGACCAACGATGATGCCGGGAACGATGATTGGGGCAGAGACGATGGTGCGGATGGTTTCCGAAAAGGGCAGCTTGTAGCGCGACATGGCATAGGCAGCAGGAATGCCGAGAATGAGTGCGGCGAATGTGCCGCCAATGGCCAGAAACATCGACATGGCAAAGCTTTCGCGAAAGCTCTCGACCGTAAAGACCTTGGCGATCCATTTCAGCGAAAAGCCTTGCGGCGGAAAGGCCAGCGTATCGCCCGCCGAAAAGGAGGCGGCGACGATGATGAGGAACGGGCCGATCAGAAAGCCTATGACGAGAGCCAGGGTGAGCGGAATGAAGAGGTTCCGGGTCATTTCTTGTTCCTTGCCGTGGCGATGCGCTTGAGCAGGATATTGGCCGCAAAGCTCATGACGATGAGGATGAAGGCGATGACGCTGGCCGCGACGAAATTGTTGGAGACCGTGACCTGCTGGTAGAGCAGCGTTTCCAGCATCAGCACCTTGGAACCGCCGAGAATGGCGGGGGTGATATAGGCCGTCAGCGAGCCGGTAAAGACCAGCGTGCCACCAACGACAAGGCCTTCCTTGGTGAGCGGCAGAATGACCTTCCAGAACACCTGCAGCCAGTTCGCACCCAGCACCCGCGACGCCGCGATGACGTCCTTCGGCATATTTTCCAGCGCGCTGATGAGCGAGATGATCATGAGCGGCAGGAAAAGTTGCAGAAGGCCGATGAAGACAGCCGTTTCGGAAAACAGAATGCGGATGGGCGCATCGGTTAGTCCAACCGCCTTCAAGGCTTCGTTGACAATGCCGGTGCGGCCCAGAATGACGATCCACGCATAGGTGCGGGCAACCGGCGAGATCATCAGCGGCAGAATGACCAGATTGATCATGTGGCCCTTGGAACTGGCCGGCAGATTGACGATGGCAAAGGCCGCCGCATAACCGATGATGGCGGAAACGACGGTTACCAGCGCGCCAAGCTTCAATGTGCGCAGGAACACGGCCCGGTTCAGCGGATCGAGAAAGAAATCCGTGTAGGCGCGAAACGTCCAGCCATCAGCCGTGCGGAACCCTTCCGACAGCAGAATGAAAACGGGCACCAGAAACACCGCCGCCGCAAAGATCGCGGCGGGCAAGGCAAGCGCCAAGGCTTCAGCCCGGTTTTGAAACATTCATTTTATCCTTTGACCGGCACGTCGGCCGTTCCAAACCATCAACTTCGTCATGCTCGGGGCCCGAATTAAAATCGGGCCCCGAGCATGACGTTGAGGAAAGGCGCGACGTCGCGTTCGGTCGCAGCCCCGTGTTTATTTACTGACCCACCTTCGCATTCCACTCCGACAACCACTTGTCGCGGTTATCCAGCGTCGCAGCGGATGGAATCAGCTGCAGGCTCTTGGCCGTTTCATCGCCATAGGTGATGTTGTTGGCGACCTCGTCGGAAACCTTCACTTCCTTGTTGGTCGGGCTGTCCACCAGCTTTTCGGCCAGCGCCTTCTGCACATCTGTGGAGAGCCAGAAATCCATGAATTGCAGCGCCAGATCTTCGTTTTTGCCGTTCTTGGGAACGATCAAAACATTCATGCCGCCCGTCTGGCCTTCTTTCGGCGTTGCCCATGCCAGCGGCAGGTCAAGCTTGGTGAAAGGAGCCCAGGAGAAACGTCCGATCGGGGCGGCCCAGATTTCTTCCTGCTGCATGAGCTGCACCAGCTGCGAGGACTTGACGTAGAAGGTGACGATCTCGTCCTTCTTTTCACCAACAGCCTCGATGGCGCCGGAGAGGTCAGGCGTATCCTTGCCGAGCGCCTTGCCCAGCATATAAAGCGCTGGCGGGCCCTGATTGGTGGTGACGTTCGGGAAGGCGACGTGATCGACCACGCCGTCCTTCAGAAGATCGGCCCAGCTCTCGATCTTCATCTTGTCGGTGCGATAGACGATGGAGGTGGCGTAGAAGTTGACGCCGACGCTCATGCCGTCGCCATTCGGGTCCTTGGCGATATCATAGAGCTTTTCGATATTCGGCACCTTGCTCGCATCGATCTTCTGGACGAGATCCTTGCGGGCAGCGGACAGCGCGTCGGCCATGGAAACGATGGCAAGGTCGATGACCGGGCTTGCCTTGTTGGCTTCCATCTTTGCCAGACGCTCGACGCTGTTGCCGGTTTCCACCACCAGCTTGCAGCCGCACTTGGCTTCAAACGGCGCGTAGACCAGTTCCTTGAATTCGTCCTGCGCAAAGGCATAGACGGAAATGGTCAGCGT
Organism: Rhizobium sp. Leaf311; assembly: GCF_001423445.1. Classification (NCBI taxonomy): domain Bacteria; kingdom Pseudomonadati; phylum Pseudomonadota; class Alphaproteobacteria; order Hyphomicrobiales; family Rhizobiaceae; genus Rhizobium; species Rhizobium sp. Leaf311. Next base: position 89,768 of record NZ_LMNZ01000001.1, on the reverse strand, counting down.
CTTGTCCTGCGCCTGCGCGGCACCCATGGACAGCATCAGCGCCGTGCCAGATGCCAGAATGATCTTCTTCATGATGTGAGTTCTCCTGCTGTCGAGGTTTTCTTTGACGTCTGCGTCTTCTTATTTGGCCCGGAAGAATGGCGAATGACCAGTTCCATCGCAACTTTTGATATATCGGCCGCAACACCACCCGTGGCCGTGCGGTCCGCCGGGTTTTCCGCATCGATACTGCGGACCAGTGCCGTAATCGCGAGATCGGCAATTCGCAGCATGTCCATGCGGATGGTCGTTAGCGCGGGGGTAACGACGGGTGCCCAGATGAGATCGTCGAAACCGGTGACACTGACCTGTTCCGGCACGGTGATGCCACCCTGCTGCAGCTCGGTGAGAACGCGAAGCGCGTGAAGATCGGAGACTGCCGCGAACGCCGTAAAGCCCTGCGAGACCTTGGCCGCAACACCCAGAGGGCAGCCAGCGCCATTCTGCTTTTCCAGGGAGGCAATCCACAGCGTCTCTGTTTCGGCCACACCGGAAAGGCCGGAACGTATGCCGCCGACGCGGTCGTTCTGCACATTGGAGTCAGGATTATTACCGATGATGACCACTTTGCGGTGGCAAAGCTGCGCCAGATGACGACCGATCTGGACGCCGCCGTCCCAATGATCGGCCGCGACCGTGTTGCCGGGGGTAGAGGGAGAATCGATCACCGCAACCGGGCAACCGACATTGCCGATGCGCGTGCCGCGACGCGGCACCACCACCATGCCCTCGACGCCGCGCTCGATCAGCCGGTTGATGGCATCCGTCTGCTTGGCGACATCACCGTGGCTATCCGCAATCAGCACGCCGTAGCCGGCTTTGTCGGCGGCCTTTTCGATGGCCTGCGCGATCTGCGGGAAAAGCGGATTGGCGATGTCAGGCAGCACAAGGCCGAGAACACCGCTTTTGCCGGTGCGCAGCGCACGACCGGCAACGCTTGGGACATAACCCAACTCGCCAGCCTTGAGGCGGATTTTTTCGGACAGCTCGTTGGAGACCCGACCCTTGCCGGAAAGCGCATTCGACACCGTCGCTGCCGACACACCCAGTGCCGAAGCGATTGCCGTCAGATTTGCTCCTGCACGACCCGAAGTCATGGCGCGCCACCCTCGTGATTAAACGTTTAATCAGACTTAACGGCAAAAGCCATTCTTGTCGAGTCGGCAGCGGGCGGGTCGTCGGGAGAAAACCCTAAGTAGCGACAGGAACAACGAAATTATCGCTCGTTGTCGGCGCGAAAGCCCTCGACTTCAGCCAGTAACCACTGTCTGAACAGGACCACAGGCGCGTGGTTGATGCGCGAAAGCGGCGCCACCGCATAGTATGAGCTGGGGCTTTTGACCTGATGATCGAAGGCGGCGACCAGTTGCCCGGCCTTCAGTTCGATATCGATGAGAAAGAGAGGCATGAGCGCAACGCCAAGCCCGGCAATGCAGCCTTGGGCGACGCTGGAAAACTGCTCGAACCGCATCGCAGGCGCATTCTGGACGGCGAGCCCGAGGCTCTGGAACCAGTGATCCCACGCGCCGGGCCGCGAGGCCATATGCAGCAATGGCAGGGTGGAAATATCCTGCGCCCTTGAAATGGGGTGCTGCGCCAGAAAGGACGGGCTGCAGACAGGCGCCACCATCTCGTCCATCAGAAACGTGCTTTCCGCCGCTGGCCAATCCGGCTGGCCGATATGGATGGCCATATCCAGCCCTTCCTTTTCGAAATCGAACTGGCCGATGCGGGTTGCGAAGTTGAGCGTGATTTCCGGATGGGCCGCCACGAATTTGGGAATGCGCGGCAACAGCCAGCGCGTGCCGAAGGTGGGCAGCATGGCAAGGTTGAGCGTGTTGCCATGCGTTTTGGTCATAATCTGCAGGGAGGCGGAGCGGATATCACCAAGCGCAGTGCCGACGGCCTTGGCATAGGTCTGCCCTTCTGCTGTCAGCGCCACGCCCCGCGCGCCGCGCTCGAACAGCCGCACCCCAAGCTGCTCCTCCAGCGACATAACCTGCCGGCTGATAGCGCCTTGCGTTAGCGAAAGCTCATCTGCTGCCAGCGAAAAGCTGCCCAGCCGCGCCACGGAATCGAATGCGGCGAGAGCGCTGGTGGACGGCAGGAGTTTGCGGCTGAGCGAGGTCATGGCGCATTCCTATCTGTAATAGCAAAATGAGTAAACATGGCTTGCCGCTTCACCCACAAATGCCAATACTTGCCCCAGCAATTGTGGAGATTTACTGTGAGCGAACGCGCATCATTCAATTGGCAGGATCCGTTTCTGCTGGAAGACCAGCTGACCGAAGACGAGCGGATGATCCGCGATACGGCGGCAGCCTTTGCCCAATCCGAGCTTCTGCCACGCATCAATGAAGCCTATCTCGGCGAAACGACTGAACCTGAGCTTTTCCGCCTGATGGGCCAGACCGGCCTTCTGGGCGTGACGCTGCCTGAAAAATACGGCGCAGCCGAAGCGAGCTACGTGGCCTATGGCCTTGTGGCCCGCGAAGTCGAGCGTATCGACAGCGGCTATCGCTCGATGATGAGCGTGCAGTCCTCGCTCGTCATCTACCCGATCTTTGCCTATGGCTCGGAAGAGCAGAAGGACAAGTATCTGCCCGGCCTCGTCTCCGGCGAACTGATCGGCTGCTTCGGCCTGACGGAGCCGGATGCCGGTTCCGACCCGAACGGCATGAAGACCCGCGCCGAAAAGATTGCCGGTGGATACCGCCTGCGCGGCTCCAAGATGTGGATTTCCAACTCGCCGATCGCTGACGTCTTCGTCGTCTGGGCAAAATCCGAAGCCCATGACAATCAGATCCGCGGCTTCATCCTTGAAAAGGGCATGAAGGGCCTGTCCGCCCCCAAGATCGGCGGCAAGCTGTCGCTGCGCGCATCCATCACCGGCGAAATCGTCATGGACGGCGTGGAAGTGGGCGAAGACGCTCTGCTGCCCAACGTTTCGGGCCTCAAGGGTCCGTTCGGCTGCCTCAACCGCGCCCGATATGGCATTTCCTGGGGTGTTCTGGGTGCTGCCGAAGATTGCTGGTTCCGCGCCCACCAATATGGCATGGACCGCAAGCAATTCGGCAAGCCGCTGGCCGGCATGCAGCTTTACCAGAAGAAGCTGGCGGATATGCAGACGGAAATCACGCTCGGCCTTCAGGCATCGCTGCGCGTCGGTCGCCTGTTTGATGAGCACAAGATGGCGCCGGAAATGATCTCCATCGTCAAGCGCAACAACTGCGGCAAGGCGCTGGATATCGCCCGTCAGGCTCGCGACATGCACGGCGGCAACGGCATCCAGATCGAATACCACGTCATGCGCCACGCGCAGAACCTGGAAACGGTCAACACCTATGAAGGCACCCATGACGTGCACGCGCTGATCCTGGGCCGCGCCCAGACCGGCCTTCAGGCGTTCTTCTAAGATCGCTGATTTGAGCAACCGGCGGCGCCCTGCCGCCGGTTTTGCTGCGACGCGAAATAAATAATACTTTTTAATCCGGCTGGCGGTTGAAACCGCCGCTATACGAATTAATATAGAGACGTCATCATCGTCTCTGGCAATTCATTTGCCATATCCGGTTTCGCTGCCTTCGATAGTCCCACCACGGAAGACATGTCATGCAGCGCCGGTAAATTCCGAGACCGCATATTAAACGAAGGCTCCGGCATCCCTGCCGGTCGGTCAAGTCACGAAGGTATTTCGAATGCACAGCTATCCCGACATCAAGCTCCTCATCAACGGCGAATGGCGCGATGCCCTTTCGGGCAAGACCATCGCCGTTTCCGATCCAGCCACCGACGAAATCATCGGTGCAATAGCCCATGCGGAGAAGGCAGACCTGGATCTGGCGCTGGATGCTGCCGACAAGGGCTTCAAGATCTGGCGCGATACGTCGCCCTATGACCGTTCCAAGATCATGCGCAAGGCCGCTGATCTGCTGCGTGAACGCAAGGACAAGATCGCCTGGTTGATGACCCGCGAGCAGGGCAAGCCGCTGGCACAATCTGCCATGGAAGTCATGGGCGCTGCCGACACCATCGACTGGTTTGCCGAAGAAGCCCGCCGCACCTACGGCCAGGTCATCCCTGCCCGCGCAACCGGCGTTTCGCAGCTTGCCATCAAGCTGCCGGTCGGCCCTGTTGCCGCCTTCACGCCCTGGAACTTCCCAATCAACCAGATCGTGCGCAAGCTTTCCGCAGCGCTTGCAACCGGCTGCTCCATCATCGTCAAGGCGCCTGAGGAAACACCGGCCTCTCCGGCTGAGCTGATCCGCGCTTTCGTGGATGCTGGCGTGCCCGCTGGTGTCGTCAACCTCGTTTACGGCGTTCCAGCCGAAATCTCCGAATATCTGATCCCGCATCCGGTGATCCGCAAGATTTCCTTCACCGGTTCGACGCCGGTCGGCAAGCATCTGGCGGCATTGGCTGGCAAGCACATGAAGCGCGCCACGATGGAGCTGGGCGGCCATGCACCCGTGATGATTTTCGACGACGCCGATATCGAAAAGGCCATCGAAGTCACGTCCATGTCCAAATTCCGCAATGCCGGCCAGGTCTGCGTCGCGCCAACCCGCTTCCTCGTGCAGGAGGGTGTTGCCGATCGTTTCCTTGAAGGCTTCGTTGAAGCGGCAAAGGCGATCAAGGTCGGCAACGGCCTCGAAGAGGGCGTCGGCATGGGACCGCTTGCCAATGAACGCCGCATCCCCGCCATGGAAGCCCTCATTCAGGACGCCGTCTCCAACGGTGCCGAACTGAAGACCGGCGGCAAGCGTATCGGCAACAAGGGCAACTTCTTCGAGCCGACCGTTCTGGCGAATGTGCCTGTGTCTGCCAAGATCATGAACGACGAGCCATTTGGCCCGGTCGCCATCGTCAACCGCTTCAAGACCTATGACGACGCCATCACCGAAGCCAACCGCCTGCCCTTCGGCCTTGCATCCTACGCCTTCACCGGCTCGGTCAAGACCGCACACGCGCTTGGCCGTCAGGTCGAGGCTGGCATGCTGACCATAAACCACAACGGCCTTGCCCTGCCGGAAGTCCCCTTCGGCGGCGTCAAGGATTCGGGCTACGGCACCGAAGGCGGTTCGGAGGCTGTTCAGGCCTATCTCGAAACCCGCTTCGTCAGCCAGATGAACTGATAGCGAGTATCAAAAAAAAGCCGGGAGCCTTTTAGGCATCCCGGCAACATAATTCTATTAGAAGCAGGGCGGCTAAGCCGCGCGCTCTATTTAGCGGCTACGAAAATGTCCGCAGACAGATTCGAGTTTGCCGAAACGAATGCGTCGATAAGGGTTAACCCAAACCATAACATTCTCCTTTCAGAAGGCAGTGGGCCTTGAAAAGGAGCCAAATAAGTGCGATTCTAGCATTGCGCTGAACTAGTGATCGCGGGGCCCTTGGCTCTTTTTCGATTGCTTGGTCATCTAAAGCCGCTCTTCCTGTTCCACCAGGTTGAGTGGCTTTTTCGTTAGTCTCCCCTCAGACGCCGATGGCCAGAACGTGAGGGGCTATACCATTACTTCCATCACACCAAATCCGTTTTGTTGGCGAGAATCGACCTCGCAATTCACGTATAACGAAAGAATCAATTTCTAGCAATATCTGCCTTTCGATTTACGCACTCGTTATACGAACACCTTGCGTTAAACACCAAGTTTGTGTACGGTTTTTACAAGTTAAGAGGCGTGAGGTGCACCCGTGGCAGACGAAAAAACCGAATTTCAAGCTACAGACGCTACACAGGAAACTGTGCCAGAAGACAAATCTAAGCGTGAACGCTCTTCAATAGAGTTTCCATACGTTCCTTTGGAAGCCGCAACGGAGGTAGCAAGAGCTATCTACGCTCGTTGCGGATTTGGTTCGTGTGATCAAGATGAACTAGCGGCGCAGATGGGACAAACCCTCAGTGGTGCATTTCGCATGAAGACCGGAGGCGCGAAGATTTTTGGTCTCGTTGAAAAAGACGGCAGAAGCGCTTTCAAGCTTAGTGAAATCGGAAAGCGAATTGTATCAAGCGAATTTGAACAAGCGGCCAAAGTCGATGCCTTTTTAAGTGTACCTCTGTATCAGCAACTTTATGACAAGTTTCGCGGTCACAACTTGCCGCCAACGAAGGCCCTAGAACGCGAAATGGAGGCTTTGGGTGTTCCTCATAAGCAGACAGATAGGGCGCGACAAGCTTTCGAGCGCTCTTCTTCTTACGCTGGTTTCTCTGACAGCGGTAAGGATCGATTGGTCAAACCCAGGATAGAAGGCCTTCAGAGCTCACCTCCTGAAAAGCCGACAAGCCATACACAAACTACAACGTCTGAAGTTGATCGGGTTCAATCAGTCGGACCTATATCACAGCAAGATGATATTGATCCTATTATCCGAGGGCTAATCAGTCGATTACCGGCATCTGGGGCTAATTGGTCTAAGTCAAAACGTAAACTTTGGCTGCAAATTCTCGAAAACAGCTTTGATTTAGTTTACGAAGATGACGAGATACTTTAGATTCCAACAACACGTTAAGTAAAATCGTTACGGTCAGGCAAGATCGCTATACTTAAACTTTTAACCCGCCGGAAAAATCTTTGCCCTTCGGATGACGATATGGCCGTGGTCGCCCGCCTCGACGGCGGTTTCCGGGGGAACGTCGAATTCCAGCTGGTCGCCTTCCATCGTGGACGCAATCACGCGGCGGTCGCCTGCGCGGTCCAGCACCCGGGTGACCTGCGCCGGGATACCATCATGCAAATCTTCCCATTCCAGATCGTTGGGGCGGGCATAGATATCGACGGGGCCATCGTCACGGCTATAGGCAAACGGCACTTCGGCCTTGCCGACGAAGACCTTGCCCCCACGCGCGATACCTGAAATTCGATTGGCATCTCCCAGGAAGCGCATGACGAAGGATGAATTTGGCTGGCGGCAGACCTCCTTCGGCGTACCCTGCTGCACGATTTCACCCTGATTGAGGATGACGACGCGGTCGGCGAGATCGAGTGCCTCTTCCTGGTCATGCGTCACGAAGATGGTGGTAATGCCAAGCTCGTTGTGGATTTCGCGAAGCCAGCGGCGCAGGTCGCGGCGCACATTGGCGTCGAGCGCGCCGAAGGGCTCGTCCAGCAAAAGGACCTTGGGATCGACCGAAAGCGCACGGGCCAAAGCCACGCGCTGGCGCTGGCCGCCGGAAATCTGCGCCGGGAACCGATCTCCCAAGCCGTCCAGCTTGACCAGCCGCAGCAATTCATCCACCCGCGCATCGATGGCGGCCTTGTCGCGCTTGACCTTGGAGACCTTCATGCCGAAGGCGATATTCTCATGCAGCGTCATATGCGGGAAAAGCGCGTAATGCTGGAAGACGAAGCCCACACCGCGATCACGCACCGGGATGTTGGTGGCGTCTTCATCACCGAAATAGATCTGGCCGCCATCGGCATATTCCAGCCCCGCCACCATGCGCAGGATCGTCGTCTTGCCGGAGCCGGAAGGACCAAGCAGGGCCAGCAATTCGCCGCTTTCGATATCGAGCGACACATCGCGCACCGCGCGGAACGTGTCGAAGGTTTTCACCACGTTTTCGAGGCGGATTTTCATGCATGTATCTCCGTAACGGTGTCGGTCTTGTCGGCCGCGCGTCTGGCGCCACGGCCCGCACCGCGCTTTTCGAGCGCCACCTTGGCGATGATCGTGACGACGGCGAGAGCCGCGAGTATGGACGCCGAGGCGAAAGCGCCAGCGGCCTGATAATCATGATAAAGAAGTTCGATATGCAGCGGCAGCGTGTTGGTCTGGCCGCGAATATTGCCCGAGACGACCGATACCGCGCCGAATTCCCCCATCACACGGGCGTTGCACAGCACAACGCCGTAAAGCAGCGCCCATTTGATATTGGGCAGCGTCACCGACATGAAGGTTCTCCAGCCGGATGCACCGAGCGATGTGGCCGCTTCTTCCAGATCGCGCCCCTGCGCCTGCATCAGCGGTATCAGTTCACGGGCGACAAATGGCGCGGTGACGAACATGGATGCGATGACGATGCCCGGCAGGGCAAACAGCACCTTGATGTCATAAGCGGCAAAGAAGGGTCCGAGCAGCCCCTGCAGGCCATAGACGAAGAGATAGGCCACACCCGCGACGATGGGCGAGATGGAAAACGGGATTTCGATGAGCACCAGCAGGAAGCGCCTACCCCGAAAATCGAATTTGGTGATGGCCCAAGCGGCGGCAATGCCAAAGGCCGTGTTGACGGGAACGGCAATCAGCGCGGTGACGACCGTCAGCATGATGGCGTGACGCGTATCCGGGTGGCCGATGGTCGCCGAGTAGGTTTTCCAGCCTTGCGAAAAGGCTTCCACGCCAATGACCACAAGTGGCGCCACGATGAGCAATGCGCCAACCACAAGCACGAAGGCGATGAGCGAACGCCGCACCCATGCTGCGTCCCCCACGCGCGGTGGCTTGCGACGGGATGAATGAACGTCCATCCGCTCAGCTCCTTACCGTATAGCGCAATGCGCGGGATTGAAGGTAGTTGGTGACAGCCAGCATGATGAATGCCGTAATCAGAAGCACGGAGGCAATCGCGGCGGCGGCCTGATAGTCATATTCTTCCAGCCGGATGAAGACGAGAAGCGAGGTGATTTCCGTCGAGAATGGTTGATTACCGGCGATGAAGATGATCGCCCCGAACTCGCCGAGACTTCTGGCAAAGGAGAGCGACAGGCCCGCGAGAATGGCGGGTGTCAGCAAAGGCAGCATGACCTTCCGGAAGATCTGCAGATCCGATCCGCCAAGCGATTGCGCGGCTTCCTCAAGGGCGGGATCCATATCTTCCAGCACCGGCTGAACCGTGCGCACGATAAAGGGAAGGCTGGTAAAGGCCATGGCGATGATGATGCCAAGCGGCGTATAGGCAACCTTGATACCGGCATGGGCAAGGACAGAGCCGAACCAGCCATTACCGGCAAACAGGGCGGTCAGCGCAATGCCTGCAACCGCGGTGGGCAAGGCAAAGGGAAGATCAACGATCGCATCGACAATGCGCCAGCCGGGGAAGCGATAGCGCGTCAGCACCCATGCCAGCGCAAGGCCGAACACGACATTGAACAACGTTGCCGCAAGCGCGCACAGCACGGTAACCCGGTAGCTTGCGACGGCACGGGGAGACGATACGATTGCCCAGTACTCAGCCGGGCCCAGACTTGCTGCCTTGAAGACCAGCGCCGCCAGCGGAAGAACGACGATGATGCCCACATAAAGCAGGGTAACGCCAAGGGATAACCGAAGCCCCGGCAGAACATTGCGTTTCAAACCCATCCCCCATCACGGAAAAATCGATCCGGCGGACAAGCCACCGGATCGATATCAAAATCAGCCATTCAGCGATTAGCGGCTGCCGTAAAGCGTATCAAGCACCGCACCCGACGCGAAATGATCTTTCTGGATCTTGTCCCAGCCGCCGAAGACATCGTCGACATTGACCAGACGAATTTCAGGGAACTGGTCCTTGAATTCGGCGGCCACCTTCGGGTCATGGACGCGGTGGCCGAACTGCGCAGCAACGCGCTGCCCCTCTTCCGTGTAAAGGAAATCGAGGTAGGTCTTTGCCAGCGCGCGCGAACCGCGCTTGTCGACGACCTTGTCTACGATCGCAACCGGAAATTCCGCCAGAAGGCTGACCGAGGGCACAACGCTTTCGAATTTGTCCGTGCCATATTGCTTGGCAATACCGCGCGTTTCGGCCTCGAACGTAATCAGCACGTCGCCGACTTCACGCTCCACGAAGGTCGTTGTCGCAGCGCGTCCCCCGGTATCAAAAACCGGCGTGTTTGCGAAGACCTTCTTGATGAAGTCCTGCACCTTGGCGTCATCGCCGCCAAACTTCTCTTTCGCGAAAGCGGTTGCCGCCAGATAGGTGTAGCGGGCGTTGCCGGATGTCTTGGGATTCGGGAAAACGATCTTTACGTCGTCACGCACCAGATCGTCCCAGTCCTTGATGTTCTTGGGATTGCCTGCGCGCACCAGAAAGGACGGGAAGGAATAGAAAGGCGAAGCGTTGTTGGCAAAGCCCTTCTGCCAGTCTGCCGACACGAAACCCTGCTTGACGAGGAAATCGATGTCGGTGACCTGATTGAAGGTGACGACATCGGCCTCAAGACCTTCCACAATGGCGCGGGCCTGCTTGGAGGTACCGGCATGTGACTGGTCGATGGTTACGCCGGGATGCGTCTTGACGAAGGCTTCGTTCTCCGCAGCAAAGACTTCGCGCGCAACGTCATAGGAGGCATTGAGAAGCGTCTTCGGCTCCTGCGCAAATGCAGACGTGGACAGAAGCGCCGCCAAGGCGGCACCGACTAGCATGATCCGTTTCATGAAAAACCCCAAAGCACCAGATATGGGGCACACAATAGGCAACTGGTCTCTTGGCAGCGAGGAATCCTGCTCCGCGAGCCGTCGCGAAGTTAGATTTTTTTACCCCGTTGCTGCGCGCTGTGAAACGGAAGTTGCGCGGCTTGCGGCATCAAAGCCGGTGATCCGGAAAAAGTGGCGTGAGCGAGGAAACAAAGTACCGGTCCAGCGCCTCACTGCTTACCGCCTGCAGAGTGTCGGGACGCCATTTTGGGTCACGGTCCTTGTCGATCAACGCGGCACGCACACCCTCGTAGAAATCATGGTTGCGAAGAACCTCGCAGCCAGCCACAAATTCACGCTCGAGGCACTCCACCAGGCCGGAGCTTTGTCCTCCCATGCGCAACAGGCGAAGTGTCAGCTTCAGACTCGTCGGAGACCGGGATTGAAGCGTGGCCACCGTCTCGCGCGCGAAATCATTGTCCAGGGCCGACAGCGCCGCAATGATCGCCTCGACGCTCTCGCCAGCAAAGGCAGCATCGATCAGGTCGCGGTTCCCAGCAAGCTGGCCTGTCCCTTCGGCCGGGGTTGCGAAGCTCTCTATGACGGCACCGATGTCTGCCGAGAAAGACACTCGGCCAAGCGCGTCCATCAGTTCCAAAAGACGGGCAGAGGGGATGTGGTAGTCGCCAAGACCGAGATAGATGGCATCGGCCGCACCAACTTCGCGGCCCGTCAGGCCAAGCCAGGTGCCCGCCTCTCCCGGCGCCTTGGGCAAAAGCCATGTCGCCCCGACATCGGGAAAATAGCCGATGGCCGTTTCGGGCATGGCAAGCCGGGTCCGCTCGGTCACGATGCGATACCGGCCATGTGCGGAAACCCCGACGCCACCGCCCATCACGATACCGTCCATGAAGGCAATGAAGGGTTTGGGATAATGCGCGATGGCATAGTTGAGCGGAAATTCCTCACGCCAGAAGCGTGTGCGGTCCGCTTCGCTTGCTGTCCTCGCCGCGTAGATCTGGCGGACATCGCCTCCTGCGCAAAGCCCGCGCTCACCCTCCCCGCACAGGATGACGCTGGTTATCTCAGGGTTTTGAGCAAATGCGCCAAGGCCTGCCTTGATGTCACGGACCATCGCTTCATTGAGACTGTTGATGGCCTTTGCCCGATTGAGACGAATCACCCCGGCACTGCCGAGGCTTTCGATGATGATTTCGCCCTGATCCGAGCTCTGCTGCATCATGCTCCTCCTCAAAAACAATGCGCTGCGGCATCAGTTTGAAGCTCGCGGGAACTTCACGCAACATTTATTGTTTTGTTGTCGACAGTCTCGGCGCAAACACGGTTGAAAACATTCAGAAAAACAACTTTGCCAGGTTGTCGCAGTGCAGCAATTTCACTTGACGTCCCTGCCTGGCATGGCATGTAATGAGTTGGTGAAATACCGGCGCGCTATCTTAGTCAAGCGTTGCAGCCGGCTGCATACAGACAGCCATCCCCTGGCTGATGGTTCTAATGGGAGATAGATATGCCGGTTTCAGAAAATGATTGGATCAGTAAACGCGCTTACACCCTGTGGGAGAATGAGGGACGTCCGCATGGACGCGACTCCGACCATTGGGCGCAGGCAAAGCAGGAATATTCACTGCTGCAAAATTCCAAGGCCACCAAGCCCGCACACCGCAAGAAGGCAGATGTTGATCTGGCTCTGGCGGCAGAAGCGGCAAAGCCAAAAACGAAGGCGCGACGCGCTTCCGCTAAGTAAGTTCCTCCCAAGCAGCTTACGGGCCCGATGATACAAAAAGCCCCGGCAGATGAACTGACCGGGGCTTTTTTGTGCTCATTGGATCAGAATGACAGGGCGCGATCGCCGTTCTCATCCTTGATGCGGCTCGGCAGGCCGATCCGGTTGAGAATGTTGAGGAATGGCTGTGGTGGAAGCTCTTCCACATTCGCCATCTGCTTGACATCCCACTCGCCCGTCGCGATCAGCATGGCTGCAGCAACCGGTGGCACGCCGGCCGTGTAGGAAATGCCCTGGCTGCCCACCTCTTCATAGGCTTCCTTGTGGTCAGCCACGTTGTAGATGAAGACTTCCCGCTCCTTGCCATCCTTGGTGCCCTTGACGATATCGCCAATGCAGGTCTTGCCGACATAATCAGGCGCAAGCGAGGACGGATCGGGCAGCACGGCCTTTACGACCTTGAGCGGCACGACTTCCAGACCTTCCGCCGTCTTGACCGGCTTTTCCGAGAGTAGGCCGAGGTTCTTCAGCACCGTGAAGACGTTGATGTAATGGTCGCCGAAGCCCATCCAGAACCGCACGTCTGCGCCATCCATGTTCTTGGACAGCGAATGCACTTCGTCATGGCCCGTCATATAGGCCTTCTGCTTGCCGACGACGGGCAGATCGAATTCCTGACCGACTTCGAACATCTGGTTCGTCTGCCACTGGTTGTTCTGCCAGGAATAGACGACGCCGGTAAATTCACGGAAATTGATTTCCGGATCGAAGTTGGTTGAGAACCAGCGACCATGGCTGCCGGCGTTGATATCGACGATATCGACCGAGGTGACCTTGTCGAAATACTCATCCTTGGCAAGACGCGCATAGGCGTTGACGACGCCGGGATCGAAGCCGACGCCCAGAATGGCGGTGACGCCCTTTTCCTTGCATTCGGCAGCACGCTGCCATTCGTAATTGCCATACCATGGCGGATTTTCGCAGATCTTGGTCGGATCCTCGTGGATCGCCGTATCCATATAGGCAACACCTGTGTCCATGCAGGCACGAAGAACGGACATGTTGACGAAGGCCGAGCCGACATTGATGACGATCTGAACGCCGGTCTTAGCAATCAAGGCTTTCGTCGCCTCGATATCCATCGCGTCAAGCGCATGGGCCTCAAGCTTTACGTCTGTCTTGAGGCTCTTCTTTTCGCGTACGGATTCGACAATCTTGCGGCACTTTTCAAGCGTGCGTGACGCAATATGAATGTCTCCCAATACATCGCTGTTCTGGGCGCACTTATGCGCCACGACCTGTGCTACGCCACCGGCGCCGATGATGAGAACGTTCTTCTTCATTTCAGGTGATGCCTCCTTTTCCCCGCAGGGGTGAGTTTGTGGATAGATCAAGACAGACTTTGCTGGAAATCGGCAAAGTCGAATTCACGGACTGCACGAACCGTGCCATCGAGTTCCTTGATGGCGATTGTCGGCATTTTGACGCCATTGAACCAGTTCTTCTTGACCATGGTGTAACCGGCCGCATCCTGGAAGGACACGCGGTCACCAACCTTCAGTTCATGGTCAAAACGGAATTCGCCGAACACATCGCCCGCAAGGCAGGACTTGCCACATACCATATAGGCATGGTCGCCTTCATCAGGCGAAACCTTGGCGCTTTCGCGGTAGATCAAGAGATCAAGCATGTGCGCTTCGATGGAACTGTCGACGATGGCAAGGTTCTTGCCGTTAAACAGCGTATCGAGCACCGTTACCTCAAGCGTCGTGCTCTTGGTGATCGAGGCTTCGCCGGGCTCAAGATAGACCTGTACGCCATATTTTTCCGAAAACGCCTTGAGGCGATCGCAGAAACGGTCGATCGGATAATTGTCGCCGGTGAAGTGAATGCCACCACCAAGGCTGACCCATTCCGCCCGCGACAGAAGCGTGCCGAATTTTTCCTCGATCTGCGACAACATGCGGTCGAACAGTTCGAAATCACCGTTTTCGCAATTGTTGTGGATCATGAAGCCGGAAATGCGGTCCATGACCTTTTCGACCTTCGCCACATCCCATTCGCCCAGACGGCTGAAGGGACGGGCCGGATCGGCCAGATCGAAGGTGGAGGAGCTGACCTGCGGGTTGAGCCGCAGACCGCGCGTGATCCCTGATGCCTTGTCGGCAAAACGCTCCAGCTGGCTGATGGAATTGAAGATGATCTTGTCGGCGTTGGAGATGACCTCATCGATCTCGTAATCGGCATAGGCAACGCTATAGGCATGAGTCTCGCCGCCGAATTTCTCGCGACCCAATCGAACTTCGTAAAGCGAAGATGAGGTTGTGCCATCCATATATTGCGACATGAAATCGAACACGGACCACGTTGCAAAGCACTTCAGCGCCAGCAGGGCCTTGGCACCGGATTTTTCGCGCACATAGGCAATCTTCTCCATGTTGCGGAGAAGCCTGGTCTTGTCGATGAGATAATACGGTGTCTGAAGCATTGGCGGATCACATGTTGATGGAAGTCAAAGACGGTTCTGAATGACCGGCCTTATATGATGCTTGTGACAGGAAAACAAACCCGCAGAGAAGATTCTGTGCGACCGTTCTTTTTTCTGTCTGCAGAGGGAAGCTGGGGAACCAAACCTTGCCCGGCACGTTGTGAAACTACGCGTGGGCCGTTTACACGGCGTTTTGTGTCATCACTTCAGAAAAGGAAATATCATGGCGACGGTTCGCAACGTGGACGATAAAGTACGTGAAACCCTCGAAGGTGGCGATGTAGCTGATGTTTCCGCACAGCTTTCGCAACTGCGTGAAGACCTTGCAAACCTCGCTGGCAGCGTAAAAGCTCTGGGCGTCGGCGTTTCCTCCGAGGTCAAGGCGCGTGCATCGCGCGTTGCAGATGATGCGATGGCTGCGGGCGAAGAGACCGTTGACAATGTTCGCCACGAAATTCAGTCGATCAACGACAATCTGGTCTATCAGGTGCAGAAAAACCCTCTTCAATCTCTTGGTATTGCGGTTGCCGCAGGTTTCCTTATCGCCCTCGTCACACGGCGTTAAGGCTTCACCATGATTGAAGCGCTGCTGCTCTATCTTGGCGATACCCAGCGAGAAGGCCAACTCGTTACCAGACGCATCAAGACCAAGCTGATGCTGTGGACGCTGGCCGGGGTGTTTTTCGCAATCGCTTTCATCGCGCTCTGCGTCGGCGGCGCCATTTATCTGGCCAAGGAACTGGGTGCGGGGCCAGCGGCCTTCGTCATTGGCGGCGTCGCCTTTTTCCTTGGGGTCGTCATGCTCGTCAGTCTGGCGATCATGCGCAGACCAAGGGTCTATGCGACGCGACCTGTCGTTAGCCCCTTTGCACCGCTTGCGGCCGCACCTCTTGCGGTGCAGGCCGTTGCGGCGGGTGCCCTCAGAAACCGTCCCTATGTGACCTTGCTGACGGCGCTCGCGCTGGGCTACATCGCTTCTCGCACCACCGTACTGAAGAAAAAATAATCGGTACATGCCGACGATTACAAAGGCCGCCCTTCGCAGGGCGGCCTTTGTGCGTTGTGTGCGATAAATTTCCGCTGCCCTTCTGCCGACAAAATGATAGGCAGTTTTCCAGACGTCTGTTCAACGGAGAAAATGCTGGATGCGGAAGAAAGTTCTTGTTGTCGGCGGAGCCGGTTACATCGGTTCACATACATGCCTGCTGCTTGCCGAACGGGGCTATGAACCTGTCGTCTTCGACAACCTGTCCAACGGCCACGAGGAATTCGTCCGCTGGGGGCCGTTCGAGCACGGAGATATTCGCGATCGCGCCCGGCTTGATGAGGTCTTTTCCAAACACCAGCCGGAAGCCGTTCTGCATTTCGCTGCGCTGATCGAAGTGGGCGAGTCGGTAAAGAACCCGGTGGCGTTTTACGACAACAACGTCCTCGGTGCCCTGACCCTTCTGTCTGCAACGATGGATGCGGGCATCAAGGCTTTCGTCTTTTCGTCGACTTGCGCCACCTATGGCTTGCCAGAGCGCGTTCCACTCGACGAAACCCATCCCCAGGCGCCCATCAATCCCTATGGTCGCACAAAGTGGGTTGTGGAGCAGGCGCTCAAGGATTTCAGCACCTACAAGGGTCTGAAATCCGTGATGTTGCGCTATTTCAACGCGGCGGGTGCGGATTTTGAAGGCCGTATCGGCGAGTGGCACAAGCCTGAAACCCATGCCATCCCGCTCGCCATCGAGGCGGCGCTCGACCGTCGCCAAGGCTTCAAGGTTTTCGGCACGGACTATGATACGCGCGACGGAACATGCGTGCGTGACTATATTCACATCCTTGATCTCGCCGACGCGCATGTTCGCGCTGTCGACTATCTCCTGGCTGGAGGCGAGACGGTTGAGCTTAATCTTGGCACCGGGACCGGAACGACCGTAAAGGAATTGCTGGACACGATATCAGAGGTTTCCGGCAGACCGTTCCCTGTCGAATATACGGAACGCCGCGAGGGCGATTCCACCACGCTGGTTGCCAATAACGACAAGGCGCGTGAGGTGTTGGGCTGGGAGCCACAATATACGCTGACCGACATCATTCGTTCGGCATGGCGCTGGCATTCTTCCCGCAACGAAACAATGTGACCGGGACCAGCGCAGTTTTAGGCTGCGACAACTAAAGTTCCCGCAAAAGAAAACACCGGCCCCGATGGACCGGTGTTCCGCTACGATATGTCGTAGCTCCTCTCTCCCAGGAAAGGTTAGTTCTTGGGCGCAGTGGTCGCTGCGCCGTTCGTTGCCGGGGCCGCAGGAGCAGCAGCACCTTCGCCAGCGCTCTTTTCCTTCATCGTGACGAATTCCGGCGCGGCCTTGAGGGTTTCGGCTGTTTCCGTTGTCGTCAGACGGATCGTGCCGTTCTCCGTGTCACGGGTGACCGTAATCTTGTCCATCGGTACTGCCACATCCTTGGCACCGAGGCCCAGGAAACCACCGACGCCGACCACGGCTGCGACGATGCCGCCGTTTTCTTCCATGATCAGGTTGGTGACGCTGCCGATGCTTTCGTCAGCCGAGGTGTAAACGGCATTGCCGATATAGTCATTCGCGCTGATCTGGTTTGCAGCCTGCTCGGTGAGGTAGCTGCCAGAGGCCGCGGATGTTGTGCCGGTCATGGCTGGCGCTGCAGGCTCAGCTGTCGTTGCTGGTGCAGTCGTGCTTGGCGCTGGCTGGGTGGACGTCTGGGCCATAGCAAGGGGTGCGAATGTCGTGGAACCCAAGAGAGCGGCGGTAACGATCGTGGTGAGTGTCTTTTTCATTTCGTGCCTTCCTATTGTATCTTTTCGAAAACCTGCTCGTGACGGTTTTTCCGTTTCTGTGTGAGCCTGTTGGTTTGCAAACGACGACAGGTCAAAAATGGTTCCGCCACCTTTTTAGGCAATCAGGACGAAATCAACGACAAGAAATGATGCTTCTTAAGGCAATGAATTGCATTGCGCAGTCGCCACGCTTAAGCCATTCTGCATATGCCAGACACGATTTGCGCACCCGGTGAATTCCAGCGAAAACATGCAGAACCGAATCATTTCAAGACTGAGACAACGGCTTGCTGGATTCTTCCCGACCGCGCCCATAAGCGTTTATCTCGTTGTAATGACAACGGTAATTACCCTGCCTCTGGTCATCTTCGTTGGTTATCTGATGCTGAGGCTGGAAGCCAATGAACGCGACGACCTCCAGCGCGAGGCCGTTGAGGACGCCAGAGCAATCAGCCGGAATGTCGAGCGGCGGCTGCAGGAAATGTCGACCTCCCTCAATCTGCTCTCGCAGTTTCCAGAGCTGGAAAACGGCGACCTCTCGGCTTTTCACAAGCGAGTGAGCGAGAGCCTCGAAAAACAGGGTCTCTATGTCATCATCGCAAATCTCGATGGGAAGCAGCGCCTGAACAGCCGCGTTGCCTTCGATCAACCCCTGGGTCCAGTGCCGCCACACCTTAAGCTTGCGGAAGTGATTGCGGGTGGAAGAACCGCTGTCTCCAACATCTTCTTCGGGAATACCAGCAAGCAATGGGTATTCAACGTCATGCGGCCGCTGCCCAAGGCGCTCTCGGCGGCAGGCGACGCCTTTATCATGACTCAGAATGCCGAAGACCTGATGGGGCTGACATCGACAGACGGTCTGCCGCCGGGATGGTCCGTGGCGATCCTCGATGGAGGCAATCATATCGTCGCCTCCAGTGCGCAGGAGGCCAATGCTGCCGGAGCGCCCTTTGCCAACAGCGATGCCACCAGCCGGATGACATCTTTCAGCGGCAGCTTCGAAGATGACAATGGCATCATCTACGCCCACTCCCAGCTTCCGGGCTGGTCATGGAAGGCGGTGATCTGGGGGCCGGCGGACAACAGCCAGTCTGCCCTGATGAGCACCTGGCGAAAGATGATGATCGGCAGTTTCCTCCTCATCATGATTGCCATCGCCGGTGCCTATCTTGTCGGACGGCAGATGCGCGGCTCAATCAGAGCGCTGGTGGCGATGGCCCAACGGATCGGCGAAGGCGAGATCGTTGCGCCGGTCGATACTAAGATCAAGGAGGCCAATCAGGTTGCCGTCGCGCTTTCCAATGCCTCCTTCGACCGCAGTCAGGCGGAGGACCACACGCATCTCATTTTGCACGAGCTTGTCCATCGCTCGAAAAACATGCTGACCCTTGTGCAGGCCATGATGCGTCAGCTCGCGCGGGAAAACACCACTATCCCGGAATTTCAGAAAGCCGTCGATCATCGTCTTCGCGGCCTTGGAATGTCGATCACCGCGCTTTCCGAGGTTCAGTGGCAGGGCCTGCCCATGCGTCGCTTGATCGAAACCCATATCAATGTGTTTGGTCCCGCCGCAGATCAGGTGCGGTTAAGCGGCGAAGACTTCATGCTCTCGCCCGAGGCAGCGCAGAACCTGGGACTGGTGCTGCATGAGCTGACGACGAATTCCATCAAATACGGCGCCCTTTCCCGGAAAACCGCACATGTAGAGCTTAGCTGGACGCGGCATCAGGACGGCGCACATGACATGCTGACGGTCGACTGGAACGAGGTTGGCGGCCCCGCAGCCGTGGCCCCGACCCGGAGCGGCTTTGGGTCAACCATTATCAAACGTCACGCCGAAAGCTCATTTTCCGCAAATATTACAATGGATTACGCCGAGGACGGCTTCAGATGGACGCTAACGGCTCCACTGCGCCATTTCACCACCCGGAAAAATTCTGCGACCGTCGAAAAAATTTAATCATCGCGGGAACAGAAAAAGAGGTTTCGCGTTATTCCTGCAAGCCAAGCCACTCCCCGTCCCCGCCTGAGGCTTGGCGATGCAGGTTTTGCCCCTGAAAACCTGCCACAGATAGCACGGCTCTACGGAGCCGTGCTTTTGCTTTTCTGGGACTGGTTTTTCAAAAAAAGATGGACGCTCCCGCCATGTGAGCTCCTCACATGCACCAAACCTCGGGCAGAGTTTCGGTGCATGTCGAAGATCAGGTCGGTAGAGGCGCTGGAAATCTCAGGAAATAATCGATGTTATCGCCGCTCACGGAATAGGTCGCCTCACCCCCTAGGGCTGCTGGAACGACCTTTTCAAGCACCACGCTGCCAAAGTGGCTGCGCTTGTCTCCATCAGCGGAAACCGGTTGCGAAACGTCTATGGCAAGCGGCTCTGTCCAACGCACTTCGAAGAAATCGACATCCTTGCGACAATCGAGCGTGATGGGAAGGTGGCGTGAGAGGTTGCCACCGTGGCTGACGGTGTTGACCACGAGCTCGTGGAACGCCAGCCCCACATAGAGAGCGCCATTGGGGTTGAGCAGCAGGTTTTCCCCCACCATTTTGATCAGGTTGGGATATTCCGGCAGGTACAGATCGGACTGCTGGCGAAGCAGGTCGAATATCTCAGCACCACGCCAGTCGGAATCCGTGATCAGGTCCTGCGACTGCGCCAAGGCATGAAGCCTGCCGCGGAACTTCCGCAGGAAATCTTCCTTCGTGAAGCTGAAACGGGCTGTCTGGGCGGAAAGGCTTTGGATGATGGCGAGCAGGTTCTTGGAGCGGTGACTGACTTCCCGCAGAAGCGAGCGAAGCAATTGCTCGCGCCGTCGCTCAACCGTTATTTCACGGATCGTCGTCTTGAGAACACGCTGTCCCGACATATTGACCGTCGAGTAGACATGGAACTGGAACACGCGATCCTTGCCGGCGCTGACCTCCAGCATTCCACGGCTGCCCGCCGATGTCAGGTCCTTCTTCAACTCTGCCAGGCGGACGGCAAGGTCCTTACCGAACATCGTCAGATCGGTAGGGTCTTCGCCGGTCTCAGTCGGCAGGCTCCACACGTCGGGAAGGTTGGCGATAAAGATATACTCTCTATCGCGGTCCTGAAGCATGACCGTCTCATCAGAGTCCAGCAGGGCAAGCACGAGAGAATCGTGCAGATCACCCTCGTCCCGCTCCGCATTATGCCACGCCAGCCGATGCAATATGGTCTCCTAACGGGGAAGCGGCGAAGAGTGTCGCGATGCCTGTGAAACATTCCGACGTCAACGCCGGGCCTGAACCCGAGTTCCAAATCTTTTCCGAATCAGTGAAGTTTAAGCGGCGACACGTGAACTTTCATTGAAGAAAAGAGCCTGGCTGATGAGTGCCTTGACCATATCCGGGTTGAACGGCTTGGTAACAAGGAAGGTCGGCTCAGGGCGCTCGCCCGTCAGAAGGCGTTCTGGGAAGGCCGTGATGAAGATGACCGGCAGCGTCGTCATCTGCAGGATTTCCTTCATTGCTTCGAGACCCGAGCTACCATCGGCAAGCTGGATATCGGCAAGGATCATCTTTGGCTGTGTGCGATGGAAGAGTTCGAGCGCTTCCTTATGGGTGCGCGCAATGCCGGTCACGTTGTGGCCGAGGTCGGTGACCATCTGCTCGATATCCATGGCGATCAGAGGCTCGTCCTCGATGATCATGATATCGGTGGCAACCTGACGTGCAATTTCGGACGCGGCTTCATCGATCAGCTGGCTGACTTCGCTTTCCGGCACGCGCAGCACTTCGGCCACTTCCGCAAGAGAAAATTCCTCGACCGTCGTCAGCAGGAACGCCTGGCGCGGGACGGCGGGCACGGCGGAAAGGTTCGCGGAAGCGCGCTTTTCCCAGCCTGTAAGGTTCTCGTCATTCTTAATGTTGATGGTGACGGAACTAAAGATGGAGACAAACAATTGGTAAAGCGAAACACGATCGCTGCTTGTCTGCGGAAAAATGCTGACATCGGCAATCAATGCTTCAAGGCTGGCAGCCACATATGCGTCGCCGGTGGACTGAGAACCGCAAACAGCACGGGCAAACCTGCGGAGGTAGGGCAGATGCGGTGCGATGCGTGTAGAAACTGACATGGAATTCTCCCCTGTTCATGCGGTTTGCAGCGCAAACCTGAACGAAAAAACGCGGCGTTGCGAAAATAGTTCCCTTTTCCTGGAACTATTTTTATTGCCATGCATTATAGACGACGTCACCAGAGGAATACCGGAAATCATGAGCATGTTTCAATCGGACCAGGATCCATCTGACAAGGGAACGTCGCCGACCGTCCCCGATTCGGGTCGCGCTGTTATCTCGCGAAAATTACGTGAATTATATGACGCAGTGCAGGATGAAGGCATTCCGGACAAATTTCTCGATCTTCTCGAAAAGCTCGACGAAGCTGAAAACAACGCAAAAGCTTCGAGGGGATGATGGCCACAGATCCGAGCAAGAACGAATACAATTTCAAGCGCGAAATGCTGGCCGCTCTGCCAAACCTCCGCGCATTTGCCATCTCTCTCATCAGATCCCGCGACCGTGCTGACGACCTTGTACAAGATACGATCATGAAGGCGTGGGCAAAACAGGAAAGCTATCAGCCTGGCACCAATATGCGTGCGTGGCTTGTGACAATCCTGCGCAACGAGTTTTACAGCCAGATCAGAAAATCCGGCCGCGAAGTTCAGGATACCGACGGCGCATACACATCGCGCCTGTCCGTGCCTCCGGAACAGCATGGCTCTGTCGATCTTGCAGACTTCAAGACGGCGCTTGCCAAGCTTCCTGAAGACCAGCGCGAAGCTATTTTGCTGATCGGTGCATCCGGCTTTGCCTATGAGGAAGCTGCGGAAATTTGCGGCTGCCCTGTTGGCACCATCAAGAGCCGTGTCAGCCGTGCCCGCCTTCGCCTTCAGGAACTGCTTGGCATCGAGGACGAGAACGAGTTTGGCCCGGACGCACAGATGACTGCAGTCACCGCTGCCGCTGCCGTTCGCTAACCTTCGGCAATCAGAATATGAAACGGCGTAGCCCAAGGCTGCGCCGTTTTTTTCACATTCCGACATCCTTGACCGACTGCATGACGACAAAGGTCGACGTGTTGGCCACGCTTGGCAGGCTGGAAATTTTCTCTCCCAGAACGCGACGGTATTTGCGTATATCGGTCGTGCGCACCTTCAAAAGATAATCGAACGCGCCTGCGATCATGTGGCACTCCTCCACTTCCTTGATCTTGCGAACCGCCGCGTTGAAATCCTCCAGCGCCTTTTCCCGCGTGTCCGATAGTTTCACTTCGGTAAAGGCAATGTGCTCCAGACCGAGCTTTGCCGGGTTGAGCATGGCACGAAAGCCAAGGATGTAACCTTCATCGACCAGCCGCTTCAGCCGTGTCTGGCAGGGCGTCTTGGAAAGGCCGACACGCCTGGAAAGCTCGAGAATGGACATGCGGCCATCATCGCTCATCGCTTCCAATATCTTCATATCGAAGTGATCGAGATTGCCTGCTTCTGGCGTTTTTGGCATCCATATTGCCTTTTCTACTGCTAATTATAAGTCATTTCGTCCTGATATATCGCTAAAATAGGACCATAGCAATTTTTGCAGCAATGATATTCTGGGTGCTGAAACGGAGCGACGGAAATGTGCGCTCGCGGCAGAACTTCAGGGACCGGGCCATGTCGGAAAACGCAACGACCATCACGACACATGAGACAAATGACACCGGCGGGCTCTTCGAGCATTTCGCACCACCAGCGCAACCGCAAAGCGCGCTCCGTCAAGCCATAACCGCGGCCTATCGCCGGCCCGAGCCAGAATGCATGGTGCCGCTGCTTCAAGCCGCAGACGTCTCGCCGGAGCAGGCCGCCACCATCCGCACGACGGCACGCAAGCTGGTGCAGGCCCTTCGCTCCAAGGCAAAGGGCACCGGCGTCGAAGGGCTGGTGCAGGAATATTCGCTGTCCAGCCAGGAGGGCGTGGCGCTGATGTGCCTTGCCGAAGCGCTGCTGCGTATTCCCGATGCCGCTACCCGCGATGCGCTGATCCGCGACAAGATCGCCACCGGAGACTGGCGCTCGCATCTGGGTGGTGGCAGGTCGCTCTTCGTCAACGCCGCTACCTGGGGGCTGGTGATTTCCGGCAAGCTGACATCGACGGTCAATGACAAGGGGCTATCCGCGGCTCTGACCAAGCTCATCTCGCGGGCCGGAGAGCCGGTCATCCGCCGCGGCGTCGATATGGCGATGCGGATGATGGGCGAGCAGTTCGTGACCGGACAGACGATTGGCGAAGCCATCAACCGCTCCAAGCCGCTGGAGGCGCAGGGCTTCCAGTATTCCTATGACATGCTGGGCGAGGCCGCGACCACGGCAAAGGATGCGCAGCGCTACTACCGCGATTACGAGAACGCCATCCACGCCATCGGGAAGGCTTCGGCCGGTCGTGGCGTCTATGGCGGCCCGGGCATTTCCATCAAGCTGTCCGCCCTTCATCCGCGTTATAGCCGTTCGCAGGTCGAACGCGTCATGGCCGAGCTTTTGCCCAAGGTCAAATCGCTGATGTTGCTTGCAAAACGCTACGACATCGGCCTAAACATCGACGCCGAAGAGGCAGACCGGCTGGAACTGTCGCTCGACCTTCTGGAAACGCTTTCGCTGGACCCGGAGCTGGACAACTGGCACGGCCTTGGCTTTGTGGTCCAGGCCTATAGCCGCCGCTGCCCCTTCGTGCTGGACTACATCATTGATCTGGCCAGACGCTCCAACCGTCGCATCATGGTGCGGCTGGTCAAGGGTGCCTATTGGGACGCGGAGATCAAGCGCGCGCAGCTGGATGGTCTCGAAGACTTCCCCGTTTTCACACGCAAGGTCCACACGGATGTGTCCTATATTGCCTGTGCGCGCAAACTGCTGGCCGCCCGCGATGTGATCTTCCCGCAATTCGCCACCCACAATGCGCAGTCTCTGGCAACGATCTACCACCTTGCCGGTCCAGACTTCAAAATCGGCGACTACGAATTCCAGTGCCTGCATGGCATGGGAGAGCCGCTCTATAGCGAGGTCGTCGGCAAGCAGAACCTCGACCGGCCGTGCCGCTTCTACGCGCCGGTTGGAACCCACGAAACGCTGCTTGCCTATCTGGTCCGTCGCCTGCTGGAGAACGGTGCCAACTCTTCCTTCGTCAACCGCATAGCCGACCCGAACGTGGCAGTCGATTCCTTGCTGGAAGACCCTGTCGCAGTTGTCAGATCCATGTCGGCTCCGGGTGCGCAGCATGACAAGATCGTCAAACCCGCCCGTCTCTATGGCACTCGAGAGAATTCATCCGGGCTCGATCTTTCCAACGAAGAGACACTCGCTTTGCTGGGCGATGCGCTCCGTACCAGTGCACAGATGGAGTGGAAGGCTGCATCGCGAAACGCTTCCGGCACAACGAGGCCCGTATTGAACCCCGGCGACCTCAACGATGTCGTGGGTAATGTGACCGAACCCACGCCCAGCGATGTTGATGCGGCACTTGAAGCCGCCGCTGCTTCCACATGGCAGCACACCAGTGCCGAAGAGCGCGCAGCCTGCCTCGAAAAGGCAGCCGACATGATGCAGGCAAAGCTTCCCGTCCTGCTTGGCCTGATCATGCGCGAAGCGGGAAAATCCGCCCCCAACGCCATTGCAGAGGTCCGCGAGGCCATCGACTTCCTGCGCTACTACGCCGCCCAGGCGCGCAGGACGTTCAGCGCGGAGCAACAAGCCCTTGGGCCGGTGGTCTGCATCAGCCCATGGAATTTCCCGCTCGCCATCTTCATCGGACAGGTGGCGGCAGCACTGGTGGCCGGAAATCCGGTTCTGGCAAAGCCTGCCGAGGAAACACCGCTGATTGCTGCAGAGGGCATTCGCCTGCTGCACGCCGCAGGCATTCCCACAGATGCGGTGCAACTGCTGCCGGGTGATGGCAAGACGGGTGCGCAGCTTGTCGGCGCTTCGCAAACGGCAGGCGTCATGTTTACCGGCTCCACCGAGGTTGCCCGGTTGATCCAGAAGCAGTTGGCCGCGCGCGTTTCACGAAACGGACAGCCCATTCCATTGATCGCGGAAACGGGTGGACAGAACGCCATGATCGTCGATTCCTCTGCTCTGGCCGAACAGGTGGTGGCAGACGTGATCGCGTCGGCCTTCGACAGCGCAGGGCAGCGATGCTCGGCGCTGCGCGTGCTCTGCCTTCAGGACGATGTGGCCGATAGAACGCTGACGATGCTGAAAGGCGCGCTACACGAATTGCGCATCGGCAGGACGGACCGGCTTTCTGTCGATGTCGGGCCTGTGATCACGCAGGAAGCCAAGGACAATATCGAAAAGCACATCGAGGCGATGCGCGCGCTTGGCAATTCAATCGAGCAGATCACGCTTGCCGGTGAGACCGACAAGGGCACATTCGTTCCCCCCACCATCATCGAATTGCGGGCGCTCTCCGACCTCAAGCGCGAAGTCTTCGGGCCGGTGCTGCATGTCATCCGCTTCAAGCGCGAGAAGCTCGACCGCCTCATCGACGATATCAACGCAACGGGCTATGGCCTGACCTTCGGCCTGCACACCCGCCTCGACACCACGATCGCGCATGTGCTGTCGCGAGTGAAGGCTGGCAATCTCTATGTCAATCGCAACATCATCGGTGCGGTCGTGGGTGTGCAGCCTTTCGGCGGGCGTGGACTTTCCGGCACCGGGCCGAAAGCCGGTGGACCGCTCTATCTCGGACGGTTGACGGATACACAGCCCCTCACCGGCTTCGTCGGCGCGCAGGATAATGCCGCTCTTGCGGAACTGATCCGCTGGCTTGAGGAGAAGGGTAAGACACAAGCCGCGCAGGCTGCCCGCCATCAGGGACAGATTTCCGGGCTTGGCTTCGAAACCGAGCTTGCCGGACCAGTGGGCGAACGCAATCTCTATGCCCTGCATCCGCGTGGCCATGTTCTTCTGGCCCCGCTGACGGCAAACGGGCTCTTTTGCCAGCTGGCGGCGGCACTTGCGACAGGCAACAGGGTCACAATCGACAGGGCATCCGGTCTGGAGGCGGAGCTGAAAGGTCTGCCAGCCAATGTGGCGACGCTTGTTACGTGGTCGGATGACTGGGCGGGCTCCGGCCCATTCGCCGGTGCCTTGGTTGAGGGCGATGCCGACCGGGTGCGGCAGGTCAATGCCCGCATTGCCGAGTTGCCAGGCCCTCTGGTTCTCGTTCAGGCCGCAACGACTGCGATGCTGGAGACGGGCCAGCAGCCCTACAATCTCAACTGGTTGCTTGAGGAAGTCTCCGTCAGCGTCAACACGACGGCAGCGGGCGGCAATGCCAGCCTGATGTCGATAGGCTAAAAAAAATCGCTGGCGAGAACCCAATCTCGCCAGCGGTTGTTTTGAAGCTTATTCGACGAAGCCAGATTACTCGATATCGAATGTCACGCCCTGCGCCAGCGGCAGCGCCTTGGAATAGTTCACGGTGTTGGTGGCGCGGCGCATATAGGCCTTCCACGAGTCAGACCCGGATTCGCGACCGCCACCCGTTTCCTTCTCACCGCCAAAGGCCCCGCCGATTTCCGCACCCGATGTACCGATATTGACATTGGCGATACCGCAATCGGAACCGTCAGCCGCCAGGAAACGCTCGGCTTCCTGCAGATCGCGGGTGAAAATGGAGGAGGACAGGCCAGCGGCAACGGCGTTGTGATCGGCGACGGCCTGGTCGAAATCGTTGTATTTCATCACATAGAGAATGGGCGCGAAGGTTTCTTCCAGCACAGGTCCGACCTGCTTTGGCATTTCGACCAATGCTGGCTTGACGTAATAGGCCGTGTCCTTGCCCGCGTCGGCAACACGTTCGCCACCAGCGATGACACCTCCATGCGCCTTGGCCTCGTTTAGCGCCTTCTGCATTCCATCAAAAGCAGCCTTGTCGATCAGCGGGCCAACAAGTGCGGAGGTTTCCAGCGGGTTGCCAACGGAGACAGATGCATAGGCCTTCTTCAGGCGCGGAACGAGCTGGTCATAGACGCTGTCATGCACGAAAAGACGGCGAAGCGTCGTGCAGCGCTGACCGGCGGTGCCCATCGCGCCGAAGGCGATGGCGCGCAACGCCATGTCGAGATCGGCGGAAGGGCAGACGATACCGGCATTGTTGCCGCCAAGTTCCAGAATGGCGCGGGCGAAACGCTTGGCAAGGCGCGGACCCACATCACGGCCCATGCGGGTGGAACCGGTGGCCGAAACCAGCGGCACCTTGGGATGATCGACGAGCGCTTCGCCAACAGTGCGATCACCGATGATAAGCTGGCTCAAACCATCAGGCGCATCACCGAAGCGGGCGACGGCACGCTCGAAAATGCCCTGAACGGCCAGCGCCGTCAGCGGTGTCTTTTCCGATGGCTTCCAGACGACGGAGTTGCCGCAGACCAGCGCGAGTGCTGCATTCCACGACCAGACGGCGACGGGGAAGTTGAAGGCGGAGATGACGCCGACGACACCCAGGGGATGCCAGGTTTCCATCATGCGGTGGCCGGGGCGTTCGGTGGCGATGGTGAGACCATAAAGCTGGCGGGACAGGCCGACCGCGAAATCGCAGATGTCGATCATTTCCTGGACTTCACCCAGACCTTCGGACGGGATCTTGCCCGCTTCAAGCGAGACGAGACGACCAAGGTCATCCTTGGCGGCACGCAGTTCTTCACCCAGAAGGCGCACCAGCTCGCCGCGCTTTGGCGCTGGCACCAGACGCCATGTCTTGAAAGCAGCGTCGGCCTTTTCGATGATGGCAGCGACATCGCCAGCCGATACCGTCTTCAGCCGTGCGATCTCTTCGCCGCTGACAGGGCTGAAAGACGCCATGTCGCCACCCTGATAGAGTTCAGGGGAAACACCCATCTTTGCCAGAAGCGCTGCGGCTTCCTTGACGACATCGACCTTCGTTGCTGATTGGCTCATGACAATGGCTCCTTGGTTGCGCTGACAGGACATTGACGCGACGCAATACCCGTTTCATTCTCTTTCCTGATGATATACGGCTTCAAGCGCCGTTTTCAAATGAGTAAAGCGGTTGGGTTGATGCGAGACTGGAATGGACACACGCAGACGGCTGGTTCCCGACATTGTCACCCTGCAGGCATTTGAGTGTGCCGCAAGGCACGGCAACTTTACGCGTGCTGCGGAAGAACTGAACCTGACGCAGAGCGCCGTCAGCCGCCAGATCAGCGATCTCGAGGCCCAGACGGGGATGCTGCTGTTCGAGCGCATTCGCCGCCGCGTGGTTCTCTCCGATGCAGGACGCAAATTCCTGCCCGGCGTTCAGAAGCTGCTGCAGCAATCGGAACAGTTGATGGTGCGCGCGGTAACGTCAGGCGCGTCAAGCGCGTCGCTGACAATAGCGACACTGCCAACCTTCGGCAGCCGCTGGCTTACGCCGCGCTTGCACAAGTTCCTCGCCGCGCAGCCGGAAACGGTGCTGACCGTGGGATCGCGGTCCCAGCCCTTCGATTTCGACGAGGAAGGCTTCGACATCGCCATTCACTATGGTCAGCCTGTCTGGGCGCATGGGACCTGCACTTTCCTCTGTGATGAGGTGATTGTGCCGGTTGCGAGCCCAGCGCTCTTGGCATCGCGCCCTGTCGAAAATCATGAAAAGCTGATCGAAGGTCCGTTGCTGCACGTGACAACACGCCCGAAGCTGTGGACGGAGTGGTTCGAAATGAACGGCATTGCGTCGGATCAGGCTTATCGCGGCAGCCGTTTCGACCAGTTTTCAATGCTCATCGAAGCTGCCGTCAGCAGCCTTGGATTTGCGCTGCTTCCGAAGTACCTCATCGAAGCCGAGCTGAAATCCGGTCTCCTGCAGGTGGTTTTTGATGTGCCGCTGCAGACGGAAAACAGCTACTACATCGCCCTGCCCGAAGGCCGACAGGACAATGTTCTGGCGCGCGCTTTCCAGAACTGGCTGCTGGAAGAGGTCGGCAGGCCCGTTCAGGCGGGCTGAGGCGAGCTTTTACAGGCGGTTGCGGAAAAACGGGTTCCAGCGGACGACCCCAAGGCGAATTCTCTCGCGCATCATCGTCAACAGGCCCGCCGAGGCGATGACCACAAGTCCGCAGATCGCCAGCGTATCCGGGTACTCGCCAAAGAAGAACGCACCAATCGCCACCGCCCACAGGATCTGGGAATAATGCGATGGCGCAATCTGGCTTGCGGGTGCAATCTTCGTTGCCGTCAGCAAGGTCATCTGGCCAACCGCGGTGCACAGGCCGATGATGATGAAGGCGGCGATCTGGTGAAGTGTCGGCATCTGAAACTCCGGTATCATCAAGACACCGTTGAATGTCAGGCCGTAGATGATCAGCACGCCCATGATCGACGTGCGTTTTTCCCGCCCTGCAAGCGAGCGCAACAGGACGATGGTAAGCCCGGCCAGAAAGGCCACGCACAGAGCTGCGATATGGCCAAGCTCCAGCGTCTTGAAGCCGGGGCGCACCACCAGGAGCACACCGACAATTCCCGCCATGACGGCAGACCAGCGCCAAAGGCCGATATCCTCCTTCAGCACCAGCGCCGAGAGAATGGTAACGAAGAGCGGCGAGAGAAAGATAAGCGCATAGGCTTCCGCCAGCGGCACGCTCGTGAAGGCGTAAATACCGAGAATACCTGCAAAAAGGCCCGATATTGCCCGCCCGTGCACCGCAAAGGGTCGGCTCATGCGCCAGAAATGGCGCCATCTTTCCTCTTTCGGTTTTAGGAAGAAGATCAGCGATGCTGAAGACAGGATACTGAAAAAGCCGATTTCGAAGACGCTGACCTGAGAGCCGAGCGACTTGATGGTGGCATCTCCCCAGGAAAAGCTGGCATAGGCAAGCAATCCCAGTAGAAAACCTCTTTGCATGGCGACCGATCCCGACCGGAGAAAAGGTAACCGCCCGACAGCGAAACGATGCCAAGTTGACGGTGATGTGACGATAGCCCCCTCACCTCGCTACGCCTGACATCGTTGATTCACAAGGCATGAAAGCGGAAAAATCGTTCCCTCGAGTCCCAAGCCAGTCGTTGCGTCAGGAAATTTCAGGATCGATGGTGAAAAGCTCGTGCGCCCGGGCAAAACCGCGCAAGGCATAGCGCCCGATTGAAACCATGAGGCCCCGCATCTCTTCGGGACAGGAGGCGGTAAATTCGCGCGACATCACGGTATCCCGGTCGACCGAGCTGCACAGGCTGCTGATGCGGCTGACCATGTTGACCGCCGGTCCCACGACCGTGAAATCGAGGCGATTTCGGCTGCCGATATTGCCGTAGAAAACCTCCCCCACATGCAGGCCGAGATAAACATCCGTCGTCGGCAGACCTTCCATTTTGCGGCGATGGTTGAGCACGGTCAGGTTGGTTCGCATGGTGATCTCGGCCGCCAGAGCCGATGCACAGTCGGATTGCTGGTCACCGTCACGAAAGATCGCCAGAACGCCATCGCCGATCAGTTTCAAGACACTGCCGCCATGGGCGTGAATGGCATCGATGACCAGACCGGCGTAGTCGTTGAGGAAGGGGATGATCTGGTCAGGCTCCGCCCTGTCGGAAATGCCGGTAAAATCCCGCAGATCCGAAAACCAGAGAACGGCCTCTATCTTTTCCACCTCGCCTCTGGTGATCGTGCCGCTCATGACCTTTCGGCCAGCGTCACGGCCCAGATAGACATCGCTGATGGTTTCTATGATCCTCATGCAGCAGGCCGCCTTGAAGGCCAGCGCGAGTGTCGGCAGCAATATACGCAGTGCTGCCAGCTCATCATCATGAAAGCCTTCCGGATGCCGCGTCAGCCACTGCGAATAGAACGCATTCATTTCGCCGATGCTGCCGCGATCCGTAAAGCGGTGGATCGCCGCCAGATAATCGGTGTGTCCCGCGCTTTTCAGCTCGGAAAGCTTCGGAAACTTGAGTTCGTCATCCAGATGAAACCGGTGTCTGGCCTCATGGGCATTTTCCTTGATGAGATGGAAAAACACGGAACTTTCCCAGTCCTCGCGCGCCTTTCCATCATCGGTAAAGTCATAGACGGTCGATGGGTCGAAAACATCGTGGCTGTCCCAGCGGAAAGCGTGCCCTTCGAAATCGGGATGCAGCGTATCCATCAGGATAAGCGCCGAGGAAATGCTGATGCCGGCGGCGTTGCATCGCTCGCAAAAGCCGGAAAGCAGCGCTTCTTCCGCCACCCCTTCGTATCCCTGCTGCGAAAGCCAGAGTGAAATGTCCGAAAGGCGGGATTGATCGACCATGAGTGCCTTTGTCCTTAACGGGAAATCTGATGAGATACGGTTGATCAACGCTTCGCAAGAGCGACGGTGCCGCTATTTTGGCGTGACAGGCAAGAAATTCTGGAAATCGACCTTTGCAGTATGGCGCTACGCTTGGCCACGGCGGTGAAGACGGTTAAACAGCTACTCAAAATTCTGTTTGACGCACAAGCACGGCTGGACGATTTCCAGCCCTGATCCCGAAAGGTTTTTCGATGCGTATAGTAATGATTGGCTCCGGTTATGTCGGGCTTGTTTCCGGTGCCTGCTTTGCCGATTTCGGCCACGACGTCATCTGCGTCGACAAGATGCCGGAAAAGATCGAGGCATTGAAGAATGGGCAGATCCCGATTTTCGAACCGGGCCTGGATGTCATCGTTGCCAATAATGCCAAGGCTGGCCGCCTGAGCTTTACGACTGATCTGAAAAGCGCCGTTGCCGATGCCGATGTGGTCTTCATTGCTGTCGGCACGCCATCGCGCCGTGGCGATGGCCATGCCGATCTGGGCTATGTCTATGCCGCAGCCCGCGAAATTGCCGCAGCCGTTACCGGATTTACCGTCATCGTGACCAAGTCCACCGTGCCTGTCGGCACCGGTGACGAGGTGGAGCGCATCATCCGCGAGGAAAATCCGCAAGCTGATATCGCCGTCGTGTCCAACCCGGAATTCCTGCGTGAAGGCGCTGCAATCGATGACTTCAAGCGCCCGGATCGCATCGTCGTCGGTCTTTCGGACGAGCGTGCCCGCCCGGTCATGACCGAAGTCTATCGCCCGCTTTACCTCAACCAGTCGCCGCTCTTGTTTACGACGCGCCGCACATCCGAACTGATCAAATACGCCGCCAATGCGTTTCTCGCCATGAAGATAACCTTCATCAACGAAATGGCCGATCTGTGCGAAAAGGTCGGCGGCGACATTCAGGACGTCTCGCGAGGCATCGGGCTTGATGGCCGTATCGGCGCAAAGTTCCTGCACGCAGGCCCCGGCTATGGCGGCTCCTGCTTCCCCAAGGACACGCTGGCGCTGGCCAAGACGGCGCAGGATTACGACAGCCCCGTGCGCCTCATCGAGACGACGATAGCGATCAATGACAACCGCAAGCGCGCCATGGGCCGCAAGGTGATTGCCGCCGTGGGTGGCGATATCAGAGGCAAGAAGATTGCCGTGCTGGGCCTGACGTTCAAGCCGAACACGGATGACATGCGCGACAGCCCGGCCATTGCCGTCGTTCAGACATTGCAGGATGCCGGAGCGAAAGTAACCGGTTACGATCCTGAAGGCATGGCAAACGCACGTCCCCTGATGGATGGCATGGACTATGCTGCGGGCCCTTACGAGGCGGCGCAGGGTGCCGATGCCGTGGTTATCGTTACCGAGTGGAACCAGTTCCGTGCGCTCGATCTCGACCGCCTCAAATCGATCATGGCAGCGCCCGTTTTCGTGGATCTGCGCAATATCTACCGCCCGGAAGAGGTCACCGCCCACGGCTTCACCTATGCCGGCATTGGCCGTTCATCATAACAAGGCGATAACATGCGATATCTGATTACCGGAACGGCTGGCTTCATCGGCTTTCATCTGGCCAAGCGTTTGCTGGACGACGGCCATTTCGTCGTCGGCTTCGATGGCATGACGCAATATTACGATGTCGCCCTGAAGGAAAAACGCCACGCCATTCTGGCGCGCTCCAACGGCTTCAAGGCGCAGATCGGAATGCTGGAAGATGCCGATGCGCTGAACCGCGCCGCAGATCTCGCCGAGCCTGAGGTCATCATCCACCTCGCCGCGCAGGCGGGTGTCCGCTACAGCATCGAATGCCCGAAGGACTACGTGAACTCGAACCTCGTCGGTTCGTGGAATATTCTGGAACTGGCCAAGACGCTCCAGCCCAGGCACCTGCTGCTGGCCTCGACCTCATCGATCTACGGCTCCAATGAAAAAGTGCCTTTCGCCGAGAGCGACCGGGCCGATGAGCCGATGACGATCTATGCCGCCACCAAGAAGTCGATGGAGCTGATGGCGCATAGCTACGCTCATCTGCACAAGGTGCCGACCACGGCTTTCCGCTTCTTCACCGTCTACGGCCCATGGGGCCGCCCGGATATGGCGCTGTTCAAATTCGTGGATGCGATCCTGAAGGGTCAGCCCATCGATATCTATGGCGAAGGTAAGATGAGTCGTGACTTCACCTATATCGACGATCTCGTCGAAGGCATCATCCGGCTAAGCCACATTGCGCCATCGGAAGACAACCGCGTCACGCAAGAGGGCGTGACCGACACGCTGTCGAAACATGCGCCCTTCCGCGTCGTCAATATTGGCGGCGGCCAGCCGGTGGAACTGATGCGCTTTGTCGAAACGGTCGAGGACGTCCTTGGCCAGAAGGCCATTCGCAACATGCTGCCCATGCAGCAGGGCGATGTGCCGCGGACCTTTGCCTCGCCCGATCTGCTGCGGGCGCTGACCGGCTATGCGCCCGACATCACCATAGAAAAAGGCGTTGCCTCCTTCGTGGAATGGTACCGCAACTGGCAGTCCGGCAAGGCCTGATCATCAGGCCTGCCGGTCCAAAGCAAATTAGCTGTTTGCCTCTTCGTTCTCACCGGCCTGCAACAGGCGGGTGAGTTCGGCGCAATTCGGGTCGCTTGCGTCAAGCAGTTGCGTCGGAGACGTCCAGCCAAATGTGTAGCCTGCCGCCGTTGCGATCGCCCATGCGGGATCTTCACCGGCGCGTTGCAAGAGCTTTGGGCCCTGCGCGGAAATGCACTGCTGCGATTGCTGGATGGATTGGGCGGATGCATTGGCACCCTGAATCCGGTCCTGCACCTCGGCCTGAATGGGGTTGAGAATAAAAAGCGTGACGAACCACGCGGCAATATCGGAAAACATGCGCTAACCTCTGCACACTCGGCGAAGACATCGGAAAAGGTCCGACATCGTGAAAGCGCCGAGACTTTCACCAGAGGGGCCCGGACCAGCGGGTTGAGTGAGATGTGGGAGGCCGTCTCTCCAATTCAAGGGATAAACGGCCCCAAATATTCAACTCATCGCGCGAGGCGCCGACCTGCCGTTCAGGGTTTTGCCTCTGCCGCGGCAAGCAGCGCATCGAAGCGCGGCTTTGCCCGGGCAGGATGCTCCACCGCCTTGTAGCTATCGGGAAGCTGAGCATCTCCGACCTTGATCAGCATCACCATGCCCATGCCGTAATGCGGCGAGCATTTGATGCCATAAAAGCCGGGGTGATCGAGGGCTATCTCGAATGCCTCGTTGATCTTGCTCTTGAAGCCGGTCGCGCCCTCCGGCACCATGCCCTCGATGGTCGCGACATTGTGGCTCTTGTGGGTGGGAATGAACCGCACCGTGTCACCCGGCTTCAATGCCACGAAATCCGGTTCAAAGACCATTGAACCTTTTTCGCCCTGATTGAGCATCTTCACTTCGAATGTTTCGGCAAGCGCCGCAGACATGGCAAGGCAGGAGAAAAGCGCGGCAGCGGAAAATGTCTTGAGACTATTCATCTGATATCCTTGGAATAAAATCTTTATCGCGAGGAGGCTGGTAGCGGATGTGGCAGATGTCCCCCTCCCCCCGCTCGACAAGCACCTCCACGCCGAAGACGTCGCCTATCAGAGCCGCCGTAAAGATGCTGGATGGCGGGCCGAGCGCGACAAGTTCTCCGCCTTTCATCACGGCAACACGATCACAGAACATGGCCGCATGGTTGAGGTCATGCAGGGCGGCGGCAACGGTCAGCCGCTGTTTGCGCACCAGATGTAAAAGGGCAATCTGGTGACCGATGTCGAGATGGTTGGTCGGCTCGTCCAGAAGCAGGATATTGGGCTTTTGCGCAAGCGCCCGGGCGATGTGAAGCCGTTGCCGCTCCCCGCCTGACAGGGTGTGCCACATGCGTTTGGCCAGATGCCCGGCATCCACGTCGCGCAATGCCTGATCCACAATGGCATCATCCTGCGCCGACCAAGGGGTTAGTGCGCCGATATGCGGTGTGCGGCCAAGCTCCACGGCCTGACGGGCATCAATCCGCTCCTGCGTTTCGGCCTGTTGCTCGACAAAGGCGATGGAGCGGGCCACATCTCTGCGGCTGAGGCTCTGGATTGCCTTGCCGTCCAATGCGACCTCACCCTGTCCAGGTTTTCTGATTCCGCAAAGAAGGGACATCAGGCTGGTTTTACCTGAGCCGTTCGGTCCGACAATGCCGAGAAACTCACCGGGCCTGATATCGAGACTGACATTTCTGACAATGTCCACGCCACCCGCCGACCAATGGAGATTTCGTGCTGAAAGGATCATGGCGTGCTCCGGCGCTGGCACAGGATGAGTGCGAATGCGGGCGCTCCGAACAGGGCGGTGATGACACCGATGGGCAGCACCTGCCCCGGTATCATGGTTCGCGACACAATATCGGCACCGATCATGAAGATTGCGCCGATAAGCGCGGCAAAGGGCAACAGCCGACCGTGCCGGACGCCGACAATCATGCGGGCCGCATGTGGGATGACCAGCCCGATAAAGCCGATGGAGCCGACGATGCTGACCATGATCGCCGTCATCAGCGCCGATATGCCCGCCAGAACAATATAGACGCGGCGAACGGGAATGCCGAGAGAGGCCGCCGATTGCGAACCGAAGGTAAAGGCATCCAGCGCACGTGAATGCCAGAGGCAAATGGCAAGGCCGAGCACGGTCGCCGGCAGCGCCAGCCAGACATCCGGCCAGCGAACGCCTGAGAGATTGCCGAGCAGCCAGAACATGATGCCACGCGCCTGCTCGGCATTGGCGGCCTTGGTCACGATGAAGGATGTGAGCGCGTTGAAAAGCTGCGACCCTGCCACACCGGCCAGAATGATCGCGCTATTGCCGCGCCCGGCACGCAGTGCCAGAAGGCTGACGAGGGTAAAGGCCAGAAGTGCGCCCAGAAACGCGCCGAGCGGCATGGTCAAAAGCCCGGCCCCGAAACCCATGATGGCAACGCTGACCGCACCCATCGATGCACCTGCCGAAATGCCGAGAATATAGGGATCGGCCAGCGGATTGCGCAAAAGCGCCTGCAGGACGACACCTGATACCGCTAGTGCCGCGCCACAACAGGCCGCGACCACCGCCCGACTGAGGCGATAGTTCCAGATGATGCCCTCATCGATGGCATCCAGCGGATAATCCGCATGAAAGACGCGATTGGCGACCGTTCTGGCGACGACATCCATGGAAATGGATGTCTCGCCAATGGCTGCGCCAAGCCAGAGCGCAAGGCCCAGGAACCCGGCCGCCAGCAGGACGGCACGGGTGATGGTGAAGCAAGCGCGCATGGTTACCTGGCAAGGCCAAGTTGAACGACCGCATTGGCCAGAACTTCTATGCCATCGATGGTGCGGATTGTCGGGTTCATCGCCTGCGCATCCATGACAACGACATGGCCTTGGCTGACCGCAGGCATCAGGCTCGTAACCGGATCTTGCTTCAGGAACTTCTCCTTGACGACAACATCGTCAGCCGGAAAGCGTCTGCGGTCCATCTTGCCGACAACCACCAGCGACGGCTGAGACTTGGCGATGGTTTCCCAGCCCACGGTTGGCCACTCTTCTTCGCTGTCGATGACGTTTTTGATGCCGAGCGCCGACATGATGTAGCCCGGCGCGCCATTTTTGCCTGCGACATAGGAATCGATATCCAGCTCGGCGCTGGAGAACCAGAAGACGGCAGAGAGCTTGCCATCGACGGAGGCAATCTTTTTGCGTGCGGTTTCTTCGCGGGCCTTCAGATCGGCCACCAGCTTTTCGCCCCGGTCCTGAACATCGAAAATCTGCGCGAGATCGGTGATTTCCTGATAGATCAGATCCATGGTGAAGACGGAATGACGCACGCCATCACCGCCGCCGGTATTGTCCTTGCCGACGCAATCGGCAGGCGATGTATAGACGGGGATCTTGAGTTCCTCGAACTGCTCCGGCTTTGCCACCACGCCTTCCGGGCCGACATGCCACTGGAACTGCGCCGTCACCAGATCCGGCTTCTTGGCGAGAACGCTTTCGAAACTCGGATCATTGTCCGCCAGACGGTCGATCTTCGCATTGGCCTCTTCATAGCCCTTGATGACAGGGCCGATCCAGACCGCTGTTCCGACGACCTTGTCGGCAAGGCCGAGCATATAGAGAATTTCCGTGGTGCTCTGGCCGACGGAAACCGTGCGTTGCGGCGCGTGGGTAAAGGTAACGTCCCTGCCGCAATTCTTCAGCGTCAAGGGATAGGTGGTCGCAGCAGCGAGGGCGCCGCTTGCAGAGATGCCAAAAGCGGCGGCAGCAAAAATCGCAGAGCTTACGGCTCTTTTGAAATTGAATGTCATTTTCGATAGTCCCCGATCGTCAGCGTCTGCGCATCCAGGCAGACATGATTCAACACGTTTGAACGTCAATCCGTAACGACGCGCGTCAGGACGAACCGAAACCGGGACATGGCAAAAGGAATAGAGCGCCGGCAGGCGCAAGATACAATCACGATGATCTCCTGTTCCGGGCATCCCCGCCCGTGAATTGGATTGAACACATGACGGCAGGTCTCCTGGCTCACGGATTGACGTCTTGACCCGACCTTCCCGCGATGTTGCTTCGCAGTGGCATGGCGCCAGAAAAACCAGCGCCAAAAGGGTTAGACAATCCGCTCACAGTTGCGGGGGCAGCTACGGCATCAGGCCCGAAAGCCCTCACCGTATTCCCTATTATTCCTTGCGATTGCTCGCTCGAAACCGTCGCGACCAGATAGCCGTATTCCAAACCCGCCGTCAAGCGGAGCTTTTTGTTATGTTATTACATTTCAATTGAGAAGCCTAATTCTTCTTCGACAATGAAAAAAGCCGGGAATCTCTTCCCGGCTTTCGATCATGGAGGTTTTTTTGCCGTTTCAGGGCAACGTGTAGGCGATGACATAGTCACCCGGCTTGGTTCCGACAGATCCATGCCCACCGGCAACCATGACGACATATTGCTTGCCGTCATCCGTGGCATAGGTCATGGGCGTTGCCTGTCCGCCTGCAGGAAGCCGCCCCTCCCACAGTTGCTTGCCCGATGTCAGATCATAGGCGCGCAGATAGTTGTCGACGGCGGCACCGAGGAAAGCCACGCCACCCTTGGTAATCATCGGTCCACCGATGCCGGGCACGCCGACCTTGAAGGGCAGAGGCAGCGGCGTCATGTCATAGACGGTGCCGTTCTTGTGCTTGTAGGCAACGTCGCCCGTGCGGAGGTCCGCGCCTGCCACATAGCCCCATGGTGGAGCCTGGCAAGGAATTCCGAGCGGTCCGAGGAACGGGCCCATCAGCACGCCGTAAGGAGCGCCATCATTGCGGTTCAGGCCCTGTTCGCTCCCCTTTTCATCCTGGCCGCGCGGGGGAATCTCGCTGCGAGGCACGAGCTGCGATGTGAAGGCAAGGTAGGTCGGCATTCCGAACATGACCTGACGTTCCGGATCGACCGCCACGCTGCCCCAGTTGAACGTCCCGAAATTACCCGGGTAAACCAGCGTTCCATTCAGCGATGGAGGCGTATAGCGGCCCTCATAGTTCAGCTGGTGGAACTTGATGCGGCAGGCCAGCTGATCGAACATGGAGACGCCCCACATGTTGCTTTCCTGCAGCGGATCCGGCTTGAACGACAGAGCCGATGTCGGCTGGGTCGGCGCGCTGAAATCCTCGGGGATGGCACCGCCAGGCGCTTTCTCCTCGGTCACGGCAAGAATCGGCTCGCCAGTGCGCCGGTCGAGCACGTAGATGTCGCCCTGCTTGGTGGGTCCAACCAAGGCAGGAACCGTCTGGCCGTCCTTCTTCGTGATATCAAGCAACACTGGCTGTGCCGGGACGTCCATGTCCCAGAGGTCGTGGTGCACCGTCTGGCGCACCCAGCGATCCTGCCCGGTGTTTACATCGAGCGCGACGATGGACGACGAATATTTCTCGACATTGGCGCTGCGGCCCATGCCAAGCTGGTCGGGAACCTGATTGCCGAGCGGGATGTAGACGAGCCCCAGCGCTTCATCGACACTGAAGACCGACCAGCTGTTGGGCGAGTTCGTCGTATAGGTCTGGCCCGGCTGAAGCGGTTGGGTCTGGGTAGGATTGCCCGAATCCCAGTTCCAGATCAATGCGCCGCTATTGACGTCAAACGCCCTGATGACACCGGATTGCTCCTGTGTCGAATAGTTGTCGTTGACGGCACCACCAATGATGATCTTGTTGCCCGCAATGGCGGGTGGGGATGTGGAGTAGTAATATCCGGCCGGATTATGCTCCATGCCGCTTTCCAGATGCAGCGTTCCCTGGTCAGCAAAGCCTGTGCAGACCTGGCCGTTTTCGGCATCCAGAGCAATGAGACGCGCGTCCGATGTCGGCAGGTAAACGCGGGTGGCGCAGGGCGAACCAGCCTGTGCCGTAGGCTCGGCGTAGTAGGTCACACCGCGGCATGTCTGATGCTGGCGATCCGGGTTCAGACCGGCATTGGGATCGTATTTCCACTTTTCCTTGCCGGTTGCCGCGTCAATCGCGATGGCCCAGTTGTGTGGTGTGCACAGGTAGAGCGAGTTGCCGACTTTTAAGGGAGTCACCTGATAGGTAGTCTCGCCCACATCATCGGGCAGTTTCACATCGCCCGTCTGATAGCGCCATGCTTCCTTGAGCTCACCGACATTGTTTGCCGTGATCTGCGTAAGCGGCGAATAACGCTGGCCGTAATTGGTGCGTCCATACTGATGCCATTCATTATCAGGCACCGCATTGCCATAGGAAGGCGCAGCCGTCACGATCTCCTGCGGAAGGTTGCCTTCCATGTCATGCGGGTCCTGCGTCATCGCAAAGGCGGCAGCGCCGACCGACACAAGAACAGCGGTCAGAAGAGGCACCGCATTGGCGCCATAGGACGTGCCAGTCGGGCTGGTAAAGCCGAGCGGCTTTCTGATCCAGGGCATTAACAGCCACATGCCGACGACAATGATGAAACCGCCACGCGGTCCCAGCTGCCACCAGTCAAAACCGACTTCCCACAAGGCCCAGAGAAGAGTTGCGACAACGAAAGCGGCATAGAAATGCAATGCCACCTTGTTTCTTTGAAACAATAAGACGGCCGTCACGACAAATGCGACGCCCGCCAACGCGTAATAAAAACTTCCGCCCAGCATGATTAGCTGAGAACCAAAGCCGAAAATTGCAAGTCCAATAAGAGTCAGGACGACTGCAGTCGATGTTACTGCCATAAAAGGCCCCCGGTGGTCTCCCAGCCGGTGAAACGACATCAGGCCACAAAGGTTCCTGAAAAAATCATGGTTTCGCCACTTTTTGGAAATCGTTGAACGCATCTACCATCTCGTCCCGGCTTTTCGAAGACGCGATCATTGCGGCAAGAAGGATTCTGGCCTGCCCTGCCCGCAGGGTGCGACAGTGGATGGCGCCCGCCTCTCCCAGATCGTGACCGCCGCCGCCGCCGCCATAACCGGCCACCAGCCCGCCAACCGGAACCCGGCTGGAAACGACGACCGGAACCCCCTGGCTGGCGCAGCGACTGACCGCATCCACCACCAGTGCGTTGGCATTGCCGGAACCCAGCGCCGAAAGGACGATGCCTTTGGCGCCCGCAGCCAGGCTCGCATCGATATGGATCGCGTCGCAGCCGGGATAGATGGCAACGATATCGACCCTGATATCACTGACGCTGGCCGAAAAGCCGGGGCTTTTCAGGCAGCCGGGTTGCCCGGAAAGATCGAAGGCATCCCGCTCGTCGGCAGAACGTTTGTAGAGCCCCCACACGGGCAGCAGCCTGCCTCCAAAACATAGAAGGACACCCTTCTGCGTATTGGATGGATCAGCCGCCGCTGCGATGGCCGCCGACAGATTGCCTGGCCCATCGGCCTGCGGATGATCGGCGGTAAATTGCGCGCCGGTAAAGACGACCGGCTTGCTCAGGCCATGCTGCAGATGCACGAGCAGAGCGCTCTCTTCCATTGCATCCGTACCATGGAGAATGACGACGCCTGACACTGCCGGGTCGGCAAGTTCCCGCCCCACGGCATCGCTGATGTCCTGCATGTCCTTGATGGTCAGGCTGGACGAATCCTTCGCCATCAGCTCGACCGGCTTGACCGCAACATCGGCATCGGAAAGGCCGGAAATAAGATTTTCGCCTGAAAGACTAGGCTTTGCGGCACCGCTCTCATCGCGTTTGCTGGCAATGGTGCCGCCGGTGGCTATGACAGCCACCAGCAATTTCGATTCAACAATGCTCACTTCTGTCCCCGCGCGGCTGCGCTTCCTAACGTGTCTGCCTTCGCCAGCTCATGTATGCGATTGCGCAACAGATACCACCCTGCAACAAGAGCGGGCACGATGACGATGAGCGAACCCACGGTCCATGTGCCTGCCGGATAATCAAGCGCCATCAGTACCAACACAGCGAAGAGAAAGACAAGCGTAAGAAGCCCGGTATAGGGCGCGCCAATCATTCTGAAATCCGGACGTTTCATTTCCCCCCGCCGGGCCAGGTGCCACAGCTTGAGTTGGCATAACACGATGGCACCCCACGCGCAAATGATGCCGAGTGCCGCTACATTGAGGGCAATTTCGAAGGCGGCGGAAGGCACGATGGCGTTGAGAATGACGCCGATGACGGTCACGACAGCCGTCACTGCAATGCCGCCATAGGGCACGCCCGCCTTGTTCATCTTGGCGAGAGCCGCAGGCGCCGAGCCGGAAACCGCCATCGAATGCAGGATGCGTCCGGTGGAATAAAGCCCGGCATTGAGCGAAGACAAAACGGCCGTCAGAACGACCAGGTTCATGATGATATCTGCGCCTTCGATGCCGATAGAGCCGAAGAAGGTGACGAAGGGGCTCTCGCCAGCCTTATATGCCGTATAAGGCAGGAGAAGGGTCAGGAGCAGGACGGAGCCGACATAGAAGACCAGCAGGCGGAAAACCACGGTGCGGATTGCGCCGGGAATGACCTTGCGCGGATCTTCGGTTTCACCCGCCGTCGTGCCGATCAGCTCGATGGAGGCATAGGCAAACAGGACGCCCTGCACGATGATGAAAGCGGGAAGTATGCCATTGGGGAAGAACCCGCCATTATCGGTAATAAGGCTGAAACCGGTGACATGCCCTTCGATGGGCGTGCCGAAGATGACGAAATAAACGCCAACGACCAGGAATATCGCAAGCGCCACCACCTTGATCAGGCTGAACCAGAATTCCAGCTCGCCGAATACTTTGACCGACAGCATGTTCATGCCCAGCACGATGATCAGCGCGCCAAGGGCAAAGACCCACTGGTCGATACCCTGCATCCACGGCACATATTGCTTGAAGAAATTCATGTAGATGGCGACCGCCGTCACATCGGCGACCGATGTCATGGCCCAGTTCAGCCAATACATCCAGCCGACGGCAAAGGCCATTTTCTCGCCGTAGAACTCACGGGCGTAGGAAACGAAAGAGCCCGAGGTCGGGCGGTGCATGATCAATTCACCAAGCGCGCGCAGAACGAGAAACGCAAACAATCCGCACAGGGCATAAACGAAAATGAGCGAAGGGCCTGCGACGGCAAGACGACCGCCCGCCCCCAGAAACAGACCCGTTCCAATTGCCCCGCCAATGGCGATCATCTGGATCTGACGCGGCTTCAGTGCCTTGTGGTATCCTT
This sequence comes from Rhizobium sp. Leaf311, assembly GCF_001423445.1. Lineage (NCBI taxonomy): Bacteria > Pseudomonadati > Pseudomonadota > Alphaproteobacteria > Hyphomicrobiales > Rhizobiaceae > Rhizobium > Rhizobium sp. Leaf311. The sequence continues at coordinate 46,359 of NZ_LMNZ01000001.1, read as the reverse complement.
GATCTTCCTGGATTTCCACGTCACGTTCGTGGCTGGCCTTGTCCAACTTGTTCACTGACATCGCCCCTCCCTCAGAGCTTTTGTCATCGACGGGTGCCATTTGTCTCGGACAGCTGTTCCGATCCGACCAACCCGACGATCATCGGTTTCAAATTTAAATATCAGACATCGCTGCAATAAGCTTTTCTGTAATGCTGTAAGACAGCTGATGTCCAGATACTGACGTCGTCATCTTCGGTCAACCCTTAGCTCCCACCCGTTGACGACCTGTGATAGTAGGCGTACAAAATCAAAATCTGTCAAGCAGCTTTACAGATTTATATGTTTTGTCGTTGAGGAGGACACAGTGGTCACGACGCGCAGGGAATACGATCTTCTGGGGGAAAAAGAGATACCGGCTGATGCCTATTGGGGTGTCCACACGGCGCGCGCCGCCGAGAATTTTCAGATAACCGGCATTCCCATCGGCCATTATGGCTACCTCATTCGTGGGCTGGCCTATGTGAAGGAAGCCGCTGCGAGGGCAAACAACGAACTGGGGCTGCTGGACAGCGAAAAGCTGGGTGCGATAGCGCAGGCCTGCCGCGAAATTCGCGAGGGCGCTCTGCACGACCAGTTCATCATCGACGTCATTCAGGGCGGTGCCGGCACCTCGACGAACATGAACGCCAATGAGGTCATTGCCAACAGGGCGCTGGAAATCCTCGGCCACGACAAGGGCGATTACGTGCATCTGCACCCGAATGATCACGTCAATCTCAGCCAGTCCACCAATGATGCCTATCCGACGGCGATCAATGTCGCGATGATCGAGGCGATCGACGGGCTGGCGGCCTCCATGCTGATCCTGCAGGAAGCCTTCGAACGCAAGGCGCGCGAGTTCGACGGCATTCTCAAGGTTGGCCGTACCCAGTTGCAGGACGCCGTTCCAATGACCCTTGGCCAGGAATTCCGCACCTTTGCCGTGATGCTGGGAGAGGATCGCCTGCGCCTGATCGAGTCCGCCGCCTTGCTGCATGAGATCAACCTCGGCGCAACCGCCATCGGCACCCGGCTGAATGCACCGGCAGGCTATGCGGAGGTGGCGTGCAAACATCTCGTCGCATTGACCGGCCGCCCGCTTGTCACCGCAGCAGACCTCATCGAAGCCACGCAGGACCCCGGCGCGTTCGTACATCTCTCCGGCGTGTTGAAGCGTGTTGCGGTCAAATTGTCGAAGACCTGCAACGATCTGCGGCTGCTGTCTTCAGGACCACGCGCAGGCATTGGCGAAATCAACCTTCCACCCGTTCAGGCCGGTTCCAGCATCATGCCGGGCAAGGTCAACCCGGTCATTCCGGAGGTGGTCAACCAGGTCGCGTTTTCTGTCATCGGCAATGACATCACGATTACCATGGCGGCTGAGGGCGGACAGCTTCAGCTGAACGCCTTCGAACCGGTCATTGTGCGCTCGCTTTGCGACAGCATTGCGCAACTGAGCGCAGCCTGCGTGACGCTGGCAGAACGTTGCGTGGACGGCATTACGGCAAATGTCGAGATCATGGCGCGCAGGCTTGACGAATCCCTGGGTCTGGCAACCGCACTCAACCCCTTGATCGGCTATTACGCGGCAACGGAAGTGGCGAGGGAAGCCCTCCTGTCCGGTCGCACGGTCGCGCAGGTGGTTCTGGAAAAGGGTTACTTGAGCGCCGAGCAGTTGAGCGCGGCACTAAAGCCAGAACTGCTGGCGAATGCCCCGGCGCTGCAACGCCTCGCTGAAGCGGAAGGCACCCATTAGCCGAGCTCTGTTTCCTCACCGATGATAGCGGTGACGACCTGCTTTACCTGCCCCAGATGCGCCTCCATGGCGCTTCTGGCGGTCTCGCTCGACCCTGCGGCAATCGCTTCGGCAATGAGGCGATGCTCGACATTCGAGGCGATACGGCGATGGGCCATGATATTCAGCAATTCCGATTGCTGGCTGAGCGAACCGCGTGCGTCGAGGACAACCTTGGCAAAGAGCGCATTTCCGGATGCTTCGGCGATGGTGCTGTGAAACTCCGAGTCGAGCTTGACCCATTTATGGGGGTCTTCCTGCTCGTCCATGGCATCGCAGAGACCAAGTATCTTTTCGAGCTGATCGCTTGATCGTCTTACCGCCGCCCATCCGGCTGCGGGCACTTCAATGAAGGGACGCGCCTCGATCAGATCGCGGGCGGAATATCCGCCATAGCTCAATTCCCGGCTTGGCCTGTCGGTCAGAACGAACGTGCCGCTGCCCGTGCGCGTCTGCGTCATGCCCAGCGTCTGCAAAGACCGCAAGGCTTCCCGCACGATGGGCCTGCTGACGCCGTAACGTCCAGCCAGATCCGTTTCTGCAGGCAGGCGTGTACCCACGGCCAACCGTCCAGAGACGATTGCCGACCGCAAATCTTCAAACACCGATTCAGCAGCACTTTTGCGGCTTATCGGGTTTGGCTCAGATAACCATTCCGCCCCTGCACTCATACGGTCAACATTTTCTAAACATGGTTGCTTGTCAAGCCGCGCTCAGGTGCCAGAAATGTATTGGTACAAAAGATTTTAGCGCTGATGCCCGATTTTTGTGCAAGATTAAAAAGATTGCAAATCCGCAAGGGTTGCGGCATCTATGCAGCCATGACGCTCCGCGACCTGACAATTCTCGTAATTGATGAAAACGCCATCCGCGCCTCGATTATCGAGGAAGGATTGCGCGAGGCGGGGCATGACCGGGTTACGGTTATTCACGAGGTCCATGGCGTTGCGAGAATCATCGATACGCTCTGTCCTGATGTGATCGTGATTGACATAGAAAATCCAAATCGGGACATGATGGAACATTTATTCCAATTGACCCGCACCGTCGGCAGACCCATCGCCATGTTCGTTGATCGCTCCGATACCGCCTCCATCGAAGCGGCGGTTGAGGCCGGGGTTTCCGCCTATATCGTCGATGGCCTGAAGAAAGAGCGCGTCAAACCCATTCTCGACATGGCGGTCAGCCGCTTCAACGCCTTCAGCCGCCTGCAGCGGGAGCTTGCCGAAGCCAGATCGGCGCTTGAAGAACGCAAGGTCGTCGAGCGGGCCAAAGGCATTCTGATGAAAATGCGTGGCCTTTCGGAGGAGGAGGCTTTTGCCCTGATGCGCCAGACGGCCATGAACGAGAAGAAGAAGCTTTCCGACATCGCGCAAAGTGTCGTGACGGCCGCCAGCTTGCTGATGTGAGCGCGAAGATCCAATGGAGCATGTGAGATGACGATCACGGCCAGCGAGGCAACGAAAAGCGGCAAGGGCGAGACCGGGCCTGCCCTGATCGGCAATGACCGCCAGCGCACCCTGCGGGCCGGCTTCATTCCGCTGGTCGATGCTTCAGTGCTGATTGCGGCCGCCGAATTTGGCTTTGCTGCCCGCGAAGGTCTGCATCTTGATCTGGTCAAGGATGTTTCATGGGCCAATGTGCGTGACCGGCTGGCATTCCGCCAGTTCGATATCGCGCATATGCTCTCTCCCATGCCCGTGGCCTCCATGCTGGACCTCGGATCCAACCCCTCACCCACCATCACCCCCTTTTCGCTGGGTCGCGGCGGCAATGCCATTACCCTTTCCACCCGACTTTTCGCACGTATGCGCGACATTGCTGGCATATCCGAAACGGCAAGCGCCCTCGACAATGCCAAGGCGCTGAAAACTCTGCTCGACGACATGCGTGCGCGTGGAGAGCCAGCGCCGACCTTCGGCGTGACCTATCCCTTCTCGTCGCACAATTACGAATTCCGTTACTGGCTGGCAGCGGGTGGCATTCACCCCGACCGGGACGTCAAGCTTGTCGTTGTGCCACCGCCCCTGACATCGGATGCACTCGCGGCTGGCGCCATCGATGGTTTTTGCGTCGGCGCACCGTGGAACATGATGGCGAGCGAGCGCGGGATTGGCCGGATTGTCGCCGCCAAGCAGGACATATGGCCATCGGCGCCTGAAAAGGTCATCGGCATGAGGCCGGACTGGGCAAGCTCGCAGCCCGAGGCCGTTTCACGCCTGCTGGTGGCGCTCGATGCGGCAGCCCGGTGGTGCGACCGCGCCGACAATCACGCTGCTCTGGCCGAAACATTGGGGGATGCGAAATATATCGCGGCCCCGGTCGACATTATAAGGCAGGTCCTTGCCGGTCGCTTCAATGTCGACGCGCAGGGCAACCAGCGCGTGATCGAGCGCTATTTTACTTTCCACGACAATTTTGCCAATTTCCCGCGCAAAAGCCAGGCGCTGTGGATTTATAGCCAGATGATCCGCTGGGGCCAGGCACGTTTTTCAAAGGAGGGCGCGCAGGCTGCGGCATCGGCCTATCAGTGCGACATCTACCGAAACGCACTGGGGCCCAACAGCGTCCCGCCGCAAACGGAAGGGCGCATCGAAGGCGCAAGCGAAGGTGACCGCTTCATGGATGGCCACACCTTCGATCCCGCCGCAATCGAGGCCTATGTCAAGGCATTCGCTGTCGGTGCCGTCAATGCGCAGCTGTCTACATCCGAAGAAAACTGACAGTAACGCGCTGCACAAATGCTGCGCATCATAGGGGCGCAGCCGCCGAAACTGCGCAAAATATAAGCCGGACCATATCAGGCATCGAGCGACGGTAGCGGGCGCTCTTCAACGATCGCATTAGATCTATCAACGACTTATCCGCATTTTTCAAAACTGGCATGGCGATTGCTTACTAATCTTCATCCGGTCAACGGCGATCGGACTAAAGCGCGTAATCGCTGCTTACCAACGACACAGACGTCGCAAGGTTTTTGCTGCCCGGGGGCTAACCCTCCAGGCAAATGCAATCTCCGAGCGGCGTTTTTTTTATTTCTGACTTTGCCAACGCACGCCGGAACGGCGGCCAAAATGGGGAACATGCGAATGAAACCGACATTCACAGGCAATATAAGCCGCCGTGGCATATTGAAGACGACAGCAACCGCCGCCCTGATCACCGCCATCCGCTCGGCCTTCCCATCCGGCGCATTCGCCGCAGCGGCAGCGCCTGAAGTGACCGGCGCAAAGCTTGGCTATATCGCCCTAACGGACGCCGCCCCTCTCGTCGTTGCCGCCGAAAAAGGCCTCTTCGCCAAATATGGAATGCCCGATGTCGAAGTGGCCAAGCAGGCGTCCTGGGGTGCCACCCGCGACAACCTCGTTCTGGGTGGCGCATCGAACGGCATCGATGGCGCGCATATTCTCACCCCCATGCCCTACCTCATGCACACCGGCAAGGTGACGCAGAACAATGTGCCCGTGCCGATGGCCATTCTCGCCCGCCTCAATCTCGACAGTCAGGGCATCTCGGTTGCCAAGGAATATGCCGATACCGGCGTAGAGCTGGATGCATCCAAGTTGAAGGCCGCCTTCGAGAAGAAGAAGGCCGAGGGCAAGGAGATCAAGGCCGCCATGACCTTCCCCGGCGGCACGCATGATCTGTGGATCCGCTATTGGCTGGCCGCAGGCGGCATCGACCCGGACAAGGACGTCTCCACCATCGTCGTTCCGCCACCGCAGATGGTTGCCAATATGAAGGTTGGCAACATGGATGTGTTCTGCGTGGGCGAACCCTGGAACGAGCAGCTGGTCAATCAGGGCATCGGCTTTACAGCCTGCACGACAGGCGAACTCTGGAAGGGCCATCCTGAAAAGGCGCTTGGTATGCGCGCCGACTGGGTGGAGAAGAACCCGAATGCCGCAAAGGCGATCCTCATGGCCGTGATGGAAGCCCAGCAATGGTGCGACAGCATGGACAACAAGCAAGAGATGTCGGCCATTCTGGGCAAGCGCCAATGGTTCAACGTGCCGCCAAAGGATGTTCTCGGCCGCCTGAAGGGTGACATCAACTACGGCAATGGTCGCGTGGCCAAGGCCACCGATCTGCAGATGAAATTCTGGAAGGACGGTGCGTCCTACCCGTTCCAGAGCCATGACAGCTGGTTCCTGGCCGAGAATATCCGCTGGGGCAAGTTCGCGCCCGATACCGACATCAAGGCGCTGGTGTCCCAAGTCAACCGCGAAGACTTGTGGCGCGAGGCCGCCAAGGATCTGGGTGTGGCAGCAGCCGATATCCCGGCATCCAAGTCACGCGGCAAAGAGACCTTCTTCGACGGCAAGGTCTTCGATCCGGAAAACCCATCCGCCTATCTCGACAGCCTTTCGATCAAGGCCGCCTCGTAATCACGACAGGATAAAACCATGACCGCAACTGCCCGCAAGACAGACAGCATGGCAACGGCCACCCCAATCCCGAAAAGCGGCACCGTGATTGCGATTGCCCGCCGCCCGTCAAAAGGCTTCAACGCGCGAAAGATTGCCGCGGCCATCGCCCGCAATGTTCTGCCGCCGCTCGTCGTGCTGGTGCTGCTGCTCGGCATCTGGCAGGCGCTCTGTTCCGCCCCCGGCGCAACCCTGCCCCCGCCAAGCCAAGTGTTTCAGGAAAGCTATGACCTGATTGTCTATCCCTTCTTCGTCTATGGCTCGCAGGATATCGGCCTTGGCTGGCGGGTTCTGATTTCGCTGGAACGCGTCGCCTATGGTTTCGGCCTTGCCGCCATTGCCGGTGTTATATTGGGTGCTGTCGTCGGCCAGTCCATCTGGGCCATGCGCGGGCTCGACCCCATCTTTCAGGTGCTGCGCACCGTTCCGCCGCTGGCCTGGCTGCCGCTGTCTCTGGCTGCGTTTCAGGACAGCAATCCATCGGCCATTTTCGTGATCTTCATCACCTCCATCTGGCCCGTCATCATCAACACCGCCGTTGGCGTGCGCAATATTCCGCAGGATTATCGCAACGTGGCGCAGGTGCTGCGGCTGAACCAGCTGGAATTTTTCTACAAGATCATGCTGCCTTCTGCCGCCCCGTACATCTTCACCGGCCTTCGCATCGGCGTCGGCCTCTCGTGGCTCGCCATTGTTGCGGCGGAAATGCTGACCGGCGGCGTCGGCATCGGCTTCTTCATCTGGGACGCCTGGAATTCGTCGCGCCTGCCCGACATCATCGTGGCACTCGCTTACATCGGAGTCGTCGGCTTTGTCCTCGATAAGCTCGTCGCTGCCCTCGGCAATGTCGTCACCCGCGGCGCTGCGGCCAACTGAGGAGGAGAACAACATGAACGCCTATCTCAAGCTTGATCACATCGATAAATATTTCGACAAGGGTGGTGTCCGCGCCGAGGTGTTGAAGGGCATCAACCTGACCATCGACAAGGGAGAATTCGTCTCCGTCATCGGTCACTCCGGCTGTGGCAAGTCCACCATGCTCAACCTTATTGCCGGTCTGACAAAAGTTTCCTCCGGCGTCGTGCTTCTGGAAAACCGAGAGGTGAACGAACCCGGCCCGGAACGGGCCGTGGTGTTTCAGAACCACAGCCTGCTGCCGTGGCTGAGCGTCTATGAAAACGTCAATCTCGGCGTCGAGAAGGTCTTTCGCTACACCAAGACCAAGGCGGAGCGTCACGACTGGGTGATGCGCAATCTCGATCTCGTGCAGATGGCCCATGCCAAGGACAAGAAGCCATCGGAAATTTCCGGCGGCATGAAGCAGCGCGTCGGCATTGCCCGGGCGCTGGCCATGGAGCCGAAAATCCTGCTGCTGGACGAACCTTTCGGCGCTCTAGATGCCCTGACCCGCGCCCATTTGCAGGATGCGGTGATGGAAATCCATGCCCGTCTTGGCAACACCATGGTCATGATTACCCATGATGTCGACGAGGCCGTTCTTCTGTCGGATCGCATCGTCATGATGACCAACGGACCTGCCGCCCATATCGGTGAAATCCTCGACGTGCCGCTGCCAAGACCGCGCCATCGCATCGAGCTTGCCTCCGACCGAACCTACCTCAAATGCCGCGAGGCCGTGCTGAAGTTCCTCTACGAACGTCACCGCTTCGTCGAAGCTGCGGAGTAATCGCTATGACAGAAAAACTTGTCATCATTGGAAACGGCATGGCCCCCGGGCGCATGCTGGAAGAACTCTTCGAGAAAGCACCTGGCCGCTATCAGGTGACGATCTTCAATGCCGAGCCACGCGTCAATTACGACCGCATCATGCTGTCGCCGGTTCTCTCAGGCGAGAAGACCTATGAGGATATCATCATCCATGGCGACGGCTGGTACATCCAGCACGGCATTACGCTCTACAAAGGCCACCGCATCGTCAATATCGACCGCGCCGCCAAGACCGTGACCTCGGATCAGGGCGTGACCGAAATCTACGACAAGCTGGTCATCGCTACCGGCTCGGTACCTTTCATCATCCCAGTGCCCGGCAAGGATCTGCCCGGCGTCATCACCTATCGCGATCTTGATGATGTCGATGCCATGCTGCTGGCCGCCCAGTCCCGCGCCAAGGCCGTGGTCATCGGCGGCGGTCTGCTTGGGCTGGAAGCCGCCGCCGGTCTTGCCATGCGCGGCATGGACGTGACCGTGCTGCATGTGATGCCGACGCTGATGGAGCGCCAGCTCGACCCGGCAGCGGGCTATATCTTGCAGAAGGCGATGGAAGATCGTGGCATCAAGGTCATCACCAAGGCCAATACCAAGCAGATCGTCGGGACCGACCGGGTTGAAGGTATCGAGCTCGACAACGGCACCATCATTCCCGCAACGCTGGTGGTGATGGCGGTTGGCATCAGGCCCAATGCGGGTCTGGCGAAAGAGGCAGGTCTGGCGGTCAATCGCGGTATCGTTGTGGATGCGGGTATGCAGACATCGGACGGAGATATTCTCTCTGTCGGTGAATGCGCCGAGGTGGATGGCATGGTCTATGGCCTTGTCGCGCCGCTCTATGAAATGGCGCGGGTGGCAGCGGCACATCTGGCAGGCGATACCACACCGGCCTTCGTCCATGCGGACACGCCGACCAAGCTGAAAGTCACCGGCATCAACCTCTTCTCCATCGGTGATTTCGCCGATGGTGATGATCGTGAGGAAATCGTGCTGCGTGATGCCACCGCAGGGATCTACAAGCGTGTCATCCTCAAGGACAACCGCATTATCGGTACCGTGCTTTACGGCGAAACCTCCGATGGCGCCTGGTTCAACGACCTGAAGAAAAAGGGCGTCGATATCTCGGCCATGCGCGATACTCTCATTTTCGGCCAGTCCTATCAGGGAGGGTCCCCACTGGACCCTATGGCGGCCGTTGCAGCCTTGCCGGATGATGCGGAAATCTGTGGCTGTAACGGCGTTTGCAAGGGCAAGATCACCTCGACCATCACAGGCAAGGGCCTGACATCGCTGGATGACGTGCGTGCTCACACCAAGGCGTCCGCGTCATGCGGCTCCTGCACCGGCCTTGTCGAGCAATTGATGACGCTGACGCTGGGCGACAGCTACAATCCCGCCGCCGTTCAGCCCATGTGCAACTGCACGGATCTCGGCCATGACGATGTGCGGCGTCTGATCAAGGCCAAGGGGCTGAAGACCATTCCGGCGGTGATGCAGGAACTGGAATGGAAGACCTCCTGCGGCTGCGCCAAATGCCGCCCGGCGCTCAACTATTACCTCGTCTGCGACTGGCCGGATGAATATGCCGATGATTACCAGTCCCGCTATATCAACGAGCGTGTTCACGCCAATATCCAGAAGGATGGCACCTATTCCGTCGTGCCGCGCATGTGGGGCGGCGTGACCAATGCCAATGAATTGCGCGCCATTGCCGATGTGGTCGACAAGTTCGAAATACCGATGGTCAAGATGACCGGCGGCCAGCGTATCGACCTTCTCGGCATCGAAAAGGAAGACCTGCCGGCCGTCTGGGCCGATCTCGGCAAGGCCGGTTTCATCTCCGGTCAGGCCTATGCCAAGGGCTTGCGCACCGTCAAAACCTGCGTGGGTTCCGACTGGTGCCGCTTCGGCACGCAGGATTCGACCGGCTTCGGCGTTCGCCTTGAGAAATTCATGTGGGGTTCCTGGACACCGGCCAAGCTGAAGCTTGCCGTCTCCGGCTGTCCGCGAAACTGCGCGGAAGCAACCTGCAAGGATATCGGCGTCATCTGCGTCGATAGTGGTTACGAAATCCACTTTGCCGGTGCCGCCGGTCTCGACATCAAGGGCACCGAGGTTCTGGGCCTCGTCAAAACCGAGGATGAGGCGCTCGAACATATCGTGGCGCTGACGCAGATGTACCGCGAACAGGCCCGCTATCTGGAACGCATCTACAAATGGGCCAAGCGCATCGGCTACGACGAGGTTCGCCGCCAGATCATTGATGATGCCGAAAAGCGCAAGGCCTATTTCGAGCGTTTTGTCTTCAGCCAGAAATTCGCGCAGGTCGATCCCTGGTCGGAGCGCGTGTCCGGCGAACACAAGCACGAGTTCAAACCGATGGCGACCATCGGCTTCAATCAAGCCGCTGAGTGACCGACCGCCGCAAGGCAGGACGGCCATTTGGGCAGTCGGGTGGGGCGAAAGGAGGAGTTTCGCCCCACCTCCAAGATTTCATCGACAAGAGCAGGATGGAAAGCACATGAACTGGGTCGATATTGGCGACATATCCGACATTCCCCTGCGCGGCGCACGCTGCGTGAAGACGCCCTCCGGCAAGATCGCTGTGTTCCGCACGGCGGAAAACGACGTCTACGCCATCGAAGATCACTGCCCGCACAAGGGCGGGCCCTTGAGCCAGGGCATTGTTCATGGCACGTCGGTCACCTGCCCGCTGCACAATTGGGTGATTTCGCTGGAAACCGGCAAGGCCCTGGGTGCCGATGAGGGTGCGGTGCGCACCATCCCGGTTCGCAATGTGGACGGCAAGCTATCTATTGCCATCGAAAGCCTGATGATCGCGGCGGAGTGAGCATGGCACAAGAGGTCAAGACCACCTGCCCCTATTGCGGCGTCGGCTGCGGCGTGATCGCGAAGATCGAAGACGATGGCGCTGTTACCGTCAAAGGCGATCCTGATCATCCTGCCAATCTGGGACGGCTCTGTTCCAAGGGCTCGGCGCTAGCTGAAACCATCGATCTCGGCGGGCGACTGCTCTATCCGCAGGTCAGTGGCGAACGGGTGACATGGGACAGTGCACTTGACCTCGTGGCCTCGAAATTTTCCGATGCCATTGCCGAACATGGAGCTGATGCTGTCGCATTCTATGTCTCAGGCCAATTGCTAACCGAAGATTATTACGTCGCCAACAAGCTGATGAAGGGCTTCATCGGGTCTGCCAATATCGATACGAATTCGCGGCTCTGCATGTCGTCTTCCGTCGCAGGCCATCGCCGCGCTTTCGGTTCGGATACCGTACCGGGTCTCTACGAAGATATATTCGAGGCTGATCTGGTCATCCTCGCCGGTTCCAATCTGGCATGGTGCCATCCCGTTATCTATCAGCGTCTCGCCGCCGCCAAAGCTGAGCGCCCGGATATGCGCATCGTCGTCATCGACCCGCGCCGCACCATGACCTGCGATATCGCCGACATGCATCTGGCCATCCGGCCTGATGGAGATGTCGCGCTGTTTACCGGTCTTCTGGCACATCTGGCCAACGGCCCCGCCATCGACCGAGCCTACGTCGAGAGCTTCACCAACGGCTTTGATGCCGCCATGCAATCGGCCTGCGAGTACAGCCTTCCCGAAATTGCAGAAGCAACGGGGCTGACCATTGCCGAACTGATCCAGTTCTACGAACTTTTCGAGCGCACGCAAAAGTCCGTCACCTGCTACAGCCAGGGTGTCAACCAATCGATGAGCGGCACGGACAAGGTCAACGCCATCATCAATTGCCACCTGGCGACGGGCCGCATCGGCAGGCCGGGCATCGGACCGTTTTCACTCACCGGACAGCCCAACGCCATGGGTGGCCGCGAGGTTGGCGGTCTTGCCAATATGCTGGCAGCGCACATGGACATTGAGAATGCCGCTGACCGCGACCGCGTTCAGCGTTTCTGGAACGCACCCACTATCGCCCAGAAGCCGGGCCTCAAAGCCGTCGATCTGTTTCAGGCCGTGGCCGAGGGCCGCATCAAGGCGCTGTGGATCATGGCAACCAACCCTGTCGTTTCCATGCCGGATGCCAGCGCCGTCGAGGCCGCGCTGAAGACCTGCCCCTTCGTGGTCGTATCGGACATGTACGCCACGACAGACACGGCAAAATACGCCCATGTGCTTCTGCCCTCGCTCGGATGGGGCGAAAAGGACGGAACCGTCACCAATTCGGAGCGGCGCATTTCCCGCCAGCGCGGTTACCTGCCCGCACCGGGAGAAGCGAAGGCCGATTGGTGGCAAATGGCGCAGGTCGGTGAGCGCATGGGGTTTGCACAGGCTTTTGATTATGCCGGTCCAGCCGATATTTTTGCCGAACACGCCAGACTTTCTGGCTTTGAGAATAACGGCTCGCGGGATTTCGATATCGGCGCATATTCCGCGGTGACGACGGAAGACTACGATACCCTGCCGCCCTTTAACTGGCCACAGCCCGCCTCCGGGCATCGCGAAACGACACGCTTCTTCGCAGATGGCAAATTCTATCATGCCGATGGAAAGGCGCGCTTCGTCAGCACCGCCCTGCCGCAGACATCCCGCATAAATGCCGACTACCCGCTGACCCTCAACACTGGCCGCATCCGCGACCAGTGGCACACCATGACACGGACGGGAAAAAGCGCGCGGCTCTCGTCCCATCTCGCTGAGCCATTTGCCGAGCTGCATCCACGTGATGCCGCCGATCTGCGCATCGAAAGCGCTGGTCTCTTGGAAATTGAAAGCCCGCTTGGCAAGATCATCGTGCGGGCGCTTGTCACCGAGCGGCAGGCGCGGGGCAATATCTTCGTACCCATGCACTGGAACGACCAGTTTGCCGCCAATGCCCGCGTCGACCGGCTGGTGCCACCTCTGACAGACCCGTTTTCCGGCCAGCCAGCATCGAAAAACATCGCCGTCACCGCGCGGCCTTTTCAGGCGAAAGCCTATGGCTTTGCCGTGACGCAGACCAGACCGCAAAACCTCGATTGCCCCTATTGGGCGCTGGCGAAGGCTGACGGAGGGTATCGTCTGGAAATGGCCTTTGACGAGGTACCGCAGGACTGGATCGGCTGGGCCCGCGCCGTGTTCGGCATTGATGCCAGCATTGAGCCGATCGGTTACGCCGATAACAGCGCCGCACAGACCCGCCTCGCCTTCTTCGATGGCGACAGATTGCTGGCAGCACTCTACATCGCCCGCAAGCCCGTCGCCGTTGCCCGCAACTGGGCGATTTCCCAGCTTTCAGCCCGCCACGAAGACGTTCGCACACGCTTTGCGCTGGTCGCCGGTCGCCCCGGCGCAGGCACGCCAGACCCCGGCGCAACCGTCTGCTCCTGCTTTAATGTCGGCATCAACCAGATCACCGCAGCCATCCGCGATGGTTGCCACAGCGTCGAAGCCATCGGCACGAATTTAAGTGCGGGCACCAATTGCGGCTCCTGCCGCGCAGAAATTCGCGGCATCATCGATGGTTGCCTGAAGGTCGCAGCCGAATAATTCCGCCGCCGTGCAATGAAACGAATGGAATGAAAGGGTTGCGATTGTCGTGAATATGGACTGAGGTGCCGGGCAACCGAATCTCAAAGAAGATGCAATTGAATACCGATCCATTCCACATTCTGAAAACCATCTACGGCTATGACACGTTCCGCGGACAGCAGGCCGATATCGTCGAGCATGTCATCGCCGGTAACAATGCCTTCGTGTTGATGCCGACGGGTGGCGGAAAATCGCTCTGCTACCAGATCCCCGCGCTTTCCCGCCCCGGCATGGGTCTCGTCGTCTCGCCTCTGATTGCGCTGATGGTCGATCAGGTCGCCGCCCTTCGTCAGGCAGGCGTGAGGGCCGAAGCTCTGAATTCCAATCTGCAGCCGGATGAGCGGCGCGCCTTGTGGGCCGATATTCGATCCGGCAAGGTCAGCATTCTCTACGCCGCACCGGAGACACTGCTGAAGCCGGATGTTCTCGACGCGCTTCAGGATGTGTCGCTTTCCCTCATCGCCATCGATGAAGCCCATTGCCTGTCGCAATGGGGGCATGATTTCCGGCCGCCCTACCGCCAGCTTGACATGCTGATCGACCGTTTTCCCGGCACCCCGCGCATGGCGCTGACGGCAACGGCGGATGAGCCGACGCGGGCGGAAATCCTTGAGCATATGAAGATCGAGACCCGCGATGCCTTCATCGCCGGTTTCGACCGCCCCAATATTCGCTATGCCATCATGGAAAAGGACAATCCGCGTGCGCAGGTCAAGCGGTTCCTGCGCGACCACAAGGATGAGAGCGGCATCATTTATTGCCTGTCCAAGCGAAAGACCGAAGAGACTGCCGAATGGCTGCGCTCCGAAGGCTATGATGCCCTTTCCTATCACGCCGGGATGGAACGCGAGCAAAGGGAGGCGAACCAGACGCGGTTTCAACATGGCGAAGCCATCATCATGGTCGCAACAATCGCTTTCGGCATGGGTATCGACAAGCCCGATGTGCGTTTCGTCATCCATATCGATCTGCCGAGCAGCATCGAAGCCTATTATCAGGAAACGGGCCGTGCGGGCCGCGACGGCCTGCCGTCTGATGTTCTCATGCTCTATGGCTCCGAAGACATTGCCCTGCGCAATCGCTTCATCGAAAACTCCGAAGCGCCAGACCAGCGCAAGCATATGGAGCGGCAAAAGCTCGATGCATTGCTGGGGCTTGCCGAGACAGCCGGATGCCGCAGGCAGGCGCTGCTGTCCTATTTCGGTGACAGCTGCGAGCCTTGCGGCAATTGCGACACCTGTGCAGAGCCGCCGGAACTGTTCGACGGTACGGTTGCGGCCCAGAAAATAATGTCCTGCATCTACCGAACGGGCGAACGCTTCGGGCAGGCCTATATCATCAGTGTCCTGCTGGGTGCGGAAGACGAGCGCATTACCCGTTTCGGGCATGACCAGATCAGCACCTATGGCATCGGCAAGGAGCATGACAACCGCACATGGCGCGCCATCCTGCGCCAACTCATTGCATCGCGGCTGATAGAAGTCGATCTCGAAGGCCATGGCGGGCTGGCCCTGTCTGACGCCGGGCGCCAGTTTCTGCGTGACAAGTCCGTTCTTATGCTGCGGAAACCTCAAGCGCCCCAAAAGTCCAGCCGCGACCGCAACACTCGCAATCAGCCCGCCGCCAACCTGCCAGACGCAGACGCCGCTTTGTTCCAGGCTCTGAGGGAACGGCGAATGCAGATTGCCAAAACCCAGAATCTGCCGCCCTATGTCATCTTTCATGACAAGACGCTCATCGAACTGGCCATCGCCAAGCCAACCTCACGGTCGGAGATGGCACGGGTGCCCGGCATTGGCGATGCCAAGCTCGACCGCTACGGGCCTGCCTTTCTGGAGGTTATTGCGGAGAGTTTTGCCGGGCTTTAGATATACGACAGGAAAGCGTACTTTACGCCGAGGAGACTTGGCTTGTATTTTAGGGAAATATAAAAAAGCCCTGTGATTGGCTAGAGTTCGGCATTTTTACTATAAGTGTTAATCGCAGCGATCAGATTGCGTGAATTTTTCATGAATGAGATTGCAATCGGATTGTATAATTGCAAATAAAGCTGGGCTAAATCTTCAAGACCGAGTTTCTGGACCACAAGAACAGCGATTGTACCGTATTCTGAGCCGTATGGTTGATGATACTCAACAGAGAGACCGGCAGACGCCGTTTGCATCACAACAAAATGGCCGATGCGGTTTCTGCCTTGCACTTTCTGGTGCCGTGCTGAGGGGAAGCCGCGCTGGAAGGCATAAAAGCGTTTCCAATATCCAGATCTGCGCTGGCCATTCCGATCCAGACCGCACCGCAAACCACAGCGGCAACAGCAAAGGTGAAACAATGACTGTATTCCTCACCCCCGTTTGGTCGCGCATGATGTCATCCGCACTTCTTGTTTTGGGCCTCGGTGTCTCAACCGCACTGGCTGAGGAAAGCACTGGCAAATCCTTCGTCGAGAATTTCGACGTCATGGATCCCTCGTTCTGGTATGTTTCCAATGGCTGGAACAATGGCGCGCATCAGAACTGCACATGGTCGAAGAAGCTGGTGCGGTTTGACAATGGCCAGCTTGAGCTTGGATTTCGGGATGGCAGGGCTGGAGACCGCAACTATTCCTGCGGCGAGATCCAGACGAAAGGCCGCTATCGCTACGGCACCTATGAAGCCCGCATAAAGGCGGCAACAGGCTCCGGTCTCAACTCGGCTTTCTTCACCTATATCGGTCCCGTCCACAAGAAACCGCATGATGAAATAGACATGGAAATTCTGGGAAAAGACATGTCCCAAGTCCAGTTGAACCAGTATATTTCCGCAAAAGGTGGCAATGAAAAGCTGGCGGATGTGGCTGGCGATGCGGACAAGGCATTCAACGACTATGCCTTTATCTGGGAGCCAAAACGCCTGCGTTATTTCGTCAATGGCAAGATGGTGCATGAGGTCACGGACCCGGCGAAAATTCCCCAGGAGCCACAGAAAATCTTCTTCAGCCTTTGGGGAACAGACACGCTGAAAGGCTGGATGGGACAATTTGCCTATAGGGGACCCACCGCAATGCGTGTCGATCGCGTGGCGTTTACTGCACCGGGCGACGCCTGCCAGTTTCCCGAATCCATCGCCTGTCAGCAGAACTAGGGAAACGCCACTTAACAAGGCTTTGCTAGCCCCTTTTTTGCTCAGGACCGCTTCATGACCCACGTTCTTTATCTCGCGCACGACCTTGCCGATCCGGCCATCCGGCGGCGGGTCCTCACATTGCAGACGGGTGGAGCAAAGGTCACGCTTGCGGGCTTTACACGAGGGGAAAACAAGCTGGCCAATGTCGATGGCGTTGCGCCCATCGTGCTCGGAACGACGGCCGATGGACAGTTTGCCCAACGCCTCATCTCAATCGTGAAATCCAGCCTGTCGCTTGCTACCAGATTGCGTCAGGTTCAAAAGCCGGATGTCATCATCGCCCGCAACCTTGAAATGCTGGCACTGGCACGGCGGGCCTCGGCCATTTACGGGCGGGATGTTCCCGTGGTTTACGAGTGCCTGGATATACACCGTCTGCTCCTCAACGAAGGCATTGCAGGTAAGCTTGTCAACGCCGCCCAGCGCTACTTCGCAACAAACGCAAAGCTGCTGATGACCAGTTCTCCAGCCTTCGTGAGCCATTATTTTGGACCACGGTCCGGTCTGCAATTGCCCGTGTTGCTGCAGGAAAACAAGGTGCTCGTGCTGGATGACGACGCGGCAGCGTTGCCGGCACCGCGCCCGCCAAAAGCAGGTGAGCCCTGGAAAATCGGCTGGTTCGGCGCGCTGCGCTGCCGCAAATCACTGGAAATTCTTGGCGATTTCGCCAGGCGAATGGACGGCAAGGTTGAGGTGATCCTGCGCGGGCGCCCTGCCTATTCGGAATTCGATGATTTCGACGCCTTCGTAGCCAATGCGCCCCATCTGAGCTTTCATGGCGCATATGCCAACCCGGAAGATCTGGCATCGATCTACAACGAGGTTCAGTTTACCTGGGCTATCGACTTTTTCGAGGAAGGGCAGAACTCCAGCTGGCTGTTGCCAAACCGGCTCTATGAAGGATGCCTCTACGGCGCGCTTCCCATCGCTGTTGCCAAAACCGAGACCGCTCGTTTCCTTGAAACGAGACATATTGGCCATGTCTTGCAATCTGCAGATACCGCAACGCTCAAGACATTTTTCACGAGTTTGAACGAACAGGCCTATCTGGACGCCTTCGCAAAGCTTGCATTGATCGACCGCAGGCAATGGGTTACCGACAGCCAGGATTGCCGTGACCTGGTTCGCAGACTAGCATCCCTCGCGCAGCCCCAGAATGGCCAGGCTGCAGAGGCAGCTCCTTCAAGCTTGACGAGGGTATAAGCATGACGTCACACACTCTTGCAGATGTAAAAACACTGATCGTCATTCCGTGCCTCAACGAAGCAAGGACGATTGAAGGCCTGCTGACCAAATTTTCCCGCACGCTGAACCATCCGGATGACCGCATCATCGTTGCCGATGGCGGCAGTACGGATGGTACGCCCGACATCGTGACCCGTTTTTCCATGCGCGACCCCCGCATCGTGCTGCTCGCCAATCCCAAACGCATCCAGAGCGCGGGCATAAACCTTGCCATCGAGATGTTCGGCGCAGGCTATGATTATCTCATCCGCATAGATGCGCATGGCGATTACCCTGACGATTATTGCCAGCGGCTTCTGGAAGAAACGATGAAGACCAGTGCGGACTCGGTGGTCGTGGCAATGGAAACGGTGGGTCACGGCGCGTTCCAGAAAGCGGCAGCGGTGGCGCAGAATTCCAAACTCGGCAATGGCGGCTCGAAACATCGTGAAGGTGGCAAAGGCCACTGGACCGACCACGGCCACCATGCCTTGATGCGCATTTCCGCATTTACGAGTGTTGGCGGTTATGATGAAACCTTCAGCCACAATGAAGATGCGGAACTGGACTATCGCTTACGCAAAGCCGGCTTTCGCATATGGATGACGGACCGCACGCGCATGACCTATTATCCGCGCTCCAATGCTCGTGCCCTGTTCAAGCAATATCTGGCCTACGGCCGCGGGCGCGCGAAAAACCTGCTCAAGCACCGGTCTTTGCCGAAGGTCCGGCAGATGATCCCGCTTTCCGTCATGCCCGTTGCCCTCCTGGCATTGCTCGGCGTCTTCCATTGGGTCGCAGTCGTCCCGCTGTGCCTGTGGATTGCCACATGCCTCGGTTATGGTGTGTGGATGGCTCTTGCGCAGAAAAATCCTGATGGCCCACTTGCATCTCTTGCCGCAATGGTCATGCATTTCGCGTGGTCGGCAGGGTTCTGGCTCGAGCTCTTCGGCTCGCTTCGCACATCGACACCTATGGCGACAAAGGCAACGACATGACCAGCACCTCGCCCACGCCCCTGTCGGAAACGATCAAGGTCGATATCGGTGTCTGCACCTACCGCCGCCCGATGGTAGTCTCGACGCTGAAATCCCTCTTCGATATGGAAATTCCTGAAGGTGTCATCGTGCGCATCATCGTTGCGGACAATGATGCAGAGCCGAGTGCGCAAACATCCATAGACGGCTTGCGCGCCACCTCACCTTTTGAAATCCTCTATGTACATTGCCCGAAGTCGAATATTTCGATCGCGCGCAATGCTTGTCTGTCCAATTGCCAGGCGGACTATCTGGCCTTTATCGATGACGATGAGACGGCCCCGCGCGACTGGCTGTCGCAACTGCTAGAGACGGCCCGTGAAAGTGGTGCGGAAGCCGTATTGGGGCCGGTGACGGCCATCTACGGAGCCGACGCCCCGGAATGGATGCGCAAGGGTGATTTCCACTCCACCCTCCCCGTATGGGTGGGTGGCGAGATCATCACGGGATATACCTGCAACACCCTTCTGCGCATGAATGCGCCATCTGTGGAAGGCCGACGCTTCGCGCTTGCTTTGGGCCAGAGCGGTGGCGAAGACACCCACTTCTTCTCACACATGCACGCTGCCGGAGGCAGGATCGCCTTTGCGGAAAAAGCGGTACTTTCAGAGCCGGTTCCGGCAACGCGCGCCAGTTTCATGTGGCTTGCCAAGCGCCGCTTCCGGTCCGGCCAGACCCACGGTCGGCTGCTGGCAGAAAAAAAGCCCGGGGTGAAGCGCATTGCGCAGGTCGCAACCGCCGCTGCCAAGGTAATGGCCTGCACCGGTTTTGCCCTGCTGACGTGCTTTGATGCCGTGCGCCGAAATCGCCAATTGTTGCGCGCTTCGTTGCATATGGGCTCGGTCAGCGGCGCCATTGGAATTCGTGAAATCCGGCAGTACGGCGCGGCGGAGGCTCTGTGATGGAAAAAGGAAGCCAGCCGGATGTCACATTCGTCATAGCAGCCTACAACTCTGCCGAGACGATCGCTTCGGCCATCGAAAGCGCTTTGTCGCAAGAGGCGGTGGCGCTGGAAGTTATCGTTATCGATGACAAGTCTTCCGACACAACCCGCGACGTCGTGGCCAGCATCGGCCAGCGTGACCCGCGGGTTCGCCTGATTGCGCTGGATAAAAACCTGGGGCCCGGTGGCGCCCGCAATGTCGGGCTTGATGCTGCAACTGGCCGGTGGATTGCGGTGCTCGATTCAGACGACGTCATCAAACCCGCACGCACAGCACAGATCATCAGCCGCGCCGAGAAGGCTCATGCGGATATCGCAGTCGATAATCTCGATGTTGTCTATACCGATGGCCGTCCCGGGGAAACGATGTTTGAGGAAGCGTTTCTGGAAAGACGCGGGGTCTTGACGCTGGATGACTTCATCGCGTCGAATGTCCTGTTCCGCTCGACCTTCAACTTCGGCTACATGAAGCCGATGTTCCGGCGGGATTTTCTCAACACCCACAAGCTTCGCTTCCATCCGACCCTCCGGATTGGAGAAGACTATCTGCTTCTCGCCTCTGCGCTCGCGGTTGGTGGGCTTTGCGTCATCGAACCTTCGTCAGGCTATGTCTACAATATTCGCGAGGGCTCGATCTCCCGCGTGCTTGAGCTCCACCATGTGGATGCGATGATTGCGGCAGATGCCGAGTTTCTGGCCAGCTATGCACTCCCGGCCGCAGCCAGAGATGCGCAGTCTCGACGCAGCCGCAGTCTAGTCGAGGCCAGACATTTTCTGATGCTGGTGTCGAGCATCAAGAACCGGTCGATAGGCGGTGTCGTCAAGGTCGCCATGACTGACCCTCGTGCCCTTCGCCATCTCAGTATGCCCATCCGCGCACGCCTCAGACGTCTGCGAGATTCATTCTCCTACCAGAGCAAAGGCCAACAATGACCAAACATGCAAAAGCCGCTTGTATATTTGTAATTGCATCGGTCGTTTTTCCCGGCTTGGTCGCCGCTGCCTCTGACAACAAGCTTCGGATGGCAACAGAAAACGAAATCCGGCAACATCTTAGCCAAGCCGACAGTTTGAAAGAGCGAACGGACGGCTACCAGTACCGGGAAGGCGATTCGACAGGCTACAAGATCACGGACGGCAAGATTTGCGCGCGAAAAGGGAACGCAGTCGATTGCGCAGATGTGTATTTCGACGGGACGCGCCTGGAAATGATCGATCGAAAAGGCAATCGGGATTTCATCGGCAACTGATGCGGCATTGCATTCCGGCCAAAACCTGCGGCCAGCGGCCAAGACCCATGTGAACCCTTAAAGCGGTGATTGATGTTACGTCCATTTCAAAGAGGCTTTATGCGCTACGCTTTGGGTCTGGGACTTCTGTTATTCTTTGCGTGCCAGTCTGCGGCAGACCAGGTGACCGTCGTCAACAAGGCTAATGGGGCGATCTACCGCCTATACGCCTGGCCAACGGATCTTGTCGCCCGGTCGTTCAATATCTTGAACACACCTTTGCAACGCAGTTCCGAAACCGTCGTCAACGTCGACAACAGCTATCAGGATTGCCAATTCACGTTCCAATATGACCTCAATAACCCGGCAGATAAGCGCAAAAAGAATTACCGTCGCCGGTCGCTACAAAGTAAAGAGGTCGATATTTGCAAGAACGATGGCAAAGTCTATCTGGGGTATGATTTCTGAGCCGACATCGCCACCTTCTAAATCGACTTGTACGATTGAACAGGTGACAGTCCGGACTTGGTAGCTTGAAGACCCCCTGAGGCTGGGATGCCCCGGCTGGCGCAGCCAAGAATTTTATCTCTTGTAATTCTATTTCAAATCATGGCTCTCCGCTGAATACGGAAGAACCGAGCTTCAAAATTGAAGCCCGGTTCGCCTATTTCAAATTCCAAACCAGAGACGGGGATTGTCTCCCGACTGAATTTTTTCCCAGCTGAGATCTGTCTTGTCCCAAGCGCGGATCGTAGAAAATCTGTTATCGAGAACCAGATCGCCTTCCGATGTCTTGACGACCAGCACAGCATGACCCTCGCCTGAGCGGGTTCTCGCCACGGCGATCCGCAGGCTGCGTGCCGGCCAGCCCTGCGCAACAAGCTGGCGTCGCTTGATCAGCGCAAAATCCTCGCAGTCGCCTGAGGTGACATCTGCCGACCAGACATCGCCTTGGGCCGGAGAGTCGTTGACCGGCTTTATCGAGCGGTTAACGGATGCATTGACAGCCTGTAGTTTCCGGCGGTTCTCGGCAGTCATTTCAACGATCGAAGCGCCCCTGTCTGCTTCGCAATCACTCTGGTTGCTGCGGCAAAAGCGGATGAATGCGAATGGAGCAAGCGTGGCACGTGACGCCTTGATGAAAGAGCTTGCCGGGGGCAACTGGAGCGATCGGCCCATGCCTGCCGGGGAAGCGGCGTAGGCTGCCTGAGCACCCAGGCTCAAGGTCAAGGCGACGCATGCGACTTTTACAACTCGGTCTACCATCATGATATGCTGCCCTCGCATATTTCGTTTTTTGATGGTTCGTGTTTAGCACTCAGCTTTTAAGGGCAATTTAGCCGAATTGTTCGCATTTTACGGACTTCCGTTTTTGGGACGCAAGACCTCTAAAGGGCAGTTCCCTGCCCCAATTCACTGCGCTGTCGCAGCCCCTTCGAGGGGAAAAAGGCGGATTTTGATCCGGAAAATACGCACGGTCCAAACAACCGGCGCGGGGCAGCCGCAAAACGGCGACAGAAGCCGACAGGGGCAGTCTATGCTTAACCCCTAGGGCACCAAAAAGCGTTTTGGTTATCAGTGAGACATGCGCTCAAGAAAAATAGCACTAACATTGCTGTGCCCCACCGCCTGAGGCACGAGGCGAAAAGGCAGCGAGAATTGAGTTCACAAAAGCGAGGGATGATTACTCTGTGACGACAGCAGCGCTGGAGAACGCACTGCTCGATCCGCCAGAAGAACCGGGTCTGAATCCACCGCGAGGGTCAAGATTCAAAGGCGCGTGACATGACCGGACAACCCGCTGCCCGGAATCATCCGTTATGAGCAAGTTGGAGCATTCCTCCGCACTAAAACTTGCGTAAGAGCTGCTATATCTCGGTGCTGGTGGAGGAGTAGGAGCACCATAGTCGGCAGCGGAAGCAAATTGCGTCGTCGATCCCAGTACGGAAAGAAAAAAAGCAATTCCCATAGTTTTGCGACGAGCGGCCATGAACAATCTCTCTAATGTCCAGAAAATATCTGCTGAGTACTGACCTAGCAAATTTGCAGCGCCAATACTAGCTCACTCAACTGCTCTAAATTGCAAAGCTGTACTGATTTCGCTTGTCTGCATGCCATGCCAATGAGCAACCACGTTACTCTTCTCGGAATGTGTGGTTGATCTGATCCATCAGTGGCTTTGACAGGTAGGATATGACCGAACGCTCAGCAATCTTGATAAAGACTTCAGCTGGCATGCCCGGATACAGGGTCATCCCCTGCAGCTTTTTGACATCCTTTTCCTCCGGCAAGATCCGGATGGGGTAATAGGTAACGCCGCTGCGCTGTTCCGTTACGGCGTCCGGTGAGATTGTGGCTACTGTTCCCGCAACCTCCGGCGTCGTTCTCTGATCGAATGCCGTGAACCGGAGATTGACGGCCTGTCCGGGGTAAATCTGATCTATATTGCGGGTGGCGATCTTCGCCTCAATCGTCAATGCGCGAGCATCCGGTGCCAGCAGCATCAAGGCATCGCCTGGGTTGACGATACCGCCAACAGTATGAACCGTCACCTGATAAATGCGACCATCCATCGGCGCACGCAGTTCCAAACGGTCGAGCTGATCTTTCAACGCCACCTGACGCTCTTCCGATTGCGCGATGTCGGACTCCACCTGTGTCAGCTCTTTGGCGCTTTCTGTTCGACGGTCTTCATCGAGCTGAAGGATCTGAAGATCGATCTCGCTGATCTTCCCTTCCGCCTGCGCGCGAGCAGCCAGGCGCTCTCCTCGGCTCCCCTCCAGTTCTACACGTTGACGCTTGAGAGAATTTACTCTCTGCATGGTCACGAGTTGCTGGCTGTAGAGAGAGTTTGTGGCTTTATATTCCTCTTCGATAATCGTTAAGCCGTTATCGATGGACTTGATTTGCTCGCCTATTCCGAAGATTTCCTCGGCAAGCTGCTTCTTGCGCTCCGACAGCTGCTTCTTCATGCCGACAAGTGCGGAATATCGGTTTGCAAACAGCTGGAGTTCGCCCTCGATCAAGCTGGGATTTCTGTCGAAATTGACTGCTTCAGCAGTCACATCGGCGGATGTGAAACTCGTCTTGCCAGCAAGTTCAGCTTTCAACCTTGCTCTGCGCGCATAAAGCTGCGCCAAAGTGCTGTCCACTATGCCAAGGCTGGATTCAACCGCCGTACCATCCAGGCGCAGGAGGAGGTCCCCCGTCTTGACATGCTCGCCTTCCTTGACGGCGATCTCAGAGACGATACCGCCCGTAAGATGTTGTATTTTCTTGGCATTATCGTCGATGACGACGGTTCCCTCGGCAATGACGGCATTGGACAAAGTTGCCGTCGCCGCCCATCCTCCCAGTCCGCCAACCAAAATGATGCCGAGCGTGGCAACGGCCAGGACATGGCGCTGGAGCGATTTTTGAGAGGGCATCATCATTCTCTGTTCATCCCTGAGGATTCACCGACAACCTTTAGGGTGACGGGCCTCGACTCTGCCGCAACAATGCTGTCCTTGCGCAGGAATTTGGGTAGAACTTCCTCCTTGAGCCCAAAGGCGACAGCTCTGCCTTCTTTCATCATGAGGACGTGATCGACAGCAACCAGCGCACTTGGACGGTGAGCGATCACGATAACGATCCCGCCACGCGCACGAACGTCACCGATTGCAACGCTGAGCGCCTCTTCACCTTCGGTATCGAGGTTGGAATTGGGTTCATCCAGAATGACAAGGAAGGGGTTGCCATACAGCGCCCGTGCCAAGGCAACGCGTTGACGTTGCCCCGCCGAAAGCAGGCAGCCATTCACACCGATATCCGTGTCGTAACCCTGCGGCAGATTAAGAATGAGATCATGAACACGGGCGGCGCGCGCGGCGGCAACGACGGCCTCCGGCGTCCAGTCTCGGCGATAGCGGGCGATATTCTGCGCAACGGTACCGGAGAAAAGTTCGATATTTTGCGGAAGGTAACCGATATGGTCTCCGCGTACGCCCTCGTCCCACTGGTCCAGCGCCGCGCCATCCAGCCTTACGGAGCCGCGATAAATCGGCCAGATCCCGGTCAAAGCCCGCGAGAGCGATGACTTTCCCGAACCGCTCGGACCGATGACACCGACCGCGCTTCCCGCACGCAGGGTAAAACTGACATCGGAAACAATCAGTTGCTGGGCATTTGCAGGGCCTGTGGCCAGTTTTTGAACGGACAGGACATTTCTTGGAGCAGGCAGAGCAAGAGGCTCGGCCACCTCGGGGATCGCCTTGAACACATCCTTGATGCGCTTCCACGACTGTTGAGCAACGACAAAACCTCGCCAGCTGCCGATGACCTGTTCAACCGGCGAAAGCGCCCGGGACGTCAGAATGGAAGAGGCGATGATGATACCGCCCGATGCCTGGTTCTCGATGACAAGCACGGCCCCTGCTGCCAGGACGCCTGATTGCAGGGCGATGCGAAAAACCTTTGACGCAATGGCGTAAGCGTTGCCCACATCCGCAGTCTTCGTCTGCAAGGCCCGATACCGCTTGTTATAGTCTTCCCAATCCCGGCCCAGATCATTGCTCATGCCCATGGCCTCGACCACCTCGGCATTTCGCAACGCAGCACCCATCAGCACATTCCGCTGGTTCCACAGATCGTGGAGCTTGCGATCAGAGGCCTGCGTGGTGAAGTTGGTAAGAACGGTAATGAAAATCAGAACCAGAGCGCCGACAATGGCAATGATGCCGACGACCGGATGGAAGAGAAAACAGATTGCGATATAGACCGGCATCCAGGGCAGGTCGAAAAAGGCGGAAGGGCCAGTCCCCGACAAGAAGGTCCGGACCTGGTCGAAATCCCTCATGACCGCAAGACCATCATTGGCCCCACTTGCCTTGATGGGCGTTTTCATCATGACCTTGAAGACACGCTGGCCCAGGACCTCATCGAACACGCCGGCCACCCGCGTCAACATGCGGTTGCGGATCAGCTCGAACCCGCCCTGGAAAATGTAAAGCGCACCCGCGAGAATTCCGAGCGCAATCAACGATGGTATGCTGTGGCTGGGTATGACGCGGTCATACACCTGCAGCATGAAAAACGAGCTCGTTAAATAGAGCACGTTGATAAGGGCGCTCGCCAAACCGATCGCTATCAAACCCGCTCTGCTTCTACGAAATGCTTCGCGTGCCAAATCGCCTTCAGCCTGAAACTTGAACGCCATACTAACGCTTCCTTCTATTCAGGCGGCTTGTACCTATCATCGACGATTGAGAAAAGATTATTACTGGAGATAACCCGATCATCGTCAATAAAATAGGTTAACCGTGAATATCTTCGCAATTTATACTAAGATATCTCGATGCTCTACATTATGGATTGATGTAGTTCACTATCGACGGAGGCGCGCGCAGCGCTAACCGCAACGCTGCGCGCGTAGATGAGCACGTTATAGCGAACGCCTCGCTCACCGAGAGTTCGCTACATCCGCTCCTTAGACGCTTTCGACAGGAACCGAGCCGTAGAATGCGTAGTCGCCAGCAGTCAGAGGCTTACCATTAACCGACTCGATCGAGATGATGTTGTGGTTGCCGGTTGCGGTGTCGATCAGCTCGTACTTGTAGATGACGTGACCGTCAGTGCCAGCCGTGTGCGACAGGAGGTTGAGGCTCGAACCCTCGCCCATGCCACGGAATGTCAAACGGTCGCCGCTCGCTTCGCCAGCGCCGCCGAAGTCGAAGATCTTGTCGGTGCTGCCATCAACGTCGGTTGCAAGCCAGAGGAACGTGTCCTTGCCAGCGCCGCCGTACATGTAGTCATTGCCCTTGCCACCCTGAAGGATGTCGTCGCCCTTGCCACCGTTGATGTTGTCGGAGCCGGCACCGCCGTCCAGATGTGCTGGGCCATCCAATGCTACAAGCTTGTCGCTCGACGCGCCCGAGCCAAGGTAACCGCCTTTAGTGTAAATCGTAGTCATCAGTCTCTCCATTGTAGTTTTTTGTGAAATCGGCAAATCACCGTTAATGTTCGGTTAAAATATTGTCAATTACCTGCAACGCACAGTTATGCTGTTTCGCTAAAAAGCAGAATTAACGATTAATTTAAACTATTGATTATCCGACATGTATCACTGACGAATTTGTTCTCGCGAGAGGTGACTTTAAATGGTTTTCGATTTCGAGGGGATTGACGAGAAACATGGTTAAAATAAAAAAATGCTAATATACACTGTCAGACAGTTAAATTTTGGACAACTATTCTTGGCTTTATATAACCTTTGGTTGCTGTAAATCCGGCGATCCGTATTTTACTGGTGGAATTAGATCTTCAAAAGAAAGCAACCCTGACAATAGGAATGAAATTTTCACATTCGCGCCGGTTGTATATTTTCCAGTATATTTCTCGAAATATTCAAAAATTTTGCTAAATTAGTTCGAGCACAAAAATGACCGATGCAGTTCTTGAATGAATGAAACGGTCCTTGCCTCAGGTGGCATCAAGCTTTGAAGATAAGCCTCAATAAAAATTTCAATCTATGCGTTTCAGAAAATTATTTTTTGAATGAAGTCGAATATAAGTTCGATATACGACTTCGGATCTTTCAGATTTTTTTCTTGATTTATTACGAGATAAAATATTATCAGGATAGATCAGGGTAGAATTGTTTCTCATGCAGAGCTATGGGGGCGTCGGTGAAAGAGATTGAGCTGGCCGGATGGATATCGTTGCCTATTGGACGCGATATTGTACATGTCGACTATATCAACTGGCAGAACAGATGCTGGTTGGTACCCGCATGGATTAGTCTTGCTGACGAAAATCTCAAAATGCCTGCGAGACTGATCGCTCCACGTTTTGTTGCTGGGCACACGCCGCCTCCAGGCCCCGAGGTCTTGAATATCTTCACGAGGCTCCGCCTCCCTGAAATCGTACTCGATCCAAACAACAAGCTTCCGGAGCTTGTCCACGTGATTGATATAGTAGAGCGCCCTTCCCTCTACATGCGATCTATGCAGGCCCTTGTCGCGTAACCTCGGAATTGCCTTGGCAATGCCCGATCTGGCTGTCGCCAACCGAACGCACGGCCGAACACCAGCATCGTGGGATGTGTGGATGACCAGTCTGCTCGACAGATGAAGCCGCGGGTAACCTGAGACCGGCTAAGGCGTTATATGCTCGGCGAACATGAAGTATGCGCGCGACATGTCTGATACGGCATCACTGACTGTTCCAAGGGTCTCTCGTTGAAAAAATACCGACGTCGCAAGCGTGGGTGTGCAATGGCAATGACCGGCTCCACGATCCAATGGGCGGCATTTGATGACGATGCGTCTGAAATTCCTGCCCGCTGCAACCAAGCTGGATTGATACGCACTTGCCGTTTCAAAACTCGATAGCTGGCAAAATCGTCTCCCTTAGCCAATGGTATTTTTACCCATCGCTATGTATTGGTCATAGTCATGCGTAAAGTTATGAATTGGCTTTCAAAATACCGATCTGAACCCAAAAGCACTGTGAAACGACGCCGGATCGATCTGGGCGACGTTGCAAGAAGCTATCCGATCTATGCGATTGGCGATGTGCATGGACGGCTGGATCTCTTGAAGCAGGCCGAAACGAACATTGCACAAGACATTGCCTCAACGGGCAAGGACGGTCTCGTTGTGCTCCTGGGTGATTTCATCGATCGTGGACCAATGTCGGCACAGATCATTAATCATCTCATGACCAAGAGCGAGCACCAACTCAAACGCTTGCCGCTTGTTGGCAATCACGAAGATGTCTTTCTCCGATATCTCGAAAATCCTGAAAAGCACAAGAAATGGCTGGAACTCGGCGGTGAACAGACGCTCGCCTCCTACGGGCTTGATGTGCACAGCGCGGCCTTTCGGCAAACACGTCTTAAGGGGCGGCTGAAGGAATTATTGACCGAGGCGGTTCCAGAGGCTCACAAGCGCTTCCTGGATAGCCTGCCGATCTGCTTGAAGATTGCAGACAAGCTATGGGTCCATGCGGGCATCCGTCCCGGCATAGCGCTTGAGCAGCAATCGGATGACGATATGATCTGGATCCGGGAGCCATTCCTGTCAAAGGGTCCGGAATTGAAGGACCTAATTGTGATCCACGGGCACACGGTCCGGGAGCAACCCGATCCGGGCCCCCAGCGTATCGGCATTGATACCGGCGCCTTTTACACGGGAAAGCTGACAATCCTTCGTGTCGAAGGAAGCCAAAGTCGATTTCTTTGATACGTCCTTCGCCAATGTTCAGTTGGTGGCCAAGGCGCCTTGCGCGTCTTCCGCCTGGCGCTTGAAAATCCGATCCAATGACGTTTTTTTGCTTGTACCTGCAGCAGCCAATTCCGGTGGCTGGCAGAGCCGGCGAATGACCCGCGGGACAGACGGCTTTTAAAATCGACTACTCGTAAAGCCGCGACACGCCAGGGCGTAACCCGACTGTCTCCATGACCGTGCACCCGGCCACTTCGAGATGACAGCGCCGTGCCGAGTTTAGGGCTGCGAGACCTTATGCAAGCTCCCATGGATCGAACATTTCATAAAGTGAATGCGCCGGACATCCTGCCAGTCTCAATCGGCCAGGCCTTATTTCGAAATCGACGATTTGAAGGGGGAAAGGCTGATTTTTTTGTCGTCCACGCGCGCCGCATCGCCAGTCGATTGACCTGAAATCGAACAGTAAGGTGAAATGGCAGCTATCATCTCCGCCAATTGCGGCTTTGGGGCCGGAATTTTGACGCGCAGAAATGCCGCTGATGGCGAGCATAAAATCTCGACATCCTTGCGGACTTCCATCGAGATCTTTTCCAACGTCATATTCGTCAGACGGTTATAGAGAAAATAGCGCGCCGTTATCGCATTCTCCTCGGCTGGAGAATATCTTTGGGAAAGACCGACCAACCGATGGATTTCATCGCTTTGTTCAGCTGATGCTTGGCGAACCATGGCGTAGCGTACCCACAAGTTACCGTCTGTCGGCAGGCAACTCAATGTGTGGCGCAGGAACTGCTCCGTCTGGCCCAGAGCCTCGAACCATTTTTCATATTCCGAGTTTGGATTCCGCGCATCCAGCCCAGCCAGCAACACCGTCAGGAACGGCTTCACGAATGCAGATTGGCACTCTTGCTCGATACCGCGATCATAGGTTTCGCTGACCAAACGATCAAGCGCGCTCAGTTCCAGCGGCCGGCCTTTCTCGATTTGCCGCGCCCAATACTGAAGGTCGGCGAAACGTGCGTAATGCACGACCTGATCGACGGCGTAGAGGCACAAGCATAACGCCATGATGCCCAAAACGGTGACCGAATATGGATTCCGCCGAAATCCTGCCAATCTACGCAGCGTCCTGATAGTATTTCGTATAATGAGACTGGTAATACTCGCTGGATCCGAAGGATCTGTAGAGCTTCAACTTACGCTGGTCCACCTTGTTCAGTATGACGCCGAGGCATTTGTTTCGTATTTCGACTTCATCCCTCAGAAGCTGGCGCACCAGATGCCTTGCGGTTTTTCCCCATTCTACGACAAACAGGAAGCCATCAACGCGAGAAGCCATCGCGCGCGCATCGACGACAGGCCCGAGCGGCGGCAAATCTAGGATGATATAATCTGTGTTGTGGCTGAGATGTGTCAGGATGTTGCGCATGGCCGGAGAGGCCAGCAACTCTGAGGAGTGCGGCACGCGATGCTTGATGACTGTTGGCAAGAACGCCAATCCCGTTTTGGGATCTTGAAGTAAAAGCTTCCGAGGGTCGATGTTTTCCAGAACAGCCTCAAGCAAACCCGCCTCTGCATGAGATCCAATGGCACGCGTGGCGCCAGGATTACGCAAATCGCAGTCGATCAGAATGGTCCGGTTTCCCTGATCGGCGAGCAACTGGGCAAAGTTTATCGATGTCATCGACTTTCCCTCGCCCGGAAGGGAGGAGACAACGCCTATGATCTTGCACTCTTTCCCGACCATACCGAAATCCGCAGAGAGCTTTGCGCTGCGCAAGGTTTCCGCGAAAGAAGACAGTGGATTGTCGACAACGTAATTCGAGACAGAATTTGTCTTGAACAATTCACCAGCTGGCAACTTGCTGCCGGAAAACGCTGGCAATCGCTGGCCGGAAATCATCGGTGTCATCCCGAGGAATTCAAGCTTGAGCGTGTCCCGTATCTGATCGCCAGTTCTGAAGAAGCGGTCCCTGATTTCCCTGAATGCCCCTAAACCGGTGCCCACCGCACCGCCCATGACAATGAACAGCGCAAGTATCAGTGTCTTCTTGGGATGGCTTGGCGACTTCGGCGGTGACGCACGCGTGATCACGCGCGCCTCTGTCACGGGGAATGACTGCTGTTGGACAGCTTCCTGATAGCGCTGAAGGAAGGTCTGGTAGAGATTTTTATAAGTCTCGGCTTCGCGCTCGAGCTCTCGCAACTGCACCTTGGTCTCGTTTGCCGATGCACTGATACCGGTTGCCTGGGATACGTTGTCGGACAGGCTTTTCTCACGCGCTTTCGCGACGTCGAGATCGCTTTTGTAGCTCTCGGCGATACGATTCAGCTCCTCGAACATCAATCGCTGATATTCAGACATTTCACTGCGCATGCGAACCGCTTGCACGTGATCCGGTCCGAGCCGCGCGGAAATCTGCGCTTCCCGCTTGGATGCATCCAAATATTTTTGCCGCAACTCGTTCGAAATCGTACTTCCGAGCACATCGGTGACGATGGCATCTGTCTGGCCGGACGCGATAATCTGCTGAATACGCTGGAAGCGTGCTTCGGCCTTTGACGTCTCCGACTGCGCCACGATCAGCGCGCTGTTAAGTTCGGAGAGCTGTTGATCCGATACGAGAACAGATCCTGCGGATACAAGATTGTTTGTTGTGCGGAACCGCTGAACGGCAAGGTCGGAATCAAGCGCCTTCTGCCGCAACTCTGCGATACGATTTTGCAGCCAGTCACTGGCGCGCCGCGTCGCCTCGTATTTCGAGTTCAACTTGTCTACGAGATAAATATCGCCGACGGTGTTGGCAATTCTACTCGAAAGTTCTGGCGATGGAGACGTGTACTGGACGTTGAGAACATAGGTTCTTCCGACCCGGCTCACGTCGAGATTTTCTGCCAGCTTTCGCTCTGCGGCAAAGTGCTTTGCAGCCGCGTCATCCGCGACGGCCGAAGCGGACACGAACCATTGCGATACATTGAGCAGAGAACGCAATGTTCCTATCAACTGCACCATGGCGGAACGATCATCCGCCATGAACACGGCATCATTGGTCAAATCAAGCTTGTCTACGACCGCACTTGCGATCGTGTCTGACTTGAAGATCTCGACCTGGCTGAGGATGGACGATTCATCTTCCATCAGACTGCCGCCAGCGGACCCGATACTCGACAACTGGTCGGCAAGCTGACCATTGCCTCTATCGATGAGAACGCTGACATTGGCCGTGAAGAGCGGAACGGCTGTCAGAATATTGACAATACCCAGAACCGCAGCAACCGCTACGCTTATCGCGACGATCTTCCACTGACGCCTGGCAATTGCAATGACGCTTTCAACGTCCAGAAAACTTCCCTGCTGATGCATATCAGCATTCGCTTCACGCGAAAAAGCGTGGATTTCTTTATCGTAGAGCGGCAAGCGAGCCTCATTTCAGTTGTGTCTTGACCCCCAGCCACAAGGGTTTCTACTGAGTCGTTATGCTGATCGAGATAAATGTGGATGAGCCTGCGCTCGACGTCGCGAAATAAGGGCTGCTTGCACCAGCGCTGAATGCAGAATCTCCAGAAGCCGTGCCAGACGATCCATCAGCGGCGGTTCCCGTTGCGTTTACGCCGCCACCTGCATTCCCATTGCTGCCGATGGCTGACGCACCCGCAGCGCCCGCGCCGCCGGCACCAGCGCCCGCAGCACCCAACGCAGCCGTTTCAGTTTCCGGCATCGCGCCCGCAAAAGCGGTTTGAAGGGCAGCATTGTCGGTTTCGGCAACTTCTTGCTGAATGCGCGCAGCGAAGTCAGGCTTCAGCGAAACGCAAGCTGCCGCTGCACGCGCAAGGCCAGCACCCAGTGCTGCAACCTGCGAGGGATTGGCCTGACCTGCCAACTTGATCAAGGGAGACAAAGCGGCTTCGTTCGTGCCGGTGAGAGCACGGACGCGGTTGGACATAGGTATTCCACCTGTCTGGAACTCGCTCAACAGACTCTCTGGCGAAGAAAGAAACGCCTGAACAATACTGTCCGAAAGACTTGCCGGGGCGACAAGGCAACTGGCCGGCGAAGAGCTTTGTGCACTGGCATTATTCGCCAAAGCCAACGACAACAGCGCGCCACACAGTAAGCTGTAATTTAAGCCCTTTGGCATGAAGTCACTCCCAAGTCCGTTTATACTTTATTAAGACTGTTTGATTGCACAAAAAAATTTCCGCAGCAATAAGATTCAAGAAACTTACTTAATGCTGCGGACGCTTGGCTATTAATTTGTCAGTGATTCCACAGAGTCCCGGATCGATACGGCATCCGAAGGAACGCCGGCGGCGGTAGACGATACCGAGTTCACAATGTTCAAGAACTTGAGAAGCTCGACGGAATCTGCATTCGTGATGTAGATGATGTCCTTGTCCTGCATCGGGAACTTCTGGATCGCAAAGAGCGTGGACGGATCACGCATATTGGCCCTGAAGACAACGGGAACTGTTTCAGACTTGAAGCGCGAGACATTCACGCCCATCTTGGCCAGCGTGTCCTTGGGGACAACCCTATACAGGAAGACTTGAGCCGGATCCGCGCGGGAGTCCAACACACCACCAGCCTTTGCCAATGCCTCGCCGAAACTCAGCTTGGACTCTTCGAAGTCGAACCGGCCATTCAGACCCGACGCCCCGAATGCGGAGTAGGTACGACGCTCGCGATCAACAAGGATCGTATCACCCGGTGCGACATAGATATTCTCAGAAGGCGTCGCGACCAGATGATCGTATTGCACGGTTGCAGAACGTCCTCCGCGCTGAAGAGTGACCCGCGTCTCGATGCCGGGCGCACTCAAGCCGCCCGCTTCGGAGATGACGTCAAGTATTCTTTCACCGGCTTCGGTCAGCTCGATCTTCGCGGGCTGACGCACATCTCCCAGCACCGCAGCCTGGGCCGAGCGGCTGCTGATTTTGGTGATGACGACCTGAGGCTCAATAGCACGGCTTGCAAGCCGGTCTTCAATTTCCTGCTGAACCGCCTCGACCGACCGTCCAACTGCGCGGATACGGCCTGCATAAGGCACACTCACATTACCGCTGTGATCAATCGTCTGTTGCGGCAGGGAAACGAAGTTCCCGGGGCGGCTGCCAGCATCAGACGGAATGAACAAACCGCCCGACTGCGACTCGAAAATGGCAACCTGGACCACATCGCCAGCGCCCAATGGCAGCGATGGCGCGCCGCCGCGTCCACCGCCAAAACCCTGAGCCAATGAGGTCTGCGTATCGTCTGCGACGTAGCTCAGGACACTCTTATTGATGTCCACCAGCGCATAATCGATGCCCACGGCAGTGGGTTTGTCCGCAGAGGTAACTTTTACAGCCGCGCCGGCTTCCACATTGCGGGCCGCCGGACCCGCACTTGGAAGCGAAGTGCAACTGGTAAGCGAAGTGGCCGCAGCAAGCAGCAAAATGTGAGTCTTACTCCGCCTCAATTTCATCCCCATGAAACATTATATCGTCTCGCAATAACACCAATTGCAGAATTAAATCCAGAGCCGGATTGACTGAAATTATGCTTTGCTCAGCTTTGAATTAAGTTGTTGCTATTTAAACACATGGTGGTAACGCCCAATTAATCAGTTCAATATTAGTTAATTCAAATAAATAAACATAAATATGCTCAAATTCGAAAATATTTAACCATGACTCATCGTTACGCAGTCATCGAATGACGGGTGGACTGTCCCTTAGGTGTTCGTTTCTTGCCAGGCGGACGAAGAGACAAGGTTACAATTGGCGTAAGCATTGCCGCAAAATAGATTGCGAGTCCTGATATTTGCAGGGAAAAGTCAATCGCGGAGTGCGCAGCAATCAAAACAAGAGAGGCAATGCCGAGCTCTCCCGCATAACGGGCGCTTCGGCGGCGCCTGATCCCAATGATAAAGACCGCACTCAACCAGAGACTGAAGAGCAGCGCCGACAGAGGGAAAACAATGCCAAGCGTCAAAAGTCCTTCGAGATAGACATTGTGAGCTCTGTCCCAGACCCCGGCAATGCCGCAAGTCGCATCTCGATAGGCCGGGAACACGGTCGGGAAGCTTGACAGACCTGCCCCAAGCGGAAGGTTGTCCCAGACGGCAGCCACTATGCCCGGCAGGACACAAAAGCGACCGTCTTCGAAGGCACTCTGAATTTGTGAGCGCAACAGAACGCGCTGCCCAAGCGAAAAGAAGATGATGACAATCGCCAGAAGGATAGATGCGCCGATCAGTATCCTGATCCAGCGGCGTCCCTTGGCTGGGGCAAGCCCGCTCTTTTCCTGTTTTTGAAACCTGCTGAATGCCTTCAGAATTAAAAGGCAGCAGACAGCAATGAGGGCCGCAACGACCCCTCCGCGAGATTTGGTCAGCATCAATGCTGTTAGTGTCGCGAAGAGCAGCACCACATGAATTGCCGCAAACCACAATTGCGTTTGCATGGCTGGCGAAAGTCTGGCGCCCGCCAAAATTGCCGAGGACACCCGCCGAAAACCTATCTTGCCAAAAGATGCCTCGACGATGGAGGCGTTCAATAAAAGCGCGAGGCCGAAGAACGTGGCCGCAGTATTTCTGTTTACGAATATGCCAGTAAGGCTGCTGAGATAGGCCCTCTTCGCGTCGAAGAGCAACTGATCTGGCGCGATGGTGAACTGGACGATCGAGAAGATCGATATCAAACCGGAAAGCCCCGACAAGAGCCTCAACGCTCCACTCGCGCGCTCGTCTGTGGAGAACAACAAGAGACCGACCATGAAGATACCAAACGGCACTGCAATTCGCATGGCTGCCGCCCGATCATCCGCTGGCGACACCGAGATGGTGGAAGCACCACCTGGGAGAAAAGCTTGAATTTCTTTCCCGGCGGCCTCTGAAAACGGTGCATCGAGAGGAATGACAGTTTGAGCGCCAATCCAGGCGAGGAGCAGAACCATCAGCGAAGCCGCCGCCCATAGCGTCGAACCGGTATGGGTGGGAATGCCTCCCGTTGCGAGAAGAACCATGAACAGGAAGAAGGTAGGCAAGGCTAAAAGCGTAACCGTCAGCAGTTCAACAGAGCCATAATTTAAAAGGGCTACTGAAAGCGAGACCCAATAAACAGATAAAGCAACGTAGTGGGATCGCATTCTTCAACCTGCAATGCTTCTCTTCAATGTTGCCTTTAATTAAAGAACGGCAATATCATAAGCACGGACTACCATTTTACTTTCGATAAATTGCAGAAACCCGCACAGGATTCTGATAAAATAGATCGCCTTCAAATTCCGCTATCCCCCATAAATGGAGAATGTGGGGAAGGCACAATTTCTATTGAGATGAATAGCTTTTAATACGTGATATCAGCTAGGTTCAGACCCAATATAATGGCGACGATGCGATATATGCGGAAATTATATTGATTGTCCAGACGATATAATTTTATGCGAATTCTAGATATTGTTAATTTAGTTATTCCAAAATCCGGCAGGCAAGTTGTTGGTCGCGGATCCAGCGAGACTGGAAAGCGCCCATGGCCTGCGATGATACGCGGCGGCCTTCGACACTAACAATCGGATGCAGTCTTGTAATTGATGCGGTGAAACCATTGCCTGCCGCCAGGCCAGCGGCCTTTCAATAACCGGCAGGTTTGAACGCGGTCTTTGCTGATACTAGGCAGCGATACGTTTATACTGATTGCGGATGCGGTCGATATAATGCTGGCCGGGGGATTTGGCGACGCACATTGCCGTAACTTCGTGTTCCGGCACGCCGATGAACAGCCGCTCCTCACCATTCTTAAAGCAGATATGCAACTGTCCGTCTTCCTGGCTGAAGTAGACGTTTTGTATAATGCGAGAATTGACTGGTACACTCTTCATCATCCACTCCTGTTTTCGGAATGTCTTACTCGAAAACGTCAAATGACCTCTGAAAATGTGTGGTGAGCCAAACCTTAAGATATTTGCGGTCTTTTGAACTTTTCCTGTCAGATGAAAGAGAACGGCACATCGAGCAGGCTCTGGAGCCCTGCACACTGCAGTCGCAGAATTCTTGCGCAACGAGTGATCATCGATTTTATCCAGCACAACTCAAGATAAGTATAAATCAAATACACTCGCGACCAAACCCGCCGGTAACCTTACCTGCTAAGTATAGAACACGATATACACACACGCTTTACATTCTTCTTGTAAAAATGCTGCAGCGCAAAGAGGGCTGGTCCTCTTTCGGGATCATTCAAAAATCGGCATTTCGATCCCGCCGCCGTCACCGAAGCGCGGCGGGCGCGGCTACTGCCCTGCTCAACTGCCTATGCGCCACCAATCGATCTCAGTGCATTATGGCCGCTGTCAAGAAACTCGCGGCGCGTTTTCAGGGCTAGTACATTCGGGTGATGCGGTTCGGGACGACCGACATCGACAAGACGGCCAAGGACATCATTAGCGACAATTTCCTGATGCGCCATTTCCTCAAAGCTCGAGTATAGCGATTGATTACTCGTCTACGGCCAAGATGAACATTCGCCTCATCAGGCCCTTTGAGGCGCTATTCCAGCATTGAGGCGAATCATTCTGCCGTTTGACGAAATAGCGTTTTGAGACGTGATTGCTCGGCACGGATTAGATATTCGGATAAAAAATTTTCGGTTTTATTATTTTATTATTCTCTAATGTAAATTTTGCGATCCAATCTAATTCGAATTCTCTAAGCCAATAGGATCACTGAAATTCCCCCATACAAAGTATGAATAGGCTTATTTATTCAGAAATTAGAATGATTTTATACTGAAATCATCAAAACTATATATTTAGAATATGCTTATATGCATTAACTACATTCGCCACAAAGTATTGACTTAGTAATTCGTTATTGGTTTATAAATTGTTAACGAAGCACTTATGAACCACAAGGCTGGCTCGTAAGTCACGAACAGGTTTAGAGCCTGGAATTAATTCATTTTGCGTAATTGATTGATCAGCCGCCTCAGGAATGCGGCTCATCATCGTAAAACGATGGAGCTTTCTTTATGAAGTATGCGACAGTTCTTCCGACCGGCGGACTGGCAAAGCGTAGCTTGGACGTTACGTTTGCAATGTGTGCACTCGTGTTGTTTGGCCCCATATTTCTTATGATTATGGCTCTGGTGAAGTTCACCGACAAAGGACCTGCATTTTACAAGCATGAGCGTGTCGGCCACAATGGCCAGAAGTTCAAGTGCCTGAAGTTCCGCACCATGGCTGTCAATGGAGACGAACTTCTCCGCCGCTATCTGGCGGAAAATCCGGATGCCCGCGCCGAGTGGGAAGCAACCCGCAAGCTTAAGAACGATCCACGCGTGACCGCTGTTGGACGAGTCCTGCGTAAACTCAGCCTCGATGAGCTGCCTCAGCTGATCAACATCATTCGCGGCGAAATGAGCGTCGTCGGACCCCGTCCTGTTGTTGCCGAAGAACTGCAGGCATATGATAGCTTCGCCGTGTACTACCTCCGCACTCGCCCAGGTCTTACGGGCTTGTGGCAGATCAGCGGCCGTAACGATGTTTCCTATGAAAGCCGCATCGCATTCGACACCCAGTATGTTCAGACCTGGTCGCTGATCCAGGACGTCGCAATCATCCTGAAGACAATCCCGGCCGTGTGCTCGGCGCGCGGTAGCTACTAAATCATTCGAAGCCAGATCCTGATGGCGCACATTCAAAAGAAGACATAGAATTATGTGCACCGGAGATGTAGATCTCCGGTGCACAATCTTTTTCGAAGATAAAATCGACCGCCTGATTGCGTTAGACGCACGCTCCATCCCCTGGAACGCATGGAATTGATATTGCGGCGCAGAAACTTTCTTGCACTGCATCAGTCTTCACGGGGTAAAGTTCATCCTCATTAGCCCCCCCACCACTTTTGCAGATGCCCAGTGTTTTGAGGGTAAGGCTGCCCGGCGAAGTTCCGGCAGCACTTCGATCAGCAACCGGCAGTCAGAGCAACTGGCGTATCAACCCAGCGATAGTGGGTTGATACGCCCTCAAGATACGCACTCGGCATCTAACCCTGATGCCACGCATCAACATCACCGAGGTGGATGGAAAAAATTTAGCTGCATGCTTTTTGCAGCGCCTGCTTCAACCGCGCGACAGCAGTCTCGACATGTTCGTTGATGTTTTTGCGTATTTGTGCGGCAACAGCGGGGTTGGACAGGACTGTCTTTGCCTGGTCCAGCGCTGCCTTGAAGCCTGAGACGCTGTAAAGCTGCTCCGCAAAAATGTAGAAGCTGCGCGCCCCGTACATTTCGAAGAGTATTTCTTTCTTTTTATCAGACAGCGAATTATCAGCTGTGGCCGCGCCTTGACCGATACATATGGCCGGTATTCCCAGGCGCCAGGCATTGACGCAAACATGATACGTGTCCGTAATCACGAATTTGCAGCCTGAGAGCTCTGAAAGTATCTTGCCTGGATCAACGTGATAATTCGGGACGTCATAGCCAAACAGACGGGCGATGGCGCGGAATTTTTTGCGTGTGAAGAACCAGGGTATCCACCGTGTCGGTTCACCGAGACGCTTTCCAAGAAGGCGGGCGTAAAGCAGCATCAGGAACTTTGAATTCGTCCGGCCGAAGTAGACGCCAATACCCTGTCGCTGTGCGGCCATTTCAAAACCGGAAAACTGCTCGAGGTCGGTGTCTTTCAGCAGAAGTGCACAGTCACAGGCCAGCGAAGGGTCCAGGCCCCGCAGAGGCGAAACCTTCGCCGCGGACAATGCATCTCTGAAAAACACGCCGGCAGCATTCTTGAACAAGCGTTCGGAGTGCGATCGATACGTCTCGTCGACATCGTCCTCCGCTCGATTTGTAATGATCGTGCTTCCAAAGATGACGGCGCGGCTCAACCTCTCCTGATCGAGCTGGGACAGGAAAATGTATTTGTAATAGTCGCTCTGGAATCCGCTCTGGCTCTCGCTCGTCGCATCCTTGTTCCATGCTCCACGATCCTTCTCGAGATAGGAGAGGGAGTGCAGGAAATCACCCCAGAACAAAAACACGTCCGAGGAGAGGTATTCGCCGTAATGATCGACTATATCAAGATACTTGAATGGTATTTCTTCTGGCGGGTACGAATATTCGTTCAATTTTCCATATGTGTAAAACTGAACAATATTGGGAGCGACCATTTGAGATATGGTCATATGAGCCGCCAGATCGACGGTCAACATGCCCGTATTACGTTCAGGAGGAAGCGCACAAATAACAGCAATTTTCTTCATTTTTTGTACATCTTTCCTGTTATGATATACAACATCCAAAAGCAATGAGCGCCATCTAATCAAATGCCGTATAGGTTCTAGCCGGATCAGCGTCAAGTCACTCTTCTTAATATACTAGGAACCACGGCCCGGCTTTTATAAGCAATAATTTATTCAATTATGACAGTTCTTTATCACCGGATTTGATAGCGGCTCGGGCGGTCAGACGCTCTCCGTCGGGGCGTTTAGAACAGACAGACCTCTGCGCAATGTCCGATGACCTGCGGCGACCGAAAGCGCCACACCCGCAAGGGCAAGGACCGCAGCAAACGGTATCCATTGGAACCATTGATCGCGCATTCCGGTAGAACCCAACCAATACACGCCCGCGACAGCCACAGAGATGACGGAAGGCAAAGCCATCGATGCCGCAAACCGCGTTCGTGAAAGGCTCAGAAGAGAGACGATCCCACTGATGTTACGAGGTACGGTCAAAGCCACCGCAACAGCATATGCGCCGGCCACATAGATCGTGCCGCCTGTGGCAAACACAGCAAGAAGCAGGCACCAGCAGATCGCAAATTCTATCGCAAATCTCATCTGACTGCGAACTTCACCCAATACGATGCGTATCGTCACGGCCAATGTGCCGATCAGCTGGTAACCCGCAACAGGCGCGATCAACGCAAACAGGTAGCCTGACTCCGTCCATTTGCTGCCCAACAGCAAGCCAAACACTTCCTGGTGGGCCGCGGAGGCTATGAACAGGATTGGCAGCACGCCTGCTGCGACCAGATAGGATATTGCAGAATATACCTCTCCCAGTTTCTGCCTGTTTTCTCTGAAACGCAGAAGATGTGTGTAAATGACGTAGTTGAGCGGCGCGGTCAGGATGCGACCGGGTAAGCGGGCAAACAGAAATGCCATCGCAAAAATGCCTGCACCTGCGGCGCCGAGAGCGTGGCCTATGATGACCATTTCCAGAGACTGGGAGAGATTGGTCGCCAGATTGCTGAACAGCATGCTTTTGCCAAAGACAATGTGCTCTCTAAGGCTATGCAATGAGAAGACAAATCGCGGTTTGAACCGGGACGCAGCGAATGTGAAACTGGCGCGGATGGAATATTGCACCAGTTGCTGCAGCACCAGCGACCAGACACCGGCACCATTCAACACGCCGACAAGTGCGGTCGTCAGACCCGCCGCCATTGCCAAGACTTCAATGATTGCAATTGTGGAAAATTTCCCGCTCTTTTGCAGTTTGACACCCGGTACGGCGCTAATCGCCTGCAGGAAAGCAATCGGTGCCAGTCCACGCGTGATCGGGCCAAGGTCCGGCTCGGCAAATATCATGGCAAGCGTGGAAGACCCGAACAGGGCGATGAGGGCCAGGACAAGACCGATGACCATCGTAAGCCAGAATGCGCTGGACCAGACCTGAGTATTGCCATCATCTTCCTTGATCAGCGATTGGCCGACGCCTGCATCCGCAAAAATAACCAGAAGAAGAATGATAGGAACCGCAAGTGTGACCGTTCCGTATTCATGAGGGCTGAGATACCGTGCCAATATTGGCATGATGAAAAACTGGGCCGCAATCCGGAGGATCGAGATGGAGGACATGGACATTGTGCCAAAGGCAATTTTTTTTAAAGACACGCGACGCCCTACCATTTGAGCTTAATAATAATCTATTGAAGTCCTGGTACAGGATGAAGCAGTGCAAGCCTTGTTAACCTCGGCTCGGTTTCGCTCCACCTCAGCAATCCATGAAAGGTCAGTCTACCTGCATCTTATTACAGTCAGTTTGTCCTGCCGCCATTCCAAGACATTGCACTAGGCCAATTCCGCAATATTTTCAAATTCCATTAGGCTCATATAACGCAATGTCTCGTGTCACGCGTATTGCGAAATGGCTTTATCGCGCAGGCGTATGCCGGATGGCAGAGCTTCACGCGCAAAAACGCGAGATTGCCTCAAATTCCGATCAAAGACTGTGCAGCAAATGCCCCATCCCCGTTACTCTGATGCCTGAAGCCGAGTGCTCCTGCGCCTTAGCCAAAACTCGTTTCATCTAGCGTTCGCAGGACGTCTATGTGGCGGCTGGGGCTCTGTTTCTTTAAAAATGCAGTCTTTCCTTACAGGTTGCTGCATATGAGATGGATAAGACTGCGAGAAGTGGATATTGCTTGGAGCGTAAGTCGCCAGAAAGATCTGCTTCATCCGGCGTGTCTGCAAATGGTTTTGTCATGTCCCGTTCCGAAAATATCAGGTAATCCGTCGTGCAACTACCATCACAGGACATACATCCGACTTCCCGGTTAGACAGCGCTGCCCAGTTTGCGTTTCCATTCGTGACATTTCTGGGTCTTACCCTCAGCCCCGGTTTCGGCACCATCGCGGCGGTCTTCTTTATACTGCCCTCCATCGTCCTGATCGGTTTGAAGGCGAGAAGTTACCAGATACATGGCCGCATCGAGTGGCCAGGGCTCGTCCTCTTATTCATTATGCCGTCGGTATTTCTCGCCTCCACATTCTGGTCGAACCATCCGCTGCTGACCTTCAAACTATCGGCAGAAGCGCTGGTATCCTGCTGCGTGGTGTATATTCTGACGAGCACAATACGGCTGAAAACACTCATTACCGCATTTTTCTTTGCTCAGTTGATTTCGGTAGGCGCCAGCATTCTTTCCGGCAAGACTGCCATTATTTACGAAACCCAGCAGGCCGCTTACGTTGGCTTCTATGGCAGTAAGAATTATCTGGCCTACGCTGGACTTGTTCTCTTCATTTTGTCCGTCGCCAAGGCGGGGATCAGTCAGACTGTCCTCAGCCGCGCGCTGGCCTATGTCGGCGTGGGCCTGGCGCTAATTACACTCGTTCTCACCATCTCTGCAGGGGCAGCGATTTCCTTCTTTGTCATCGTGCTAGCCTACTGCGCGCTCATGGTGGTCAGGCTTGTCCATGTCAGTGCCCGGGGGCAGTTTTTGCTCGCACTGTTCCTGATAGCGTTGAGTGTGGCATGCCTGGCTGGACTGGTGTTCGGTGACGAAAACGGTTTGACGGGCGCCTTGCTCTCGGCGGTCGGCAAGGACGCCACCTTGACCGGAAGAACAGATCTCTGGGCCTATGCGTCGAGACTGGTTGAGCGAAATCCCCTGTTCGGTATTGGGTATCAGGCATTCTGGGTTCAAAATGACCCGGAACCCGAAGCGCTGTGGGACGCATTCCATATTCCGACCCGTATGGGCTTTCATTTTCACAACCAGTTCTATTCAACGGCCGTCGAACTCGGTTACTTTGGAGTGGCGGTAACTTTCTTCTATGTAGCGGCACTCGTCGTCACCACTCTTCGCAATGTCATGCTGCACCAGAACGCTCTGACGACATTCCTCTTCCAACTCATCGTTCTCACCATGTCGCGCATCTACACGGAAGTCGATCTATTGGCGCCCTTTTCGATCGGCTGGATCCTGACGTTATTCGTTTCCGCATATTCGTTTAAGTTGGACGCGAAAATCGCTCCAGTGCCAAAAAACCCGACACCCATTCAATATCCGGCGGCCTACCGCGCTCAAAATTAGTGTCAGAACCGATCGAAAGCGCGCCTATACCGCATTCCTTCCAGACGAAGCTCATGGTGCGTGTCCGCGCCGAGGCTACGAAAATAAAGTTTAATGCCAATCGCCATCTCGGGTGTGTAGAAAACGTAGGCGATCCCGCGAGTTTTCATTTGTTATTGCTGACAATCCAGAATTGCCAAACTTAAATCCACCAAATGCAGTTTTATCTTTATGTATTCAGTGTTATGCGAGCTTAACTTGCTTAGCTCAGTGTGAAATACGAAATTCGCTTGTAGGGGCCACGTGTGCAAAATCATCTTTATTCGATTCAGGCCCTTCGCGGTATAG
Source organism: Rhizobium sp. Leaf311 (assembly GCF_001423445.1). Taxonomy (NCBI): domain Bacteria; kingdom Pseudomonadati; phylum Pseudomonadota; class Alphaproteobacteria; order Hyphomicrobiales; family Rhizobiaceae; genus Rhizobium; species Rhizobium sp. Leaf311. Next base: position 1,900 of record NZ_LMNZ01000001.1, on the reverse strand, counting down.
CAGCGGTCCTCGTCACAGCGTTCCATTTCTTCCCGAATGAGTTTATTGTCGGTGCGGCGGGAGTGGATATTTTCTTCGTTATTTCGGGCCTTATCATGGGCACGATCGGCGTCAATGAACGGCCACTCGTGTTTCTGTGCAAACGCATCATCCGGATCGCACCGCTTTACTGGCTGTTCACCTTCGTCATGTGTCTGGGCGCGATTGCTGGCGTCTATTCTCAATTTTCATTTAATGCAGAAACACTCACCAAATCGCTCTTTTTCATTCCCTACTGGGACCAAACAGGACACGTCTGGCCGCTGATGGTGGTGGGCTGGACCCTCAACCTAGAAATGTTTTTCTACATCATCTTCGCCGCAGCCATATTCCTGGGTCGACCCATCCTTTTCACATCACTGGCATTAGCCTCGATGGTCATCCTGGGTTACACCTTCGACCTGAAGAACGCCGCTTTGAACCTCTGGTCGTCTAATCTTCTTTTGGAGTTCATCGCAGGTCTTCTGCTTTCCAGATTTGTTCTGCACGGAAAAATCAGCCTCATTGCCGTCATCTTGGGTGTATCCGGGCTTGCAGCAAGCAATGTTTTCTCGCTGTTCGACCCAGAATACCGAATTCTGGTCTGGGGAATTCCGGCATTTCTTATCGTCGCCGGCTGCTTGAGCCTGGAAAAGCGGGGATATTGGCCTTCCGCGCAACTAACGCCAATCCAGTTGATCGGCGACGCCTCCTACTCACTCTATCTTTCCCATGTTTTCTGGACTGCCGCCGTTCACAAGTTTTTCGGCAATGCCTTTCTCCCGTCAGCCATCGGGCTCATCGTCGCCGTAGTTTGCGCTATTGCAATCTTCAGGCTGGTCGAAAAGCCACTTCTCAAATCAATGAAACCGCTCGTAAGTCGTCTTCCCGCCTGATCTCGCCTCCAGCCTTATCTGGTCTCTCGCTCGGTCCGGCGAATCTGCAGTGTTGTAACGCCTATCGGAGGTCAGAATTGGAGGCCGATACAGGGTCAACATTCAACACCTACCAACCGTTTGCGCATCGCCTTGCGCCACGGCTTGATCCAGTATGCGGGGCGGCTAGCGTCACCCGTAGATCAAACGGGAGGCCGCGGTCTTCGGGCAAATTTTCCGCGTCAGGGGTGTTGAGACGGGCAAGGCTCGCCGCCGCGCGCAGGTCACCCATCTTCCCCCACCCGGTACGCGCCTTTGCATCCTCGACCAACCGGATGCAATGCGGCTAAGGTGTGAGCAACTGGCCTCAGAGCTTGCCGCTACCGAGGCGTGGACGGAGGACTTTCAGGAGAGGTCCGCCAGGCTGACGCATTAGTTCTTTTGAGTGTCGATGTAGTTATCCGCGAGCCGCTGTCCCTAGACCGTAACGACGTGGACGTTGACGCCAATCAGCGCCTGATGCCGATCCTGTTGGATCTCATCCAGCCGGTGGTGCTGGGGCAAGACACCCGCCCGGCCCCCGACTGGCGACCCGCAGATGCATGGCGAGGTCGCAAACATGATGGCATCCAGGGAGGTTCTCGATTTGGTGGAGCGACAGTTCCTTGCCGCAGACAAGCTCCTTAAACTTATCTGCCGCATCAATCTCGTGCCCGACGGCGCGGAACTGACGATCGTGCTGTAGGC
>NZ_LMNZ01000001.1:0-136 GCF_001423445.1 Rhizobium sp. Leaf311 | reverse complement strand
GCCGCGCTGACGCAACTGGAGCCCCAAAACGCAAAAAGCCCCGTGATGGGGCTTTATTGGGATCGGAGGTATGGTTGGTTGCGGGGGCAGGATTTGAACCTGCGGCCTTCAGGTTATGAGCCTGACGAGCTACCGG